>CAKSZS010000028.1 GCA_934525845.1 uncultured Faecalibacterium sp. | reverse complement strand
GCATGGGCAAGCGCACCAACACCATCCTGCAGTCTGCATTCTTCAAGCTGGCTGACGTCATGCCCATTGATGACGCCGTCAACTTCATGAAGCAGGCAGCTCAGAAGAGCTACGGCAAGAAGGGCCAGGACGTCGTTGAGATGAACTGGAAGGCCATCGATGCTGGCGTTGACGCCATCCACAAGGTGGACGTCCCTGCATCCTGGTCCAACCCCGAAGCTGATCCCGCACCCAAGGCTCTGGAAGGCCGTCCGGAACTGGTCAAGCAGATCCGCGACGTCATGGAGCCCATCGCCCGTATGGACGGCGACAGCCTGCCTGTCTCCTCCTTCGTGGCAAATGCAAACGGCGAGTGGGAGCAGGGCGCTTCTGCATACGAGAAGCGCGGCACCGCTGTCAACGTCCCCGAGTGGGATGCTGCAAAGTGCGTTGGCTGTAACCAGTGCGCATTCGTGTGCTCTCATGCAACCATCCGTCCCTTCCTGCTGACCGCTGACGAGCTGGCAGCTGCTCCTGCACAGACCAAGAGCCGCGACAACAAGCTGACCCCGGACTACAAGTTCGTGATGGCTGTGTCTCCTCTGGACTGCATGGGCTGCGGCGAGTGCGTCACCGTCTGCCCCACCAAGGCAATCACCATGGTTCCTCAGGAGAGCCAGGCTGCTGAGCAGGAAGTCTTCGACTACTGCGTGGCCAACATCTCCAAGAAGGCTACCAAGATGGCCGACGATACCGTCATGGGCTCTCAGTTCAACCAGCCCCTGCTGGAGTTCTCTGGCTCCTGCGCAGGCTGTGCTGAGACCTCTTACGCTCGCCTGATCACTCAGCTGTTCGGCGAGAAGATGTACATCTCCAACGCTACCGGCTGCTCCTCCATCTGGGGCGGCACCGCATCCATCTCTCCGTACACCGTCAACAAGGACAGCGGCCATGGTCCTGCATGGTGCAACTCCCTGTTCGAGGATAACGCTGAGCATGGTCTGGGCCTGTACATCGGCCAGAAGACCGTCCGCGAGAACCTGATCAAGGAGATCGCAGAGGTTGCTGGTTCCGACAAGGCATCTGCAGAGCTGAAGGCTGCTTTCGAGCAGTTCATGGCAACCAAGAACAACACCAAGGCCAACGACGAGCCTGCAAAGGCCCTGATCGCTGAGCTGGAAAAGGCTGCTGCTGCTGGCTGCGAGAAGTCTGCTGAGATCCTGAAGAGCAAGCAGTACATCGCCAAGAAGTCCGTGTGGATCTTCGGCGGCGACGGCTGGGCATACGACATCGGCTTCGGCGGCCTGGATCACGTCCTGGCTTCCGGCGAGGATGTCAACGTCATGGTCTTCGATACTGAGATGTACTCCAACACCGGTGGACAGGCATCCAAGGCTTCCAACATTGGTGAAGTCTGCCAGTTCGCTGCTGCTGGTAAGGAGATCAGCAAGAAGAGCCTGTCCGAGATCGCTATGACCTACGGTTACATCTATGTTGCTCAGATCGCACTGGGTGCTAACCCGGCTCAGGCTGTCAAGGCGATCGCTGAGGCTGAGGCTTACCCCGGCCCGTCTCTGATCATCGGCTACGCTCCCTGCGAGCTGCACGGTGTCAAGGGCGGCATGACCAACTGCCAGAACGAGATGAAGAAGGCAGTTGAGGCCGGTTACTGGAACCTGTTCACCTTCAACCCGGCCAACAAGGCAAAGGGCAAGAATCCGTTCACCCTGACCTCCAAGGCTGTGGACAACGAGAAGTATCAGGCACTGCTGGCAAACGAGACCCGTTACAGCCGCCTGACTCGTGCATTCCCCGACCGTGCGAAGGAGCTGTTCGCTCGCAACCAGGAAGTTGCAAACGACCGCTACGAGCACCTGACCCGTCTGGTCGAGCTGTACAAGTAAGCTTCCCTCCCTGCAGATCCCGGATGACAGAAGCAGCGGCACCCAGCTCCCGGAAAAGAAAGAGGAGCAGCTGCCCCGCACTGGCGGTTCCTGCGCAATGCAGCAGTGCGAAACTGAACAAGTCGTCCACCCTGTGCAGGCGATGCGGCTGAAAAGACAGTCCCCCGCCCAAATGAGGTTTTCCTGATTTCATTCCCCTGCTCTGCGCCGTACAAGCGGCGCGGGGCACCGGGGCCTGAGATACCAAAGCACCCGTGAGGGTCCTTGAAAGCACACCCCGCGTGTGTCAGGAGCATAAGGTCTGCGTGCAGATACCTTGCTCCGCCTGCGGCATAAGACCTGTTTCGGCAGGGATCTTGCCTCAGTGAAAAAACGAACATCGTTTTTAGCGCCCCGCTCATCGGCAACGATGACCGGGGCGTATTTTTGTGCGCAAAAGGGCAGATCCTTTCACACAAAAACTCCCAATATCTTCCACGCCCTTTTTACAGTTTCTTCATAGCTTCTTCATCAAATCAATTGTGAAAGCTGATATACTTTTGCCATGGGAAGCGGGGCCGCAACCGTTTCCCGTGTAACATGATTCCTCCTCACACCAAGGCAATATCCAAGCAAAATGCCCTTTCCCGCGCGCCGCAACGCGGGAAAGGGCGTTTTGTTTTTTGCTGTAAGAAACAATAAAAATTCCTGTAAATCCATGGTTTAGGGTTGACCCGGTTTTTTTGCGGCGCTATAATAAAAATATCCAAGGAATGCAGGAGGTGAACGCAGAACAATGGACCCGGATCATAGTCCAAACCGAACGCCCGGCGCGGCGGATCGGACAACAAAAGCAGCTGCGTTCGCCTTCTTCGCGTTGTAATACGAAAACGGTCATGTTTTCGGTTCAGAAGCAGAGGAAGGCGCGGTTTTGCGTGCGCAGAAATGGAGTTTCTGCGGGCAGGACAGCGCGTTTTTTGTTTCCCGATCGGCTGCGTCCTCCGGACAGAAGAATGGCTTCTGCCCAGTGAAAGAACTCTGAGGAGGTACGCCCCATGGAAGAAGAAAAGAAGATCGAAACGGCGGCAGAACAGACGCTGCCGGTGCAGGAACTGCCTGCCGATATCCCCGCCGAAGTGCGCCAGAAGCTGGCCAGAGACCTGGACGAAAAGGCCACCGAAGACCTGAAGCAGGATGTGCGCGAAGCGGAGCTGGAAGAGGCCAAGGACGAAGAGGTCAAGGCCAACCCCGAGATGCTGACCAAGAGCCGCCTGCTGAAGCTGCTCATCAAGAAGCAGTACGTCAAACTGCGCGAGGTCACCGAGGAAGAGCAGCCCGCCGACCTGGCGGAACTGCTGGAAGAGCTGGACGAGAACAACCGCCTGGTGGTGTTCCGCCTGCTGAAAAAGGAAGTGGCCACCGAGGCCTTTGCCTATATGTCCGATGAAGCCCGCGATGATCTGGTCAACGCGTTCTCGGATGTGGAGCTGGTGGGCGCCATCGAGGAGATGAGCCTGGACGATGCCGCCGACCTGCTGGAAGATATGCCGGCCGGCGTGGTCAAGCGGGTGCTGGAAAAGTCCTCCAAGCAGACCCGTGAGAGCCTGAACAAGCTGCTGAACTATCCGGAAAGCTCTGCAGGCAGCCTGATGACCCCTGAATATGTCCGTCTGCGCAAGGAGATGACCGTGAGCCAGGCCTTTGATGCCATCCGGAAGCAGGGCGAGAACGCTGAGACGGTGTACACCTGCTATGTGGTGGAGCGCAACCGCCTGCTGGGCGTTGTGTCCGCCCGCAGCCTGCTGCTTTCAGACATGAGCGCCCCCATTGCAGACATCATGGATGACAACGTGGTCACCGTGAAGGTCACGGATGACCAGGAATATGTGGCCCGTGAGATGCAGCGCTACGACTTTACCGCCATGCCCGTTCTGGACAACGAGGGAATGTTCGTGGGCATCATCACCATCGACGATGCAATCGACGTCCTGACCGACGAGAGCACCGAGGATATGCAGAAGATGGCCGCCATTCTGCCAGATGACGATGCCACCACCTACTTCGGCACCAGCGTCTGGACCCACGCCAAGCAGCGCATTCCCTGGCTGCTGATCCTGATGCTGTCCGCCACCTTCACCGGCATGGTCACCACCCACTACGAGGAAGCCTTTGTCAGTCTGCCGCTGCTGGTCTCCTTTATGCCCATGCTGATGGACACCGCCGGCAACTGCGGCAACCAGATCAGCACCCTGATGGTGCGCGGCCTGGCCCTGGGTGAGGTGGAACCCTCCGACTTCCTCAAAGTGCTGGGCAAGGAACTGCGGGTCTCCGCCATCGTGGGTGCGGTGCTGGGCATCGTGAACGGCCTGCGCATCTACCTGATGTACACCTTCCTGTACGCCGGTCAGTATGAGAACGTCATCGGCTATGCCGTGGTCGTCAGCGTATCGCTGTTCTTCAGCGTCATCCTGGCCAAGCTGGTGGGCGGTATGCTGCCGTTGGCCGCCAAGAAGCTGGGCGCCGACCCGGCCATCATGGCAACGCCCTTCATTACTACCATCGTGGACGCCTGCAGCCTGATCCTGTACTTCCAGATCGCACAGCTGGTGTTCAGAAATATGATGTAACAGCAAAAGACTCCCGCTGAATCCAGCGGGAGTCTTTTTGGTTACAGTGTATGGTAATAAGGGAAGATCTCCACCAGAGCGGGCAGGTCGGCCCAGGTGTAGGGCCGGATGACGATATGCATAAAAATTCCCCTCGTTTCTTGTTGATTCTGCGGCTTCCCGTGTAGCGCAGCCGCTTCCGAAATACAAGCACCGCCCCGTCTGTGCGGGACAGCCGGCCTGTGGTGGAAAACTGTCGGTTTCAGTTGGTTTTCCACAGGAAAACAGCGGCGGGGAGGAGCTGTGGAAAACTAGGCCCCGGTGCATTCCAAATTGGAAAGAAATCAACGGCCGTCTGGCTGCATCCTGTAAAAAACAAAGAAAAAGCCTCGACTTCCTTTTTTATAAAAGGCAGAATGCCCACAAAATCCCCTGCAAATTTCCAGAAAGGAACGGGTATCTTTACGTCTTGTATACCTCGGACATGGTTTTGCTGTGGAAAACCCGGTGGAAAAAGTGGAAAACACCGTGGGAAAACGGGATTCTTTTTCACAAAAGCGGTGGAAAACCCGGTGGAAAAAGTGGAATGTTCTGTCCGGGACGGAAAAACTGTACTCTTTTTGGTTGTAAAACCAGCTTTTTCCCATGCCGTCCGGCTGTGGAACACCCGGCCGCGGAGAAGTTTTGCACACGGCCCCGCGGCGCCCGGATTTTCTTGAATGCCCTGCGCAATCATGGTACAATAACAACATCGACCCACTGCAAAATATCCTGCAAGGGAGGAACCTTTTATGAACAACTGGCTCAACCGGCTGGAGCGGAAGTATGGCCGCTTCGGCATCCCCAACCTGACCAACATTCTGGTGGCGGGGCAGATCCTCGTTTTTGCCATCGAGCTGTTCGTCAACGCTGCCGTCACCGGCTATCTGGGGCTGAACCGCTATTTTTTGCTGAGCGGTGAGATCTGGCGGATCATTACCTTCGTCTTTATCCCCTTCTCGGGCGGCAGTCTCCTCAGCATTGTGCTGGGCATCTACTTTACCTGGTTCGTGGGCACGGCTCTGGAGCGGGAATGGGGCGACTTCCGCTATACGGTCTACTTCCTGACCGGTATGCTCGGCACCGTTCTGGCCTGCCTGCTCACCAGCAGTGCAGCCAGCACCTACTGCCTTTCCCTTTCCCTGCTGCTGGCCTTTGCCATGCTGTATCCGGAGGTGCAGGTGCTGCTGTTCTTCGTCATCCCCATCCGGGTGAAGTATTTCGGCTTCTTTGCAGCGGTGCTGTGGGTGTTCAGCTTTCTGGGGGCGTCGCTGCCGGGCAAGCTGAACCTGCTGCTGTCCATGCTGAACGTGTGGCTCTTCTTCGGCCCCATGGCCTACCGCAGTGTGCGGGCCTGGATCCGCCGCGAGCAGTGGAAGCGGAAGAACCGGAGATGAGCTACCCTGGAAAGCGGGTTGGGAGTTCCCCTGCCTTACCGCGCGTTGCAACAGGGCCAGCGTGCCGGGAGCTTCTCTTCGGACACGAATCGGGCCATTCCATCGCCCGCCCTATTGCCCTACGGGCAACAGGGTCCCACCCCAGCGGACGGTCCTCAGAGAAACTCCCGGCCCACTGGCTGGGGTAACAGCGAAACAACACAGAAAAGGAGCAGCCATTCTTATGATGCTGGACCGAATGGAAGGCAATGCAGAACTGAAGGCCAGCGTGCGGCAGATGCTGGCGTCCCGTCGGCTGACCCACAGCGTGCTGCTGGTGGGAGAAGCCGGCCTGGGAGCGGGGTTTGCGGCCCGCTGCATCGCGGCGGATTATTTGTACCCTGCCGGAGGTGCACCGGCAGAAGCCATGCTGCGGGGCGAATGCTGCCGCGCCGTGGCCAAGGCCGGCAAGCGTGACAGCGGCCAGATCGAGACCGGCATCGTGCGGGAGGCCATTTCGGTCACCGGCATGGGCAGCGGAGGCAAATATCTGGTGGGTCAGGTCACGGCCATGCGCAGTGAAATTTTCAACACCAGTCTGTCTGCCGAGGGACGCGCAGTGCTGCTGTATCATGTGGAGCGGATGAATGAGGAGTCCGCCAACGCCCTGCTGAAGGTCATGGAGGAGCCGCCGGAAGGGGTGCTGTTCCTGCTCACGGCGGATTCGCTGGCCAGTGTGCTGCCCACCATCCGGAGCCGCTGCGTCAGCTTTGCGGTGGCGCCGGTCTCCCCCGCCGACTGCGCCCGCTACTGCACCGCACAGGGCGTGGAGAAAAAAGCCGCTGCCCTGTACAGCGAACTGTTCGACGGCCACATCGGTACCGTGCTGGCGGCAGCGCGGGATGAAGCCCGGATGGCGCAGGTGGAAAAGGCAATGGAACTTGCCCGGGATGCCGCAGCCCGGGACAGCTATGCCGCGGCCGTGCTGCTGGCAGGCTATGAAAAAGACCGGGCGGGTGCCGCTGCGCTGCTCACGGATTTCCGTGCCGTTGCCGCGGCAGGCCTGCGCGGCAGCTCCCACGCTCCGCTGCAGGGGCGGGAGGCACAGCGGGCGCTGCGCCTGGCCGAAAGCGCCATCCGGAACCTGAACGGCAACAGCAACCCGAAGATCACGCTGGCGGTGCTTGCCGCAAAGCTTGGGCCGGCGGGGCAGTGAATCTCCCGCTTTGCAGAAAAGAAAACAGGAACCCCCTCCGGCGCTTGCGGTACACCGGAGGGGGTTCCTGTTTGGGGTATTGCTTTGGTGTGAGGAGGAATCATGTGTAGAAGGGCGGTTGCGGCCCCGCATCCTCTACGAAACTTAGTATAACCGATTTTCGGAAAAAAGTCATTATATTTTTGTGAAAAATTCGAAAAAACAGAAAAAGTTTTTGCCGCGAAAAAACAACGGGTTTACGCCTGCTTTTTCAGCTCGGCGGCGTGCAGACGGCCGTGCTCCACATAATGGGCGGCATTGCGCAGACTGGCAGCGATCTGTTCCGGCGTCACCTGCTTGATGACCCGGGCGGGGACGCCCACGGCCACCGAATTGTCCGGGATGACCATGCCTTCCGGAACCAGTGCCCCGGCCCCGATGATGCAGTTCCGGCCCACGACGCAGTGATTCAGCAGGGTGGCGTGCATCCCGATGAGGCTGCCGTCCCCCACAGTGCAGCCATGCACCAGCGCACTGTGGCCGACCGTTACGTTTCGGCCCAGCGTCACCGCACCGCCCACATCGCAGTGAAGCACCGCATTGTCCTGTACGTTGCTGTTTTCGCCGATGGTCAGGGTGCCGTCATCGCCCCGCAGGACAGCTCCGTACCACACCGTGGCACCCGGCTGCAGAAGGACATCCCCCTGTACCGTGGCGTTGGGCGCTACAAAGGCTGCCCCGGCATCCCGGGGCGTTTTTCCACCAAAGGTCAAGAACATTGTTGAAAAACCACCTTTCTCTTTTGGTTCGTTTATGGTATTCTTAATAGTGTAGGAAGCGAAAACTTCAGGAGGAAGCGTACAAATGCACAAAAAATCTGTCTTCTGCCGGGTCACAGCGCTGCTGCTGACGGCGGTTCTGGCCATTGCGGTCGTGCTGCCCTGCCTGGCTGCTTATGAGATGCCCATCCAGACGGCCTATTCTGCCGAATCGGTCTACCTGTTCAATGTGGACACCGGGGAGACCATTCTGGAACAGAATGCGGATACGCCCCGCTGCATTGCCAGCGTGACCAAGATGATGACGGCGCTGCTGCTGCTGGAAAGCGGCAAGGACCTGAACGAGACCATCACGATCCCGGACAGCCTGACCCCGGAGTTCCAGAGGATCCGCGCCAACCAAGGGCATACCATCGGCCTGCAGGCCGGGGAACAGATCCGGCGCATCGATCTTCTATACGCCATGCTGGTGCCCAGCTCCAACGATGCCGCCAGTGCCATCGCCAGTGATGTGGCGGGCGGCGACCTGACCGCTTTTGCAGAGCAGATGAACGCCCGGGCCAGGGCGCTGGGCTGCACCAACACGCATTTTACCTGTGCGCACGGCCTGTACGACACCAACAACTTCTCCACAGCCCGGGATCTGGCCAAGATTGCGGCAGCCTGCTATGAGAACAAGACCTATATGCAGGTCGCCAATACGGTCAGCTATACCATTCCGGCCACCAACAAAAGCGGGGCGCGCACTCTCCGCACCACCAATAAGCTGCTGACCGAGGGAACCGATACATACCGCAGCTATGCACAGGGCATGAAGACCGGGTTCACCACCCAGGCGGGACGCTGCTTTGTGACCATTGCCGCACAGGGCGGCCGCACCTTCGGCCTTGTCATCCTGGGGTCGGACAGCGCGAACATCTTCAAGGAAGCAGCAGCCCTGTTCGACTGGGCGTTCACGAATCCGGAGCTGATGGGAGGCACCCCGCAGATGCCGTCTGTAAGCCAGATGGAGCGGCTCTGGAGTTTCCTGTTCGGATAAACCTACGATGAGGAGGAACTGTTTATGGCATCATCCCGCTTGCGCCGGGCGGCGGCGCTGTTCCTGACGCTGGTGTTTGCCGCAGGCACGGCACTGGCCGGATCTGCGGCCTACCCCATGCCCATCCAGACGGCCCGTGACACCGAGGCCGTGTATCTGTTCAACGCAGACACCGGCAAGACCCTTCTGGAACAGAATGCAGACCAGCCTTCCTATGTGGCCAGCCTGACCAAGATGATGACGGCGCTGCTGCTGCTGGAAAGCGGCAAAGACCTGAACGGTACCGTGACCGTGCCCGCAGACCTGACCCAGGAGTTCAAGGACATCCAGAACGCCAACGGCACCACCGTGGGCCTGCGCATCGGCGAGACGGTGCGCCGCATCGATCTGCTGTATGCCATGCTGGTAAGCAGCGCCAACGATGCTGCCAGCGTCATCGCCTGGGATGTGGGCGGCAGTCTGGGAGCGTTCCTGCAGCAGATGAACACCCGTGCCGCAGAGCTGGGCTGTACCAGAACCACCTTTACCTGCGTCCATGGTCTGTACGATTACGGCAATGTGGCCTCTGCGGAGGATATGGCCAAGATCGCCGCAGCCTGCTATGGCAACGAGACGCTGGTGCAGGTACTATCCGCCGGAGCCTATACCCTGCCGGCAACCAACCTGCACAAGGAAGAGCGGAGCATCGCCGCGGCCAATCCCCTGCTGGACACCGGCAGCAGCACCTACCGCAGTTACGTCCGGTGCGTCAAGAGCGGCTTCACCACCCTGGCGGGCCGCTGTGCCGTGGCCTTTGCCCAGCAGGACGGCCACACCTATGGCCTGGTGGTTCTGGGCAGCGACACTGCAGAGCACCTGTACAACGAATTCGATGCCCTGTTCGACTGGGCCTTTGTCAGCTTTGCAGACCGGCCGCTGGTGGATACCGAAACCGTGCTGACCACCGTGGATCTGACCAAATGCCGCGCCGAACCGGAAGCGGAGCTGTATGCCGCTGCCCCGGTGAGCGGATACGGCCATGAAAGCGATCTGGTGACCTACTCCTTCGACCTGCCGGAAAGCGTTTCCGCCACCGTGAAAGAGGGACAGAAGATCGGCACCGCCACCGTCTATCTGGACGGATATGAGGTGGGCACCGTGGATCTGGTGACCCATCGGGCCTACGTCTCCGATTTCCGCACCGACGGCAAGGCCACCCTGCTGCTGCTCGCCGCACTGGCCGTCATTCTGGCCGTGCTGGGGGCAGGCACCCTGGCCTGCGGCGGGAGCCT
This sequence comes from uncultured Faecalibacterium sp., assembly GCA_934525845.1. Classification (GTDB taxonomy): domain Bacteria; phylum Bacillota; class Clostridia; order Oscillospirales; family Ruminococcaceae; genus Faecalibacterium. Next base: position 22,093 of record CAKSZS010000028.1, on the reverse strand, counting down.
GCGGACAGGCCGTCGGCGCAGGGTGCGCAGACGCTGACCAGCCTTATCATACCATGCAGAACGCCCCGGCACAAGCTCGTGCCGGGGCGTTTTTGCGGTATTTATACGGCGCCGTAAATGCCGTGCACCGAAACTTCGCCGGTGAAGACGTGCTGCTCGCCGCCGTCGGTGCGCACCACCAGACGGCCCTCTTCGTCCACGTCGATGGCCTCTCCGGCGCCCTGCCCGCCCTCCGGCAGATCGAAGGTGACCCGGCGTCCCAGGTTGACGCAGGCGGCCTTGTATTCCTCCCGGAAGGGCGCAAAGCCGTCCCGGGCAAAGGTGTACAGATTGCGGTCAAAGCCGAAGTCCGTCAGCCCCTCGGCCAGCCAGGCAGGGTCGGTGTCCAGATCGACCTTGGCTCCCTGCAGGGCCAGCGAGGTGCCGTTGGGCAGGCCGGCGGCGTCGAAGTAGCTCTGGGGCTGGGCCAGGTTGATGCCGATGCCGCACAGGATGCCGCGCCCCTGCTGCTGGTAACCGTAGCTCACGCCTTCGCAGAGGATGCCCACGATCTTTTTGCCGTTCAGCAGCAGGTCGTTGGGCCACTTGATCTGGCAGTCCACGCCGTAGCGCAGCTGCAGCTGCCGCCGCACCGCAAGGCTGGCCAGCAGCGGCAGGGTGGAAGGCTGGGCCAGCGGTTCCCGGATGGCTGCCGTATAGTACAGAGCCTTGCCCTCGGCGTTCACCCAGCTGCGGCCCAGACGGCCCCGCCCGGCGGTCTGGTTCTGGGTGTAGACGCCCGCCACCGGGCCGAACTCTTCAAAATGCTCTTTCACATACGCGTTGGTGCTGCCGCATTCCGGCAGATAGCGCACCTCATTGATGCTCATTGTTTTGGTACCTCTTTGTGCTCGTAGGCGGTCACCTTGCCGCCGTCCAGCGTCAGGATGCCGTAGGTGTCCGGCCCGGTGTAGCAGCGGCCGCAAGAGCCGGGATTGAACAAGAACACCTCGCCGTGCTGCTCGGCATGGGGAATGTGGGTGTGGCCGAACAGTGCCACTTCCGCCCCCCGGGCCGAGGCGGCGTCTGCCAGCGTATCCAGATCGTATTTTACGCCGTACATATGACCGTGGGCGTAGAATACGACCACCTGATCGAAGGCGGCCAGGCCGTCGGTGGGTTCCAATGCGCCGAAATCACAGTTGCCGGCCACCGCGTAGGCCCGCAGTTTGGGGTACAGGGGCAGGGCCTGTTCCAAGTCCCGCAGACCGTCCCCCAGAAAGATCAGCGCGTCGATGTTTTTCTGCTCCTTCAGCAGCACCCGCTCAATGGCAGCGCGTCCGCCGTGGCTGTCACTCAGCACCAGAAGTTTTGTCACGAAAGAATCCTCCTCTTATCATTCCGCAGCCTGCTGCAGAAGCAGCAGCTGCTTATACACTTCGCTCTTGGAATAAGGGGTGCCCTGCGCCGCTGCTTTGGCCGCTGCCGTGGGGCCGAAGCCCTGCCCGGTCAGTTCCAGCGCGCGCTGGGCCGCCTGCTCCAGGGTCAGCTCTTCCTCGCCCTGGGCCGATGCCGGTGCGCCTGCCATCACCAGCACATATTCGCCCCGGGGGTCGTTGGCCTTGTAGAAGTCCACGGCCTCGCCCAGGGTCGTCTTCCAGATCTCCTCATGGAGCTTGGTCAGCTCCCGGCACAGGGTGATGCTGCGGTCTGCCCCAAAGGCGGCGGTCAGGTCGTCCAGGGTGGTGCGCAGTTTGTGGGGGGCTTCGTAGAAGATGACCGTGCGCTTTTCCTGCAGAAGCTCGGCCAGACGCTCCTTTTTCTGCTTGCGGTTCACGGGCAGAAAGCCCTCGAACACCCAGCGGGAGGTGTCCTGCCCGGACACGGCCAGCGCGGTGACGCAGGCCGATGCCGCCGGGATGGGCACCACCTTGATGCCCCGGGCCAGCGCGTCCCGCACGATGACCTCGCCCGGGTCGGAAACGCAGGGCATCCCGGCGTCGCTGCACAGGGCACAGCTCTCCCCTGCCTCGATGCGCTGCAAAATGGCTTCGCCCTTCTGCAGTGCGTGCTCGTAGTAGCTGACCATGGGTTTCTTCAGGCCCAGATGGTTCAGCAGCTTCATGGTCACACGGGTGTCCTCGGCGGCGATGAAATCCGCCGCGCCGAAGGTCGCTGCTACCCGGGGCGGCATATCGTCCAGATTGCCGATGGGCGTGGCCACAATGTAAAGAGTTCCTGCCATAATTTACCTCCTGAAGAAAACCCTCTCAGTCTGCTTCGCAGCCAGCTATCCCCTTTTTGGCTTCGCCATCTTCCCCCGGCCGGGGGAAGTCTGTCCACTCAGGGGGAGCTTTTCTACAAGAGGGAAACGTTACCGAATTGAGAGAAAACCTCGCCCATTCGAAAGACTCCCCCGGCCGGGGGAGGTGGCACGATAGTGCCAGAAGGGGAACAAGGTGGCATCGCGCAGCGATGACGGAGAGGGTTTATCGCCCGTAAAGAGCGGCCCCTGTGCGAATTAAGATATCCGGCTCCACCCGCAGGCCGGTCTTGCGGTTCTTCTGGGCTTCCACCAGAAACAGCCAGGGCGCCCCGTCGGCCTTGTTCTTGACAAAGGCCAGCCGCTTGGGTTCCAGCCGGTTCGCCCGCAGCACCGCCAGCACCTCGGCCAGCCGCTCGGGCCGGTGGCACAGGGCCAGCCGCCCGCCGTCCTTCAGCAGACGGAACGAGCAGGCACACACATCTTCCAGGGTGCAGGTGTTTTCGTGCCGGGCGATGGCGTGGGCGGCATTTGCGCTCTGGGGGCCGTCCGTGAAATAGGGCGGATTGCACGCACACACGTCAAATCGGCCCTCGTCGTCCCGGAAGCTGCGCAGGTCGGCACAGCGGGGCGTGATGTGGCCGATGTCCTGTTCCGCCACGGCCTGCGCCAGCAGCGCGCTGCCCTCGGGCTGCAGTTCCAGCGCCGTGCAGGGGCCGCGATGCCCCCGGTCGTGCCATTCCAGCGCCACGATGCCGCAGCCGGAACACAGGTCGGCTGCGGTCTGGGCGCGTTTCGGCTCGCAGAAGCGGGCCAGCAGCAGGGCATCCGACCCGAAGCGGTGCTCCGGCGTACAGTAGACCTTTGTTCTATTATACAAAACTTCGGTAGAATGTTCCATAGACAGCGTGCCGTTTCCTCTCTAAAAAAATACAGGGAATTGCTCCCGGAATTTGTGCAAAAACAAAAAGCAGCGGGCCTGCCTTGGACAGGTCCGCTGCTCTTGATGCGTCTTTTCGGCAATCAGCTGAGATTATTCAGCGGTGATTGCACCAGTGGGGCAAGCGCCCTCGCAAGCGCCGCAATCGATGCAAGCATCTGCGTTCACAACTGCAACGCCGCCGTCAATGGCGACTGCACCAACCGGGCAAGCGCCCTCGCAAGCGCCGCAGCCAACACATGCGTCAGAAACCTTGTGTGCCATAATAAACTCTCCTTTTATCCCCGTGCCCGAATGTCATGTATGAAGAAACGCACATCGGCACGGCTGTGCACGCCTCTCCGGAACTTTATCCTTGCCTGCATTTTAACAAAGCCGAAAACAAAAGGCAAGACTAACCGTATGGGGCAAACCGCAAAATCTTATTTTTTGTGGGGTTGCACAAAAGCATGGACTAACTTATGGCCAAAATTGCAGGAGATTTTTAGCAAAAATCACGAAGAATGGTTAGTTTTAACATACTAACCTTCTCATTCCTCAGTCTTTTTTCTCGGCGCGGCGGCGGGGGCAGTTTGCGCCCGCACAGCGCTTGTCGTCGTCCGAGGAAGCCACCACCGGGGCGGGGTTGCGCACGCCGGAATAATCGTCGTCCGGGTCCGGGCGGCGGGGGGCGCGCTTGCCGCCGCTGATGTACTCGCACACGCCCACCTTATAGTACCGGGGCGACAGGCTCTCGGTGCCGCAGCGCACCCGCAGGTAACCGGACACCGGGTTCACCTCCAGCACGGTGCCCAGACCGTCCGGGGTGCGCACCGTGCTGCCCACCATGGGCATGATGCTGTTCAGGTACTCGTAGGCGCTTTCCTCGTAGGCAAGGCAGCACATCAGACGGCCGCAGGCACCGCTGATCTTGGTGGGGTTCAGCGAAAGGCCCTGCTCCTTGGCCATCTTGATGGAAACGGGCTGGAAGTCCTTGAGGAAGCGGCTGCAGCAGAAGGGCTGGCCGCAGATGCCCAGGCCGCCGATCATCTTGCTCTCGTCGCGCACGCCGATCTGGCGCAGCTCGATGCGGGTGTGGAAGATGCCGGCCAGATCCTTGACCAGCTCGCGGAAGTCCACGCGGCCGTCCGCCGTGAAGTAGAACATGATCTTGGAGCGGTCCAGGGTGTACTCGGCCTCCACCAGCTTCATTTCCAGGCCGTGGCGGGCGATGCACTCCTGGCAGGTGCGGTAGGCCCGCTTTTCGTCCTCGCGGTTCTGCCGCATCCGGCGGATGTCCACGCTGTCGGCCATGCGGGTAATGGGCTTGAGGGCCTTGGGCACCGCCGAGTCGGCGATCTCCTTTACGCCCTGCACCACCTCGCCGCATTCGATGCCGCGGGCGGTCTCCACGATGACATGATCGCCGGTGTGGATATCGGCACCGGCGGGGTCAAAATAATAGCTTTTGCCGTTTTCCTTGAAACGGACAGAGATGACTTTTTTCATAGCACTCCTCGTTGTTGTGATTCATCTATCGGGTAAGCCCGCCAAAGGGGGCTTTTACGCCATTCTAAAAACTAGTATACCATATTCAAAACCACATTTCCACGCAAAAAACAAAAGGATGCGGAAATCGGCTCCGGCGGGAAAAGCGCCCTTGGCCGGGGCGTTCGTACCGCCGCCGGAAGGGAACGCGGATTTCCGGCAAAGAACCGGCAAATTTTATCGGAACGCCTGCAACAATCGCAGCATCCGGGTCGTATGTTAAGCGTGTGCTGTCGAAATTCTGTCCTGCCTGCGGGCCGGATGTGCACTCGGGCGGCGGATTCGTTAAAGTTTTGCGAAAGAAAGTGGTTTGCTCTGTTGCAAGCCACCGGCTTGTGTGTATAATAAAGAGGTTGAAGTGTGAAAAGTGCCCCATGTGCGGGGCAGAACTGCGGTGCTGCGGCGCATCGCAGAGAAACGGTAGGAAAAATGGAAAAATTCAGTGTCAAAAAGCCATTTACGGTGCTGGTCGCTGTTGTTATGGTTGTGATCCTGGGCTTTGTGGCGGTCACAAAGATGCAGACCAACCTGCTGCCCGACGTGAGCACACCGTATCTGATGGTGGTCACCGTGTATCCCGGCGCCAGCCCGGAGCGCGTGCAGAGTGAAGTATCGGATGTCCTGCAGAATTCACTCACCGTGCCCGGCGTGGAAAAGATCACGGCGACCTCGGCGGAGAACTACAGCCTTCTGCTGATGCAGTTCACAGACGACACCGACATGAACAGTGCCCTGGTGAAGGTATCCAACAAGCTGGATCAGGCCAAGAGCGACCTGCCCAGCAGCTGTCTGACCCCGTCCATCGTGGAGTACAGCCTGAACATGAACGCGTTCATGACGGTGGCGGTGAGCCGCGAGGGCAGCGATGTGTATGAGCTGTCCGACCTGGTCAAGGATACGCTGGTGCCCTATGTGCAGCGCAAGGGCGGCGTGTCCAGCGTGTCCTCCAGCGGTCTGGTGGAAAAGCTGGTGCAGGTGCAGCTGAATCAGGATAAGATCGATGAGATCAACGCCCAGCTGCTGGGCATCATCGACACCCAGCTGGCCAGTGCCAAGTCCCAGCTGGACAGCGCCGAAGCCCAGATCGCCGCAGGCCGCGCCGAGTACAACAAGCAGCTGAAGAACTTCGGCAATACCGTGTCCAACACGGTGCTCGGCTCCATGTCGGACGAGGTGGGCAACGCCGTGGAGGTGGTGCGCAAGCAGGCCCAGGCGTTGCTGGAAAGCGTGAACCAGCTCATCGCGGTGGTCAAGGAGCCGGAGATCCAGCAGGCTCTGATCGAGGTGCAGCAGGGGCTGCAGAAGGTGCTGGACAAGTTCGACCAGACCGGTATGCGGGACATCGATTCCCTCATCGAGGTCGTGGGCGAACTGCGCGACATCACCGATAAGCTCACCGATGCGCTGCAGAAGCTGCAGGAGCGGGTGAACACCGAGACCGGCACCGAGGGCAGCACCGCCACCGACCTGGCGGACGAGCTGCAGCTGCAGCAGAGCCTGCAGGTGATCTACAGCACGCTGGAAGACACCATCAAAGCCATGGACAGCGTGCCCGCCCTGATGAGCACCTTCTCGGGCGCACTGGGCGATTTCACCCAGCAGCAGCTCAACGCCTATATGCAGTTCACGGAAGCCCGCGAGATGCTGAACGAATACGAAAAACAGCTGGAAAGCGCCAAGCAGGAGTATGAGACCGCCCGCACCCAGGCGCTGGCCCAGGCCGATGTGGCCAAGCAGCTGGACATCGAGACCCTGGCCCAGCTGATCTATGCCCAGAACTTCTCCATGCCCGCCGGCTATGTCGAGGACAAGAACGGCGAATCCTGGCTGCTGAAGGTCGGCGAGGAATACGACAGCGTGGACGACATCGCCGGTGCCCTGCTGCTGCACGTGGACGGCTACGGTGACGTGCGCCTGTCCGATGTGGCGGACGTGGAGGTCATCGACAACGCTGCCGACAGCTACACCCGCCTGAACGGCGAGCAGGCGGCCGTGCTGAAAATTTATAAAAACGCCACTTCCAGCGCCAGCGATGTGTCCGACAACTGCCTGGCCGCGTTCAAAGAGCTGGAAGCGCAGTACGACGGCCTGCACGTTGTGGTGCTGTCCAATCAGGGCAACTACATCACCATCATCATCAAGAGCATCCTCACCAGCATGGCGGTGGGTGCTGCGCTGGCCATTCTGGTGCTGGCGCTTTTCCTGAAAGACATCAAGCCCACCCTGGTGGTCGGCATCAGCATTCCGCTGTCCGTCCTGTTCGCGGTGGTGCTCATGTACTTCACCGGCCTGGATATGAACGTCATGACCCTGGCGGGTCTGTCCCTCGGCATCGGTATGCTGGTGGACAACTCGGTGGTGGTCATTGAAAACATCTACCGTCTGCGCAGCCGCGGCGTGCCTGCCGCCCGTGCCGCCGTGCAGGGCACCAGGCAGGTGGGAATGTCCGTGGTGGCGTCCACCCTCACCTCGGTGTGCGTCTTCCTGCCGGTGGTGTTCTCCTCCAGCATCGTGCGCAGCCTGATGATGCCCATGTCCCTGTGCATCGGCTACTGCCTGATGGCTTCCCTCATCGTGGCCGTCACGGTGGTACCCGCCGCTGCTTCCACCGTGCTGAAAAAGGCCGAGCCAAAGCGGCTGGTCTGGTTTGAAAAAGTACAGGACAAGTACGCCCAGAGTCTGGACTGGTGCCTGAAGCACCGCGCTCTGCCCCTCCTCACAGCGGTGGCGCTGCTGGTGTTCAGCGGCTGGCAGGTGCTGAGCATGGGCGTTGAGCTGCTGCCCACCATCACCAGCAACGAAGCCACCATCACTCTGACCACCCAGGACGGCCTGAGCAAGGAGCAGTCCTATGAGGTGGCCGGCAAGGTGCTGGAAGCCGCTTCCGCCGTGGACAACGTGGAGGAAGTGGGCGTGTCCATCGACAGCAGCGTGGCCGGCATGGACATCAGCCAGCTGGGTCTGCCCAGCACCATCACCGACCTGCTGGCCGCCGCCAACAGCTACGGCACCTATCAGTTCAATGTAATGCTGAAAGAGGACCTGTCCTCCAGACAGATCGAGACCGCCCGGCAGGCGCTGGTGGACGCCGTGAACAGCGTGGACGATTGTTCCGGCACCGTGGAGATCGCGGGCATGACCGGCGAACTGACCAGCCAGTTGTCCAGCGGCCTGTCCATCAAGCTGTACGGTGCGGACGAAGCCACCCTGGCTTCCCTGTCGGAAAAGGTCGTGGACCTCGTGAACGACACCGAGGGCTTTGCCAACGCCACCAACGGTCTGGGCGCAGGCGATGCCACCATCATCCTGAAGGTGGACCGCGATAAGGTGCGCTCCTACGGCCTGACCGTGGCGCAGGTCTACCAGCAGATCGCAGCCAGGCTGACCACCACCACCACGGCCCAGACCCCCGTCACCGTGGACGGCACCACCATGAACGTGCAGATCACCGACAACCTCGACCCGGTGACCAAGGAAAACATGATGGACATGACCTTTGAGACCAGCGTGCTGTCCACCGACGGCACCACCACCACCGGCACCTGCACCCTGGCGGACATCGCCGAGTGGGAGACCGGCACGGCGCCGGACTCCATCACCAGCGAGAACCAGACCGAGTACGTTACGGTCACGGCGGATACGCTGGAAGGCTACAACACCACCGTGCAGTCCCGCGTGCTGCAGAAGAAGCTGGACGAGTTTGCCGCCGGCGGCGGGATGCCCGAGGGCTGCAGCTACACCATGGGCGGCGAGACCGAGAACGTGGACTTCATGGTGCAGGAGATGGTCCAGTGGATGGCCCTGGCCCTGCCCTTTGTGTACCTGGTCATGGTGGCCCAGTTCCAGAGCCTGCTGTCCCCCTTCATCGTGCTGTTCACCGTGCCGCTGGCCTTCACCGGCGGTCTGATCGGCCTGCTGGTCACCGGCCAGCAGCTTACCATGATCTCCCTGATGGGCTTCATCGTCCTGATGGGCACCGTCGTCAACAACGGCATCGTGTTCGTGGACTACGCCAACCAGCTGCGTCTGGGCGGTCTGGAGCGCCGCGCCGCCCTGGTGGCCACCGGCAAGACCCGGATGCGCCCCATCCTGATGACCACCCTCACCACTGTGCTGGCCATGCTGCAGATGGTCTTCAGCGGCGATATGGCCAGCCAGCTCATGAGCGGCATGGCCATCGTCATCATCTGCGGTCTGAGCTATGCCACCCTGATGACCCTGTATATCGTGCCCATCCTGTACGATATGCTGTTCAAGAAGCCGCCCCTCAATGTGGACGTGGGCAGTGACGATGACCTGGATGACATCCCGGACGATGCCGCCGAGTTCATCGCCGCCCAGGGCAAGGTACAGCCGGAAGTGTAAAGAAGATAAAAGCAAAAAGGACCTGCCGCACAGCTGTGCAGCAGGTCCTTTTGCGTGGAGACTCCCCGGAGTTTTTGCAATGGGACCCTGTAGGGAACGGATTGATCCGTTCCGCGGGTAAACTGCATCTACTGGGGAACACGGAACGCATGAATGCGTTCCCTACACCATACGGGAAGCTTTGGTGGTCCATGCAAAGTTTCCGGTTTTGCCAAAAGCTCGCCCCTCGGGAGAGCTGGCAACGCCGTCAGGCGTTGACTGAGAGGGTTGTCTCTCTCTTTTGCGTGAAAAACCTCAACTCAATGTTTCCCTGCGGTCTTCTCCATGGCCTTTTTCATCCCTTCCAGCGCCAGCAGCAGGGTGGCACCCAGCAGGAAAGCCGGGAGCTGGAAGGTGGCAAGGCGCAGCGCCGGAAGCGGGGTGTCCCGGCTGGCGGGGCCGTTCACGATGGCGTAAAGAGACCCCAGCATCAGGCCCAGAATGAGCCAGACCATGGCACTGCGGGAACGCTGCAAAGCCGCGCGGATGGCGTGGATGGAAACGGCAATGCCCATCAGCACGCCCAGGCCCAACGCACACAGCCCCGGAAAGACCGCAAGCTGGAACCGCAGAAGGCTGTGCACCGCCTGAATGGTGGGCAGGTACACCCCCGCGATGAGCAGGATGGAGGAGCCGGAGATGCCGGGCAGCACCATGGCCGTGATGGCCACCGCGCCGGAGCAGAACAGGTAAATAAGCTGCAGCGGCTGCAGCTGGGCGTAGTTCAGACCACCCAGACCGTCGGTGCGGGCACCGAACGTCAGCGCATCGGCACCGTATTTGCAGCTGTTGTCCATCAGGTTGTGCAGGATGCGGCTCAACAGCTCCCGGTCGACGGTCACGGTGCAGTCTGCCACGGCATCGCAGTCCACCGAGACCCCTTCGTGGTCGGCGTCCTTCAGGATGGCCTGCAGGGTCTCCCGCAGGGGCAGGGGCTGCAGACGCGCCGGATATTCCCGGCCCCCCAGCTTGGCCAGCTCAAACAGCCGGTTGACCAGGGCTTCCAGGTCGGTCTCCCGGGCGTAGATGGTCTGCAGATACCGCTGGCGGGCAGCTTCGTCCGGTGCGACTCCTTCCAGCAGGGCCTCGGTATAGGCGCGGATGGTGGTCAGCGGACTTTTCAGGTCGTGGGACATCCCGGCGATCAGCTCCTGCTTTTTCTGCTGCTCCCGCTGCTGCTGCAGAGAGTCCCGCAGCTGTACCGCCATGGCATCCACGGCATCGCAGGCCGGGCGGAATTCGTCCGCTTCCTGGTAGCAGATGGGCGTTTCCAGGTCCCCGTTCTGGATGCGCTGCACCCCCTGCAGCAGGATGTCCAGCGGTTTCTGGATGTGGGCGAACAGGGCGCGGGTCAGGTACAGATTGGTGAAGGCCACCGCCGCCAGCAGAGCAGCCAGAACGACGGCTGCATACAGGACAACGAACAGCTTCAGCCCCCGGAACACCTGTTCCATCTCTTCGCCCATGCTGTGCAGGTCCTGGAACGTCAGCCCCAGCCGCGGCAGATAGACGGCGTTCAGCAGCAGAGCCAGCGCGCCCAGTCAGGCGGCAAAGAGCACCCCGGCGATGACAACGGGCACCACCAGCATGACGAGATTGGAGCGCCGGAGCCGTTCCTGAATGGTCATAAAACATCCCTCCCCGTATTCTGTTCTGATTGTACCACAGATCCGGGCAGGATGGTTAAACAAAGCTTAAAACGTGCGGACACACTTCTTATAAAATCTACAAAAATTCGCTCAAAAAATTGGATGCAAATTCTAAAAGGAGACTCACACAAACGCATAAAACTGTGATATAATCATAAATACAGTGGAAAGACGGGGGCAGTCTGCCCGGCCGTGTTCCGAAAAATCCTGAGGAGGCGAATGCCCAATGGCACAGATCCGCTCCAAGCCCTTCGGTGTGACCAGAGAGGGCGCAAATGTAACCGAGTATATTCTTTCCAATCCCGGCGGCCTGACGGTCAGCGTACTGGATTATGGCTGCGTCATCAAGAACATCATCGTGCCGGCGAAAAACGGCCCTGTGGATGTCGTTGTGGGGCACGATACCATGGCGGATTATGAGGCGGATTTCACATCCCCCAGCAGCACCTGCTGCGGTGCGTTTGTGGGCCGCTATGCCAACCGCATTGAGAATGCGGTGTTCAGCGTGGGCGGCAAGACCTACCAGCTGGAAGCCAACAGCGGTGCCAACCACCTGCACGGCTGCTTCAACCGCAAGATCTACCGGGTCAAGTCCTTCGGCGACACCCTGCTGATGGAGGCGGAAAGCCCGGACGGCGAGGACGGCTTCCCCGGCAGTCTGAAGATCGCCGTGCGCTATACCCTCACCGAGGACAATACCTTCCGCATGGACTATCGGGTGTCCTCCGATGCGGATACCCTCGTGAACCTGACCAACCACAGCTATTTCAATCTGGACGGCGGCGGCGATGTGCTGAACCAGAAACTGCGGCTGTATGCTTCCAATTTCCTGGAGACCAACAATCAGTGCTGTCCCACCGGCAGCATTCTGCCCGTGGCGAATACGCCCATGGACTTTACGGCGGGCAAGCTCATCGGCAGAGAGATCGACTCCGGCGACCCGCAGACCACCATGGTGGGCGGCGGCTACGACCACTGCTTTGTCATTGACCGGGCACGGGGTTCCAGCCAGAGCATCTGCGCCTGGGCCACCAGCGATAAGACCGGCATCAGCATGAAGCTGTACACCACCCAGCCGGGCATCCAGCTGTACACCGGCAACTTCCTGCAGGACTGCCCCAGCCCCGGCAAGGGCGGCGTCCCCCTGCAGAAATACGGCGGCTTTGCACTGGAGACCCAGCACTACCCCTGCAGCCCTTCGCACCCGGAGTTCCCCACAACGGTGCTCCGTGCCGGCAAAGTGTTCCGCGCCACCACGACCCTGCGCTTCTTCACCGGCAAGCAGTGCGGGAAATTGTAACCCTCTCCGTCTTTGCTGCGCAAATCCACCTCCCCCGAAAGGGGGAGGTTTTTTGCGTGTCTCGAATGAGAAAAGCTCCCCCATCGGGGGAGCTGGCAATGCCGTAGGCATTGACTGAGAGGGTTCGGCGCCTTCCCTTTCTCCCATTTGCACAAATGGGGCTATCCATCCATTTGCAGGGTGCAAAAAATGCTTTGAAATCAAAAGTTCCAAAGCAAAAGATGCAACAAAAATACATCGCAATAAAAAACGCATCCCTTGATTCCGCCTGTGAAAAGCGGTATTCTTTAGGCAGACCGGGAAACACCGGTACCATAGCAGCAATGAACGGAATGAGAGAGGGTTTCAATTATGGCAATTTTGGTTTCCGGCGGTGCGGGCTACATCGGCAGCCACACCTGCATTGAGCTTCTGAATGCGGGCTACGACGTGGTCGTGGCAGACAATTACTATAACGCTTCTCCGGTGGTGCTGGACCGCGTCAAGCAGATCACCGGCAAGGATTTCCGGTTCTACAACGCCGACATGACCAGGCACGAGGATGTGGAAAAGATCTTCTCGGAGTGCCCGGACATCACGGCCGTCATTCAGTTCGCTGCCTATAAGGCTGTGGGCGAGAGCGTGTCCAAGCCCATCGAATACTATTACAACAATCTGAACTGCACCCTGGTCATCCTGGACGTGATGCGCCGGCACAACTGCCACAACTTTGTGTTCAGCTCTTCCGCCACCGTCTACGGTGACCCCGCCAGTGTGCCCATCACCGAGGACTTCCCCGTGGGTGCCACCACCAACCCCTACGGCACCACCAAGGCCATGACCGAGCGCATCCTGCAGGATGTCTGCAAGGCAGACCCCAGCCTGAATGTGGCGCTCCTGCGCTATTTCAACCCCATCGGTGCCCACAAGTCCGGCCTCATCGGCGAGGACCCCAACGGCATCCCCAACAACCTGATGCCCTACATCGCCAAGGTGGCCGTTGGCAAGCTGGAAAAGGTGCACGTCTTCGGCAATGACTACCCCACCCCGGACGGCACCGGCGTGCGGGATTACATCCATGTGGTGGACCTGGCCCGCGGCCATGTCTGCGCCATCCGCAAACTGGAGACCAACTGCGGCCTGTTCATCTGCAACCTGGGCACCGGCAAGGGCTACAGCGTGTTGGATGTCATCCACGCCTTCTCCAAGGCCTGCGGCAAGGAGATCCCCTACGTCATCGAAGCCCGCCGCCCCGGCGACATTGCCGAGTGCTACGCCGACCCCACCAAGGCAAAGAAGGAACTGGGCTGGGTGGCGGAATACGGCATCGAGGAAATGTGCGCTGACAGCTGGAACTGGCAGAAGAACAACCCTGACGGCTACAACACCGTAAAGTAAAAGCATACGGCTCAAACGCCGCGCATTCTCTGGAAACAGGGCGTGCGCGGCATTTTTGTTTGCTGCCGGCCGGCTGTTTCGGAAAAGTGCCGGCGCCCTATTGACAACCCTGCAAAGTTAGCCTATATTACTATTGTTAATACAAACTAACATATTTCGACGGGATACGATCAGAAGGGCAACGATATGACATTAAAAGAGCTGCAGATCGGCAAGAGCGCAGTCGTGGACACGGTGGGCGGCACCGGTGCGCTGCGGCAGCATTTTCTGGATATGGGGCTGATCCCCGGGGTACAGGTCACCCTGGTCAAGCTGGCTCCTATGGGCGACCCCATGGAGCTGCGCATCCATGGCTACGAACTGACCCTGCGCATGGATGATGCAGCGCAGATCGGCATCACCCCGATGGAGGCTGCCCCGGCGGCACACGTTCCGGTGAGCGGGAAAATGGTGGAACACCCCGGCCTGGGAGAAGGCGGAAAGTACCACATCAAAAAGGGAGAGCATCCCCTGCCGGAGGGCAAGACCCTGACCTTTGCCCTGGCGGGCAACCAGAACTGCGGCAAGACCACCCTGTTCAATCAGCTCACCGGTTCCAATCAGCACGTCGGCAACTTTCCGGGCGTGACGGTGGACCGCAAGAGCGGTGCCATTAAGGGGCATCCGGAAACCGAAGTCACCGACCTGCCCGGGATCTACTCCATGTCCCCCTATTCCAGTGAGGAGATCGTGACCCGGCAGTTCATCATCGGCGAAAAGCCCACCGGCATCATCAACATCGTGGATGCCACCAACATTGAGCGCAACCTGTATCTGACCATGCAGCTCATGGAGCTGGACACTCCCATGGTGCTGGCGCTGAACATGATGGACGAAGTGCGCGGCAACGGCGGCACGGTGCGCATCAACAAGATGGAAGCCATGCTGGGCATTCCGGTCATTCCCATTTCCGCCGCCAAAAACGAAGGCGTGGACGAACTGGTGGACCATGCAGTCCATGTGGCAAAGTATCAGGAACGCCCCGGCCGTCTGGATTTCTGCAGCGAGGACGATCACGGAGGCGCCGTGCATCGCTGCATCCACGGCATCATCCACCTCATTGAGGATCACGCCAAAGCGGCGGGCATCCCGGTGCGGTTTGCCGCCACCAAGCTGGTGGAAGGCGATGTGCGCATTGAACAGGCCCTGAAGCTGGATCCGAACGAAAAAGAGATGATCGAACACATCATCGTGCAGATGGAGCAGGAGCGCGGCCTGGATCGTGCTGCCGCCATTGCCGATATGCGCTTTTCCTTCATTCAGGAGCTGGTGGAGCAGACGGTGGTCAAACCCCACGAGAGCAAAGAGCAGCTGCGCTCCAACCGGATCGACAAATTCCTCACCGGAAAGTATACGGCCATTCCGGCCTTTGTGGGCATCATGGCGCTGGTGTTCTACCTCACCTTCAACGTCATCGGCCTGTTTTTCCAGAATCTGCTGGAAATGGGCATCGATGCCCTGACCGGTGTTGTGGACACGGCGCTGACAAACTGGAATGTCAACGAAGCGGTCCACTCCCTCCTCATCGATGGCATTTTTACCGGCGTGGGCAGCGTGCTCAGTTTTCTGCCCATCATTGTGGTCCTGTTCTTCTTCCTTTCCATGCTGGAAGACACCGGTTACATGGCGCGCGTGGCCTTTGTCATGGACAAACTGCTGCGCCGCATCGGCCTGTCCGGCCGCAGCATCGTGCCGATGCTCATCGGCTTCGGCTGTACGGTGCCCGGCGTTATGGCCAGCCGTACCCTGCCTTCGGAGCGTGACCGCAAGATGACCATTCTGCTCACCCCCTTTATGAGCTGCTCGGCCAAGCTGCCCATCTACAGCCTGTTTGCAGCTGCCTTTTTCCCGCAGTATGCAGGACTGGTCATGGTGCTGCTGTACTTCGGCGGCATCGTGGTGGGGGTGCTCATGGCGCTGCTGCTCAAGAGCACGGTGTTCAAAGGCGAAGCGGTTCCGTTCGTCATGGAACTGCCCAACTACCGCCTGCCCGGTCTGAAAAATGTGGCGCAGCTGCTGTGGGAAAAGGCCCGGGATTTCCTGCAGAAAGCATTTACGGTCATCTTTGGCGCCACCATCGTCATCTGGTTTTTGCAGAACTTTGACCTGCAATTGAGCCTGACGGCTTACCCGCAGGACAGCATTCTGGCCATGATCGCAGGCGATATCGCCCCGCTGTTTGCGCCGCTGGGCTTTGCGGACTGGCGGGTGTCCACGGCCCTCATCACCGGCTTTATGGCCAAGGAGAGCGTGGTATCCACCCTGCTGATCCTCTTTGGTTCCACGGCGGCCCTGTCGGCGGCTTTGACCCCGGCGCAGGCAGCTCCCCTGCTGGTGTTCTGCCTGCTCTATACGCCCTGCATTGCGGCGGTTGCTGCCGTCAAGCGGGAACTGGGAAACAAATGGGCCGTCATTATGGTGCTGAATCAGTGTGCGGTGGCATGGCTCTGTGCCTTCGTGGTGCGGCTGGCAGCGGTCATGCTCTTCTGAAAAAGTGAACGAAAGCCTGTGCAGTCTGAACAACTGCGCAGGCTTTTTTTGGTGCAGCTGCTTGACAAAACCGGAGGCACCCACTATAATATTTCAAAAATGAATCATTCAAAATTGAAAGAAAGGAAGCGGGAAGATGAACCCCAGCATGGAATTTGCCATCAAGACCTCGCTGGCCTACAGTGCGGTGTGCAAGCCGCTGTGCCAGGAACTGAAACTGCCCCAGACGGCCTTTGACATCCTGATGTTCCTGGCCAACAACCCGGACTGCAAGACCGCCCGGGACATCGTGGAGATCCGGAAGATCAAAGCAAATCTGGTGTCGGTAAACGTGGATAAGCTGGTGCAGGAGGGCTATCTGGAGCGCCGCACGGTGCAGGATGACCGCCGGAAGCAGGAACTGCACTGCACCGAAAGGGCTCAGCCGGTCATTGTGCGGGGCCGTGCGCTGCAGAACGCCTTTTTCGAGCGGCTGCTGGCCCACACCGATGCCCCGATGCGGGAAGCGTTTTTTGCGACCCTGGCGGTCATGGGAAACAATCTGGATGAGATCCTGAAGGAGAATGCATAACATGGACATCTTATTTACGGTTCTGGTCACCTTTTTTGCCGGCATGGGAGCCGGCCTTGGCACCGGCTTTGCCGGTATGAGCGCGGCAGCGGTCATCAGCCCCATGCTCATCACCTTCCTGCACATGGACCCCTATATGGCCGTGGGCATCGCGCTTTCCTCGGATGTGCTGGCCAGCGCGGTTTCGGCCTATACCTACCATAAAAACAAGAATCTGGACATCAAAAACGGCCTCATCATGATGGTCAGCGTGCTGGCGTTCACCGTGGTGGGCAGCTGGGTGGCCAGCAAGGTCCCCTCCGCCACCATGGGCGGCTTCTCGGTGTTCATGACCTTCCTGCTGGGCGTCAAGTTCATCGTGCGTCCGGTCATGACCACCAAGGAAGCCATGCAGGGCGTCAGCGCAAAAAAACGTGCCATCCAGTCGGTGGTGTGCGGAATGCTGATCGGCTTCATCTGCGGCTTCATCGGCGCGGGCGGCGGCATGATGATGCTGCTCATCCTCACCAGTGTGCTGGGTTACGAGCTGAAGACCGCCGTGGGCACCAGCGTGTTCATCATGACCTTCACCGCCCTGACCGGTGCTGTGACCCACTTCATGATCGGCGGCGCACCGGTGTGGTATATCTGGGCGCTGTGCGTGGTGTTCACCCTGCTGTGGGCACGCATCGCGGCGGTGTTTGCCAATAAGGCTGACCCCAAGACCCTGAACCGTGCCACCGGTGTGGTGCTGGTGGTGCTGGGCATCGTCATCATGGGGTTCAATCTGCTGGCGTAAATTCTTTATAGCACAATGGCCCCTGGAGAGTGGCTGTCTCTCCAGGGGCCATTTTTGATGTATATTTGAGGTTACTTCTCTTCGATGGTGGAATGCTCGATCACCCAGTCTGCAGCGCGGCGGATGCCTTCGTTGCGGCGCATGGCAGGGATGTTGGACTTTTCCTTGATCTCTTCCAGCGTCTTCTTGGCACGTTCTGCACGTTCCGCCAGCTGCTTGTCGATCTCTTCTTCGGTGGGGATCAGATTTTCCTGCTGTGCGATCTGCAGCAGCGCCATGCGAGCGCGGGTGTTCTTCTCGGCGGCAGCGTGCACCTTG
Source organism: uncultured Faecalibacterium sp. (assembly GCA_934525845.1). GTDB lineage: Bacteria > Bacillota > Clostridia > Oscillospirales > Ruminococcaceae > Faecalibacterium. The sequence goes on along the minus strand of CAKSZS010000028.1, from coordinate 4,458 downwards.
GCGGTGAAGCTCTCGCGGGTCTCGTGGATCTGGCTCAGGTAGCTGTTCAGGCTCATATGCTGCATCTGAAGCTGCTGCTGAATGTTCTGCATCTCCTGCTGGTAGGTGCTCTCCACCAGCACGCTGGGGATCTCGCCCTCTGCGGCGTCGGCCAGCTTGCCCAGCACCTGATCCTTGGCGTGGTTCAGCGCACCGCCGTGACGGCCGTCATACAGCTGCTTGCGGACCTTCTCACGGAACTCTTCCATGGTGTCCACATTGCCGACCTTCTTGGCGAAATCGCTGTTCAGGGCGGGCAGCTGACGCACGCAGACGTCGTGCAGCTTGATCTTGAACACGACCGGCTTGCCGGCCAGCTCCTTGGAATGGTAACGCTCCGGGAAGGTCACATGGATCTCAAACTCATCGCCGGCCTTGTGGCCCAGGATGCCGTCCTCGAAGCCGGGGATCATGCGGCCGCTGCCCAGCTGCACGGACTGGTTCTGTGCGGTGCCGCCCTGGAAGGCCACGCCGTCCAGCAGACCCTCAAAGTCCATGTGCACCACGTTGCCCTTCACGGCCGGTCCCTTGTGAGGCACCAGCTCGGCAGCAGCGTGACGGCGGCGCTCCAGCACCGCGTCGATTTCCTTATCGGTGACAGCCGGGGTGACGCACTCCACCACAAAGCCGGTGGTCTGGGTCAGGTTCAGTTCCGGCTGCAGCGCCACAGTGGCGGTGGCCACAAAGCCCTCGTCCTTCTTCACGCTGACCAGGTCGTACACCGGCTCATCCACGGCCTCAAAGCCGTGCTCTTTCATGGCGGCATCGTACAGTGCGGGAACGTCCTGATCCATCAGGTCATTGATGGCATCGTACCAGAAGGTGTGCTCGCCGCGGTCTGCTTCGATCTGCTCCCGGTTGGCTTCCCCCTTGGCGAAGCCCTTGATCGTATACGTTGCGCGGGTGCGCTCATAGACCGCGTTGGAGGCGGTCTCCAGTTCTTCGGCACTTGCGCTGAAGGTCATTTTGCAGACGCTCTTTTCAGGAGTTTCCACGCTTACCAGTTTCATAGGATTTACCCTCCGTGTTGCCCTTCTGCAGGGGAAAACGAACCATGAATTTGCCGCAAAACCGGCCCGGCCCGCACCCTGTGTCCCTGCAGGGACGCATTTTTTCAAACATTAGTAAGGCTATTATAGCACAACTATGACAAAAACGATATACGGAAAAATAGAAAATCTGCCATTTTTGTCCTTTTTGGCGGCAGATCGCGTGTCGGAACGCCCGGAACCGTGCAGACGGCATCTGCCAGAGGGTTCTGGCCGGGCGGGATCCCTGTTCTGGCAGAGCGTTTCCGCCGGGGTGGCCGGCAGCGCTGGAACTGGTCCGGGAGAATTTTTCCAAAAAGACGTTCTTTTTCGGAAAATTCAAAAAAATTTCAAAAAAGAGGTTGACAAAACGGTTGTACCGTGATAAAATACGTCTTGTTCCGAACGGAACGTATGCGTTGGTAGCTCAGCTGGATAGAGTGACTGACTACGAATCAGTAGGCCGGGGGTTCGAGTCCCTTCCATCGCACCAGAAAATGCCGTGAAATCGAAAGATTTCATGGCTTTTTTGTTTTGTAAGCCATGGGTGCACGGTTTCTGCACGGTTTTTGCACGGTCGGTGTTATCCATGTCCGATTATGTAGGGCGCTGTATTGCATTGCAATCAGTGCCCTTTTTTGCATCAGGTGAGCAGGGCCAAGCGGAGCTTTGCCTTCATTTCCGGGTCGGCATCCTTGAGCAACTCCAAAAGAGCCGTCATGGAGATGGTGGGTTCGCCTGCGGCGGGTACAGCCTGCGGGCTGGGGGTGTCGGGCTTGGCATAGAAGCCGCTTTCAAACTTCTTGCCCAGCTCCACACGGGAGGACTGCTGGATATGGGCGTAGGTGTTCACCAGCATATCCGCACTGGCGTGTCCCGTAGTCCCCTGCACCGCCTTGATGTCACCGCCGGAGATCATCAACTGGTAGGTGGCACTGGAATGCCGCAGACCATGAAAGACGATGCGGGGGAACTCCGGGTGTGCGTCCTGCCATTTCAGGAACTTCTTGCGGATGAGCACCGGCTCCACCGCCAGACCGTTGGGGAGCCGCAGCAGCATCCCGCTGTTGCGGTAGCGCTCCGGGTCGAGGGCTTCTTCCCGCTTCAGCCGTTCCAGCCACTGCTTCAGTTCCTCCCGCAGGGCGGCGGTCATAAAGATGGTGCGGCAGGAGGCTTCGGTCTTGGTGTCCTTCAGGATGAGGGAGGTCTTGCTGCCCTCCAGCTTGTCCGGGAAGATGCGGAGGATGCAGCCCTTGTCCACCTGTGCCAGCGTGTCCTTCTGCACCCGCTGCATGGAACGGTTGACGGTGAAGGTGCCCATGCCGTTGGCGGCATCAAAGTCGATGTCCTCCGGGGTCAGACCTGCCACCTCCCCTTCCCGCAGCGCACCCACCAGCGTCAGGTGCACCGCCAGATGCAGGATGGGGTCCTCCATGCTGTCCAGCGCTGCCCGCATCTCCTCCACCTCCCAGATGCTGCGCTCTTGGGTGGTCTTTTTGGGTGCTTCCACCGGGACGGGGCTTTTGATGAGGATGCCCCACTCCACCGCCAGCAGAAAGGAATTGTGCAGCAACTGGTGGACTTCATGGAGGGTAGTGCCGGAGAGGGTGCGCTTCTGCTGCTTGGGCGAGAGGTCTCGCCGCTTGCCGCCCACATACTGTCCGCAGGGGGTCTTGCTCAGGGTGTCGTACAGGGCTTCGATGTGGTAGGGCCGCAGCTTCTGCATCTGCATCTCCCCGATATAGGGGATGATGAGGTTCTGGATGAGCGCCAGATTGGACTGGTAGGTCTTGGGTGCCCACTTGTGCTTGCTGCACTGCTTGGGCAGCCAGTCCATCAGGAACTCTGCCACCGTCACCGTGGACGGGATCAGGAAATTGCCGGTCGCCAGTTCATGTTCGATCTGCTTCTGGCGTTTCACCGCCTCCTCTTTGGTGGGAAAGCTCTCCCATTTGTCGCAGCTCTTGCCGTGCTCGTCCTGATAGGTGTAGCGGACACTGTAAGAGCTGCCGCGTTTCGTGATATATGCCATAGATTTGCCTCCTTATCAAGCTGCCCGGTAGAGCCACGCATCGAAGCTGTCTTTCGGGATGCGGATGCTTCCGCCTGCCCGCAGGACACGGAACTCGGTGGTGCTGTTGCACAGGTTGTAGGCGGCACGCTGGCTGATGGCCAGCATCTGTGCGACCTCCTTCACCGTGTACACCAGCTTTGTGGTCTCAGGGCTGTTGGTCGGAGACTTGACGGCATTGGTTCGAGTGACCACCTCCATTGTAGCCGGATCAGAGTCCGACTGCAAGAACTTTTTCGTATAATCCAAAGATTTCACATTCTCGTACATTTTATTACACATAGGCAGTTCTCCTTACTTCTCGTGGCGCACCACAGGCTCCTGCGTGCGGTTCTCATAAAAACGAATGACCTCCGGCGGGATGCTGTCCAGCGTTTTCAGGGCGGCTTCATAGTCCTGCCGCAGCTTGGCATCCTCCAGACGCTTCAAGACGCTCCCTTCCTTCGCTTTGTCCAGCGAGGCAGAGAGCGTCTTGTTCTTCTCTTTCAGCTTTTCGTTTTCGGCGGCGGTCTTGGTGAAGGCTACGTTGTACTTTCGCAGCTGGTCCTTCATCCGTGCCACGTTGGGGATATAGCTGTCCAGCACCTTGCTGATCTCCGCCGCACGGCTCTTGCCGTTGAAGGGGGTGATGCCCACCAGCAGGGCATCCAACTGCTCCTTCTGCTTGGTCAGTTGGGTCATCTCCTTGAAGATGCGGGGCGGGATGTGCTCCCGTCCGGTCTGGCTGGCGCTTTCGCCCCGTTCCAGCTCCGGGTACTGCTTGACCATGTGCTGCCAGAACTCGTCCTGCCACTTCACAAGATTCTTGCGGTTGCCAATGATCTCTTTCGCGCTCAGCCGTCCGTCAGCAGTCAGGGGCACAAAACAGAGATGCAGGTGGGGCGTTTTCTCGTCCATGTGGATGACGGCAGAGAGGAAGGTATCCGGGCGCTGCCTGCTCTCCAAAAATTTCAGGGCGTACGCAAAGTACGCCCTGATCTCCCGGTTGGTCTTGTCCTTGAAAAACTCCGGGCTGGCGGTGACAAGAGCCTCCACCACCCGCACGCTGTCCTTGCGGACACGGCAGTGGGCGGCAGCTATCATGCGGTCGGCTTCTTCCCGGTACCTGCCCTGCGGCTGCACCAGATGGAGGTTGTAGCGGCTCCGGCTCGTGTCGATATCCGGGTTGCTGGCGTACTGCTCCTTGGTGCGCTCGTTGTGGGCTTCGATGGGGCTGATGGCAGGCCCCTTGTACTTTTTGAATCTTAAAATGCCGTATTGGGCTTTCATAGATCACGCTCCTTCTTGGGGTGTACAAAAAATCTGTACGGACTTCAAATA
>CAKSZS010000027.1 GCA_934525845.1 uncultured Faecalibacterium sp. | reverse complement strand
CTGAAGTATCAGCTGATCGATATGGACGGCGAGAAGGTGCTGTGCAAGGGCCTGTGCGAGCGCATCGGCATGGAAAGCAGCATGATCACCCACGAGGCAAACGGCCACAAGGCCACCACCCCGGCCATCTTCCCCACCCATACCGAGGCATTTGCTGAGGTCGTGAAGAAGATGACCACCGGCGAGGGTAAGTGCATCGATGACGTGAAGGAGATCAACGCCATCGGCCACCGCGTCGTGCACGGCGGCGAGAAGTTCAAGAACAGCTGCCTGATCACCGATGAGGTCATCAACACCATCCGCGAGCTGAGCCCGCTGGCTCCCCTGCACAACCCCGCCGGCATCCTGGGCATCGAGGCTGCCCGCAAGGTCTTCGGACCGGACATCCCGATGGTGGCCGTGTTCGACACCGCATTCCACAGCACCATGCCCCCGAAGGCTTATATGTACGCCATCCCCTACGAGTACTACGAGAAGTACGGCGTCCGCCGCTACGGCTTCCACGGCACCAGTCACAAGTACGTTGCCCACAAGGCTGCTGAATACCTGGAGGAGCCGATCGAGCGCCTGAAGCTGATCACCTGCCACCTGGGCAATGGTTCTTCCATCGCTGCTGTGGACCAGGGCAAGGTCGTGGACACCTCCATGGGCATGACCCCGCTGGCCGGCCTGATGATGGGCACCCGCTGCGGCGACCTGGACCCCTCTGTGGTCAACTACCTGAAGTACACCCTGAACATCACCGGCCACGAGCTGGACGAGATCCTGAACAAGAAGTCCGGCCTGCTGGGCATCTCCGGTGTTTCCAGCGACAAGCGTGACGTGGAAGAGGCAGCTGCTGCCGGCAACAAGCGCGCACAGCTGGCTTCCGATATGCTGAACTACCAGATCAAGAAGACCATCGGCAGCTACATTGCAGCCATGGGCGGTGTGGACGCCATCGTCTTCACCGGCGGCATCGGCGAGCATGACGCCATCGCCCGCGCAAAGATCTGCCACCACATGGATTGGCTGGGCATCCGCATCGACACCGACAAGAACAAGCACCCGGTCGGCGATGTCTGCGAGATCACTGCCTGGGGCGCCAAGGTCCGCACCCTGGTCATCGCTACCGATGAGGAGCTGATGATCGCCCGCGACACCAAGGAAGTCATCGAGAAATAAGGGAGACCCCAAAAGGTCGTTCCGGAGCCGCGTTCCCGCTGGGGGCGCGGCTCTTTTTTGGTCGTTTTGCCGGTTTGATCCGCGCTGCTTTGTGTCATATCCACAAATCCGAAGCCCCATGCTTGTTTTTTGGTTGACAAACGCGGCAATTAACGGTACAATAGAAAAGTCCTCAATCCGAGGATATTTATTCTTCAAGCCCCTGGTAAGCTAACTGATCAGCGCGATGGTCCCCAAAAACCAAAGGTATGGTTATAATCCTTCCGCGGGCAAGAACTGACAAAGAGGAGATACTACTATGTTCGAAGACAAGACTTTAGTTTGCAAGGACTGCGGTAAGGAGTTTGTTTGGACTGCTGGTGAGCAGGAGTTCTACGCATCTCGCGGCTTCGAGAACCAGCCCCAGCGCTGCAAGCCCTGCCGTGACGCCCGCAAGAACGGCGGCGCACGCAGCAACAGCGGTGAGCGTCAGATGTTCGACGCTGTCTGCGCAGCTTGCGGCAAGGCTTGCAAGGTTCCCTTCCAGCCCCGTGAGGACCGTCCGGTCTACTGCTCTGACTGCTTCGCTCGCATGAAGCAGAACTAAGCGCTGATTTTACGTTAAATCGGTAATCGAAGGCCCGCTGTCGTAAGGCAGCGGGCCTTTTTGTATGCGAAAGAACTCCCCCAGTCTGCTTCGCAGACAGCCCCCTCGAAGATGGGGCCTTGGGCAGTGCGGAAAACTTACCGGCTGTCAAAGGCTCCCTCTACGAGGGAGCTGTCGCCGAAGGCGACGGAAGGAGTTCTGTTTTCTTCACATCAGCGGTGCAATGACCTTCAGCACCAGACCCATCAGGCGCAGGAGCGTTTTGCCCTGCCAGATGCTCTGCCGGGTCGGCTCAATGGTGCGGCATTGGGCCAGCGTGGCCTGAAAATCCGCTTCCATGTTCCGGATGCCGTCCGCTTTGCGCATCCAGACCGCATTTTCAAAGTGGTGGTACAGGCTGCGGTAGTCCAGATTGATGGTACCCACCACGGCTTCCACGCCGTCTGCCACCACGAGCTTTGCGTGTGTGAAGCCCGGCGTCCATTCGCTGATCTTCACGCCGGACGAGAGCAGCGCTTTGTAATGGGTCTTGGCCAGTGCATAGGCGAATTTCTTGTCCGGCACCCCGGGCAGGATCAGATGCACGTCCACGCCGCGCTCTGCCGCGAACCGCAGCGCCGTTTCCAGCTCGCCGTCCAGGATCAGATAGGGCGTGATGATGTGCACATACTTCTGTGCCCGGTTGAGCAGGTCCATGTACACCATTTCGCCCACCCGTTCCCCGTCCAGCGGGCAGTCCCCATAGGGCACCACGAACCCTCTGGCGTGGGCCGCCGCCGGGATGGGCCGGGACAAAAACTGCTCAAACTCCGGCTCCTGCAGAATGCACCACATCTGCAAAAACAGCGCCGTCATGGAGCGCACGCCCTCGCCTTCCAGCATGACGGCGGCATCCTTCCAGCGGCCGTACTTCTGGACATGGTTGATGTACTCGTCCGCCAGATTCACGCCGCCGGTAAAGCCCACCCGGCCGTCAATGACCAGAATTTTGCGGTGGTCGCGGTAGTTGTAGTGGGTGGACACAAAGGGCGTGACCGGCGAGAACACCTTGCACCGGATGCCCAGGGCTTCCAGCCGCTTTGGGTAATCCCGGGGCAGGGTGGAAAACTCGCAGGTTCCGTCGTACATGACCCGCACGTCCACCCCTTTGGCGGCTTTGCGGGCCAGCACTTCCAGGATGCGGCCCCACATCAGGCCCTCGTCCACGATGAAGTATTCCAGAAAAATGTAGTGCTCTGCGGTCTCCAGCTGGCGCAGAAGCTCCTCGAACTTGGCTTCGCCGCCGTTGAAGTAGGTCACGGCGGTGTTCTCATACACCGGGAACCCGCCGCCCCGGCCCCGCAGATACCGTGCCAGCGACGCCGCGCCCGGGCAGTCCTCCTGCAAACGCCGCTCCACCTGTTCCGGCTGGGGCAGCTGGGCGCGGGTCTGGCTTTCCAGATCGATGAGCCGCTTTTTCAGCGCGTTGTGGCCGATGTCCGCTTTCGTATAGAAGAACAGCGGCACGCCCAGCACCGGCAGCACCGCAATGACCACCAGCCAGGTGATGCGCACGCTGTTGTCCATGTCGAGGTTCAGCAGGTAGCACACCATGGAGGCCGTGACCAGCGCCGTACCGCCCAGGTAGTGGGGCAGCAGCCCGCCGAACCAGCGCAGCAGGGCAAACAGCCCGCCGAACTGCAGGAGCAGCAGCACCAGAACCAGCCCAAAGCGGCTGAAAATGGCGTGCACCAGCCCGCTTTGCCCTTTTTTGAGCAGACGGATGCCGCCGTCCTCAAACACTTTGACCTTTTCCTTCATATTCTGCTGCAGCTGTTCGGTTTGCATGGCGGCTCCTTTGTTGTCAGATCAGACCCAGATGGGCAAAGGCGTTGTACAGACCGTCCTTGTCCACATCGGTGGTCACATAATCGGCGGCGGCCTTGATCTCCTCGCCGCCGCTGCCCATCGCTACGCCGTAGGCGCAGGCTTCAAACATGGGGATATCCACCTTGGCATCCCCGAAAGCGATGGTATCCGCCCGGTCGGCTCCCAGATGGACCAGCAGGGTCTCCACGGCGTGGGCCTTGGTGATGTTCTTTACGCCCATATCGCCGAACAGTGCGGTCTCCCCGGCGCCGCCCCAGGTGCCGTGCTGCATCTCGGGGAAAGCTTCCTGGGCGTCCAGAGCATCCTGATAGCTGTGCAGCACATAGCTGATCTTGTTCAGATCGTCGCGGTACAGCTCCCCGTCCCAGATCATGCCGGGGAAGGCTTCCTGATAAGAGATGTCGGTGCGGGCATCGCGGCCCTTGCGGCGGCTGTACTCTGCCATGATGCGCACCGCCACGTCCTTGAAGGTGCGGCTGGCAAACAGGCCGTTGTTGCTCTCCAGGTAGAATTCCAGGCCCCGGGCGTTCAGCCAGTCCACGATGCGGCGGCACTGGTCCGCCGTGATGAGCTGGTGCATCACCACCACGCCGTCCGACTCCACATAGCTGCCGTTGCCGCCGATGTAGCCGTCGATGCCGATGTTCCAGATCTCCTGCTTGTTCTCGGCCTTGCTGCGGCCGCTGCACAGATACACCTTGTGGCCGTTGGCCCGCGCCTTGCGGATGGCATCCACTGCGGAAGCGGGCAGGCGGTTCTCGTAGTCCACCAACGTGCCGTCAATGTCGATCAGTAAGATTTTTCCCATGGTCTTGTGTCCTCCTGCAAAAATTCTTGTGATTCCAGTATCGCAGAAATCCGCTTTCTTGGGTAGGAAGGATTTGCCCAGGCAGTGCGAAAAAAACGTCACCGGCGGCGCAGGGCCACGGCATAGTCTCCCTGCAGGGCATGGCACTGCTCTGCCTGCGCTTTGGGCACCCTGCACAGCCCCTTGCCGTGGGGATCGTTGAACCAGTAGTGGTCCGCATCGTAGCCCACCAGCAGCACGCAGTGTTCTCCATTGCGCCAGGCAAAGTCCGTGCCGTCCGGCAGCTGCCAGCGGGTCTCGCCCCTGGGAGCCGGTTCAAAGTCCAGCGTGGTCCAGAACACCACCGGCAGACCGGCATCGATGTACCGGCACAGCTCTTCCGCCGGGGTGCCGGTCTCGTCCACCACTTCGAAGCAGTCCGCCGCACCGGTGCGGTCCAGCGCGTGCTGCACCGCCTGCACGATGCAGGGTGCATAACAGCCGAAGCCGGTGGGGTCACAAGGGTCCCCGGCATAGGTCCCGTGCGGGTCCGGGCCGCAGAGCACCCCATTCCTCTCTTCCAAAGAGGCCTTGGGCAGGTCCTGCGCGATAAAGGCATCCGGCTCGATGGAAACGCCCACCGTCCGCAGGAGCATCACCGCGCTGACGCTTTCGCAGCCGTTGACCCAGCGCACCGTCTGATCCAGACAGGGTGCCAAAATGAGCTTTTTCATAAAAATCCTCCTGCAAAACCGTCTGCGGGCTGTCAAAACGGTGCGATTTGTGTTATGATGTGAGTAATCAAATGCCATCCGGCGGCGCATGACCGCAGGCGGCACGGAACGTTGGTTCTATTATAATCGATTTCCGCCGTTTTTTCCACCAAAAGCGGCAGATTTGCGCAGGAGGATCTCACACATATGAACAATCTGATCATCGGCATCGCAGGCGGTTCCGGCAGCGGCAAGACCACCCTTGCAAAACGGCTCCGGGCACATTTCGGCGAAAACGAGGTGCGCCTGATCTCCCACGACAGCTACTACAAGCGTCACGATGAGCTGCCCTTTGAGGAGCGCTGCAAGCTGAACTACGACCATCCGGATGCCTTTGACAATGCCCTGCTGATCTACCACCTGCAGGAGCTGAAGGCCGGCCGCGCCATCGACTGCCCGGTGTACGATTACGCCAACCACAACCGCAGTGACAAGGTGCAGCACATCGAGCCGGCCCCGGTGCTCATTGTGGAAGGCATCCTGCCTTTTGTGGAGCCGGAGTTGTGCGCCATGTTCGACTACAAGATCTTTGTGGACACCGATGCCGATGAACGCATCCTGCGCCGTCTGGAACGGGATGTGAAGGAACGCGGCCGCTCCCTGGAAAGCGTCATCGACCAGTATCTGCACACCGTCAAGCCGATGCACAATGCCTTTGTGGAACCCAGCAAGCGCTGCGCAGACATCATCGTGCCCAACGGCGGCGAAAACAGCGTTGCGGTCGAGATGTTGGCCCACCACATCCGCACCCTGATCGAAAAGGCGAATATGCGGTAATGATTTTTTCAGGTACCTGACCAAAAGGGGCTGTTTCCAAAACGGAAACAGCCCCTTTTTCGGTTGCTTATTGCGGGATTCAGTGGATGGAGGTGCGCACCAGCGCGCGCTTCAGGCGGGCCTGCGCCAGCTCATAGTCGCGCTTGTCCAGGTTCTTCTGCGCCAGAATTTCTTCGGCGCGTTTCTTGGACGCCTCGGCGCGGGCCTGGTCGATGTCCTCTGCCCACTCCCAGGTGGTGGCCACCAGACGCACTTCCCCATCCAGCACGCTGAGCATCCCGCCCATGCAGGCGGCGCGGCGGCGCTGGCCGTCGGCGTCCACGATGTGGGCTTCGCCCATGCCCAGGGCCGTGCAGTAGTCGCCGTGCTTGGCCAGAATGGCCAGGTCGCCGTCGATGGCGCGGCAGACCACTCGCTCGGCCTGCCCGTCAAAGGCGCAGCCGTCCGGCGTGACCACCGTCAGATGAAAGGTCGTCATGGTTTACCCTTTCTTCGCCTTGGCGAACACATCGTCGATGGTGCCCGCGAACAGGAAGGCGCTCTCCGGCAGGTCATCGCACTCGCCGTTCAGGATCATCCTGAAGCCGCGCAGGGTCTCCTTCAGCGGCACATACTGACCGGGCATACCGGTGAACTGCTCCGCCACATGGAAGCTCTGGCTCAGGAAGCGCTGCACCTTGCGGGCGCGGCTGACGGTGCGCTTGTCCTCTTCGCTCAGCTCGTCCATGCCCATAATGGCGATGATGTCCTGCAGCTCCTTGTAGCGCTGCAGCACCTTCTGGACGGCGCGGGCGATCTCGTAGTGCTCCTGACCCACGACCTCCGGGCTGAGGATGCGGCTGGTGGAATCCAGCGGGTCCACAGCGGGGTAGATGCCCTGGGATGCAATGTCACGGCTCAGAACCGTGGTGGCATCCAGATGGGTGAAGGTGGTGGCAGGGGCCGGGTCGGTCAGGTCGTCGGCGGGAACGTAGACGGCCTGAACGGAGGTGATGGAACCCTTGCGGGTGGAGGTGATGCGCTCCTGCAAAGCACCCATCTCGGTGGCCAGCGTGGGCTGGTAGCCGACGGCGGAGGGCATACGGCCCAGCAGAGCCGACACCTCAGAACCGGCCTGGGTGAAGCGGAAGATGTTGTCGATGAAGAGCAGCACGTCCTGGTTCTTGACATCGCGGAAATACTCCGCCATGGTCAGGCCGGACAGTGCCACGCGCATACGGGCTCCGGGAGGCTCGTTCATCTGGCCGTAGACCAGCGCCGTCTTGTTGATGACGCCGCTCTCGGTCATTTCGCCGTAGAGGTCGTTGCCCTCACGGGTGCGCTCGCCGACGCCGGTGAACACCGAGTAGCCGTTGTGCTCGGTGGCGATGTTATAGATCAGCTCCTGGATCAGAACGGTCTTGCCGACACCGGCACCGCCGAACAGGCCGATCTTGCCGCCCTTGGCGTAGGGGCAGATCAGGTCCACGACCTTGATGCCGGTCTCCAGGATCTCGGTGGTGGACTGCTGCTCTTCGTAGCTGGGGGCCGGGCGGTGAATGGGCCAGTAGGCTTCCGGGGCGGGGGCGGGCTTGTTGTCCACCGGGTCACCCAGCAGGTTGAACACGCGGCCCAGGCACTGGTCACCCACCGGCACCTTGATGGACTCGCCGGTATCCACGGCATCGGTGCCGCGCACCAGGCCATCGGTGCTGTTCATGGCGATGCAGCGCGCCACGTTGTCACCGGTGTGCTGTGCCACCTCGACCACCAGCTTTTCACCGTGGTTGTCGATCTCAATGGCGTTGAGCAGCTCCGGCAGCTCGCCATCCTTGAACTGGATGTCCAGCACCGGGCCAATGACCTGGATCACCTTGCCGATATGTTTTTCGGACATAGGCTACAACTCCTTATCTTGATAGGTTTTAAATCTCCGCACCGGCCACGATCTCGGTGATCTCCTGCGTGATAGCAGCCTGACGGGCACGGTTGTAATACAGATTGAGATGGTCGATCATCTCGCCGGCGTTCTTGGTGGCGGCGTCCATGGCGGTGCGGCGGGCAGCCAGCTCACTGGCCACACTTTCGCACACGGCACCATAGACGATGCCGGCCACATATTCCGGGATGATCGCGCGGAACACTTCCTCGCTGCTGGGCTTGTACAAAATCTGACTGCGACGGGCTTCCGCCTTCTGCTGTTCGGTCGGCTCGATGCTCAGGGGCAGCACCTCCAGAGTGGTGGCCGTCTGGGTCATCATGGAATCGAACCGAGTGTAGCAGATCTTCACCGCATCGTACTCGCCCTTGAGGTATCCTTCCGTGATCTGGCGGGACAGCTGGAAACACTCGCCCACCGTGATATCTGCCGCCAGCAGCACCTCCTGCGTGAACAGGGGCACTTCGTGGTGGGCGAAATATTCGGCGGAGCGCTTGCCGATGGGCAGCACCAGATGGTCGCCCGCTTCCTGCTGTGCCAGCTTGAGCACATTGGAATTGTATCCGCCGGCCAGACCGCGGTCGCCTGCAATGACGATGAGCAGGGTGCGCTTGATCTCGGCCCGGCGCAGATACGGACTGCGGGCGCGGGGGTCTGCCGCCGCGATCTTGGTCAGGGTCTCGTGCAGCGTTTCAAAATAGGGTCGGCTGTGCTCGACCCGCTCCTTGGCACGGCGCATTTTGGAGGAAGCCACCAATTCCATCGCCTTGGTGATCTGCATGGTGCTCTCTACGCTTTTGATGCGCAGTTTGATGTCCTTCATGGAACCAGCCATGCGTTACTGCCTCCTCCCTTTAATGCGCCTTGACAAAGCGGTCGGTATAGGCCGTGAGCACACTCTTGAGCTGCTCCTCGGTGTCCTTGTCCAGATTGCCGGTGGTGCGGATGGTCTCCATGACGGCGGCACCTGCGGCATCGTTGTCCAGGTACTCGTACAGGCCCTTCTCGTACTCGGCCACGTCCGGCACCTTGACCTTCACGAGGTAATCGTGAATGGTGGCATACAGGATGGCGACCTGCTTTTCCACCGCCACGGGAGCGGAACGGTTCTGCTTGAGCACTTCCACGATGCGTTCGCCCTGGGCCAGACGAGCCTTGGTGTCGGCATCCAGATCGGAGCCGAACTGGGCAAAGCTCTGCAGCTCGCGGTACTGGGAGTAGATCAGCTTCAGGGTGCCGGCCACCTTCTTCATCGCCTTGATCTGGGCGTTGCCGCCGACGCGGGACACCGAGATGCCGGGGTTGACGGCCGGCATGACGCCGGAGTGGAACAGCTCGGTCTCCAGGAAGATCTGACCGTCCGTGATGGAAATGACGTTCGTCGGGATGTAGGCGGAAACATCGCCCGCCTGGGTCTCGATGATGGGCAGCGCCGTCAGGCTGCCGCCGCCCAGCTCGTTGGAAAGCTTGGCCGCACGTTCCAGCAGACGGGAATGCAGGTAGAACACGTCGCCGGGGTAGGCTTCACGTCCCGGGGGACGGCGGATCAGCAGGGACAGGGCACGGTAGGCCACGGCGTGCTTGGACAGGTCATCGTAGATGATCAGGACGTGCTTGCCCTGGTGCATGAAGTACTCGCCCATGGCGCAGCCGGAATAAGGTGCGATATACTGCAGGGGCGACAGCTCAGAGGCCGTGGCGGACACCACGATGGTGTAGCTCATGGCACCGGCTTCGGTCAGGCTCTGCACCAGGTTTGCCACGGTGGAGCGCTTCTGGCCGATGGCAACGTAAATGCAGATGACGTCCTTGCCCTTCTGGTTGATGATGGTATCGGACGCGATGGTGGTCTTGCCGGTCTGGCGGTCACCGATGATCAGCTCACGCTGGCCGCGGCCGATGGGGATCATGGAGTCGATGGCCTTGATGCCGGTCTGCAGCGGCTCCTTGACGGGCTGGCGCTCGATGATGCCGGGCGCACGGCTCTCAATGGCGCGGTACTCGGTGGTCTCGATGGGGCCTGCGCCGTCAATGGGCTGGCCCAGTGCGTTGACCACGCGGCCGATCATGGCTTCGCCCACCGGCACGGACACGACCTTGCCGGTGCGCTTGACGATGCTGCCCTCTTTGATGCCGACGTCGGAGCCGAGCAGAACGATGGAGACCGTGTTTTCCTCCAGGTTCTGGGCCATGCCGTATTCGCCGTTGTCAAACTGGAGCAGCTCACCTGCCATGCATTTTTCCAGACCGCTGGCCCGGGCGATGCCGTCGCCCACCATAATGACCGTGCCGGTCTCGCTCTGCTCGATGGCATTTTCATAATGCTTGATCTGCGCACGGATGATCTTGGAGATTTCTTCAGGTTTCAGTTGCATCTTTGTTTGTTCACCACTCAATTCTAAAAATCATTTCGGGTGGAAATTCGATTGATCTGTTACAGCGTTACCGAAGCAATGTTTTTGCGCAGAGCGGCAAGGCGGTTCTGCACCGTGCCGTCCAGTTCGGTGCCCTCGATGTCCAGCCGGATGCCGCCCAGCACCTTGGGATCGACCTTGGTCTTCAGGTCGATGGTCTTGCCGGTGAGGGCTTCCAGCCTGGTATGCAGGCTCTGTTCCTGCGCGGGCGTCATGGCAATGGCCGTGGTGGCCGTTGCTTCCAGGATGCCGTGTGCTTCGTTGTAACGGATGCGATAGGCCCGTGCGCAGCCGGACAGCTCCCGCAGGGTGCCCTTCTCGCACAGGATCTTCAGAAAGTTCAGCACATAGAGATGGACCTGCCCCCGCAGGGCTTCGTCCAGCAGGCCGCAGCGCTCCTTTTTGGGGATGCTGGGGGTGCTGAGCAGCCGCAGGTAGTCCGGGTTCGCCTTGAGAAGGTCCACTGCCTCGTCCAGCTCGCCCAGGATGCGGGTCTCAAGCCCCTCTTCCGCTGCCAGATCGTACAGGCTTCCGCCGTACATCTTTGCCGTTTCGGTCATGATGCTTCACCCACATTTTTGATGAATTCGTCGATCAGGTCCTTGTGGTCCGCTTCCTTGATCTCGCGTTCCACCACCTTGGAGGCGATCTCCATGGCGATGCCGCCGATCTCGTCCTTGACCTCGTTGACCGCCTTCTTGCGCTCCTGCGCAATGTCGGCTTCGGCCTTCTGCTTCATGGCCGCGGCCTGGGCACGGGCTTCGCCCACGATCTCTTCACCGCGGGCGGTGGCCGTCTTCTGGGCACTTGCCACGATCTCGTTGGCCTCGGTGCGGGCATTCTGCAGGTTCTGCTCATACTCCGCCTTCATGGCTTCGGCCTCGGCACGCAGTTTCTGCGCATCCGCGATCTCGCTGTCGGCCTTGGCCTTGCGGTCGGCGATCACTTTTTTGACCGGGTTCAGCAGGAACTTTTTGAAGATCAGCAGCTGGATCATCAGGTTGCAGATCTGGGCCAGAAAGGTCCAGCCGTCCAGCGTGATCAACGCCTGGTACAGTTCCATAAGCGTCTTCTCCTTTCGTTATTTTTCGGAAACCGAACGCTTATGCCAGGTACTTCATGAACATACCGGGTGCCAGGAAGATCAGCAGCAGGCCGGTGACGAAGCCGTAAATACCGGTGGTCTCGGAAAGGGCAACGCCCAGGATCAGGGTGCTGGTAACATCGCTCTTGCACTCGGGCTGACGGCCGACGGCTTCACAGGCAGCGGCGGCTGCGTTGCCTTCGCCGATACCAGGGCCGATACCTGCGATCAGTGCACAGCCTGCGCCGATGCCGCAGCCTGCCAGAGCGATACCACGAGCCAGATACTGAAAGTCAGTCATAAGATTTGTCCTCCTAAAAGAAGTTGTGTTTTGGGAGATGCCGTGCAAGGTCAATCCTCACCGGCAGCACGTTTGATGAAAATGGTGGTCAGGGTACAGAAAATGAAGGCCTGGATGCAGCCGCCGAACCAGTCGAAATACAGGCCCGTAAAGGCCGGGATGCCGATCTGGAACAGCTGAAGATTGCCCAGGAAGCCCGGCAGCCAGCCGAACACGACATGGCTCAGACTTGCCAGTGCCCAGTACAGCAGGGTGGAAATGACCGTACCGGACAGGATGTTGCCGAAGTGACGGAACGCCATGCTGACGGGGGTGGAGATCTCCGACAGCACATTGATGGGTGCCATGAGGAAAATGGGGTCCAGCAGGCCCTTGAGGTAGGCCAGGATGCCGTTCGTCTTGATCTTGTAGTACATGATCAGCACGAACACCACGATGGCCCAGGCGGCTTCGGTGTTCAGGTCGGCGGTGGGGCTCCACAGACCCACCACGCTGATGAGGTTGCAGCCGATGCTCAAAGCAAAGATCGCGCCCACAAGCGGGATATACTGATCGAAGTGCCAGCCCATGTTGTCGTGCACGAACTGGTCCAGCCGCGTGACGATGAACTCGGCAGCGGCCTGCCGTTTGGAGACGTTTTCCAGCTTGAGATCATGCCCCAGCCAGATCGCCAGACCCGAAAGCAGCGCCATGACGATCCAGGTGCTCACAAGAGTCTGGGTGATCTTGAAGTCGCCCAGCAAAGGGATGTTGGTATGGATGGTGTACAGGATCTTTGCGCCGTTCAGTTCCATTTGTTACGTTTCACCCCCTTTGTCACGGGGTTCGGCCGCCTGCGCGGCTGCGGGAGCGGGGTCGTCCTCCACCGAGACGTCCACCGGCTCCTGCGGCACGGTAAGCGGTTTGTACTTGCCGGTTATTTGCAGATAATAAATGGTGATGCGTGGGAAAAACAGCGGCAGCACACTGGCAAACGGCTGGAAGCAGGGGGCCGCAATGGCCACCACGACCCACACCGCCTGCAGCAGCATCCGGCTGTTGTAGGAAACCTGAAGCTTTGCCTTGCGCTTTTTTTCATCCTGTTCGTCGATGATCTTCTGCACCACAAGGCAGATGCCGGCAAAATTGCCGACGGCCACTGCCGCGCCGATCAGGCTGCCCAGAATGACCGTATAGTCAAACTTGACCCAGCCCACGACGTGCAGCGCCGCGAACAGCGCCCACATGGCGGCAGTGCAAATGGCAGTGCCGCCTGCGATGCGCCGCAGTTCCTTTTTGGATTCCGGCTGCAATTTCATGGAAAAACCTCCCGGTTCACTGGTGGTGATTGAATCCCACCCGTTTTGATGTTTCGTTTTTGGTGCGGTCCAGGCGTTCCTTGGCGAAGACCCAGAAGTTCTGCGCGCCTGCCGCCAGCCCCAGCAGAATGGCCGGCAGGAACAGCCATTCCGGCCAATTCCAGCGGTTCACAGCCCACCAGCACCCCGCCAGACACAGCACCAGCGGCAGCAGGATGTTCAGCCCCAGCTGAGTCAGCCAGACCAGATCTTCCAGCGCCTTGTACCAGCCTTTCAATGCGGTTTTCCTCCCTCTGCCGGGCAGCGGTGTTCCGCCCCAAATCGTCGGAACCCAACCCCGGCAAAAAATCTTATAGATAGTATAATTCAAATCGTCGGATATTTCAATCAATTTTCCACCGAATTCTGGTAAAACTTCATAGTTTGTTCACACTAACGCCATAACTGTCCGCCGTGTATGGAGTGTGTGCGTCTGGGAGCGCATCAATACCAAAAAATTGATGGATTCTTTGTGCAGGGTGCAAAAAGAGTAGACTTCTTCCGTCATCGGCCTCGCCCTCTCAGTCTCGCATTCGCTCGACAGCTCTCCCAAATGGAGAGCCTCTGGCGAAACCGAAAACTTTGCGTGGACTGCCAAGGCCTCTCCCTTTGGGAGAGGTGGCATTGCGTCAGCAATGACGGAGAGGGCGAGGACGCTCAGGCGAACCAATTTTCTTCCATATTCTGCTGCAAAAAAGGAGCTGTCACACAACGCATTGTGCGACAGCTCCTTTGGGGAACTACTTCAATTCAGACGGTCCGGTGCTCAGCTCTTACGCTGGATCCACACCTGGGTGCCGTAGAAGGGGTTGGCCGTGCCGATGCATAGGCCCTGGTCGGTGGTGGCGAACACGCGCAGGCCATGGTTGTACGGGTCGCCGAAGCCGTTGGTGGTGATGGTCTGGAAGTTCACACCGTCCTCGGAGACGTACAGGTCAAAGCCGCGCTCTGCCTTGCGCAGGTAGTTCAGCAGCTTGATGGCGCTGGCGATGTTCTTGACCGAGATGTTCTTGAACACGAAGTTGTAGGAGAACTTGATGGTCTGGGCCAGGGTGTTGGCGTCGCCGGTGCCGTCGGCGTCCACTTCGCTCAAGGCCTTCATCAGGGCTTTGAGGTACTCCCACTGGCTCTTCCATTCGTCCGGAGCCTTCTTGAACAGGTCGCCGTTGACGAACTGGCCAAAGCACTCCAGCAGACTGCTGGCATCGTGGGTGCCCACATACAGCTTGCCGTCGTAGACCTCCATGCGCCAGATGTACTGGTTCTCGTTGCGGCCAAAGCCGGACTTCAGGCCGGAGAGGCTGCCGTTGGGGAACATCTTGGTGGAGTTGCCCACCACCAGCTCCATGTTCTCGTTCTTGTCCATACGGTACAGGTTCACGGACTGGTCCAGGTTGGCGTTGAGGAACCGGCAATCCAGGCCGCCGCCAAACTGGCCGTCGGCGTTTTTACCGGTCTTGGAGAACAGGATCCGCTCCAGAGCGATCTCCTCGTCGTTGTACTCGCCGATGTACAGGTAATCGTTAAACACCATCAGGTTGGCTGCGCCGGAACGGGTGCGCTCCGGGTCGATGCCAAAGGTGTAGCGGGCACCGTCCTTTTCCTGGTCACCAGCCACAGGGGTCCAGGTAAAGGTGCCGTCGGCATTCCGGTCGCCACGCACCAGTGCAAAGGACTGCATGGTGTTTTTGTTGGGCATATTGTCCAGGGTGCCGGTGCAGATGGAAACATACAGGCTGTTGTTGTACTCCGCCATATCCCAGATGCTGCCGCCGTAGATGCTGTCGGCATAGCGGTAAGCCGGGTAGTTGAACAGGCTCTCGGAATCTGCGATCTGGGTAAAGCCCTTCTCCGGGTCGGAGGAGATCAGCAGGGTGGCACTGCTCTTGCCGGTGGCGGCGTCCATGGCCACGTTGCTGATGACCAGCTGGTCCTGATAGACGCACATCCCACGGATGCCGGTGCTGATGCCCTCCTTGTGGGCTGCAGCATAATCCTGTACGCTGTTCAGGCCTGCATACACGACCTTGCATTCGTCAGTCTCCGGGTCCACCTGCCACACGCTGGGCAAAAAACCGATGCCGCCGCCGCCCACGCTGCCGCAGAAGTACAGCTTGCCGTGGTACTCGATGGCATTGCGGAACAGGGGGGTATGACCGTTGAGGGTGCCGGACATCAGCACCTTGGTCTCGCCGGTCTTGGTGTTGATCTTTACCAGCACGCCCTTGGGCTTGCCGCCGTCGGCTTCTTCCAGGAAGAAGGTGCCGTTGTAGAGGGCGTCGAAGGTAGCCTTCAGGACCTTGTTATCGTACTCGTCCCCCAGGCTGCTCTTCATCAGAGAGAGGGTGTTGCCGATGGCTGCGTAGCAGGTGCCCACATAGATCCAATCGCCGTAGCCCACAGCAGCCCATGCGTAGTTCTGGCCCCGGTCGCCGGCATTGTAGCCCTCAGCCTCCGGGTCGGTCACCACGTCCACTGCCCCATCGCCCAGATAGTCCACAACGCCGTCTGCCGTTTTGACGTCCTTCTCCGGATGGCTGAGCTTTTCAAAGCTGTAGCCGTTCTTGCTGTAGGTAAAGGTATTTTCCTCGTCGATATCGTCTGCCGTGAGCAGGCTTTCCCATGCGTTGGTGCTTTCTGCATCCTCTGCGCTCTCCGCCGAGGCCAGCAACTGCACCGGCGTTGCCAGCAGCATCCCCGCTGCCAGCACACCGCTGATGATCCGTTTCCAATTCATATCCCTATACTCCTTTGATTCGCTTCCCCAGAATGGATTTCCTACACAATTGTGAACATTGTGTAAATTCAAAAACAGTATAGCACAGTGCGTTTTTTATCGCAAGAGATTTCTGCATTCTTAACTCAATCTTTTGAGTCTTCCAGATGCAAAAAGCCGCCCGGCTCTTCCGAACCGGGCGGCTGTATTCAGGAGCAGGCGATCCGCTTACCAGAGGTTTGCGGTCTCGTTGTACAGGCCCTCGTAGCTCTTGGCAGAGACATCCCAGCTGAAGTCGCACTCCATGCAGTGATGCACGAGGTTGTGCCAGTTTTCCTTATCGTAGTAGGCATCCTGTGCGTGGCAGCAGGCCTCGTACAGCTCGTGGGCGCTGTAGCCGGCAAAGGTAAAGCCGTTGCCCTCGCCCATGGTGCTGTCGTGGATGGAGTCGCGCAGGCCGCCGGTCTCGCGGACGATGGGAGGCGTGCCGTAACGGCAGGCCACCATCTGAGCCAGACCGCAGGGTTCGCTCTTAGAGGGCATGATGAAAGCATCTGCGCCGGCGTAGATCTCCTGCGACAGGGCCGGCTCAAAGCCGATGTAGGTGCCCACGCGGCCCGGATGACGGGCGCACAGATCGGAGAAAAAGTTCTCGTACTGGCTCTCGCCGCTGCCCAGAATGACCAGCTCGATGCCGCGATCCACCAGACCATCGGCAATGCTCTGCACCAGGTCAAAGCCCTTCATGCCGACCATACGGCTGACCATGCCAAAGACGGGGCTGCCGTCCTTGTCCAGGCCGAACCTATCCTGCAGCGCTTCCTTGCACTTTGCCTTGCCGGTCTCGAAGGTCTTGATGTCGTAGTTGCAGGGGATATGCTTGTCGGTGGCGGGGTCGTTGGCGTCCATATCGATGCCGTTCAGGATGCCGCACAGCTTATACTGCTTCTCGCGCAGCAGGGCGTCCAGACCGTAGCTGAACCAGGGATCCAGGATCTCCTGGGCGTAGGTGGGGCTGACGGTGGTGATCTTGTCGGCGGTCTCGAAGGCACCCTTCATGAAGTTGGCGCAGCCATCGTACTCCACGATGTGCTGGTCGCGGCGGCCGATGCCGCAGGTGTCTTCCAGAATGTCGGTGCCGTACTTGCCCTGATAGGCAATGTTGTGGATGGTGAACACCGTCTTGATGCGGTTGAACTTATCCAGGTGGCGGTAGTACAGGTTCAGGTACACGGGCACCAGAGCGGTCTGCCAGTCGTTGCAGTTGATGATGTCCGGGGTGAAGTCGATGTAGAACAGGGTCTCTAAAACGGCACGGGCGAAGAAGGCGAAGCGCTCGCCGTCATCGTAGAAGCCGTACAGGCCGCGGCGCTTGAAATAATACTCGTTGTCCAGGAAGTAGTAGGTCACGCCGTCCACCTCGGCCTTGAACAGGCCGCAGTACTGGCTGCGCCAGCCCACCGGCACGGAGTAGTTGGTCACATACTCCAGCAGTTCGCGGTGCTTCAGGTCGCCGTACAGGGGCATGATGACGCGGGCGTCCACGCCGTCCTTGACCAGAGCTTTGGGCAGGGCACCAGCCACATCGGCCAGGCCGCCGGACTTTGCAAACGGATTTGCTTCCGAAGCTGCATACAGGATTCTCATAGAATTGCTCCTTCCAGAGTGGGGTCATGTTCCGCGCTCCCCTCCGCTGCACACAGCGGCACGAACCGACAGACAAAAGAGCAGGCGGGGGCACAAAGGCCCCCGCCCCTCTCAAGAGGGGCTACCGGGGAGGAAGCCGCCCCTATGGATAAATCAAGGATCAGACGGTGTGGTTCTTCTGCACATACACCGGGAAGCTCTCGGTGCCGGACAGCTTCTTGCCGGCCGTGATCTTCACGTTCTTGTCGGTGACCACGCAGTCCAGCTCCACGTTGGGCTCCACCACGGTGTCCTGCATCAGGACGCAGTTCTTGACGACGGCACCCTTCTTGATCTTGACGCCGCGGAACAGCACACAGTTCTCCACGGTGCCCTCGATGACGCAGCCGTCGGCCAGGATGGAATCGGTGACCTTGGAACCGGTGACGTAACGGGTGGGGTTGTCATCGCGGATCTTGGTGTAGACCGGGCTCTTCTTGGGGAACAGTGCTTCCAGATTCTGCTCATCGGTCAGCTTCAGGTTCTCGTCGAAGTAGCTCTTCATGTCGCAGACATGAGCCACATAGCCGGTGTACTCCAGCGCATGGATGTTCAGGATGTTGACGTTGTGGGCCAGGATGTCGCGCTCGAAGTAGATCAGGCCGCGGGCAGTAGCGTCCTTGACCAGCTTGATCAGGGTCTCACGCTCCAGAACGTAGATGTTCAGATCCAGGTTCTGCACACCGGGGCGGTAATCGTTGAACAGCAGCTCGGTCACGCGGCCATCGGCATCGACGGTCAGGGTGTAGTTGTCGTTCTTGCGGCCCTCGGGGATCTCGGTCTTCTGGTAAGCGATGGTCACGTCCGCACCGCTTGCCTGATGCGCAGCCAGCAGCGCGTTGAAGTCGTAGTTGATGGCGATGTTGGCATCGCTCATGACCACATACTTCTCCTTCTGGTTCTCCAGGAAGTTCAGGATGGAACCCAGAGCCTCCACGCGGCCGGAGTAAATGCGCACGCCCTTCTCTGCAAAGGGAGGCACGATGTTCAGGCCGCCGTGACGGCGGGCCATATCCCACTCACGGCCGGTGCCCAGGTGATCCATCAGGGAGTGGTAGTTCTTGCGCACCACGATGGACACGTTGGAAATGCCGCAGTTGGCCATGCTGGACAGCACAAAGTCTACCATGCGGTAACGACCCGCGAAGGGGATCGAGGCCATGGCGCGCTCGGTCACCAGCTCGGGGACGGTATTGTCATAGCTGTTGGGGAAAATGATACCCAACGCATTGGTGTTCTGGCTCAGCATACTTCCACACCCTCCTTGACGGATTCAAAGACTTTTGCGCCCTCCTTGACGGTAGCGCCTGCACCGATGGTCAGACCGGTGCCCACATGTGCGATAGGGCCATTGCCGCCGATGCGTGCACCTGCGCCTACCACGACATCCTCAGCCAGGATGCAGCGCTTGACCACAGCACCTGCCTTGACGACCACGCCGTCCATCAGGACAGCATCTTCCACGGTGGCACCCTCTTCGACCACGACGCCTGCGCTCAGCACGGAGTGGTGGACGCTGCCGTAGATCTTGCAGCCCTCGGTGACGAGAGAATCCTGCACGACGGCACGGGGGCCGATCTTCTGTGCCGGCAGCACGGGGTTGCGGCTGTAGATCTTCCAGGTCTTGTCAAAGATATCGATGCCGGAGTTCTCGGGGTCCAGGACCTCCATGTTGGCTTCCCACAGGCTGTCGATGGTGCCGACGTCACGCCAGTAACCGGCAAAGCGGTAAGCGTACATCTTGCGGCCGTCGCGCAGCAGGGCGGGAATGATGTTCATGCCGAAGTCGTTCTTGGAATTGGGGTCTGCCTCGTCCTCTTCCAGGTACTTCTTCAGGACATCCCAGTTGAAGATGTAGATGCCCATGGAAGCCAGGTTGGACTTGGGCACCGGGGGCTTCTCCTGGAACTCGGTGATGCGGTCGTTCTCGTCCGCGACCATCAGGCCGAAGCGGGAAGCTTCCTTCCAGTCCACTTCCATGACGGCGACCGAGAACTCTGCGCCCTTTTCCTTGTGGAAGCGCAGGAAGTCCGCATAGTCCTGCTTGCAGATCTGGTCACCGGACAGGATGATCACATACTCGGGATCGTAGCTGTCGATGAAGCCGATGTTCTGATAAATTGCATTTGCGGTGCCCTTGTACCAGTCGGTGCCCTTGGCCTGCTCATACGGCGGCAGGGTGTGCACACCGCCGTGCAGACGGTCCAGGTCCCAGGGCTGGCCGTTGCCGATGTACTCGTTCAGCTTCTGGGGCTGATACTGCGTTGCGATGCCAACGGTATCGATGTTGGAGTTCACGCAGTTGGACAGCGGGAAGTCCACGATGCGGTACTTACCGCCGAAGGACACCGCCGGTTTCGCCGTCTTCTGTGTCAGCGCGTACAAACGCGAGCCACGTCCGCCGGCAAGGATCATTGCCACAATTTCTTTTGCCATAGCTTTATTCTCCCCTTTAACATTTCCTTTTGGAAATGATAGTCAACAAACAAAAACGATTCGGAAAACGATGGGTCATTCCTTGGGTTCTTTGGGTTTGCGGGTGCGCTTTGCGGGGGTCTTGGCCGGGGCTTTTTCCTCCTTGGGGGCAGCCTCAGCCTTTGCTTTGCGGGTGGTCTTCTTCACCGGCTTCTCCGCGGCGGCTTCCGGCTCTGCCTTGGCCTTGCGGGCCGTCTTTTTCACGGGCTTCTCCGCAGGGGCTTCGGGTTCGGCTTTTGCCTTCCGGGTGGTTTTTCTGGCCGGTTTTTCCTCAGCAGCCTTCGGCTCTGCCTTGGCTTTGCGGGTGGTCTTCTTCACCGGCTTTTCCTCAGCTTCTGCCTTGACTTTTTTGGTCTTTTTCTCGACGGGCTTCTTGGCGTCCGTCTTGTCCTCTGCTGCCTTGCGGGTGCGCTTTGCCGGCACCTCGAAGTACAGGGTGCTCATGGGCGGCAGGGTGATGGTGATGCTCTGCTCAAAGCCGTGCAGAGGCTTCTTGTGGGTACGCACCGACTTGTTGTGCACCGCACCGGAGCCGCCGAAGGCTTCGTCATCGCTGTTGAGAATTTCCTTGTAAGTGCCCGCCACGGGTGCGCCCAGGGTATAGCCCTCGCGCAGGACGGGGTTGAAGTTGCAGACCACCAGGATCTGCTTGCCGGACGCGTCCTTGCGCAGGAAGGCAATGACGCTCTGCTGGAAGTCATCCGGCACGATCCACTGGAAGCCTTCCCAGCTGTAATCCACCTGCCAGAAGGCGGGGTGTTCCTTGTAGAACGCATTCAGGGTCTTGACGTAGTTCTGCAGTTCGGTGTGCTTGTCGTAGTCCAGCAGCATCCAGTCCAGCTGCTTGGCCTCGTTCCACTCGGCGAACTGGCCGAACTCCTGGCCCATGAACAGCAGTTTCTTGCCGGGGTGCGCCATCATGTAGCCGAAGAAGGTGCGCAGGTTGGCGAACTTGGCTTCGTACTCACCCGGCATCTTGTTGATCAGGCTGCCCTTGCCGTGCACGACCTCATCGTGGCTGATGGGCAGCACGAAGTTCTCGCTGAAGGCGTAGAAGAAGCTGAAGGTGACCTTGTTGTGGTTGCCGGCACGGAACAGCGGGTCGGTCTTCATGTAGCTGAGCATATCGTTCATCCAGCCCATGTTCCACTTGAAGTTGAAGCCCAGACCGCCGTCCGAAGCGGGCTTTGTGACCATAGGCCACGCGGTGGACTCCTCCGCGATCATGTACTTGTGGGGGTGACGGCCCAGCACGGTGTTGTTCAGCTTGCGCAGGAACGCCACGGCTTCCAGGTTCTCCTTGCCGCCGTCCTTGTTGGGTTCCCACTCGCCCTGCTTGCGGTTGTAGTCCAGATACAGCATGGACGCCACGGCATCCACGCGCAGGCCGTCGATGTGGTACTGCTCCAGCCAATACAGTGCGCTGGAGATCAGGAAGCTCTGCACCTCATTGCGGCCGAAGTCGAACACCATGGTGCCCCACTCCTTGTGCTCGCCGCGCTTGGGGTTGGGATCCTCGTAGCAGGCCTCGCCGTCAAAGTTGTACAGGCCGAACTGGTCCTTCGGGAAGTGGGCAGGCACCCAGTCCATGATGACGCCGATGCCGGCCTCGTGCAGCTTATCCACAAAGGCCATAAAGTCCTTGGGGGTGCCGTAGCGGCTAGTGGGGGCAAAATAGCCCGTGACCTGATAGCCCCAGCTGCCGTCGAAGGGATATTCCATGACGGGCAGCAGCTCCACATGGGTATAGCCCATGTCCTTGATGTACGGGATCAGCTGATCGGCCAGTTCGGAGTAGTTGTAGGGTTTGTCCCCCTCCTTGAGCTTCCAGCTGCCGGCGTGCATCTCGTAGATGTTCATCGGGCCGTTGATCACGTCTGCTTTTTTCTGCGCTTCCTGCCAGGCCTCATCGTGCCAGGCAAAGCCGGTGATGTCATAGACCTTGCTGCCGTTGGAAGGCCGGGTCTCGGCATGGAAGGCATAGGGATCGGCCTTGTAGACCAGATCGCCCGCCTTTGTGGTCACGCAGTATTTGTAGACATCGAATTCCTTCATGCCGGGAATAAACAGCTCCCAGATGGAATCGCCGTCCACCTTGCGCATGGGATGACTGCCCGGCTTCCAGCTGTTGAAGTCACCCACCACGCTGATGGCTACCGCGTGCGGCGCCCATACGCGGAACACCACGCCGGCCTCTCCGGCGCGGGTCTCCAGATGTGCACCGAAGTAGCGGTAGGCTTCGCAGTTGTTGCCCTGCTTAAACAAATACACCGGGAGATCCGATGCATTGCTTTGAATCTTATCCTCGGTCGGTTTCATAAACTGCTCCTCCCCGTGCGGGCCTGAAACGCCAGACCCACAGCTTTTTACCCTTTTATATTAAAGGCTTTTTGTCCTTTTTTCAAGGCTTTTTGTCCAGAATTTAAATGAATTTGCCACAAATTTTCGGTTCTTCTCTTGATGTTATGGGCAGAGTTTCCAAATTTTAGGGAGCAACATCGTGCAAACCGACCATGCAGCCCACGATTTTCCAAAAAAGGCTGAAAAAAGCGGAGCATCCACATCTTCCCAGTAGGAAGAATGCAAATACTCCGCATTCTGTCTGTTTTTCAGGGGATCCCGGCCGCTCAGCTCACCACATAGACGTTGACCTGAATGGCTCCGTTCAGCACGCTCTCGGCGTAAGTCTCATAGAACAGATCCACCAGGATCTCTCCGTTCTGCACGGCGATGCCGGTGTCGGTGGCGATGGCATAGCCATACACGAATTTGCCGTCGGTGGAGGTGATGTACAGCTTGGTGCCATAGGGGATGACATCCGGGTCTACCGCCACGGTGCCGTAGCCCAGACCCAGGCCGGACGAGCCCTTGCCGCTCTTGGAATAGTAACCGGTGGCCTTGCCGGTCAGCACCTTCTTGTAGGAGGTGGGGGCATTGGTGGTGCCGTCTGCACCCGTCAGGGGGGACACCGGCGCACCGGCGGCATAGGTCTTGACCACATGGTTGGTCGGCTCCACGGTGGTGGTGGAATCCACCACGATGCTGTTTTCCAGCTCACCATCCACATAGCGTTCCCGGGTGGTCACCGTCTGCTGGCCTTCCGTGCCATGCTGCACCGTAGTGGTGCGGCCGGTGTTGCGGAAGTACAGGCTGGTGTACACATACTCCGTATTGTAGGGGATGGCCTGGGTCTCCACGCGGTCCTGATAGTCCACGCGGTGCACCACGATTTTCGTACCGGCAGCCACCTTCTGATCCAGGGCGGGTTCGGTGTAGTCCTCTCCCTCCAGCGTGATGCCTGCGCGCTCCAGCGCATCGGCCACAGTGCCGTACACCATCTTGACGGGATAGGTCTCTCCATCTGCCTGAATGCTCACGGAGAATGCGCGCTCGATGCTCAGGGTGGCAAGATTGCCGCTGAACGCCGTGTAGTAAACATGATCGCCTTCTTCGGACTGGATGCCGGAGAGGTTCATCACCTGCGCGGGATCGGTCTCGGCGGTCAGCAGGACCTGCCGGGCACCATTGGAGTCAGTGACGTAGGTCAGCCGCAGATTCGCAGCGGTCACACTGAGTGTAGCCACAAGGCACACGACCATGACACAGAACGCCAGCACACGGGGAGAGACTGCCTGTTTGCAGTCAGAGAATGCTTTCTTCAATTTTACGGAAGCGATACGAGACAACTCCTCTCTTCTTGAAATTTGCTGCGGCCGCGGAAGCTTCTCCGGCATCCCGGCCGCCCGGACTGCAGGGCACAAACTCCACAATGCCCTCACAATCAAATACGATGCCCGCTTTGTGTGAAGCGGAGCATCGTATTACAGGTTGGAATCCGCTGAAACCGGCGGCATTTCCGCCTGGGTGCCGGGTCGCATCTGCCCGCACCGCGCCGCTTTTGGGACGGCATTTCACTTCATCCAGATAAAATTTAAACGCTGCAACGTGTGTTGCCTGGCAGCTATCTTACCAGACAACGGCCAATTTGTCAAATCCGCCCCCTGCACTTTGTTAGTTCTTTGACGTTCTTTTTTGTGCAATTTTCACAGTGTTTTCTCCAAATAATTGTTTTTTAGGTGGTTTCCTTCTGATTTTTCTACGTTTTTATTGCTTTTTTCGTTCACGAATTTTTAACATTTAAATTTGCAATTTTGCGTGCAGAAAAGAGGGTCCGCACCATCATTTCCAGCAGAACAAAGGGCTGTATCCGGCTCTTTTTCTGTGCAGGATGCCCCAGAATGCCCCCGTTTCCGCGGCACGGAAATGCGCGGGAATTACCCCCGAAAATCCGCCTTTAGCAAAATGCCGAACCGCGGGAAACTTCGGAAAAAATGTACACACTGGAAAGTCTGCTCCCGCCGCTTTACAATCAAACAAAAAACCAGAAAGGAAGGTTTTGCATGGAAATTCAAATCATTCAGACCCCCTGCTGCGGCACCGAATTTCAGGCTCAGCCCCACTGGCTGCACCTGGGTGCTCAGAACGCAGAAGGCGTGGACCGGCTGCAGTTCGTGCTGCCCCCGGCATGGGACGGCTGTACTGCGGCGCTGTATCTGCGCCGCGCCGACGGCACCCAGCTGGCCCCCGTCCCGCTGGAGGAAGGCGGCAGCGTTACGGTGGACCGGCGGCTCACCGGCTGCACCAGCGGGCAGTGGATGCTGGCCGCCACCGACGGCACGGGCTATACCGCGTACACCCGCCCCGGCCGGTACGACACCTATGCCACCCTGCCCACGGACGGCGGCAGTGAGGAGCTGCCGCCCACCCTGTACGAACAGTTTGTGGCACGGGTGCTGGAAAGCGCCAGCACATCCGCTACCGCCGCACAGAAGGCTGCCGCCAGCGCCGCACGCTGTTCGGACGATGCGGCCAAGGCACAGACGGCCGCACGGCAGACTTATACCAACAGCACCGCTGCCGCCGATGCGGCCAGCCGGGCTGAAGCGGCAGCGGCCCGGGCCGAGGCGCTGGCTCCGGCCGATGGGCAGGTGCTCAGCGTCAACGGCAAGAGCGGCGTCGTGCAGCTGACGGCACAGGAGCTGGGCGCGCTGCCCTGTCCCGCAGAGCCGGTAGCCGGGGCGCTGCTCCGGGTGCTGAGCGTGGATCCCAACACCGGCGCACTGCACACCGACACCACCCCGATGCCGGATCTCTCCCCCTTTGTGCACAGCAGCACCGTGCCCACCGCACAGACTTCCGGCGCTGTCCGGGCAGATGCCCAATACGGCGTGGCCGTGCGCACCGACGGCACCCTGACCACCGTCCCCGCAGACGCCGGCCAGTTGGACGCCATGACCGACGCCTTTGCTCCGCTGGTTCCGGCACTGCTGCCCTATGGCGTCAAAAAAGCGCTGACCTCCGCCAGCACGGCCGCCGGCTGGTCTGCCGCGGAAAAAGCTGCCGCCCTGCGCACCCTGGGGGCCGACCTGTCCGCTTATTACACCCGGAATGAGGCCGATGCCAGATTCGGCGCGCCCTATACCCTGCCCGCCGCCACCGCCGATGTTCTGGGCGGCGTAAAGGCGGGCAGCAACCTGACCGTGTACGCGGACGGCACGCTGGCGCTGCTCAGGAGCGGCGTGACCGGGGCGCTGGGCTACACTCCCGCTCAGGTGACCGCAGGCACCGCCGACCTGACCGCCGGCAGCTCTGCCCTGACCACCGGAGCCGTCTATCTGGTGTACCAGTAAAGGAGGTGGTTCTATGAATGGCTACATCGGCGTGGGCGGCACCGCGCGGAAGATCAAGGGCCTGTATGTGGGCGTGAACGGCGTGGCGCGCACCGTGCAGAAAGCCTATGTGGGCGATGCCAGCGGCAAAGCCCGGCTGTGGTATCAGCGCGGAAAACCGCTGAGCAATTACGCAGTGGGCAGCAGCGTATATTTCAAAGTGAACAACGTGCGCACCCAGTGGCTGGTGGTGCAGCAGGGCAATCCGGATGCGTCCATCTACGACAGCAGCTGTGACGGCACCTGGCTGCTGATGAAGAACATTTACGAAAACCGTGCATGGAACAGCTCCAACGTCAATTCCTACGGGCAGAGTTCCCTGCATACTTATCTGAACAGCACCTTCCTGGGGCTGCTGGAGACCGGGGTGCAGAGTGCAGTGAAGCAGGTGAAGATCCCTTACCGTCCCGGCAGCGGCTCTTCCCAGACAGCGGCCACCGGGGCAAACGGCCTGTCCGCCAAGGTCTTTCTGCTCAGCGCGACGGAAGTGAGCTTCCATTTTGAGAAGTATATGCCGATCGGCGAGGGGGCAGAGCTGGCCTATTTCAAAGGCTGTGCGGACAACGATGACGATGCCAAGCGCGTTGCATATCTGAAAGGGTCGGCCAAGTACTGGTGGCTCCGCTCCCCGATGTGCAACGGCACCCGCCACGCACTGCCTGTGGACGGCACCGGCGACTGGAGCAGCTTCTGCCTCAGCACCAGCAGCTACGGCGTGCGCCCCTGCCTCATCCTGCCCAGGAGCGCCACGGTGGATGACAGCAGCAATGTGATCGGAGGGTAACCATGGCTTTGGAAGTGTACTCCCGCACCAAGGACGGTGCGGCAAAATTGTCCGCCAATTTCACCGTGAACGAATTTGCCTGCAAAGACGGCAGCGATCCTGTTTTTGTGGACAGCGACCTGATCCGCATCCTGCAGGCCATCCGGGACCGGCTGCAGGTGCCGGTATCCGTCACCAGCGGCTACCGCACCGCCGCCCACAACCGTGCCGTAGGCGGTGCGGTTTACAGCCAGCACTGTTATGGCCGCGCGGCGGACATCCGGGCGCAGGGCATCCCGGTGGAAACGCTGGCCGTCTGCGCCGAAACGCTCCTGCCGGACACCGGCGGCATCGGGCGCTACCCGGTCAAAAAGGGGCGTCCCGCAGGCTGGGTCCATGTGGATGTGCGCAAGACCAAAAGCCGCTGGGTGGGGTGATGCCCATGGAGAGCATTCTGTCCGCAGTCATCGCCGGAGCCGTCACCCTGATCGGCGTGCTGATCGCCAACAGCCGCAGCCAGGCCGTGACCGATACCAAGCTGGAAGAACTGACCCGTGAGGTGCGCGAACACAACAACTTCGCCCGCCGCGTCCCCATTCTGGAAGAACAGATGAAGGTGGCCAACCACCGCATCGCCGATCTGGAAGCAAACGAGAAAGAGAGGAACTGACATGAACACAACGACCAACAAAATTTCCGCCGCCACCATCGCCCGCACCGCCTGCCTGCTGCTGGCCCTGACCAACCAGGTGCTCACTGCCTGCGGCAGGCCCATCCTGCCCATTGAGAGCGAAACGCTCAATCAGCTGGTGACCAGCGGCCTGACCGTCGCCGCCGCGCTGGTGAGCTGGTGGAAGAACAATTCCTTCACCCGCGAGGCCCTTGCCGCAGACAGCTATCTGACCCAGCTGCGGAACCGCAAGTGATCCTTTTTTCCTATTTATAAGGCGTTCGTCTGCCCCCGGGACCCATGGTTCCGGGGGCTTCTGTGTGTGCCTGCGGCGGTCCTTGCTTTTCCGCTCCATATCACAAGCGCAACACGCTTACTTTCTACCGTAACAAAGTCTTTCAATAGTGCAACACACTGCTGTCATTTGTGCTGAAAATCACCTGTCCCCCTTTGGTTTATGCGCTGAAATTGCACGTTCTTCCTTATTTTTTCTTGACATCCAATGCCAGATAATGGTATAAAATAAGCAACAGAATCTTCTGTCACGACAGTCCATTCTATCGGACTTTTCGGTTGTGTGATGCGAAAGGAGACTGGAATCATGACAAACAAAAAATTGAAATTTGCGGCCATGTCTGTTGCTCTGACGGCCTGTGTTGCAGCACAGCCTCTGGCGGCCCATGCCGTGGAGGACCTCGGCCCTGTTGTCGGTGGCCCCGCCCCGGAACAGAATGAGCCCTCCGAGGCTTCTTCCTCTTCGGAAGAAACCGTGGAAGAGATCAAAAATGAAACCCTGAATCCGGATCCGGAGCCTTCCGAGGACATGGACGTCAAGGAAGCGTTCGGCGATGACGTGGACATCAAGTACCACCCCGATAAGGCCACGAAGGACGAAGAGACCGGTACCGTCACGACCCCGGGTGACGTGATCCGCAAGGAAGATCCCGATCAGCCCGGTGAACCGGACAAGACCGACAAGACCGGCGAAACCGATCCTTCCGGCAGTACAGACGAGACCGGCAAGACCGGTGAAACCGATGGCTCCGAAGAAGCAGGCGAGGTGATCGGCAGCGCTGAGCGCAACGAGACCGATGAAAGCTCTTCGAACACGGTCACCCCGGATCCCGGCGCACCTTCTACCCCCTCCGGCCCCAGCGTTTCCGGCACGGACGAGGACGGAAACCCCACCATCACCACGCCTACCCTGACCCCGGGCACCGATACCACCATCACCGAAGGAACCGGCAGCGCCACCGCTGACAACGAGAAGAAGCCCGACGTCACCGAGACCGCTCCCGATGACATCAACGTCAAGGACGAACTGGACGGCGCGGAGATCCCCTGGGACGTAGAGGCCGATGATGAGAAGAAGATCGGCGATACCCAGTATGTGGTCAAGGGCGTCCAGAACGATGGTGACAAGCAGACCCTGACCCTGGAAAAGACCGAGAGCACGACCGACAAGATGACCCCGGAAGACATCGCCAAACTGGTGGACGCCAACTATCAGCCGGGCGAGGAAGAGGGCACCTATACCCTGACCCGCGAAGACAGCTACGTTGACGAAGACGGCAACGAGCACACCGTCATTACCTTTATCAAGGTGAACGGCGATGGTCTGGTCACCACCACGACCACCACGGTTCTGAAGCTGCAGCGGGAGAAGGTCGGGCACACCGAGAGCGGCAAGGTCGAGAGCAAGATCGAATATCCGGACGTCACCGTGACCAACGAGAAGGATAACAAAGATTCCTTTACCATCAAAAAGGATGAACTGGACTCCCTGATCGAACAGGCCAAAAAGGACCAGAACACCAAGACCGAGGGCAAAAAGACCACCTATACCACCACCAAAGACGGCAAGACCTACACCATCACGGTGGACGAAGGTGCCGCTAAACTCCTGAGCGATGCAGAAATTTATGAAAAAGCCAACCTGGACAAGAGCAAGTACGATTTGGGCAAAGACGGCAAGATCTACTACATCGGCAATGGTGAGCGTGTGGAACTGACGCCGGAGCAGAAAAATGCTTTCCGCAAGACTCTGTCCATCACCGTGAATGTGGAAGAGGACGTCAAGGGCACCAAGGACAAGGTCGAAGACGGCAAGAACCCCGACCAGATCAAGAACGATGTCGCACTCGACTCCGTCAAGGATGCACTGACCAAGGCTGTGGATGAACTGTTGGAGAACGACACCATCACGAAAGAAGAAGCCGACGCACTGAAAGCCAAGATCAGCGCGGCCACCGCAAAAGAACTCGACACTGTCAAGGGCGGCGTTTTCAAGGCGGACAACATCGGCGAAAATCACAAGTCCTTTGAGCTGAAGTATTCCGGTGCCGACGTGACCGATGTTCCGGGCACTCCTACAGGCGATACGGACCGCACTGACCACAACGTGACTGGTACGGCTTACGTTATCGGCGGTTCCAAGACTTGGACGAGCACCGAAACGATCGACTCCACGATTACTTCCATTTTGAATGAGGACCATACGACTCTGCCGGAAGAGTTTAAGGACGCTAAAATTGACCGTGATGGTAACAACCGCATCACCCAAATCACCATCGGGAGCGATGTTTATACCTTTGAATACACCGATCACGTTGCACTGACCGAGGAGTTGTTGGATGCCCTGCGCAAAAAAGCCGCTGAAGAAGGTTGGGAATTCAATGAAAAGGACATCCAGTCGAACCTGACCTCTGTCAAGTGGACCAAAACCACCACGACCCCCGGCGAAAAGGATTTTGATATTTCGGAGAAAGATTCCATCGTCAAAGCGGAAGATGGCACCTATACCATCACCATCGATGGCAACCCCCCCCAGACCGGCTTCTCAAAAGCGGATAACGGCAAGACTTATACCAAAACGGAAGGCAACAAGACTACCACCATCACCGTTACCGATACCGATCTGGACGATGACAACGCCATTAAAAACCTGCTGTCTAAGCAGTATAAAGTAGACATCGACAAGATTACGTTCGGCGAAAATGGTACTGCCAGCTGGACTGCAGATGACGGTTCTACCGTTGAGGTCCACTACTCTAAGACCAGCAAACTTTTGACCATGACGGAAACGGTCGTGAGCCATGCCAACGCGCCCGTTATTGACGATCTTGTTTCTGATGTCATGAAAAAGGCAGAATCTCTGAAGGAGGGCGATCAGCTCATCCTGTCCGGCAGCAAAAAGTACACTATCACGCGCAAAGACGGGAAGCTCATCATGAAAGATGAGCTCGGCAATCTGGTAAAAGACGCCGCCACTGTCAAGGAAACTGTCACGAAAATCGTCAAAACCATTGCCACCAACTATATCCATTATGATGAACTGAGCCCGGAAGAGCGTTGGGAGCTGCTGGATCTGCAGCAGGGCTATGCAGACGGCGCAAGCAACAAATACACCGGCGGCTGCGACTCCTACTGGCCGGAAGAGGGCTACGAAAACAATGCCGGCGAGTGGAAAAATGGTCAGTGGGTCGCTAAAAAAGATAATGATGGCAAAATCATCGGTGAGATTCCCGCACAGCCTACGACCAACTTTGATCATCTCGGTCTGGATGCCGATGTTGATATCGAAACCGAAGACGGCACTGTCATTGGCGGCCTGCTTCTGAATGGTTCTCTGGGCAAAGACTATGAACTCAGCTTCACCTATGGCCATAAGGAACAGATTGCCGGTTATGTGGACATGGATAAGTATCCGGACAAGAAGCACGACGGTACAATTTATAACAACAAAGGCGAGCTGCACAAGACCACCGGTGCACTGGATGCCAAGCTGTCCACAACGATAACAGAGACTACGGGTCAAATCTGGAATCGCAGCAATAACGATTACGACTCCAAAACCAAACTGACTTATACCTGTCAAGACGAGGACAACACCAACGCCTTCAGCGGCAAACGTTTCTACACCATCGTTGGCAAGGTTGCTTACAACAAGACTGGTGAGTTTTCTACCCCAGAGGAAGCCAAACAGGCTGTTGACGATCTGAAGGACAAGCAGGGCAAAAAGAACGCTCTGTCTGTACCGATTCAGCTGAAAGATGGTACCACAGTCTATTATGTTTACCAGGATGTCACCGACGTTACCGCCACCGGCTATATGACCGCTTCCGCCAACACCAGCGCTAATCAGAACCGTAATGGCTGGAGACCGGGTCAGAAAGTTAACGGCAACTCCATTCCCTATAACGGCAACCCCAACGCCGGTGACTACGACCTGCGCATTCAGGGTCTGAGGTTGGTCGATGGCAAAGTTCAGGGCAGTTATGGCGTTGAGTATTCCCTTAACATGACCACCATCAAGAACACGGGTACTGGCACCGATAACGTTTTGACTGTCCTCGACCATACAACGACTCACACCAGCACCGACACCGACCGTTACGGCAGCTACACTGTGGATTATGCACAGGACTTCGGCTGGAAGGACTCCGAGGATGAGACCACCAAGGTCAAGGGCGAAGTCCATGATTCCTACACCACGTTCAAGGATCTGATCCATAAGATCTTCCACGGCAAGGGTTCCGGCAAGGAGGAAGGCGGTTCCTTCCGGTACTCCTACAAGACCGAAAAGGACGCCGAGCTGGCCCCCGTCTCCAAGACTGAGACTTCCGTCAAGCACGCCGAAGTGAAGTACGACTACACCACCATTGACACGGCTCATGTGCTGATCCCCGGCGAGACCACCGTCATCGTTACCCCGGAGGATCCCGATCTTCCTGCGCCGGACGATGAGACCCCGGTGGTCACCCCCGAGACGCCGGAACTGCCGCCCGTGCAGGACGCCACCCCGGACGCAGAACCCACCACCGATGTGGTCATCACCCCGGCCACTCCGGAACTGCCGCCGGTGCAGGATGCCGCCCCGGATGTCATCTCCGCACTGCCCAAGACCGGTGTGAACTGGACGGCCGCGATCGGCATGGCACTCAGCGGCATGGCTCTGATGGCCGCCGGTGCGTTCACCAGCCTGTTCCACAAGGCAAAGCACTGATGTCCCCGTCTCCGCAGAGTTTTCCGGAATAACTGACCCGCGCGGCGTCCGCACCGCCCGCGCATAACAGCTTCCTATCGCAGGAACGCCGCCCCGGCTTCATCAGCCGGGGCGGCGTTCTGTTTTGTGATTCTTCTTCCGTTATTCGGTCTGGGCGCTGTACCACCGGATCAGCGTTCCGGCATCCTGCCAGCCCTTGCGGTACATCTTTTCCAGGCTCTCCCTATCCTTGGTCAGGGTCGCCATGCCCTCGGTGTTGTCGGGCGCAAGGACACAGCACCGGCCTGCCTGTTCCAGCTTGAGCGCCTGCCGCACCGTCTTGTTGTAGCGCTCCGCCCGCAGGGCAAGGCCCCGTGCCGCCGCCGGATACCGGTGCCGCAGAAGCTTCGCCAGCTTCTTGTCCCGGCTTCCGGTCTGTTCCGGCGCGATGGGCTTGGTCAGGATCACCGCCACGCGGTCACAGCCCATGGCCAATGCCTTTTCCAGCGGCACCGGATCCGCCAGACCGCCGTCATAATAGGGCACACCCTCGATGACATACGGGCGGTCGATCACCGGAATGCAGCAGGACGCCATCAGCGGACGGTAATCGTCCTGCCGCAGATCCTCTTTGGTGAAATACACCGGGTTCCCGGTGCGGGCTTCCGCGGCCACGATCACCAGCTCTGCCGGATTTTCCACCATGGCCGGATAGTCCAGCGGGTTCTCGCCCCCGGCGTTGCTCAACGCACCGTACACATATTCCAGATCCAGGTACGAGCGCCTGCGC
The DNA here is from genome assembly GCA_934525845.1 of uncultured Faecalibacterium sp. Lineage (GTDB taxonomy): Bacteria > Bacillota > Clostridia > Oscillospirales > Ruminococcaceae > Faecalibacterium. Next base: position 524 of record CAKSZS010000027.1, on the reverse strand, counting down.
ACCAGATTGCCCACGCTCATATACTCCTTGCGGAAAGAGTAATCCTGATAGAACGGCTTGTTCCGGCCATGCTGCCCGGCCACATAGGACGACATATTGGCCGCGCCCGCCGACACGCCGATGCAGCAATCGAACCGGACACCCTCCTCCATGCAGCGATCCAGCACGCCGGCTCCGTAGATCCCCCGCAGGCCGCCGCCCACATCGATGATACCAAATTTCATTGCGCTGTCCTCCCTGTTTCGTTTTCCACACCAGTATAGCCCGCCTGTGGAAAATCCGCATTAAGCAGTTTGCGGGGATTGTTGAAATTTCCGGCACGGAACGGCAGGTGATTTGCTTTGCGCCTAAAACAAAAAGGCAGTTCTGCCAAAGCAGAACTGCCCAAAAATGCAATACGGGGTAAATCAGCGCTTGCTGAACTGAGGAGCACGACGTGCAGCCTTCAGACCGTACTTCTTACGTTCCTTCATACGAGGATCGCGGGTCAGGAAGCCAGCCTTCTTCAGAGCAGGACGGTTCTC
>CAKSZS010000026.1 GCA_934525845.1 uncultured Faecalibacterium sp. | reverse complement strand
TTTGAAGCCGCCATCCACGAGGGCGTGCGCCGGGGCTACACGGACGGCTACCTGCGCAAGAGCATCGTGGCCGACCCCCTGCGCCGGGGCAACACCGGCGACAACACCCCCGCTGCCATCACGGTGCATCTGGTGGACGGCGATGTCTGCCGCATCACGGTGGCCCCCAAGGGCTTCGGCAGTGAGAACATGAGCCGCATCCAGATGCTCAAGCCCGCCGACGGCGTGGAGGGCTTCAAGAAGTTCGTGGTGGATACGGTCAGGCTGGCCGGTTCCAACCCCTGCCCGCCCATCGTGCTGGGCATCGGCGTGGGCGGCAGCTTTGACAAGGTGGCCTATCTGGCCAAAAAGGCTCTGCTGCGTCCGCTGGATGTGCCCAACCCCGACCCCTACTATGCAGCACTGGAACAGGAGCTGCTCACCGCCATCAACGAGCTGGGCATTGGGCCTCAGGGTTTTGGCGGCAGGACCACCTGCCTGGGCCTTGCCATTGAGCAGATGCCTACCCATGTGGCGGGCCTGCCGGTGGCCGTGAACGTTTCCTGCCACGTCACCCGCCGCGCCAGCGCGGAACTGTAAGGAGGGCATAGCGATGCAATACAAACTGACTACCCCCTGCACCGCCGCGGATCTGGCCCCGCTCAAGGCGGGCGATACCGTGCTGCTGTCCGGTGTGGTGTATACCGCCCGTGACCAGGCGCACAAACGGATGATCGAGGCGCTGGACAGGGGAGAAGCACTGCCCTTTGACCTGACCGGCAGCGCCATTTATTACGTTGGCCCCACCCCGGAGCGTCCGGGTGAGGTGATCGGCTCTGCCGGTCCCACCACCAGCGGCCGCATGGACGCCATGAGCCCCCGCCTGCTGGATCTGGGCAACAAGATCATGATCGGCAAGGGCAAGCGGGACGAAGCGGTCAAGGCAGCCGTGGTGCGCAACGGGGCCGTGTATCTGGCCGCGCTGGGCGGCGCCGGGGCCTTGATGGCCAAGAGCGTGCAGACGCTGGACGTCATCGCCTGGCCGGACCTGGGCTGTGAAGCCGTGCGCCGGCTCACCGTGCAGGAGATGCCCCTGACCGTCATTCTGGACGCCCACGGCGGCGACCTGTACCAGTCCGGCCCGGCGGCGTATTTGGAGAGCAAGTAAGGCTTCCCTCTCATCCGTCTGCGTCCGTTGGACGCATCCACCTTCCCCAAGGGGGAAGGCTTAGGAGTTTTTATTCTGATTGCACAAAACAAAACCGGGAAAGAATCGGCAAAACAGCAGTTTTGTGCAGGGGAAAATTGGTTTGTTTTAACAAACTTCCTGCGAATTGCTTGCATCAACGGCAAAAGTGTGATATTCTGTATCATACAGCCGTGGTGTGCAGCACCCGGCGGAGAAATCCCCCAAACGGGAACAGGCAGGAGGCCGACAAACCATGCAGATCCACCAGTCCGCAGAAGATTATCTTGAAACGATCCTGATGCTTACCCAGCGTATGGGCAAAGTGCGTTCCATTGACGTGGTCAATGAGCTGGGCTACACCAAGGCGAGCGTGAGCATTGCCATGAAAAAACTGCGGGAGAATGGCTACATCGCGGTGGATGGTGAGGGCAACCTGACCCTGCTGGAACCGGGCCGCGAGATCGCAGAGCGTATTTACGGTCGTCACCGTCTGCTGACCCACTTCTTCATGCAGCTGGGCGTGGACGAAAAGACCGCCGCCGAGGACGCCTGCAAGGCGGAGCACATCCTCAGCGAGCAGACGCTGGAGAAGATCCGCGAGAGCGCTCTGCGCACCGATGCTGAAAACCAGAACGCAGAATAAGCTGCTGCAGGAATCCCATGCCGCTCCTTGTGAAAAGGGGCGGCATTTTTTATACCGCAGGAACGCTTGCATCCCGGGGCAGAACGCGGTATTCTTATAAAATAAAGTGATCCCGGGGAACCGGAAGGAGGGGACGGCATGGACGCAGAAGAGATCCGAAGACTGCTGGGAGATCCGATCTTTGAGCGGGCAAAAAAATACCGCAGACGCATCCTGCGCAGCAGCTGCACCACAAACGAAGAAGGGGTGCGGCATCTGTCGGCGCTGGTACAGGGCAGCGGAGCGGACTGTTATTATACGCAGGCCTGGCTGCGGGAAAACGGCAGCTTTGTCAGCGCGTCCTGCGACTGCCCCTACAATCAGAACGGCGACGGAACCTACTGCAAGCACATCGGGGCACTGCTTCTGGAAGACGCCGCCCGGAACACGCCGAAAACGGAACCAAAGCCGGAACAGATCCCCGGGGTGTCCCGGGGCGTGGGGACGCTGCACCCGGAGTCTGCCCGCCGGGACAGCTATGCGTCCGGGCTGGAAATGCTGTTCGGCCGCAAATGGCATGGCAGTGCGCCGGAGTCCGACTACGAAGCCCGCAGGCTGCTGGAGACCTACCAGGAGAGCGCCCTGCAGGATCTGACTGCTGCAGAGACCGTACAGCGCACCGGTTTTGCCCGGCTGGAACCGGAGCTGACCCTGCTGCCCGGCGAACAGCCCTGGCTGAGGCTTCGCATCGCAGACGGTGCCTGCGGGCGGCAGTATGTGGTCAAAAGCATTCCGCTGCTGCTGGACAACATCGAGCAGGGCAAAAGCGTCAGCTATGGCAAGGCGCTGGCCTTTGTGCACCGGTGGGACGCTTTTGCTCCAGAGGCACAGCAGCTGCTCCGCCTTCTGCGCCGGCAGGTGCGTGCCAAGCAGAGCCTGGAAGCCAACGTGGTGCGCACCTACAGCTATGCGGCGGAAAAAGGCCCGGCCGGCGGTCTGCCCCTGACCGGAGAAACGTTTGATGCCTTTGTGCAGCTGTATGCGCCCACCGGAATGCTGGGCGGCTATCGGCTGAAAGAGGGGCTGCCGGCCATCACGATGACCGTGGAGCGCCGCCGGGGCGGCGTGCAGGTGGAAGTGCAGCCCGCCCTGAGCGTGGTGCGCGGGCTGGACGAGGACTATCTGTTCAGCAGCGATACGCTGTGGAGGCTGCCGCAGAATGACTGTGCCCGCGTTCTGCCGGCGATGCAGAGTCTGTGCGGCAAAAGTCTGTTTTTTACCAGTGCAGATGCTGCGGCGTTCTGCAGCTATGTGCTGCCGGAGCTGGGCAGTAAACTGACCATCGTGGACCCGGAGCGGCTTCTGCTGAATCAGATCCCGCTGGAGCCGGTGGTGCAGTTCTACCTGGATGCCCCCAAGGAGCGCGGCATGGTCATCACCGCCCATGCGGAGTTTCTGTACGGGGAAGATCGGGTGACGCCCTTTGCCCCGGCACCGGCAGGGCTGATGCGGGATGCCCGGGCAGAGACCCGTGCCCGCCGCCTGCTGAGCACCTGGCTGGATCCGGATGCCGGGGCAAAGGATCAGTATCTTGCAGCGGACGAGGAACAGATCTACCGCCTTCTGGAAGAAGGCATCCCGGCGCTGCTGGCGGAAGGAGAAGTCTACCTGACGGATGCGTTCCGGAACCTGCAGGCCGCGCCGCCGAAGATCTCGGTGGGGGTGTCGGTGCACGGCAGTGTGCTGGACCTGCAGGTGGATACCGGGGAATTCCCGGCCGGCGAGCTGAAGGAGCTGCTGAAGTCCCTGCATCAGAAAAAGCGCTACCACCGTCTGCGGGACGGCCGTCTTCTGCGGCTGGATGACAATCTGGAAGGGCTGGATGAACTGAACGAGACGCTGGAGCTGTCTGGCGCAAAACTGAAGGACGGCCATGCGGAGCTGCCGCTCTACCGCGCTCCTACGCTGGACTGGGCGCTGTCCGGCCAGAGCGGCCTGCGCTTCAGCCGGGATGATGCATTCCGGCGCATCAGCCGCAGCTTCCATGCCGTGAAGGACAGCGAGTACACCCCGCCGGAATCTCTGCATGATATCCTGCGCAAGTATCAGCGGGACGGCTACCGCTGGCTGCGTACCCTGGACGGCTACGGCATGGGCGGCATCCTGGCCGATGATATGGGTCTGGGCAAGACCCTGCAGGTGCTGAGCTATCTGCTGGCCATGAAGGAGAACGGCCAGACCCTGCCCAGCCTCATCGTCTGCCCGGCGTCGCTGGTGCTGAACTGGGAAGAAGAGTGCAGAAAGTTCACGCCCCAGCTCACCTGCGTGGCGGTGGACGGCGATGCCGCCCGCCGCGCCCAGCTGGCCCTTCAGTGGGCGGACGCCGACCTGGTGGTGACCAGCTACGACCTGCTGCGCCGGGATGCCGACCGCTATGCGGAACAGCCGTTCTATGCCTGCATCCTGGACGAGGCGCAGGCCATCAAGAACCATACCACCCAGAAGTACAAAGCCGTGTGCCAGATCAAAAGCCAGGTGCGGTTCGCCCTCACCGGCACGCCGGTGGAGAACCGCCTGGGCGAATTGTGGAGCATCTTCTCCTTCCTGATGCCGGGCTATCTGCCGCCCTACAAGAACTTCTGTGCCCGGTTTGAAAAGCCCATCGTGCAAGAGGAAGACCCCAGCGCCGTGCGGCGTCTGAACCAGCTCACCGGGCCGTTCATCCTGCGCCGCATGAAGGCAGAAGTGCTGAAGGAACTGCCCCCCAAGACCGAGAACATCCACCGCATCGAGCTGGACACCGAACAGCGCAAGCTGTACCTTGCCGCCGTGGTGGACGCCCGCGAGAAGCTGCGCGCCGCCAAGCCCGAGGACAAAATGGCGGTGTTTGCGGTGCTCATGCGGCTGCGGCAGATCTGCTGCGACCCCCGCCTGGTGGCCGACAACTGGGCCGGCGGCAGCGCCAAGCTGGATGCCTGCATGGAGCTGGTCACCGCCGCGGTGGAGGGCGGGCACCACATCCTGCTGTTCAGCCAGTTCACCTCCATGCTGGATCTGCTGGCAAAGCGGCTGGACGAAGCCGGGGTGAGCCACTTCACCCTGCAGGGGTCTACCCCCAAGCCGGTGCGTGCCGAGCTGGTGCGGCGGTTCAACAATGGAGAGGCGGGGGTGTTCCTGATCTCCCTGCGGGCCGGCGGCACCGGTCTGAACCTGACGGCGGCGGACATCGTCATCCACTACGATCCGTGGTGGAACGTGGCGGCGCAGAATCAGGCCACCGACCGCGCCTACCGCATCGGCCAGAAGAACCCTGTGCAGGTGTATAAGCTCATTGCACAGGACACCATTGAGGAAAAAATCGTGGAGCTGCAACAGGCCAAGCAGTCGCTGGCCGACACCGTTACCGGCGGGGCAGACGGCGCGATTTTGTCCATGAACCCCGAACAGCTGTTGCAGCTGCTGGGAGAAGAAGCATAAAGGAGTGTATTCATCATGAAGGTTTGGGATCTGCATTGCGATACCCTGTTAGAACTGCGCCGCGCCGAAAAGGCGGGCGCACCCAAAAGCTTTTTGCACAACGACCTGCATATCGACCTTGAAAAATTGCAGCAGGGGGATTATCTGCTGCAATGCTTTGCGGCCTATGTGGATCTGGCCGACCCCGCTCCCGGGGCTGACCCGCTGGTAAGCGTGCTGGAGGAGATCGACATCTTCAAGCGGCTCATGGCGGCTTACCCGGAAAAGATCGCCCCGGTGTACACCGCCGCCGACCTTGAGCGCAACCGCGCCGAGGGCAAGCTCAGCGCCATGCTGACGGTGGAAGAGGGCGGCTGCTGCAAGGGCAGTCTGGGCGTGCTGCGGCGGCTGCAGGAGCTGGGCGTGCGCATGATGACCCTGACCTGGAACTATCCCAACGAGCTGGCAGCCCCCAACGCAAACCCCGGCGGGCCGCTGGTGGCCAACACCGAGACCGGTTTGACCGAGCGGGGCTTTGCCTTTTTGGAGGAGATGGAAAAGCTGCACATCACCGCAGACGTGAGCCACCTTTCGGATAAGGGCTTCTGGGACATTGCAAACCACAGCACCCGTCCCTTTGCGGCAAGCCACTCCAACTGCCGTGCCCTGTCGCCCCACAACCGCAACCTGACCGATGAGATGATCCGCGCACTGGCGGAAAAGGGCGGCATTGCGGGGCTGAACTACTGCGCCTCCTTTGTGGACGCAGACTCGGCACACCCGAAGCTTTGCCGCAGCACGGTGGAGCGGCTGGCAAAGCACGCGGCACACTTCAAGCAGGTGGGCGGCATTGAGGTCATCAGCCTTGGCAGCGACTTTGACGGCATCGGCGGCCAGCACGAGCTGGAAACGGCGGCAGATATGCCGCTGCTGGCCGAGGCGCTGCGCCGCGAGGGCTTTACCGAGGACGAGGTGGAAGCCATCTACTGGCGCAACGCTTACCGCTTCTTTAAAAACAACTTGTAATATCAAGTCGAAAAATTGCAAAATATGCCCGGAGATATCCCTGCGCTGTGCGGGTATCCCGGGCTGTGTATTGCCCTGCGAGGGGAGGCTTTATATGGTCTGAGGCGCGCGTCCCCTGAAAAAGAACAAACGACTTGGAAAGATAAGAGGAATTATAACAATGGGTATCACGATCTCGCCGTGGATGATGGCGTTTCTCATTCTGATGACCGGCTTTGCAGGCTTTGTGGATTCGGCAGCCGGCGGCGGCGGGCTGATCAGTCTGCCGGCCTATCTGTTCGCCGGGCTGCCGCCCCACTACACCTATGCCACCAACAAGTTCAGCGCCGCCTGCGGCACCACCTTTGCCACGGCAAACTTTTTCAAAAGCGGTGCCATAAACGTGAAGGTGGGCGTTCTTGCAGCCATCGGCAGCTTTGCGGGCAGTGCGCTGGGCGCGCACATCGTGCTGCTGCTCAGTGACGAGATGCTGCGCACCATGATGTTCATCATCCTGCCGGTGGCGGCGGTCATCATTCTGTGGCAGCGCAACCTGCCGGACGAGAACCGGGATGACGGCACGCTGGACCTGAAAAAGATCCTGCTGGCGCTGGCCATCGGCTTTGGCATCGGCCTGTACGACGGCATCGTGGGCCCGGGCACCGGCACCTTTGCCATCATTGCCTTTACCACCCTGATGGGCTTTGACCTGCGCACCGCCAACGGCAACGGCAAGGTGCTCAATCTGGCCAGCAACTACGCCAGCCTGTTCACCTACCTGATGAACGGTCTGGTGGTGTTCCACATCGGCATCCCCTGTGCCATCAGCAACATTCTGGGCAACCTGCTGGGCTCGCACTTCGCCCTGAAAAAGGGCGCCCGCTTCATCCGCCCCATGATGCTGGTGGTGCTGGTGCTGCTGCTGGGCAAACTCATCTCGGACGCGGTGCTGTAAGGATATTAAAAAAACAAGTCGGGCAGCCCGCGGGCTGCCCGACTTGTTTTAGGTTTCATAGGTTTTATTCCAGCACCAGCTCTTTATCAAAGAATGCGATGCCGAAGGCACCGGGGCCGGTGTGGGTGCCGATGACGCAGCCGATCTGCCGCACCAGCGGGTCGGCCTGGTGCAGGGTGTCCTGCAGGTAGGTCTGGATGGGCTGCACCTCGCGGATGGAGACGGTATAACCGGCCAGCGCGGCAAAGTCGGGGCTGATGCCGCCCAGCTCCTCGATCTTCTTGAACAGGGCTACATACGCGCCGGGCAGGCCCCGGGCCTTGCCGGCCATGGCGACCTTGCCCTCCTGAAGGGTAATAAGGGGCTTGATGCCCAGCATACCGCCGGCTACGGCCACAGCGGCGGGCAGACGGCCGCCTTTGCGCAGATACTTCAGGTCATCGATGGCGGCCACCAGGTGCAGATGCTCCTTGGCGTGCTCCAGGTCGGTGGCGATCTGCACCAGCGTCTTGCCGCAGTCCCGCAGATGAACGGCCAGCCGCACCAGCAAAGCTTCGCCCAGGCAGACGCTGGCGCTGTCCACAAACAGCACGTTGTCCACGTTGGCCAGATCCGCCGCCAGCTTGGCGCACTGCCAGGTTCCGGACAGCTCGTGGGACAGGAAGATGCCCAGCACTTCGTCCCCGGCGGCAGCGGCGTCCTGATAGAACCGCTCGAACAGCTCTGGGCTGGGCTGGCTGGTGGTGGGCAGCTTGCGGCACGCTTTCAAAAGTGCATAATACTCGCTGGGGGTCTGGTCGATGCCGTCCCGCAGAACGGTGCCGTCTTCCAGGGTGACGTTCAGGGGAATGACGGTCACGCCCAGCTGTTCTGCTTCGGCGGGCAGGATGTCAGACGCAGAATCGGTGAGAATACGGATCATAAAATACCTCCGGGTTTCCGGTAAAATCAAAATATGCAACGCTTCCTGCAAAATGGTCGGGAAACATTATACCAGACCACGGGACGGTATGTCAATTGTTTGAGTCAAATTTGATGCGGCAGAACGCAAAATACTTGCGCGTTCCGGCAGGCTGTGATAAGATAAGCACCGGACAAAACGGCAGGGCAGGAGGGGCAGACGTGGTGCGGACGGAAAAAACAAGGGCACTGTGCACGGCGTTTGCCGGGGCGCTGGCCTATCTGCTGGCAGGGCGGCTGCTGGCCGCAGGCTGCGGGCTGCTGCCGCTGGGCGCCGCCGGACAGGCCTTTGTGCTGCACTGCATTGCCGCCCCGGCGGCAGAAGAGTGGGCGTTCCGGGGCATCATCCAGCACGCATTGCAGCCGTTGGGAAGCAGGGCGGCGGTCCTTGTGCAGGCGGTGCTGTTTGCCGTGCAGCACGGCGGCGCCGCCGGCATCCTCTACGCGCTGGGCATGGGGCTGCTGCTGGGAGTACTGCGCCAGCGCACCGGCCGGGTCTGGCCGGGCTGGCTGCTACATACATTGAACAATCTGCTGGTGTTTGCCGCAGGGTAAGGAGACCGCATGACCGATTTTGAACTGATGGGCCTTGCTCTGGACGAGGCCCGCAAAGCTGCCGCACTGGGCGAAGTACCGGTGGGGGCCGTGGTGGCCCGGCACGGGGAGGTGGTAGCGGCGGCCCACAACACCCGGGAGACCGAAAAAAACGCCCTGCATCACGCCGAGCTGCTGGCCATTGATGGAGCCTGCAAGGCGCTGGGCGGCTGGCGGCTGTGGGAGTGCGAGCTGTTCGTGACGCTGGAACCCTGCCCCATGTGCGCGGGGGCCATCGTGAACAGCCGCATCCGGCGGGTCGTCTATGGCGCGGCGGACGTCAAGGCGGGCTGCTGCGGGTCGGTGACCGACCTGTTTGCCCTGCCGTTCAACCATCACCCGGTGGTGGAAAGCGGCCTGCGGGCCGAGGAAGCACAGACGCTGCTGCAGGCCTTTTTCAAAGACCTGCGGGCTCGGCTGGCGGCAAAACCCCGCTGGAAGCCTCCCCGTCTCGCCGAAGTAAATATGAAGAAACCGTAAAAAAGTGGAAGCTGCGTGAAAAAGTCAGCAGCTTCCACTTTCTTTTTTCGGCAAATTGTGCTATATTATTCAATGGAATCTTGTCGAAACCCCATCCTGAACACCGGCGGGCACGCCGCAGGACCGGACTTGACCGGAAAGAGAAAACAGAGCGATGCTCTGCCGGATGATGGGAACGCGGATTTCTCCTGCCTGCGGCGTGGCGCCCAGTGCAGAGATCACGACAGGAGGGCACACTCTTGTACGAAGACGAATTTGAATTGACCTTTGATACGCCGGAAGAAGAACCGGTGTATGTGCCGGAACCAAAAGCACCGCCGAAGCCCAAGGCAGCGCCGGTGCCGCCCGCTCCGGAGGAACCCACCCGGATCATGGAAATGTCCGGGGATGCCGCTCCGGCTCCGAGGCAGGCACCTGCTCCGGAACCGACCGTTCCCCCGGACATCCCGAAGCCGGATCCGGTGGTCCTGGCGGCTCCCGCCCATGGGCGGTGCGTTCTTATCTCGGGCGGAGACCGGGGCATCGGTGCGGCGGCTGCCCGGGCGTTTTACGCAGCGGGGTACCGGGTGGCCGTGCTGTACCACAGCAACGCCGATGCGGCCGCTGCCCTGGAAAAGCAGCTGCCCGGCGTGCTGGCAGTCCAGTGCGATGTGGCCAGCCGTGCCAGCTGTGAGCTGGCGTTCCGCACGGTGGAGCAGGCGCTGGGGCGTGTGGATGTGCTGGTGAGCAATGCCGGCATCGCCCAGCAGAAACTGTTCACCGACATTACCCCCGAAGAGTGGCAGCGGATGCTGGATGTGAATCTGTCCGGTGCGTTTCATCTGTGCCAGCTGGCACTGCCGGGCATGATCCGCCGCAAGGCCGGGCGCATCCTGACGGTGAGCAGTATGTGGGGGCAGACCGGCGGCAGCTGTGAAGTGCATTACTCGGCCGCAAAGGCGGGCCTGATCGGCCTGACCAAGGCACTGGCAAAAGAAGAAGGCCCCAGCGGCATCACTGTGAACTGCGTGGCACCGGGGGTCATCGATACCGATATGATGGCAGCGTTCACCGCCGAAGACAAGGCGGCACTGGCCGAGGAGACCCCGGTGGGGCGGCTCGGAACGGCGGAGGAAGTGGCGAAGCTGCTGGTATTCCTGGCAGGCGAGGACGCCGGCTACATCACCGGACAGGTGTTTGGCGTCAACGGAGGTCTTGTGATCTGATGCGCAGGAACACATTATTACAGGAATTTCCCCGTAGCAAGAAGGAGAGAGCGAAATGGGCATGACTTTGAAGGAACTGTTGACAAAAGGCGAAGGCACCCTGTCGGCGCAGGAGGCAAAGGCGCTGGCGGAACAGTGCAGAATGGATGTGGAGACGCTCTACACGCTTCTGGAAGAACGCGGGATCAAGGTCGTGGAAGAAGAGGCGGAACCCAGCCTGGACGTGGAAGGCATCATGGCTGAGGTGGAAAACGCCGAGAACAACAGCGATGATCTGGGCCTGGGCATGGACGAGGAAGATGATTCCGGTGAGGAAAATCCCGCGGATCTGAAGGCGGCGATGGACGAGCTGCTGGATGACCCGGTCAAGAATTACCTGAAGCAGATCGGCCAGATCCCGCTGTTGAGCGCAGAACAGGAAGTGGAGCTGAGCCGCCGCATCCATGCGGGTGCCGAGGCAGCCCATATTCTGCAGGCTGACCGGCAGAAGTACGGTGCTCCCGAGTACATCAGGCGGAACAGCGCCCGCTTCTCGTTTGAAGAGGACGAGAACAGCCGCGGCTACAGCGAGGATCTGGACGAGGAAGGCGACGAGAAGTCCACCGAGGACGCAGAGGAGAAGGCTGCCGAGGAAGAAGCAATGGAGGCCGTGGAAAACGGCCCCCTGACCGAGGAAAAGCGTCAGGAACTGCTCCGCACCCGCCGCGACGGCCTGAATGCCCGCCGCAGTCTGAGCGAGGCGAACCTGCGTCTGGTGGTGTCCATCGCCAAGAAGCACGTCGGCCACAATCTGGCGTTCCTGGATCTGATCCAGGAGGGCAACATCGGCCTGATCAAGGCCGCAGAGAAGTTTGACTGCGACCGTGGCTTCCGCTTCTCCACCTACGCCACCTGGTGGATCCGTCAGGCCATCACCCGCGCCATCGCGGACCAGGCCCGCACCATCCGCATCCCGGTGCATATGGTGGAGACCATCAACCGGATGCGTCAGGCGACCAACCAGCTGGTGTACCAGAACGGCCACGAGCCGACCCCGGAAGAGCTGGCAAAGGCCATGGACATGAGCGTGGAGCGCGTGCGCGAGATCCAGCGTATGGCGCAGGAACCCGCCAGCCTGGAAAGCCCTGTGGGTGAGGAAGAAGATTCCTCTCTGGGCGATTTCGTCGCCGACGAGAACGCCGAGGCTCCCGGCAAGGCAGCCGACCGTGCCATGGTGGCTCAGCAGATCAATCTGGCCCTGAAGAGCCTGACCCCCCGTGAGGAAAAGGTCATCCGCCTGCGCTTCGGCCTGGACGATGGCCGCCCCCGCACGCTGGAGGAAGTGGGCCGTGATTTCGGCGTCACCCGTGAGCGTGTGCGCCAGATCGAGGCAAAGGCCATCCGCAAGCTGCACAGCCGCAAGTGCCTGTCCCTGCTGAACGGCCTGATTGAGTGATCTGAGTTTTGAACAAGCGAGCGCCCCGCAGTTTTCCACTGCGGGGCGCTTTTTGCGTTTTGGTTTTTCTGCTATCTGGCGGTACGTGAAAAAAAGTATCAGAAAGAGGTCGTGGACGAAATGGCAGAAACCAACCTGAAGCGGTGTGATTCCATCTGCTTCAAGATCAGCATGGGGCTGATCGTCTGCATTGGATTTGCGTCCGCCATTTTGCGGTTTGCCATTTCTTCGGAAGTGATCGGCTATCTGCTGATGGGTGTGTTGGTGCTGATGTCGATTCTCCGAACGCTTCTGTTCTGCTATTTGGATGCAAAGGGGGAATAAGGTGGCACTTGTAACGAGGATCAAGGAATATCGGGAAAAAAACGGGATGAAACAGGCCGAACTGGCAGAGCGGGTGAATGCACGGAGGGAGACCATCGTACATCTGGAAAATGGAAAGTATAACCCTTCCCTGAAGCTTGCAATGGAGATCGCACACGTTTTTGGCGTTACGGTGGAAGAGTTGTTTGAGTTTACGGATTCCTGAGGAACGGGTGTTGAATCCCGAAAAATCCGGATTTTTTGCAAAATCCAAACTTTTTTGCAAAAACCTCTTGCCAAACGGCGAAAGCTGTGGTAATATAATTGAGCTGTGATTGTGCTGCTATAGCTCAGTTGGTAGAGCGCATCCTTGGTAAGGATGAGGTCTCCAGTTCGAATCTGGATAGCAGCTCCAGCTCAAACGCCTCGAAGCGGAAATGCTTCGGGGCGTTTTTTGCGTTGTGGTGGATGCGATAAAGACGGAACCCTCTCAGTCACGGCTTACGCCGCGCCAGCTCTCCCGAGGGGCGAGCTTTTGAAAAACGGAGAAGAACCAAAAAGGCGTTGAGCAAAGCGCTAGCCTTTTTGGCTCTTCGACTTCTTCTTTGGGGTCTGAAAGGGGCGAGAAGCCCCTTTCTCGTTGCGGGGTGGGTGGAGTCCAGAGGTAGGGAGGGGGGAGTCGAAACACCCCTCCCCACCTCTGGCCCAGCGGAGCGTCCCGGCGGAAATGTTTTTTATAAAAGCAATCAAACTATCCCCACTCGAAATCGCTCTGTACAGGAAGCGTCCCACGGAAAAATAAAAACCGGCTGCGGGTCCTCTGTGCGAGAACCCAGCAGCCGGCCGGGAGGGCTTATTCGGTTATGTGCTCAAACGCTCAGAAATCGACCTCGGTGTCGTAGTAGCAGCACTTGAGCAGTGCTTCCATCTCTTCCTGGCTGGGCTGACGCGGGTTGGAGCCGGTGCAGGCGTCGGCGATGGCGTTCTTGGCGATCTCCGGCAGACGCTCCAGGAAGACGTTCTCCGGCACAAAGCCCTGCTCGGTGGGATAGGAATCCGGGCCGTAGTGCTGGATGCAGTGGGGGATGTTCAGCGCGTCGTTCATGCCGCGCAGGTACGCGATGAGCAGCTTGACCTTTTCGTCATCGGTGGTGCCGCCCAGCTTCATCTCGTCGGCGATGACGCCATAACGCTTCTTGGCCTCGGGGTCCTTGGCGTTAAAGGCGATGACTTTGGGCAGGTACATGGCGTTTGCTGCACCGTGGATGATGTGGGCGCCGTAGTCTGCAAAGGCGGCACCGGTCTTGTGGGCCATGGAGTGCACGATGCCCAGCAGGGCGTTGGAGAAAGCCATGCCGGCCAGGCACTGGGCGTTGTGCATGGAGTCACGCTTGGCCATGTCGCCGTTGTAGCTGTCCACCAGGTCGCCCTGGATCATGCGGATGGCAAAGATGGCCAGCGGGTCGGTGTAGTCGCAGTGTGCGGTGGAGACGTAAGCCTCGATGGCGTGGGTCATGGCGTCCATGCCGGTGTGGGCCACCAGCTTCTTGGGCATGGTCTCGGCCAGATCCGGGTCCACGATGGCCACGTCCGGGGTGATCTCAAAGTCCGCGATGGGGTACTTGATACCCTTCTGGTAGTCGGTGATGATGGAGAAAGCGGTCACCTCAGTGGCAGTGCCGGAGGTGGAGGAAATGGCGCAGAAGTGTGCCTTGCGGCGCAGCGGCGGGATGCCGAAGACTTTGCACATCTCCTCAAAGGTGATGTCGGGATACTCGTACTTGATCCACATGGCCTTGGCCGCGTCGATGGGGGAGCCGCCGCCCATGGCAATGATCCAGTCCGGCTCAAACTTCAGCATGGCTTCGGCACCGCGCATGACGGTCTCCACGGAGGGGTCCGGCTCGATGCCTTCAAACAGTTCGACTTCCATGCCGGCTTCCTTCAGGTAGGAAACGGCACGGTCCAGGAAGCCGAACCGCTTCATGGAGCCGCCGCCCACACAGACGATGGCCTTTTTGCCGGTGAAGGTCTTCAGGGCTTCCAGAGCGCCCTTGCCATGGTACAGATCGCGGGGAAGGGTAAAACGTGCCATAAAAGTTACCTCCAAAAAATCCGATACTCTCTTTTTTGCGGCCTGCAGCCGCGAAATTCATTACGTTAATTGTATAACAAGCAAAAGAGAATATCCATTGACTATTTCAGAGGAAAGTATCTTCCATTTTTGGGCAGGATGAACAAGCAGAAGGATGCAACAGACCAGACAACAAAAAAACACCCCGAAGTCCTGAGACTTCGAGGTGTTTGCTTTTGGAGCTGCTATCCAGATTCGAACTGGAGACCTCATCCTTACCAAGGATGCGCTCTACCAACTGAGCTATAGCAGCAAATGGCGACCCGGATCGGGCTCGAACCGACGACCCCCAGCGTGACAGGCTGGTGCTCTAACCAACTGAGCTACCGGGCCATGATCGCTCAAGTTTCGCGCGGCGCTTACCGCCGGAACGTGCTTTATTATATCGGAAAAAGACGGACTTGTCAAGAAGAAATTTTGGAATTTTTAAAAGAAGCGGGAAATGGTTCTCTTTTGGTGGCAGAAGAGAACCAGAAAACCACCGGCGATTTCGACGCGCTGGACCCACGAGAAAGGGGCTTCCCGATACGACCCCTCCTGTGAAAAGGCGTTTGGAGCGCCCCGCAGGGCGCGACAAACGCAAACTATAAAATAATATTTCCGCTGAGGATGGCCAGAGCGTGAGCGGCGGCCATTCTAAATCGTCCGGCTCTGACGAAGGCACACAAAAACAAAACGCACAAGTTCCGAAGAACCTGTGCGTTTGTGGCAGGGGTAGTAAGTCTCGAACTCACGGCACGCGGTTTTGGAGACCGCTGCTCTACCAACTGAGCTATACCCCTAAATGCATCATTCGCTGAATGCCTGCTTATTATAGCCGATACAAACGCGAATGTCAAGCATTATTTTTCATTTTTTGCGTTGCAGCCGCAGCAACCCTCTTTTTTGGCCGGGGCGCTGGCGGAAGGCAGCTGGCTGGCCAGCTGTTCCAGGGTCACGCTGTCGATGTACTGATTGATGACCTCGTCCAGGCCGGTCCAGAAGGGCAGGGTGAAGCACTGCTCTGACATGGGGCATTCGTTGGTCTCGCTGCCCAGGCAGGGGATGGGCGCCACGCTGCCCTCGATGGCGCGCAGGATCTCCCCGGCAGTGTAGTCGGCGGGGGCCTTGGTCAGCCGGTAGCCGCCCTGGCTGCCGCGCTCGCTCTTGACCAGGCCCACCCGGGCCAGCGGGGTGACGATCTGTTCCAGATATTTCAGGCTGAGGTTCTGCCGTTCGCTGATCTCCTTCAGGGAAACGGTGGTGCCGGGCGCATACCGCGCCAGCTCTGCCATCAGGCGCAGGGCATAGCGGCTTTTGGTGGAAAATTTCATGGCGATTCTCTCCTTATATTCTTTAGTATAACACGCCCCGCCGGATTTGCAAAGGAAAACTCTTGTACAAACAAAAAAGGTCTGTTATCATAAGATGGAACAAGAACAGAACGCAAGGAGCGAAGAGAGTATGAGCGAAAAGATCAACGCAGCAGCGGCCATCCGTCTGCTGGACGCCGGCAAGGCCATCGCCGTGGATGTGCGGGAGCCGGACGAGTTTGCCGTGGGGCACATCCCCGGCGCAAAGCTGCTGCCGCTGGGCCAGGTGCTGAGCCGTGCCGCCGAGGTGCTGCCCGACAAGGACGCTGCCTGGCTGGTGTACTGCCGCACCGGCCGCCGCAGTGCGGACGCGGTGCAGAAGCTGGAGACCCTGGGCTACACGAACCTGTACGACCTGGGCGGCATCCTCAGCTGGCCCTATGAGATCGAGGGCGACTTCGAGGGACATTTTTAAAGAAGAAAAGCGGGAAGAAAGGAAAGCTGGCTCGCCCTCTCAGTCATTGCTGACACAGTGCCACCTCTCCCTTTGGGAGAACTGTCGAACGAAGTGAAACTGAGAGGGCGAGGACACCATAAAAGCAAAAACGGCCTTTTCGGTCAGAAGAAAAAGCTCTCCCCTCGGGAGAGATGGCATCGCGGAGCGATGACTGAGAGGGTTTCGGAAAGGACAACGCCATGTCGTTCAATGCAAAAGATTTTGCCGGCACCCACTGCGGCTGCCGCTATCAGCAGGACTACCGCCCCACCCTGGGCCGGGACGGCAAAAAGGAATCCGGGACCCTGGAGGTCATCAAGTTCTACTACGATGGGGCCATCCGCTTTGAGCAGCACTGCTACGGCGAAGCGGCGACCTTTGTGTTCGGTGTGTGGGCGTCCGGCATGGACCCGGACGGCACCCTGCACTGGGTGCTGCCCGACCGCCGCAAGAGCTATTACGATGAAGAATACCTGCCCAAAAAGCTGGACCGGGTGGACGAAGCCGGGAACCTTTACTTCGACGGCGGCGTGTTCCCCTGGAAGCTGGCCGACGATTTTGCCGAGGATCAGCGCTGGGGCTACCCCAAGTGGAAAGTCTTGCTGGGAAAGCTGAGCGGAAAAGGCAAAAAAAGTGACTGAATCACGAAATTCGAGTATTCCCATTGACATACTGGGAAATGATATGATATAACTATCCCTGTCAAAAAGAGTATGCACGGGCAAAAAGGCCCGGACGATGCAGAACGGAAGCCCCGTTCTGTACCTGCCAGAAAGGATAAGTTCCATGGAAAACACCGAGAAAGTGGTCTATCTGGATAACGCTGCTACCACCGCCTGCGCGCCCGAAGTGCTGGCCGTGATGGTCGAGGCCCTGAGCGGCGCCTGCGGCAACCCCAGCAGCCATTACAGCGTTGGCTATGAGGCCAAGGAGTTTGTGGATACCGGCCGCGCACAGGTGGCCAAGGCCATCAACGCTTCCCCGGCCGAGATCTTCTTCACCGGCTGCGGCTCTGAGGCCGACAACTGGGCGGTCAAGGGCACGGCCTTCACCAAGGCACGCCAGAACAAGAAGCACCTCATCACCAGCGCCTTTGAGCACCACGCCATCATGCACAGTATGCGCAGCCTGGAGCGTATGGGCTTTGAGGTCACCTATATCAAGCCCACCTCCGAGGGCTATATCCGCCCCGAGGATGTGGAAGCTGCCATCCGTCCCGACACCGCACTGGTCAGCATCATGATGGCCAACAACGAGATCGGCACCATCCAGCCCATCAAGGAGATCGCAGAGATCGCCCACAAGCATGGCGTGTGGATGCACACCGATGCGGTGCAGGCCGTGGGTGCCATCCCGGTGGACGTGAAGGACCTGGGCGTGGATATGCTGTCCATGAGCGCTCATAAGTTCAACGGCCCCAAGGGCATCGGCGTGCTGTACTGCCGTAAGGGCATCTGGCCCCAGAACCTGATCGACGGCGGCAGCCAGGAGGCCCGCCACCGCGCAGGCACCGAGAACGTGGCCGGCATCGCCGGCATGGGCAAGGCGCTGGAGCTGGCCACCAGCCATCTGGAAGAGCGCATGGCTCACGAGCAGGAGCTGCGGGACTACGTCATCGACCGTGTGCTGAAGAACATCCCCGAAGCACGCCTGAACGGCGGCCGCGCACCCCGCCTGCCCGGCAACGTGAACATCAGCTTCCCGGGCCTGGAGGGTGAGACCATCCTGCTGGATCTGGATATGCACGGCATCTGCGCTTCGACCGGCTCTGCCTGCAACTCCGACAGCCTGGACCCCAGCCATGTGCTGCTGTCCATCGGCGTGCCCGAGGAAATTGGTCATGGTTCCATGCGGTTCACCTTTGGCCCGCAGAACACCATGGAAGAAGCAAAATACCTGTGCGATGTGCTGGAGGAAGTCATTCCCCGCCGCCGTGCGATGAGTTGTATGTGGCTGCAGGGTCAGAACAAGGCCCGTCAGTACAGCCTGAAGGGAGAGCAGTAAGATGGCAAGTATGTATAGCGCAAAGGTCATGGAGCATTTTGCAAATCCGCACAATGTCGGTGAGATCCCCGATGCCAACGGCGTGGGCGAAGTCGGCAACCCCAAGTGCGGCGACATCATGCGGATGTACCTGAAGATCGAGAACAACGTGATCGTGGACGTCAAGTTCCTGACCTTCGGCTGCGGTGCTGCCATTGCCACCAGCAGCATGGCCACCGATCTGATCAAGGGCAAGACCATCGAGGAAGCCTTGAAGTTGACCAACAAGGCCGTCGTGGAGGCTCTGGAAGGTCTGCCTCCCATCAAGGTGCACTGCTCCGTTCTGGCCGAGCAGGCTGTCAAGGCAGCACTGTCCGACTACTACCGCCGTCTGGGCATCGATCCGGAACCCATCGTGGGCAAGCTGGAAGAGGACTGCGACCACTGCGAGTCCTGCGGCGAATAAGCTGCACACCCGTTTCTGAACTGTGAAGAGCCTGCTGCCGCGTGCAGCAGGCTCTTTTTGCGTCCGCACCCAACAAAGGACGCTTTACAGAAATTTGCCGAAACGCTATAATGAAGGTATCATTTTGTGGAAGGGAAGCGGTTCCTTATGAAGAAAAGATTTGCGGCAGCGGTGCTGGCGGCTGTGCTGACGGCGGCGCTCGGGCTGAATGTGCTGGCGGCAGCGCCCACCGTGCAGGAAGTGGAACATACGATCGACCAGATCGGCACGGTCACGCGGGAGAACCGTAAGGCCGTGGAAAAGGCCGTGGAAGCATACAGCCAGCTGGACAACGACCAGAAGAGCGAAGTGTCCAACTTCGGCACGCTGGCGGAAGCCCAGCAGGTTCTGGGCATTCAGGACGCTGTGGCAAAGCTGAAGGTGGGCTACGACAAAAAGGATGATGCCGTCATCCTGCTGAGCCCCTACACCGAAAAGAACGAGAAGAACGACTCCTGTACGGTGGCACCGGTGCTGTACGCCAGTGACAAGTACAGCAGCCCCATCCTGTTCCTGTTCTTCGAGTATCTGGGCAGCGACTACCTGCAGACCCAGACCGTCCGGATCAAGGCCGGCGGCAGCACTTATCAGTACCGCGCCAAAGACTTTGCCCAGACCTCCTACGGCACCATCAAGCTGGACGGCAAGACCCGTGCCATCGAGCGGGGCATCCGGGTGGCGTCCAGAAATGACGTGAAAGTCCTGTCCGCCATGCTGGCCGATGCCAAAACGACCATCCAGTTCGTCGGCAAGGACAAGACGGTGGATTATGTGCTCTCCAATGAGGACCGGCAGGCCATCACCGATGTGCTGTATGCATACGACCTGATGAATCAGGCCAGCGCAGACGTGCTGCACAAGGTGCTGGTGTAAAGCGGAGGGACCCTCTCCGTCGGCCTTTTCTCTGTTGTATCCTATCCAAAAAGTAATATTACACATGAAATATTGCTTTTGTTGAGAAAAACGCCGGGAAGAGTGCCTTGTTCATAAAAAGTTCAAAATAAATTCATATACAGTTCACCCATTTTCGGTATAAGTGTGGCAGCAAAGGCGCAAACCGCGCCGAACCCACGCAGGTTCCGGCAAACCCTGCGGCATTTTGGAAAGCAGCCGGCCTGCACAGGAAAGGAATTGGATCGTTATGAAAATTGGTTTTTGGGAACTTGTCGTGATCGTCATTGTGGCGTTCGTGTTCATCGGCCCGGATCAGCTGCCTGTCTACGCAAAGAAGATCGGCAAAATGCTCCGCGAGCTGAAGAAATACACCGGCGCTGCTTCCGAGGAGATCCAGAAGAACGTGGTGGAGCCGCTGAATGAGATCCAGGCTCCCCTCAAGGAAGCCGTCGCCCCGCTGACCGATATCAAGAAGGACATCGACAACAGCGTGAAGGATGTGACCAAGGGCTTTACCGGCATCGGGAAGACCAGCAAGGAAGAAGCCGCCAAGAAGGCAGCGGAGGCCGAGGCGGTGGAAGAGCTGACCGAGGACACCGTGGAAGAGCTGACCGAGGAGCCGGCGGCTCCGGCGGAAACGGCGGAGGAAGCCCCCGCAGAAGCCAAGGCGGAGGAGAAGCCCGCAGAAGCCGCTCCCGTGGAGGAAAAGCCTGCAGAGACCGCTGCCCCGGCAGAGCCTGCAGCCGCGGAAGAAGCCGCCGAAGCGGCCCCCGCCGAGGAAGCCAAGGTTTAAATTCGGATGCACCGCGCCCGCGGTTGACATAGTACATTTTCATGCAATAAGCCCGCCACGCGGCGCGGCAAAGTAAAAAGGAGATTTTTATTATGCGTATTGGTACCAACGAACTGCTGATCATCCTGGCTGTCGCCCTGCTGATTTTTGGACCCAAGAACCTGCCGAAGCTGGGCAAGATGTTCGGCAAGACCATCAACGGCTTCAAGAAGGGCATGGAGGAGAACGAGGACTCTGACGGTGATTCCGAGGAGAAGGCCGAGAAGAAGGCTGCGAAGAAGGACGAAGACGAGGAGTAATTGTGGCTACGAACATGAAGCGCAAAAAGAAAGCCGAAGTCATGGAGGATGACGGCAGCATGACGCTGACCGGCCATCTGAAAGAACTGCGGAACAGGCTGATCATCTGCGCGGTGGTGTTTGTGGTCGGTGTGGTGGTCTCGCTGGCGTATGCAGACCGTCTGATCGACGTGCTCACCGCCATGGGCCGCGACTATTATCAGTTTGTGTCCATTGCCCCGCAGGAAAAACTGATGCAGTATTTCCGCGTGTCCATTCTGGCCGGTGTGGTGGTCACCGTTCCGGTGGCATTTTACCACATCTACGCCTTTGCCAAGCCGGGCCTGAAAAAGAGCGAGAGCTTCTTCTTCAAGATGGTCATGCTGCTGGGCCTGATCCTGTTCTGCATTGGCGTGCTGTTCGCCTACAAGCTCATGATGCCGTTCATGCTGCGGTTCCTCAGCACCGGCATCAATGGTGCCGAGTACATCCAGACCACCACCAGCATTGAGAGCTACGTCAACCTCTGCTTGACCATGTTCATGATTTTTGGCTGTGTGTTTGAGATGCCCCTCATCACCATCATCCTGTCCAAGATGGGCATCATCAACCCGACCCTGCTCAAGCAGGTGCGCGGCGTTGCCATTGTCATCATCTTCTTCATTGCGGCTGTGGTCACTCCGCCGGATATCGTGTCCCAGTGCATGGTGGCCGGCCCCATGGTCCTGCTGTACTTCATCAGCATCTTCCTCAGCGGCATTTTCTACAAGCCGAAGTCGGAGGACGAGGACGAAGAAGACGAAGAGGACGCGGACGAAGAATAAGGCTTTTTTCCGGATTGGAAGGAGCTGCTGTACGAGATTTGTACGGCGGCTCCTTTTTTGCTGCCGGCGCAGCGGAAAGGAGGACTGCAGGAGGCGGTTTGTGCACATTGCAGTTGCACTTTTGTTACAAATAGGGCGTTTTGCTGAAAAATTCACCAATATTTGGGGAAATATTCCAATTGTGAAGTGTTACGGATTTGTGATACACTTGTTGCGTAAAGATGTCCCGCCCGGTGGGGATCGGGCGGGGCAGGGGTCCCGTTCTGTGCGATGGGGATCGTGCGGCACGGACCCGACACAAGGGAAATTTTCCGACAGGAAAAAGGCTTTTAGGAGGACTTGCTTATGAGAAGAAAGGTCAAACAACTTCTTGCGACCGGCATGGCGCTTGCGGTTCTGGCCGTGGGCGCCGTGTCCGCGAATGCGGCTGTGTCCGCGCAGACTGCGGATGCCGCGCAGCCGCAATCCGTAGAGGATGTGGATGAGTATGCATGGCACCAGCATACTTACACAAAGTTTGTTGGTAGTGGATGGGACGGACCGTTGGTGCAAGGCGGTCACGCAAGGCCATGGGTAAAGTTTCAGTGTACTGCCGAAAAAGACTGCAAACGGACGTGGACCTATTATGGAGAACGTGTTTCTCCCAAGCACACTTCGGCGACTTGTACGGCAAATGAAACGTATACATATCCGGCTCAAGTTGTAAAAGGCTACACCGTTTCTGAAAAAGTTGATGAGGTGGCAAATACAAAAAAGGATCATAACTATACGGGAATAAGCTGGGAAAAAGGCACAGCAGACGAATACGGCAACGGAACCATGACGTTGACTCTGACCTGTAAGGACTGCAAGTACGAGTATACTGAAACGGTTTGTGCAAATTCGAACAGTTACACAGCGGCAAAGTGTGGTGTAAATGCAAAGTACACCTACGCTGCAGGCTCTTTCCAGACGATGGTCAACGGCAAGGGATACGCATATAACGAGGAGATCGAACTGGAAGTTCCGGGCACTGCCTTGGAGCACAGCTTTAAGAACTACGTCTACAACAACGATGCAACCTGCACCAAGGATGGCACAAAGACAGCAACCTGTGACCGTGACCATTGCTCTGCGACCAACACGGTAACTGTTGAAGGCAGTAAGCTGAATCACAATTATGGGAACATGGACAACAACAATGTGACCTTCAACTTCAGCGAAGACGGCAAGACCGCGGTGGCAACCGTGACCTGTGTCCGTGCTGGCTGCACCGCAAGTGAAGATGGCCATACCTATACCGAAGATGCAAAAGTCACTGCTGAGGTGACTAAGCCCGCGACCTGCACCGAATGGGGTGTGACCACCTATACCGCGACCTACGAAAATGCATCTGCTTCGGTGGATAAGACGGACATTAAGCCGTTGGGCCATGATTTTACGGATTATGACTTCCACTGGGTCGATGAGGAGACCTGCATGGAGGCAATCGCACAGCTGTCTTGCTCGCGCTGTGAGGGGGTTACGGAAACTATCCCCGCAGAGGTAACAGTTGATCGCGTAGCAAATTGCACGACTACTGGTAAGAAAACCCACAAAGCGTCTCTTTACATTGATGGTGAGTTATATGAAACTCTGAGCAAGGAGTTTTATCCGGCAGCATTGGGTCACCTCTACACCGGTGCAACCCTTGCATGGGATGACAATACTTATATGACTGCAACGGCTTCCTTGGACTGCCAGCGTGAGGGCTGCGGCCATGTGGAAAAGGAAACAGTAAATGCACTGATTATCCCGAAAGTGGCTCCCACCTGCACAGAAACGGGTGTTGATATTCATCGTGTGACCTACAGCCTGGAGGGCGAGGAAGTTGCACGGCTGGAAGAAGAGGTTACCGTAAAGGCACTGGACCATAAGTTCCTCAACTATGTGTCGGATGGCAACGCGACCTGTACAAAGGACGGAACCAAAACAGCAGTCTGTGAGCGCCAGAATTGCAACGCAACCGATACCGTGAACGACGAGGGCAGTGCTCTGGGCCACGACTACGGCAACAAGGACAACAGCAACGTGACCTTCACTTTCAGCGAAGATGGCAAGACCGCGGTGGCAACCGTGACCTGTGTCCGTGCTGGCTGCACCGCAAGTGAAGATGGCCACACCTACACCGCCGATGCAGTGGTCACTTCCAAAGTGACCAAACCCGCCACCTGCACCGAGATGGGCGAGACCACCTACACGGCAGTCTACGAGAACGCATCAGCTGCCAAGACTGTAGTGGATGTTCCCGCTCTGGGCCACAGCTTCACCGATTACCGTTACGACAACAACGCCACCTGCGAGGGGGACGGCACCCAGACCGCAAAGTGTGACCGCTGCGATGCTACCGATACCAAGTCGGTGCCCGGTTCCGCCGCCTGCACCCTGCACGAAGTGGACAACGCAAAGGTCTGCCCCATCTGCGGCAAGGTGAACGGTATCGTGAAGCTGAACAAGGTCTCTGCCGCGGCAGATGACTCCGCTTCCGTTTACAGTGCACAGCTGGTCGTGCGTGTGGGCACCCTGCCCAATGGCCGGAAGATCATCACCGTGACCTTCCTGAACGCAGAGGGCCAGGCCATCACGCTGTACGATGCCCAGAAGATCCGCGTTTCCTTGGCCGCGCTGAACGCACAGCTGGGAGAGACCGGTGCACAGAGCTTTGTACACACCCTGACCAGTCTCAACACCGCAAACGGCGAAAAGAGCAATGTGGGCTTTGCTGTGGAAAACGGCACCCTGATCTTTGACGCACCGTTCCAGAGCAGCAACGCCTGTGTGCTGCTGGTGGACTGAGCCACAAGCGGTTCCCGAGGACGCGCCCGATTGGGCGCGTCCTTTTTTGCTTTTTGTAGGAAAGAAGATTTGCCCTGCAAATTCAGCTTTAATGCTGCTTAGTCTATACAAACCATCTGCCCTGTGCTAGAATGGAGCCAACAAGAAAAAGGCGGTGAGCAGATGCATCCTCTGGCCGAATATCCCCGCCCGGCACTGCGCCGGGACAGCTACGAGAACCTGAACGGACGCTGGCAGTATGCCATGACCTCCACGGCGGAACACCCCGCCGCGTGGGAGGGGGAGATCCTGGTGCCCTATTCGCCGGAAGCTCCGGCCTCCGGGGTGGGGCGCACCCTGCAGCCGGGGCAGTGGCTGCACTACCACCGCCTGTTCGCCCCGCCGGCGGGGGAGGGCGGCCGGGTGCTGCTGCACTTCGGGGCCGTGGATTATGCCTGTGCCGTGCAGGTCAATGGGCATCTGGCAGGCGGCCACCGGGGCGGCTACTGGCCCTTCACACTGGACATTACCGAGCTGCTCAACGGCACCGGCCGCAACAGCCTGTGGGTGGCCGTGCAGGATCCCACCGGCCACGGCACCCAGGCCCGGGGCAAACAGACGTTGAAACCCGGCGGGATGTTCTACCCGGCCCAGAGCGGCATCTGGCAGACCGTCTGGCTGGAGCGGGTGCCGGACAACTACATCCAGTCTCTGACCGTCACGCCGGACTACGATGCCCGCACGGTGACAGTGCAGGCGCACACGGCAAAGCCCGGCGGAGCAGCCAACCTGTGGGCGGCGGTGCGGGCCGGCGGTGTGACCATCGCCGAGGACTGGGGCGGTGACGAAGCAGACCAGGACGGCGAGGTGACCCTGAGCATCCCGGAAGAGCACTTTTTCCCGTGGAGTCCGGACACGCCGTTCCTGTACGATCTGACGGTGGGCACGACCCAGGGGGAAGAAGAAGGCTTTGACACGGTGCACAGCTACTTTGCCCTGCGCAAGTGGAGCTGTGCGCCGGATGCCCGGGGCGTCCTGCGCTTCTGCCTGAACGATCAGCCCATCCTGCTCAACGGCCTGCTGGATCAGGGGTACTGGCCCGAGGGGCTGTACACCCCGCCTTCGGATGCTGCTGTGGAGCGCGAGCTGAGCGAGGTCAAGGCGCTGGGCTTCAACCTTCTGCGCAAGCACGCCAAGATCGAGCCGCAGCGCTGGTACTACCACTGCGACAAGCTGGGTCTCATCGTCTGGCAGGACCTGGTGAACGGCGGCAGCGCCTACAAGCTGTGGTTCATCACATACCTGACCAATGCCCTGCAGCCGCTTCTGCGGCGTCTCCCGGACGCAAAGCCGCTCTGGGGGCTTCTCAGCCGCGAAAAGCCGTCCGCCCGGGAAGAATACCGCCGGGAGCTGGAAGCCACGGTGCAGGCGCTGCGGTGCCATCCCTGCGTGGGCTGCTGGGTGCCCTTCAACGAGGGCTGGGGGCAGTTTGATGCCGCCGGAGCCGTGGACGCCCTGCGCACGCTGGACCCGACCCGTCCGGTGGATGAAGCCAGCGGCTGGTACGATCAGGGCGGGGGTGATGTGCACTCACTGCACAATTACTTTTACCCCCTGCGGGTGCGCCCCCGCAGCCGCACGGTGGCGCTGACCGAATACGGCGGCATTGCCTGGCCCATGCCCGGCCACGAGCCGCCCCGCAGGACCTACGGCTATGGCACCGCAAAAGACCGCGCAGACCTGACCGCACGCTATAAAAAGCTGCAGATGGGCACGGTGCTGCCCCAGCTGGCAAAGGGGCTGTCCGCGCTGGTGTACACCCAGCTGACCGATGTGGAGGACGAGGTGAATGGTCTATTCACCTACGACCGTGCTGCCGTCAAACCGGACCCCAACGCGGTGCGTTCGGTGAACGCCGCTCTCGCCGCCGAGTTCGCCCGGGTCACACGGTGAGCGCATTTCCGAAACAAAACAGAAAAACGCCCGCGTTTTCCACCGATCGTTTCGGTCATGTGGAAAATGCGGGCGTTCTTTGTGGTTTCAGGGTGCCGTTCAGCTGTTGCTGCTGATGGTCGGCACGATCCGGGAGGCGGGCAGCTTGTTCATGGCGGAGTCGCTCAGGGCATCCGTCAGGGCAGCACCGTCGGCGGCCAGCTGGTCATCCAGCTCAGTGCCCTTCAGGTCGCTGAGGATCGTGGCGCGCAGGTCGTCCAGCGTGGACACCTGCAGCGGGTCCAGACGCACGGTCAGCATCATGGCGTAGCTGGTGTACTGGATGGCAGCAGCTTCGCCGTAGGAGAGGTTCCGCACGGTATCGGCGGCACCGTCCTGGGTAAAGGCACTGGTCAGGTTGCTCTCGGTCAGCAGTTCGGTCTGCACGCTGGCGCTGTCGTCCGAGTACTCGGCATCCAGCACGGCGTAAATGTCCGGCAGAGCCGCCTGTGCGGCGGCGTGCAGGGCGCTGACCTGGTCCGAGACGGTCTCGTTGGCGGCCAGATTGACGGCCTTGACGGCCTGCTGGGCCAGGGTGAGCATCTCGGTCTTCTGGTCGTTATCGGCAAAGACATAGGTGCTGGTGTTGTACAGCGGCACGTTGATGTAGGCCAGCTCGTACATCTCGTTCAGATGGTCGGTCAGCTCGCTGTCCGAAACGGGGGTCTCGCCGTCCGTGCCGTAAACCAGATCCAGCAGCAGGGTGTGCTTGACCTGAAGGGTGCCCAGCTTTTTCAGGGTCTCCAGGCCGATGCCGTTGGCCGTGTAAAGGTCGCCATTCTGGTCCATCAGCTGCTGGGCGTAGCTGTCGGCGGTGGCCTGCTGGGTCTCGGTCAGGGTGCCGCCCAGGGCATCAAAGCGGGTCTCGATGGCGGCAAAGGTCTGCAGGGCCTTACGGGTCTCGGCGGCCACATAGTCCTTGACCACAGCGGTCTCGCCGCTGTCGGCATCGGTAGTGATGGTGGCTTTCAGAAAGCTCTTGACATCCGTGGTGTCCTGGTCGCTGCCGGCCAGCTGTGCGGCCTGCTGATAGGCGTCGAACTGCGCCAGCAGGTACAGGCCGGAGGTGACCTCAAAATCACCGATCCTGCCCACGGTGTCCGGGGTGGAAAGGCTGCAGCCCGCCAGGCTGAAGACCAGGGCCAGTGCGCATACCAGCGCAAGCAGTTTCTTTTTCATAGTTGTATGCTCCTGTGTTTGATAATTTATAAGTGGCTCGCCCTCTCAGGCGCTTACGCGCCAGCTCCCCCAAAGGGGGAGCCTTTGGCAAAACCAGAGAGTTTACCGTACTGCCAAAGCCTCTCCCTTTGGGAGAGGTGGCATCGCGTGAGCGATGACAGAGAGGGCGAGGATGCTACAAAATTATTGGATTTCTTTCGGCCTGTTTTCTCCGCCGTTCAAAATCTCCCCCATAACCTTGAGAATGCTTTGCAGCAGCTCCAGCGGTTTTTCATCCGGCTGTAAGACCACCGAGAGGTAAGGCGAAGATCCGGTGCCGGACGTCACGCGGCCGCTGAACGCCACCAGCAGGCCGCGGATCATGGAAAGCTCCAGCGTTTTCAGCTGCAGCACCAGTGTGTCTTTTTTCTGGGTCACTTCGGTCACGCCTACGGCAGTGGCCTGTACCCGCACCAGCGAGACGCTGACCAGATCACTGACCGAAGGCGGCGGATCGCCGTAGCGGTCAATGAGTTCATCCAGCACATCGGCGGCGTCCTCGGGGGTCTGGATGGCGGCGATGCGCTTGTAGGCTTCGATGCGTCCGGCGCTGTCCGCGATATACGTTTCCGGGATATAGGCGTTTACCCGCAGATCCACCAGACAATCGCTCTTGTCCAGCTGGACCGGCTCTCCCTTGGCGCGGGCAACGGCCTCGTTCAGCATTTTCACATAGAGGTCGTAGCCGACGGCCTCCATGTGGCCGTGCTGGCTGTGGCCCAGCAGACTGCCGGCGCCGCGGATCTGCAGATCGCGCATGGCGATGCGGAAGCCGGAGCCGAACGCCGTGAACTCCCGGATGGCAGAAAGCCGCTTCTGGGCGATGTCCGAGAGGCTCTTGTCCCGCCGGAAGGTGAAGTAGGCGTAAGCTTTGCGGCCCGAGCGGCCCACCCGGCCCCGGATCTGGTACAGCTGGGCCAGACCCATGCGGTCAGCGTCCTCAATGATGAGGGTGTTGCAGTTGCGCACGTCGATGCCGGTCTCGATCAGGGTGGTGCAGACCAGGATGTCGATCTCGCCGTTCAGCAGGTGCTGCCAGACGGGGTTCAGTTCCTCCTCGGTCATCTTGCCGTGGGCGATGCCCACTCTGGCCCCTGGCACCATCTGGCTGACATGGGCGGCGCAGGCTTCGATGTTGTCCACCCGGTTGTGCAGATAATAGACCTGCCCGCCCCGGGCCAGCTCCTTCTTCATGGCTTCGGCCAGAATGACATCGTTGTACTCCAGCACAAAGGTCTCCACGGGCTGCCGCTCAATGGGCGGCTGCTCGATGGTGGACAGATCCCGGATGCCGCTCATGGCCATGTTCAGGGTGCGGGGAATGGGGGTGGCGGACAGGGTGAGCATATCCACCCCGATGAAGCTTTCCTTCAGCTTTTCTTTGTGCTTGACGCCGAACCGCTGTTCCTCATCGATGATGACAAGCCCCAGATCATGGAACTTCACGTCCTTGGAAAGCAGCCGGTGGGTGCCCACCACGATGTCCACGACACCGGACTGCAGACCCTTCAGGGTCTCCTTCTGCTGTTTGGCTGTGCGGAACCGGGACAGCATTTCCACCCGCACCGGGAAGGCCTCCATGCGGGAGAGGATGGTGTTGTAGTGCTGCCAGGCCAGCAGGGTGGTGGGTGCCAGGATGGCGCACTGCTTGCCGCCCATGACGCATTTGAACGCTGCACGCAGAGCCACTTCGGTCTTGCCGACGCCCACATCGCCGCAGAGCAGCCGATCCATGGGAAAATCCTTTTCCATGTCCCGTTTGATCTCGGCCGTGGCGTTCAGCTGGTCATCGGTCTCGTCGTAGTCAAAGCGGGTCTCAAAGTCCCGCTGCCAGTCGGCATCCTGCGGAAAAGCAAACCCTTTCGCCTTCCGGCGGCGGGCGTACAGCTCGATCAGCTCCTGCGCCATTTCCTCTGTGGCTTTTTTCACCTTGGCGCGGGTGCGCTGCCATTCGCCGCCGCCCAGCTTGGACAGCTTGACCTTATCCTCGTCTCCGGGCGCCGTGTAGCGGCTCAACAGATCCAGCTGAGTGACCGGAACATACAGCACGGAGGAGCCGGCATACTGCACCTTGAGGTAGTCCTTGATGGTGCCCTGCATTTCCAGCCGCTGGATGCCGGCGTACATTCCGATGCCGTGGCTCTGATGGACCACATAGTCGCCGGGTTTGATGTCGGACAGGCTGGACAGGGCGTTTTTGCTTTTCCGGCGCTTTTTGGCCTCAGCAGCGGCCTCTTCATCCAGACCGTGCCGCCGGCTGGAAAGCACAGCCGCATGGGCGAAAGGGAAGGTGCAGCCGCCGTTCAGATGGCCGGGCAGCACCTGCACAACACCTTTGGCCGGAACCACATCCCGGCTCATGCTCACGGCATAGCCCTTGTCGGCCAGATCGCGGGTCAGGGCGGCGGCACCCTTGGGGGTGCCGGAAAACAGGGTGACCGCAAATCCCTGCGCGATGAGCGAATCCAGGTCCTCCCGCAGAGAGGCAAGGTCTCCGTTCCAGTTGGGGGCGGCAAAGCCGTCCGCATTGATGAGATCCTTCAGTTTGAATTCGTTCATGCCGCGCAGGAAATTCTCGCACAGCAGGGAAGACTGGGTCTGTGCCGCCAGAGCCAGGTCATCCATGGTCTGGTACAGCACGTCCAGCCCCGAGCACAGCAGCCCCTCTTCCAGCAGGCCGGTCAGCTCCTCACCGCGGCGGAACTCGGTGGCCTTCTGGGCATCCCGGATGCCGCCCACCTCGTCGAGGATGAACAGCGGAGCATCCAGATGCTCCAGCAGGGTGGCCGGAGCGGGATACCGCAGGCCGTAATACTTATCCATGGCCTCCGGCATCAGGCCGGAATCCAGCTGAGAAAGATCGGCCTCCATGGTCTTTTCCAGCGCAGCGCGGTGCTTGCCGCGGGCTTTTTTCACGGCGGCGCGCAGGGCTTCGGCGGTCTCCTGCGTGTCACCGAACAGCACCTCGCGGGCAGGGGAGAGATAGATCTTTTCCAGCGTCTCGTCCCGGCGCTGCGTCAGCAGGTCGAAGGAAGACAGGGAGTCGATCTCATCGTCCCAGTACTCTACGCGGGCGGGTCGGTGCATATCGGGGGCATAGATGTCCACGATGTCGCCGCGCACGCTGAACTGACCGGGGCCGTCCACCTGGCTGCGCCGCACATAGCCGGCCGCAAACAGCCGGGCCACCAGATCCTCCCGGCTGTACACCATGCCGGGTTTGAGGGTAAGGGTGTTCTGCCGGAATTCTTCCCGGGGCACCGTATATTGCAGCAGGGCTTCGGCCGGGACGCAGACCGCCTGCAGCCGGCCGCCTGCCAGTGCTCCCAGCACCGACAGACGGCGGTACTCGTATTCGCGGCCTGCGCCCTCCACGGGACGCAGCATAAAGTCCCGGGGCGGGAACACCGCTGCCGAAAGCCCCAGTGCTTTGAGGTCCTCAGCAAAGTGGGTGGCCTCGGCTTCGCCAGGGGTCACGATGCACAGGATGCGGCCCAGATCCTTCTGCAGAGCGGCATACAGCAGCACCCGGCCTGCCGGGGGCAGACCGAACAGCGCCGCCGGGCCGGGTTTTGCAAAGCTGGCCGCGATCTTTTGATATTCCGGTGTGGCTTTCAAAAGCGCTTCGTACATGGGAGACCTCCTTTCTCGAAACCCTCTCAGTCATCGCTGACGCGATGCCAGCTCCCCCGAAAGGGGGAGCTTTTGACAAAAAGATTTCGTTTATCCTTAAAGGAAAAGTTTATGGGGTGGTGCGGAGAAGCTCCCCCCTCGGGGGAGCTGTCGCCGACAGGCGACTGAGAGGGTTCTTTTACCCGTTATACTTGCTCTGCGCCAGCCCCAGCTTGCCATCCATCATGAGCTTTGCGGCGGCTTCGATGTCCGGGCAGCGGTCGGCGATGGCCCTGGCGTCCTCGGCGGGGAACTTGCCCAGCACCCAGTCGGCCAGGTCATAGTCCGGGTGGGGCTTGGCCCCCACGCCGATGCGGATGCGGGGAAAGGCGTCACTGCCCAGCCGGGCAATGATGCTCTTCAGGCCGTTGTGCCCCCCGGCGGACCCGGAGGGCCGGATGCGCAGTTTGCCGGGGTTCTGGGTGATGTCATCGCACAGGACGATGACGTGGTCGGCGGGGATCTTGAAGAAGCCCGCCAGCGGGGCGATGGAATCGCCGGACAGGTTCATGTAGGTCAGGGGCTTGAGCAGCACCACCTTGTGGCTGTCCACTTCACCCTGGCCCCACAGGCCCTGGAATTTGGTCTTGCTCACGCTGATGCCCCATTTGCCGGACAGGTAGTCCAGCGCGGCAAAGCCCGCGTTGTGGCGTGTGCCGTCGTATTTGGCCTCGGGGTTGCCCAGGCCGGCAATCAGCCAGATATCGTTTGTGTTCATGTTGTTTGTTTAACCTTTTCTCTGAAAAATAGAATGGGATACAGCTATTCAGTATAACATACGCGCACGAAAAAAGAAACGGATTCCGGGTGAAAGAACCGAAAATGCCCCCGACCATACAGGGGCCGGAGGCAGAAAATGCTTATTTCAGGTTCAGCGTGAGGTCAGAGGCCTTCCACGCGCCATCCTCTTTTACCATGGTGATGGTGCCGGTGACGCTGGCCGTGGTGGTTCCGTCGGCGGCCTGCAGGTCTGCGGAAAAATCATAGCAGTGGTCGGCACCGGAGCGCTTTTGCAGGGTGAGCCCCGCGGGCTGGCCGGAAAGCGAGGCAATGCGGGTGGGCAGACGGTTCGCAAGGAGCTTTTCCAGACACTGTTGCGTCATGCAATCCCCGAACTGTGCCTGATAGAACGCCATGAAATCGCCGCCATCCACCTGTACAAGGCCCGGCTCGCTGGCAGTGTAGGAATCGTCCGCCGCCGGTTCCACGGCATCGGAGCTGGAAAGCAGCTGGGTCAGGATGGTCTGCGCCTGCTTCCCGGCGGGGTCGCTGCGCAGGCGGGTGAGCGCGAACACCGCCGCAATGGCCACGAAAAAGACGATCAGGCTCAGGGCCTGCTTACGGAACGTCTCAGACTTCATACAATGTACCCTCCCGGAAGGAAATCACTTGTTCTGGTCGGCTTCCAGCTTCTGCTTCTTGGCGATGTAGGCTTCCATCTTCGGTTCAGCCCAGCCCTCCAGATTGGTCTGGCGCTCCCGGGCAATGCCCAGCGCCTGCGCGGGCACATCCTTGGTGATGGTGCTGCCGGCGGCGGTGTAGGCGCCGTCGCCCACCTTCACCGGAGCCACCAGGTTGGTGTTGCAGCCGATGAAGCAGTAGTCGCCGATCTGGGTGCGGAACTTGTCCTTGCCGTCGTAGTTGCAGGTGACGGTGCCGCAGCCGAAGTTGCAGTATTTGCCCACGTCGCTGTCGCCGATGTAGGTCAGATGGCTCACCGTGTTGCCGCGGGCGAAGTTGGAATTCTTGGTCTCCACATAAGCACCCAGATGCACGCCGTAGTCGGTGACGGTGTTCACCCGCACATGGGTGAAGGGACCGATGTTGTTGTGGGGGCCGATGTGGCTGCCGTAGATCTGGCTGGCGTTGACGGTGGTGCCCTCCTCCACAGTGCTGTCCTCGATGAGGGTGTTGGGGCCGATGACACAGCCTGCACCGATGATGGTCCTGCCGCGCAGGATGGTGCCCGCCAGAATGACGGCACCCGGTGCGATGACAACGTCCGGTGCGATCTGGACGGTGCGGCTGTCAATGAGGACACCGTTGGCGATGTGCTGCAGCAGAATGGCTTCGCGGGCAGCCTCAGCGGCATCCAGCCGTTCGCGTGCCGCGTCCAGTGCGGCGGCGGAAATGGTATTTTCCATGTTGAAGATCCCCTTTCAGGAAGAGCGCCCTGCCGGAAGCAGCGGACGGGAACAACTGGAAAAAATGTTGCCTGCCGCGGCGGTGCATCCCGGCGCAGGGTATGGTCGATTTGTATAGTTCAGAAAGGGAGAAAGTTTCAGGGATAGAAAGTTGTATCCAACAGAGCAAGAAACCACGTCAGAAAACAAAAAACCTTTCAAACTTTTCCCACTTTATACTACCTGAAAACTTGGTGAATTTCAAGTGATTTGCATAAAAAATATCAATCAATTTCGGGATTTTGCCCGGTGGCAAGGAATGGATTTTCTGGTATAATGGTCTAGCATTCACAAGACAATGTTCATCGTCTACGAAGACAAGGCAAACGATGAGACGGCTGCGCAGCCTGTGCAGCGGTCACAAATGGGAGGTAAACAACGCATGAGCAAAAAGTATCTGTACTACTTCAGCGAAGGCAACGATGCCTTTGGCGGCGACAAGGTCACCATGAAGAACACTCTGGGCGGCAAGGGCGCCGGCCTGGCTGAGATGACTGCAGCCGGTATGCCGGTGCCGCAGGGCTTCACCATCACCACCGATGCCTGCACCCAGTATTATGCAGACGGCCGTCAGATCAATGACGAGATCACCGCAGACATCTTCGCACACGTCAAGGGTCTGGAAGAGATCACCGGCAAGAAGTTCGGCGACAACAGCAACCCGCTGCTGGTCTCCGTCCGTTCCGGTGCCCGCCAGTCCATGCCCGGCATGATGGACACCATCCTGAACCTGGGCCTGAACGATGAGGCTGTTGTGGGTCTGGCCAAGAAGACCGGCAACGAGCGCTTTGCATACGACTGCTACCGCCGTTTCGTGCAGATGTTCGCCGACGTCGTTATGATGGTCCCGAAGAGCCTGTTCGAGGTCGAGATCGATAAGATGAAGGAAGCCAAGGGCGTCAAGAACGACGTGGA
>CAKSZS010000025.1 GCA_934525845.1 uncultured Faecalibacterium sp. | reverse complement strand
TTGGTTTGGTTCTGGTAGGAAAGCTGCATCGTGGTGGGTGCGTTGTACAGAGAAGCGAGCAGATATTGTTTCATGTTTCGGATCGGGCTGCTGTTCTCTGCAAGGCACTTCAGCACAAAGCGAATATGGTCGGCGTTTAGCTTCATAAACCGGCTGCGTACCACCTCAGCGGGTTTATCGTCCCCGGCAATGCGCAGCGTCTTGCGCTTGGTGGCACAGGTGTCCACCAGCAAATCCATGATCTGATAGATGGTATCCTCATCGTCCGGGCAAAGCCGGAGCAGAAGGTCTACCTCTAAAGACTGAGAAAAAAATTCTTCCAGTTGGGTGCGTTTGCTCATCTCATCCGATTCTTCAGAATAGAAGGGATCAGTCTCACTCATTTCAGTATCATTCTCTTTAGTCTTATTACATCGTGATTTTGAAGGGTCTTGACTTGCGTTTTTGAAGCCTCCAGAATCGTGAAAATCACGATTCTGGAATATTGATTTTGACGATTCTGCCGAAAAGTTCTTCACATACACCAAACTTGGCTTTCCCAGACCTCTTCGTTTTCGTTCAATCAAACCAAACTTTTCGAGTTCCCGGAGCAGCTTGGTCGCTTTGTTGTCTGCGCAACACAATGCCCTCTTGACATCCTCTATCGTGAAGATGATGAACACCCGGTTCTGCTCGTCCAGCCAGCCGTTTTTCACGGACAGGCTCATGCGGTCCAGCAGGATACCGTACAGGGTTTTGGCATCGGTTGACAGGCTCTGGAACCGTGGCTCCTGAAACAGAGCCTTTGGAATGCGGTAGAAGGAGAACAGCTCTCCGGCTTGTCCGTAGAAGTAGTCAAGTGTCATGTGGCTTTTTCAACGTTTTTGCTCCAGCTTGTGTTCAAAAAATCGACCGCCTTTCGTTTGAAAATAAAAAGCGCACTCTTTTCTTATTGAAAAGTGGTGCGCTATGTAATATAATGGCTGTATAATTTAGCTATCCAAAAGATAGTCGATGAGATATTCTTTCGGAATCATGAAAGATCGTCCGACTTTCAGGCAGCGAATTCTATGTTGATGGATTCTTCTGATGATGGCAGTCTGGCTTTTGAAACCGAGTAAAGTTGTTGCTTCTTCGACAGACAGCACATCAGGATAGTTCACAAATAATTTTTTATAATACTCTTTTGCTTGAATTTGATTCATTATCCTTGACTTTCCTTTCGTTTTGTGCCTAAGCAGAGGAGCGTTTTGCCCTGCATCCCTCCTGAACATCCCTCCAATTTCCATTTGGGCGGTCCAAACTGAAAAAACAGAGTAGGGGGAAAACGCATCGAAAAATCGTGGATATTCCAAATTATTGTTCGTTGAGGCGTGAATTTTGCCTTTGCACAGTGGGAACCAGATATCACTAGATATCACTGGATGACACCAGATGGAAGATGAGGACAAAAACTCAAAATCCCTTGTGCTAATAACACGTGTGGGTTCGACCCCCACCACCGGCATAGAAAAACAGCTCCAAGCCCAGGCTTGGAGCTGTTTTTTTATTTCAGCCAGCGCTGCAGCACCTCGTGGAGTCTGCCCAGATCCAGCGGCTTTGCAACGTGCTCATTCATTCCTGCGTTTTTGGCCAGCAGCACATCTTCCGCAAACGCGTTGGCCGTCATCGCCACGATGGGCACAGCCAGGCCGCCATGTTCCTTCATGGAGCGGATGGCTGCTGCGGCTTCGTAGCCGTTCATGACCGGCATCTGGATGTCCATAAAGATCAGGTCATAATAGCCCTGCGGCGCCTTCATGAACTTTTCCACAGCAGCTCTGCCGTTTTCTGCCGTTTCGACCGCCGCGCCGGTCATCCCGATGATCTCGCAGGCGATCTCGCGGTTCAGATCGTTGTCTTCCACCAGCAGGATGCGGCGTCCCGCATAGCTGCAGTTCCGCAGATCCGACAGACTGTCCTCTTCCGGATGCGCAGAACGCCCTGCGGCAATGTTCCGCAGTGCTGTCGTCAGCCGGGAGCGGAACAGCGGCTTGGTGATGAATTCATTGACGCCGGCCTCCCGTGCTTCCTCTTCAATGCTGGAATAGTCGTAGGCGGTCAGCACCACGATGGGCACCTCATCCCCCACTTTCTGCCGGATCTGCCGGGCCGTCTCAATGCCGTCCATGCCCGGCATCTTCCAGTCCACGATGACCGCAAAATAATCCTCCTGCTTTTCGTGGCGGGCCACGGTGCGCTCCACGGCCTCTTTCCCGGTGGTCACGCTCTCACCGTCCAGGCCGATTTCCTTCAGGATGCCCACGGTGCTCTCACAGCAGACCGGATCATCGTCCACCACCAGCACCGGCAGATCGACCAGCTCTTTCAGCTCCTCATTGCCGGTATCCTGCAGCTTCAGGAATATGGTCACGGTGAATCTGCTGCCCCTGCCCAGAGTGCTCTCAACATCAATGCGGCCGTTCATCATGGTCACGATGTTCTGCGCAATGGCCATGCCTAGGCCTGTGCCCTGGATTCGGGTGGTGCGTTTGTCATCTGCGCGGGTGAAGGGTTCAAACAGCACCTGCTGGAACTCCGGCGTCATGCCGATGCCGTTGTCTTCGACGGTGAATTCATAGCAGCCGAGACCGCGGGACTGCGTGGGCCGCTCGGCAATGGAGAACACGATGCGCCCGCCATCCGGCGTATACTTGATGGCATTGCTCAGGATGTTGGTGATGACCTGCTGGATCCGCAGGCTGTCGCCGCACACATCCTCATGCTCGATGGACTGCAGGTGCACTTCAAAATCATGCTGGTGCGCCGCAATGCCCGCTTTGGTCATCCCGATCAGATTTTCCACCAGTTCTGCCAGATTGAAGTCCTCTTCGCTCAGGGACACCTTGCCGCTCTCGATGCGGGACATATCCAGCACCTCGTTGATGAGGGCCAGCAGGTGGCGGCTGGACTGGGTGATCTTGCCCAGACAGTCCCGCACCCGCTCCTGATTGTCCAGATTGGCCCCGGCAATGGCCGTCATGCCCACGATGGCATTCATCGGCGTGCGGATATCGTGGGACATATTGGACAGGAATTCCGTCTTGGCGCTGTTGGCGCGGTTGGCCGCATCGTAGGCGACCTTGAGCGCCTCCCGGGCGGCAGTCTCGGCCTGCTTTTCCTGCGTGGTGTCCTGCGCGATGAGCAGGACCCTGCGCACCCGGCCCGGCTCCTTCCAGTCCAGCGGGATCATGGCCAGGCTCTTGGTCTGTCCTCCGTCCTGCGCGCAGTATTCGATTTTATAAAGATCCTCCGGCTTCTGCAGAACGCGGCGGAGTTCCGCTGCCGACAGGATCTGCTGCAACGTTTTTTCCTGTGAGACGCTCTGAAAGCGCTGCCCGATCAGCTCCGTCAGAACATGGTATGCTCCCTTGGACGGATAGACACTGCCGCTCTGCATCCCGTAGAAAATATAAGAATCCGCTTCCAGGTCGCACAGGGCAAAGCGGTCCACCAGCTTTACCATCCCCTTGATCAGAAGGTTCATGGCCCTGTTCTGCTGCACCAGTTCCCGGGCACGCAGTTCCCCCTTCCGTGCTTCGGTGATGTCGCGCAGGATCACCAGCGCATACCGTGCCGAAGCATCGGTCTCTCCGGGCATCACCATATTGCGCACCCAGCGTTCCTTGCCCTGCAGAAAGATGCGGCACTCCAGGTTATTCTCCGTGGAGCCGTCCCGCAGGACGGCGCTCATGTGGGCACGGTCAAAAAACTGTGCGACCCGCTCCCGATCCTTCGGGCTGACGAACTGCTCCCGATACGCCTGTGCCAGCGCATCCCAGCTCTGCCCCGGTTCCAGCTCCGCCAGCATGGAGTGTTCCAGCTTCAGGGACTCGACGCGGCCGGTCTGCAGATCCACATAATATTCGCACAGATTGGATTCCGTATAGGCGCGGTGGAACGCCTCGCTCTTTTTGGCCTGGATCTCGGCCCGCTTTTTCTGGTCGATGTTGACAAAAATGCCTACCATCCGGCGCACCGTGCCATTCATGCGGCGGCTGGCTTCTCCGCTGTCCCGGAACCATTGATAGGTCCCATCGGCCAGCCGCATCCGGTACTCGGTATCGTAGCGGATCGTTCCGGTGCTGTCGGCCATTGCGTCCTTCAGCATCTTCACAGTGCGGTCCCGGTCTTCCGGATGGATCAGCCCCGACCAGGATGTCAGCCGGTTGGGGAAATCCAGAATGTCATGATATCCCAGCATCCGGCGGAACTCGTGGCTGTACACGATGTCGGTCTCCTGCCCCTGCTCATCGCAGTCGATGTACCACAGGCCGGACTGGATGACATTGTTCACCAGATACAGATTCTGCCGAGTCCAGTCGATCTGCGCCGTCATGACCCAGATGGGGCTGCCCTTTCCGTCCACGGTGTCCTGCTTGTACAGCCGGGTATACAGCGGCACTCCGTCCCGGGTCAGCAGCTGCCCATCGCCCGCGCCCTGGATCTGAGGGAACCGATCCGGCTCAAGAAAGGAACGGTTTTCCCCATAGACCAGCCGCTTCAGGGAAGAACCAGTATGCTCTGCCAGATCTGCAAAGCTCTCGTACCCCAGATTCTGCAAAAAGAAGCTGCTGGCATCCGTGATGGTCAGCGCTTCATCGTAACAGCCTGCCAGAAACCCCACCGGATGGCTGCGCCGGACAAGGCGCCGGACGACCACAAGATTTTCCTCTGTCAGTCTGGAGTCCCCTCCGGAACAAATTGCATCCTCTTGAAATACGCAGCTTTTCATGTTTTTCCTTTTCCCCTGCCGGCCCGCTCTTCGTCTTTGATCCCAATTCTATTTATCATACCATCCCGCCCGGCCCATCCCGCCCGGCAAAGCGCAAGCATTCTGCCCGCTTCTTTTTCAGAGGGCACCCGGATCTTCCTGCTTTTTTCCGAAAAAAAAACGCCCGGAAGGCAGGCCGCCTTCCGGGCGTTTGCATGATTCACAGCATTTTGACCGCCAGCGCCTCGGTGGTGCAGTCCTGCGCCGCATTGGAGGCCTCTGCATCGTCCAGCATATAGCGCAGCAGCAGTACCTCGGCCACATACAGCACGGCCACCTTGATGGGGATGCTGCCGGAATCCAGCGGATTTTCCTGCGCGCCGCACAGCAGCACGATGTCCGCCAGCCTTGCCCCCGGCGAATCCTCGTAGTGGGTCAGCAGGATGATCTTTGCACCGGCAGCTTTAGCCGTCCGCAGCGTCTCCAGCATATCCCGGGTCGCGCCGGAATAGGACACGAACAGCACCACATCCTGCTCGGTCATCAGGCTGGCCGCCATGATCTGCATATGGCTGTCGCCCGCCGTGCGGAACTTGTTCGTGATGCCCGCAAACCGGGCACAGATATCGTTGGCCACCAGCTGACTGCCGCCCTGTCCCAGGCAGAACACCTGCCGTGCACGGTGCAGCAGCTCCACCGCCCGGTCCACTGCTTCCGGGGAAAGGGTGTTCTGCGTGCCGTTGATGGCGGTCATGAACAACGCGCTGGCGTGCTCACAGAGGGTCGCCGTATCGGCATCGGGTTCCGGATCGCGCTGGTTGACCATTGCTCCTGTGGCGTTGGCCTGTGCCAGCGCGATGCGCATTTCATGGTAACCTTCGAACCCCAGCGCCCGGCAGAAGCGGAACACGGTCGCTTCTGCTACCTTGCACTCTCTGGCAAGGGATGAAATGGACAGATACTGTGCTTCTGCAGCGTGCTGCATCAGATATTCCGCCACGGTACGGCCCGATTTTGTCAGGTCGCCCTGGTGCTGCTGCAGCAGCTCCCAAAAATTCGTAGACATTCTCCTGCTCCTAACCCGGCTCCGCAGACACAGCGGCTGCCGTTGCTTTTCCTAACACCTTCTTAATAAAAGTATAAAAGAAACAAATCAACTTCGCAAGAGACGCATTGCCCACATTTTCGGGGGCTGTTCTGTGCAGAGGTCACAGTTTCCGGGGAAATTTTCTTCATTTTGCGAAAATCCCTTTCATTTTCAGTCTTTCTTTGGCGAAAAGGTTTTTCATATTCTTTTTCTTTTTTGTACCATTTTGTAACCATTTTTACAATAAAATCCAACGTTTTCTTTGTATTTTTTCTGATATCCCATAGATTTGTGCATTCTGCATGATTCCAAAATGAAAATTTATGAAAATGCCGAATGGACAAAATGAAAATATTTTTCTATAATAAAATCACAATCCGCGGTTCAAGACACGAAGAACCGCCAACAACGTGAATCGATCCCGTAAATCGATGATGAAGAACAAGGAGAAACTATTATGAAGAATTGCATTTCTCGCCGTTCCTTCCTGAAGGCTGCCGGTCTGCTGGGCGCTGCCGGCGCTCTGGCTGCGTGCGGCGGTTCCGCTTCCAGCACCGCTCCTGCTTCCTCTGCTGCAAGTTCCGCTGCTTCCTCCACTGCATCGGCCAGCGGCGCAAGCATCAAGCTGTGGACATACCCCATCGGCGGCTGGGGCAACGACGAGACCGTTCAGTCCCTGGTTTCCAGCTTCAACGCAAAGTATCCGGACATCAAGGTCACCGTGGAGTACCTGGACTACACCAACGGCGATGACCAGGTGAACACCGCCATTGAGGGCGGCAGCGCACCCGACCTGATCATGGAAGGTCCCGAGCGTCTGGTTGCCAACTGGGGTGCCAAGGGCGTTATGGCTCCGCTGAACGACCTGTGGACCGACGACGCCAAGAAGGACATCTACGAGTCCGTTGAGTCTGCCTGCAAGAACGACGCCGGCGACTACTACGAGTATCCTCTGTGCATGACCGCACACTGCATGGCCGTCAACATGACCAAGGTCAAGGAAGTGGGCGCTGAGTCGAACATCGACACCGACAAGCACACCTGGAGCACCGACGGCTTTCTGAAGACCGTGGACGCCCTGTACAACGCCGGCTATGAGAACGTGGCAGCCATCTACTGCGCAGGCCAGGGCGGCGACCAGGGCACCCGCGCTATCATCAACAATATGTACGGCGGTACCTTTACCGATGCAGCCCACACCAAGTACACTGCAGATTCTCCGGAGAACGTCAAGGCCATCCAGACCCTGTACGACACCAAGGGCATCAACTTTGACGCTTCCATCGCCGGCGGCGACGAGATCACCCTGTTCCGCAACGGCACCCTGCAGATGGCTTTCTGCTGGAACATTGCACAGCAGGCCAACAGCGACAACAATGATGCCGGCCTGACCAACGACGGCGACGAGATCTTCCCCATGGCATTCCCCACCGAGAGCGGCGACCCGAAGCTGTGCGGCGGTATCTGGGGCTTTGGCATCTTTGACAACGGCGACGAGGCCAAGATCGAGGCTGCAAAGACCTTCATCAACTTCATCGCTGCTGACCCCGACCAGGTGAAGGACAGCGTCCTGGCTTCTACTTACTTCCCGGTCCGCACCAGCGTGGGCGACATCTACGCCGGCAACGAGATCATGAGCGAGTACAGCAAGTTCATGGCTTACCTGGGCGACTACTACCAGATCACTCCGGGCTGGGCAACTGCTCGTACCGAGTGGTGGAATATGCTGCAGCGCGTGGGCACCGGCGAGGACGTCGAGACTGCCGTCAAGACCTTTGTCGAGAACGCAAACGCAGCCGCACAGGCATAATTTCGCTACTCTGCCGGGGGCAGAGAATTTGAAATGATCATCCGCCCCTTCCTCGATGATCCCGCCGAGGGAGGGGCCTTTTTTTGAAAAAAATCCGTTTACTGGAAAGGAATGGTGATTCTCTTGGCTGCAAAAACGGCGATCAAAGAGCCTAAGCGCAGCAGTGCGCTGGTCCGGCGCGAGACCTTCGCTTCCTATTGCTTCCTGCTGCCCAGCCTGATCTTCTTCCTGGGCTTCGTCATTTACCCCATGATCCTGTGCGTGGTGACCAGCTTCTTTGACTCCACCATGAACCGCGCCGACATCTTCGTGGGCCTGGCGAACTACAAAGAACTGTTTACCGACCCCATCTTCCTGGGTGCTCTGAAGAACACCTTCATCATCGTCATCGTCTCGGTGCCCGTGACCTGCGCGTTCTCGCTGTGGGTCTCCTCCGCCATCGTAGACCTGCCGGAGTGGGCCACCAGCCTCTTCCGCTGCGTGTTCTACCTGCCCGTGGTCACCGGCTCTGTGGCCGTCACGGTCGTGTGGAAGTGGATGTACAACAACTACTACGGCATCTTCAATTACCTGGGCAAGACCCTGGGCATCCTCGACAAGAACATCAACTGGCTGGGTGACGAGCGGTTCGCTCTGGGCTGCATCATCCTGATCCTGCTCACCACCTCGGTCGGCCAGCCCATCGTGCTGTACGTCTCCGCTCTGGGCAACGTGGATCAGTCCATCGTGGAAGCCGCTGAAGTGGACGGCGCCACCGACTTCCAGTGCTTCTGGAAGATCAAATGGCCCGCCATCATGCCCACCACCCTGTACATTCTGGTCATCACCACCATCAACTCCTTCCAGTGCTTTGCACTGATCCAGCTGCTGACTTCCGGCGGCCCCAACCACAGCACCGATACCATTATGTACTACATCTACTACACCGCCTTCAAGCTGTACCGCTACGGCTACGGCAACGCAATGGGCGTTGTGCTGGCGATCATCATCGCCATCCTGTCGGCTGTCCAGTTCAAGCTGGGCAACCAGGATAATTAAAGGAGGTGCCGAACAATGAGTGCAACTGCTGCAACCAAAAAGCAAAAACCGTTGAAGCGTCACCCCAGCAAGCTCAAGCAGATGAGTGCCTACATGATTTTGACCATCATCCTCATCAGCATCGTGGCTGTGCTGTTCGCGTTCCCGCTGTACTGGATCATCACCGGCTCGTTCAAGACCGGTGCGGCCATCAACGCCACGACCCCGGAGTGGTGGCCCAGCCAGTGGGTGCTGACCAACTACCAGAAGCTGTTCTCCGGCAAGAGCGCCCCGCTGTGGCAGCTGGCCGTGCCCTTTGGCAGCAAGTTCAGCGCCGACGGTGAGCCCATCTACTTCTCGGTGGGCCCCACCGTGCCCGCCGCCATCCGCTGGATGGTCAACACCGTGTTCATGGCTGTCATGTCCATGATCCTCACCTGCATCACCGCCGCCATGGCCGGTTATGCACTGGCCAAGAAGCGCTTTGTGGGCCGCAAGCTGCTGTTCACCCTCATCGTGTGTGCAATGGCTCTGCCCAAGCAGGTCATCCTGATCCCCCTGCTGCGTGAGATGAGCGCATTGAACCTGTACAACACCATCTGGGCCGTCATCTTCCCCATCGTGGGCTGGCCCTTCGGTGTGTTCCTGATGAAGCAGTTCAGCGAGGGCATCCCCACCGAGATGCTGGAAGCCGCCCGTATCGACGGTGCCAGCGAGGCACGCACCTTTGTCAAGATCGTGCTGCCCATGGTCAAGCCGGGCATCGGCGCACTGGCCATCTTCACCTTCATCAACAGCTGGAACGACTACTTCATGCAGTTGATCATGCTGTCCAGCACCAGCAACCTGACCATCTCCCTGGGCATTGCAAAGCTGCAGGCTGAGAACAGCACCGACTTCGGCCTGATCATGGCCGGTGCCGCAC
This sequence comes from uncultured Faecalibacterium sp., assembly GCA_934525845.1. Taxonomy (GTDB): domain Bacteria; phylum Bacillota; class Clostridia; order Oscillospirales; family Ruminococcaceae; genus Faecalibacterium. The sequence goes on along the minus strand of CAKSZS010000025.1, from coordinate 25,433 downwards.
TGGCCGCTGTGCCCATCATCATCATCTTCCTCATTTTCCAGAAGTACTTCACCAAGGGCATCGCAATGGGTGCTGTTAAAGGATAAGTTTCATTTAACGTTCACAGAAAGAAGGATATGGAATCATGAAAGACATTACCAAATACCAGGGTGTCATTCCCGCCTTTTACGCCTGCTATGACGCAGAGGGCAACATCTCCGTGGAGGGCGTCAAGGCCCTCACCCGCCACCTGATTGCCAAGGGCGTCAAGGGTGTGTATGTGGGCGGCTCCTCCGGCGAGTGCATTTACCAGCACGTGGATGAGCGCAAGGCCGTTCTGGAAGCGGTCATGAGCGAAGCCAAGGGCAAGCTGACCGTCATCGCCCACGTCGGCTGCAACAACACCGCCGACAGCGTGGAGCTGGCTCGTCACGCTGAGAGCGTGGGTGTGGACGCCATTGCTTCCATTCCCCCGATCTACTTCCACCTGCCGGAGTACGCCATCGCCAAGTACTGGAACGATATGTCCACAGCTGCCCCCAACACCGAGTTCGTCATCTACAACATTCCCCAGCTGGCCGGCACCGGTCTGACCATGAGCCTGCTGAAGGAGATGCTGAAGAACCCCAACGTGGTGGCCGTCAAGAACAGCTCCATGCCCACCCAGGACATCCAGATGTTCAAGGATGCCGGCATCGCCGCCCGCGGCGAGGGCAACTTCGTGGTCTTCAACGGTCCCGATGAGCAGTTCGTTTCCGGCCGCGTCATCGGTGCCGACGGCGGCATCGGCGGCACCTACGCCGTGATGCCCGAACTGTACCTGGCCATGAACGACCACATCAACAAGGGCGAGATCAAGGAAGCCCAGGCCATCCAGTACGAGGCCGACCGTATCATCTACAAGATGTGCGAAGCCCACGGCAACCTGTACGCCGTGCAGAAAGAGATCCTGCGCCGGATGTACGGTCTGGAACTGGGCGGCGTGCGCGAGCCGATGCCCAGCCTGATCCCCGAAGATGAACCCATCGTGGCCGAAGCACAGGCCATGATCGAAGCTGCCATCGCAAAACTGTAAAACCGAACAGCGCCCCCTCTCCGTCTCTTTTCAGAGGGGAGGCGGGCGCTTCTTTTTGTAGGAGGAAACGCACATGATCTGCGATACTCTGGCACATCTGGGCCGGTACAAAGGACTGCACAAAAACCTGGATACGGCCATCGACTTTCTGCTGTCCCACGACCTGACCGCCCTGCCCCTGGGCCGCACCGAGGTGGACGGCGAAAAGGTGTTCATCAACGTGATGGACGCGAACCTGCAGCCGCAGGAAGGCTCCCACCTGGAATACCACAAAAAATATGCAGACTTACAATTGGATCTGACCGGCGGGGAAGCCTGGGGCTTTGCCTCGACGCCCGGCACCGAAGTGAAAGCCTTTTCCGGAGACATCGGCTTTGTGGACAACACCGACGCCGTCACCGGCGCACTGGGCGAGGGGCGGTTCGTGCTGTTCTTCCCGCTGGAGCTGCACCGGCCCAGCATTGCCCGCCCGGACTGCACCCAGCTCCGCAAGGCGGTCGTGAAAATTGAGATGGAGGGAATTTAACATGGATAAGGAAAAACTGTTTGCACAGATCAAGGGCGGTCTGATCGTCTCCTGCCAGGCGCTGGAGCATGAGCCGCTGTACACCAAGGAGGGCGGCGTGATGCCCCTGATGGCCAAAGCCGCCGCCATGAGCGGAGCCGTGGGCATCCGTGCCAACACCGTGCGCGACATCACCCAGATCAAGCAGGTGGTGGACCTGCCGGTCATCGGCATCATTAAAAAGGACTACCCCGGCACCCCCATGTACATCACCGTGACCATGAAGGAAGTGGACGAGCTGGTGGCCTGCGGCGTAGACATTCTGGCTGTGCAGGGCACCGGTGCCCTGCGCCCGGACGGCAGCACCTCCGCCGAGTTCATCCGCGCCATCAAGGCCAAGTATCCGGACCAGCTGGTCATGGCCGACTGCGACAACTTTGAAAATGCTATGGCCTGCGCCGAGGCCGGTGCCGACTTTGTGGGCACCACCATGCGCGGCTATACCCCGGAGACCCAGGGCATCGACGACATCGACTTCGAGTTCGTGCACAAGCTGGCCACCGAGTGCCCCGCCAAGATCATCGCCGAGGGCCACATCCACTATCCGGAACAGGCCGTCAAGGCGCTGGAAGCCGGTGCCTTTGCACTGGTGGTGGGCGGTGCCATCACCCGCCCCGCTGAGATCACGGCCCGCTTCACCGGTGCCATCAACGCCATGAACAAGTAACGGAGACGCCCTATGAAACAGTATCTGGGAATCGACATCGGCGGCACCGCTGTCAAGCTGGGCATCGTAGACGAGACCGGCGCGGTGCTGGCCAAGACCGAAGCAAGCGTCTGCTTTGACAACTACCAGACCCCCATCCTGAACACCGTGCTCAAGACTGCCAAAGCCTTTGTGGCAGAGCAGAACATCGACACCGCCAGCCTCACCGGCATCGGCGTTTCCGCCGCCGGACAGATCGACAGCCGTAAAGGCATCGTGGCCGGCACCTGCGGCAACCTGCCCAACTACATCGGAAGTCCCATCAAGGCCGAACTGGAAAAGGCTTTCGGCCTGCCGGTCACTGTGGCCAACGACGCCAACTGCATGACCCTGGGCGAAGCCTGGGTCGGCGGAGCTAAGGGCTATACCGACGTCATCGGCGTGACGCTTGGCACCGGCGTCGGCGGCGGCATCCTCACCGGAGGCCGTCTGCTGGAAGGTTCCCGCGGCCTGGGCGGTGAGCTGGGCCACTACCGCACCCATGCGCTGGACGGTGTCCCGTGCACCTGCGGGGCTGTGGGCTGCTGGGAGCGCTATGCCGCCACCACGGCTCTGGTGCGTGCCGCAAAAGAGAAAAATCCCGACTGGAAGGATGGCCGCGCCATTTTCGCCGCCGCAGAAGCGGGCGACGAGACCGTTCTGGCCCTGCTGGATGCCTGGATCGACGAGATCGCGCAGGGCCTGGCCGGTATGGTGCACATCTTTAACCCGCAGCTGATCCTCATCGGCGGCGGCGTGAGCGCCCAGCAGAAGCTGCTCATCGACCCCATTGCCGCCAAGGTCCGGGCATCCGTCATGCCCGCTTTTGCCGAGGGGCTGGAGATCCGCGCTGCCCAGCTGCACAACGACGCCGGCATGGTCGGTGCCATCTACTACTTCCGTCAGACTATGGAAAAGGAGTAATGCTCTATGAAAACTCATATCCTCTGCCTGGGCGATTCCAACACCCACGGCTATTGTGCCGACCCCAACGACTGCGCCGACCACGGCATCCGCTTCAACGAGGATGAGCGCTGGACCTGCCGCCTGCAAAAGGCTCTGGGCGACGCGTATCTCGTCACCGAAGAGGGCCTTTCCGGCCGCACCACCGTGTTCGTGGATCCCATCCATGAATCCATGGACGCTCTGAGCGTGATCTACTCCCTGCTCAAGAGCCATGAGGTCATCGACCTGCTCATCATCATGCTGGGCACCAACGACGTCAAGGAGCGCTTTGGCGCCAACGCCGCCTGCATCGCGGCTGGCATGGAGCGCCTGATCCTGAAGGCCAAGAGTGTGGACTGCTGGGGTACCAAGCAGCCCAACATTCTGGTGGTGGCACCTCCTCCCATCGGGGCAGGCTTCCACGATGCCGTCATGGGGGACGGCTGTGTGGAGAAATCTGCCGGGGTAGCCGAGCAGTTCCGCATCATCTGCGAGCGGCAGGGCGTGCATTTCCTGGATGCCAAGGACTGCGAGTTCAACCAGGTGGACTTCATGCACCTGACCCGCAAGGGCCATGCCCAGCTGGCGGAGATGCTGGCCAAAGAAGTGCCGGGTCTAATTTAAGGTTTTGTTTTATCTCTTTGGTTTTGTCCCCTCGAAAGAGGGGACTTTTTGTTTTAGGTGCTGCGCGCCCCTTTCAACCTCCAAAAAGAAGTCGAAACGCAAAAATGCCAGCGCTCCGCGCAACGCATTTTTTGCGCTTCTCCGGTTTGAATTACCGGCTTGTAAAAAGCCATAAAATCGGCTATACTTTCCGCAGAAACAACACGCAGAAAGGAATCCTTATGAACCATCTCCTCACCGCCCCGGAAACTGCCGCCCAGCGGCTGCGGGACGCCCTGCTGGGTGTTCTCATCGGGTTGGCCCGCGCCACCACCAGCGAACCGAAAACCGTCAATACGGACGAAGTGCTCAATGCCGGCCTGCGGCTGGCGGCCCAACCGGATGCCCCCGCGGAAAAACTGCAGAAAATGCTGGACATCGCCCGCACCGAAAAGCAGGCCGTTGCCCCCAACTGCGCCACCTGTGCCATGCCCTGCGGCAACACGGCAGACTATGACCTGACCCGCCTGTGGAATGCCCCGGCAGTCCTCCGCACCCTCAAGCTGCGGCTGCTGGATGCACTGCTCACGCTGGCGGAACAGCGTCCGGACGCCGATGCGCAGTATGTCATTTATCAGGGTCTGTTCACTCTGGCTGAGGACTGGGACGAATCCCTTCTGCTGCCGGTGGTGCAGCGTGCCGAAGAGCTTTGCCGGAAGTAAATCCGATTCCCGGAAAACCGGAAATTCCCCACACTGTTTCCCGATTTTTGCTCCGGCCGTTTTCGCCCCAAAAACAACGCTTTTCCTTTATTCCGGCACGGCCTGCTTCTGCTTTTTGCGGCGGCTGCATCGTCCCACAGTTTATCCGGCTGTTTCTGCTGGATTTTATGACTTTTTTTCGAAAAAAGACTTTACAAATGACGCACAAAAATCTATTATATAAGTAATTTGTTTGGGGTGGAGCCGCCCCGCTGTGCGGCCTGTCTGCACAGTGCAAAATACAGAAGGAAGGTTTGTATTATGCCCGAAAAAAAGATCCCCGCCGCAGCTGCTCCCGATGCCCCCGCTGCCGAACCCAAGACCCGGAAGGCTTCTGCAAAAGCACCTGCCCGCCGCGGCCGTCCCCCGCTTGCACCGGAACTGTATGTGGAAATGAGCGGCAAGCAGTACAACATCACCGACATCATTGACCGCGCCAAGGCCGACTATCGTTCCACCCATAAGGTGGGCGTGCAGTCCTGCAAGGTCTACGTCAAACCCGAGGAAGATGCCGCATACTATGTGATCAACAAGGTCTCCGGAAAACTGGACCTGTGATCCCGCAGCCCGTCCGCCGTCCACTGCGCACCGTGTACGGCGCCGCCGGGCTTTCTCCACGCGACCGGCTCCATCGATTCGGAAAAAAGGCTTCTGCATCCAGTCGGATGCAGAAGCCTTTTTGTCTGATTCAGCGCTTTGCTGTTCCCCACAGAAACTTCCGCGGTTCGTTCGGATCCGGATCCGGGATCTCAAACACATAGCGCTCGGTGGCGTTGATGACGGTCGTACTGCCCCGGGTACAGATCCGCGGCAGCTTTGCATCGTAATTCAGATGCATATGCCCGTGCACAAACCACCGGGGCTGGTATTCATCCAGCAGATCGTTGAAGCACTGGAACCCCTTGTGGGCACGGTCGGTGCCATCGTTCAGGCCGCTGGCCGGCGCATGGGTCAGCAGCAGGTCGATGCCGCCCTGCTTGTGCGCCTGCAGCCAGAGCTTCCGGGCACGGCGGCGCATTTCCCACTCGGTGTACTGAAAGGTATCTTCGCGGTTGTAGCGGATACAGCCGCCCAGCCCCATGATGCGCAGCCCCTTCCAGACAAACACCTGGTCATCCACGCAGGTGCAGCCGCCCGGTTCATTGTTCAGATAACTCCCATCGTGGTTGCCGTGGACGTACAGGATGGGCACCGCAGTAAAGTTGGTCAGATACTCCAGGTAGCGCTTGGGCAGGTCCCCGCAGGAAAGGATCAGGTCGATCCCTTCCAGATGTTCCCGGGTGTTGTAGTCCCACAGCGCCTTGGAAGGGACGTCGGAAATTGCAAGGATTTTCACGTTCGGTTCGCTCCGTTCTTCCCTGGCCTGCCGCCATCGGGGCTGGGCAGGCTTTTGTTGTTCCCGGTCTGGTCACTCTGCCAGCCCCTTCAGATTATTCAGGCCATTGATCCCCATCAGGGTCCGGGTCTTGACATCCAGCTCTTCGTAATGCGGCAGAGCACCCTCCACGCACTCATCCAGCCAGTCCATTTCCATCAGTTCCTTGGGCGTATAGGCTGCCGACTGCGGCGAATGCAGGATGTGTCCGGTGGAATACAGCTCCTCCGGGAAGATCCGCAGTCCGCCCTCACTGAGATACTTCTCCATCAGATCCAGCAGCTGCAGCGTGCCGGCCGGCAGACCCTCGCGGTAGATGATCTCCTCTGCACCGCTGCGCATTCCCCACCAGTAGTTGATGGCCCGTGCCCCGCTGGCGCCGCTGTCCCAGGTGCCGTCAAAAATGGAGCGGACGATCTCCACATAGAAGGTCTCCCACTTCCACACCGGCAGGCCCAGCGGTTCCAGCGTGCCGTCCGGCAGGCGGCGGCACAAGCCGTAGTCCCGGTAGAATCCCGCCGGCTCCTTTTCACTGCGGGCATAGAAAAGCTCCACATCCGGGCAGTCCGAAAAGTCCAGCGGATGTGCCGGATCCGGCAGGCAGGCCCAGCGCAGCACGACCCGTGCAGCGGGACGCACCGTTTTCAGTCCCTGTGCAAAGGCATTGACCGCCGCCGGGATGCCATAGACCGGGTTGGCCGCCACATAGCCCACCCGGTCGCTCCGGGTCAGGGTGCCGGCCAGAATGCCCAGCAGATAGGTCACCTCATAGGTGCGGGGATAATACGTGCGCACCAGCGGATGCGGCGCATTCAGCGAGCAGTTCAGGATGCGGGTCTTGGGGTGCTGTGCCGCCACCTTCAGGCAGGCGGTGTGCATCCGGGTACTGGTGGTAAACACCACATCCGCGTTGTCATGCGCCACCTCTTCCAGTACCTGTTCGGCATCCACCTCGGGGTTGATGTTCTCGCGGCAGGTGATGGACAGCCGATCCGGGAACGCCCGTTCCAGTGCCTCCCGGCCCTTGTCATGGTTGCGCACCCAGGCGCTGTTCCCGGCGTTGTTCTCATGCAGGAACACCACCTTCAGCTCGCTGGGCTTGGGGCTGAAAATGTTCAGCTTGGCCAGCAGCGGCTCGCCGGTGCTCGGTGCCGGTTCCAGTGAAAGCTCTACCGCCTGCGGCTCGGTCAGGACCTTGACCTCGTTCCACAGCTTTTCCATGTTCTGCTTCATCTGTGCCGGGGTGCTGTCGCATGCATCCGAATAGCGGTAAACGCTCAGGTACACCAGCAGCGCATCGCCGGTGGTCAGCTTCAGGCCATGGCCGCCCAGCGCCATGAACTGCTGCCGGAACATCGTATAGAACGCGGAAAAATTCAGCCGGTCATCATCCGACCACATTTCGTCCGACGCCTTGCACACCAGCGTCTGCAGCTTTGCATAGCCGCCCAGCTTGGAGAAATGCACATAGTTGATCTTGGACAGCCTGTAAAAATCCAGAAATTCATAATAGATCCGATTTTCCAGGCTGTCGTTGCGCTCCGGGATCAGGCGGGTGACGGTGCCTGCAATCTTGACCGCACCATAATATTTGAGCACCGAAACGCGCTTGTTGCCCTCCTGCACATAGAACCGATTCATAAACTCGTAAGCAATGATCGGGGTATGGATGCCTTCCTCCAGATGGGCATCGCACAGATTCGACCATTTGGAGGCAAACTCGGTATCCGCTTCCAGCAGTGGCATGAAATTGGGGGCAAAGGCGGTGTGGCGGCCGCTGGTCTTGGTGCCTATAAGGCTCTCGGCGGGGATCTCCACCAGCCCCAGCGGTTCCTGTGCCACGATGTTGACATTGACGAGGATATCATCCAGCACCGCAAGATACGGCGACTGGCCGCGCGCCACGCAGGCGCGATAGGCCCGCTGGCCGGCTTTCAGTGCACTCTTGTAATCTTCCAGCATATGAACTCCTTCTTAAAATCAGGCTGCGGTGCGCATCCTGTATGCCGCACCATTCCTGTTCAGTATACCATGAAATTTGATTTTGTGGGAGAGTTTGGGGCAGAAAAGTGTTGATTTATCCGCACATTTCGGGTACGATAAAAGAAACCAATGAAACATAGGAGATCTTGTCATGCAGACCGAATCGCTTCCCCTCCTGAAAGCCGATGAATACCCCGGCGGTTTGTGGTATTACGAGCCTCATACATACCAGCCGTACCGTTACGTTCTGGGGCGGGTCGGCCGCCGGCCGCTGGTGTGCATCGGCATCAACCCCAGTACCGCACAGCCCGGTGCACTGGATCCGACGCTGAAGAGCGTGGAGCGCCTGGCCAATGCCAACGGATTTGACAGCTGGATCATGTTCAACGTCTACCCCCAGCGTGCCACCGACCCCAACGATATGGACCGGATCCCGGACCGTGCGCTGTGCGACGAAAATCTGCGCTGGCTCAAAGCTGTGCTGGCCCAGACCGAACCGACCATGTGGGCAGCCTGGGGCACCCTGATCGAAAAGCGGGATTATCTGCCCGGCCTGATGCGGGAGATGGTCGCCCTGACCCGGGAAAAGGACATTCCCTGGGTCACCTTCGGCAAACGAAGCAAAAAAGGCCACCCCCATCACCCGCTGTATCTGCGCAAGGATTCCACCCCGGAGCCTTTTGATGTGGAAACCTATCTGGATACCTGCTTCTGACATTTTGCAAATCCTGACCGAACGCGGAGGAACCCGTCTTGACCGCTGAGCACTATCAGATCCTGCGCCGCTGGTTCGACGCACACCCGGCTGCCCGGCACAGCGTCCTGCTGCTGGACCGCTGGCTTCCCCTGATCCCGTTTGTCTGCTACCCCGTTCTGCTGTGCCTGCTGAACATTCATCTTGTGCAGCTGTTTCTGGTCTGGAAGCACGCCGCTCTGGATTATATGCTGCTCATTGCGCGGGCCATTCTCGTACCGGGGTTCACGTTCTGGGGCGGCACCTTTCTGCGTGCCCGGCTGAACTTTCCCCGCCCCTACGAGCAGCCCGGCTTTGTACCGCTGGTGGCCAAGGAGACCCGGGGGCATTCGTTTCCCTCCCGGCACGCACTGAGTGCCGCCGTGCTGGCCATGGTGTGGATGTATTTCTACCCGGCGGTGGGCTGGGCCATGGTGAGCATCACGGTGCTCATCTGCATCGGCCGGGTCCTCACCGGGGTGCACTTCGTGCGGGATGTTGCGTTTGGTGCCGCCCTTGGGTTTGCCCTGGGGTATGCCGGAATGTGGCTGCTGTGACCGCCGTCTTTCCGCGGCCGGGAGCCATCTGCAAAAAATAAAACTTTTTTCAAAAATTCCTTGACAAAGACCGGTTCCCATGGTATTATACTACTCGCAACGTGTTCCGACACACGGTTGCCGCCATAAAGAAACCCCATGGGATTACAACGTGCGCCCGTAGCTCAGGTGGATAGAGCAACTGCCTTCTAAGCAGTGGGCCGGGGGTTCGAGTCCCTTCGGGCGCATCTATGTGGTGCCCATAGCGTAGTCGGTTAACGCGCCAGATTGTGGATCTGGAGACCGTGGGTTCGAGTCCCACTGGGCACCCCACCAAAAAATCCGCTGATGCTTTGCATCGGCGGATTTTTTATTGGTGGGATGCCCAGTGGGACTCGATTTCAACATACAACCGACAGGGCCGTTCCTCTTGCGAGGAGCGGCCCTGTCCTTTTGTTTTATCGGTTCAGCTGTTTCATGATCGCAGCGATCTGCGCCGTGGAATAACCTTCCTTCTGCAAGGCGCTCATAATATACGAATCGCTCTTGCCGCGGCTGCGCATCAGCGATGCTGTAAAGGGCACCACCGTGCCCAGCGTGCCAGCGGTCTGGCCGGAAGTTCCGGCCTTCGTGCCAGTCTGTGTCGAACCACCGGAGCCGGACTTGCCGGAAGTTCCCCGGGCGCCTGCATTGCTGACTGCACGGTTTGCTTTCTGCTGTGCGGCGGCCTGCTTCAGCGCCCACTCGCCCTTTGCAATGTTCAGCTTTTCGGTGGTCACATCGTTGTTGAACGCCTGCTGCTTCAGCGCATCCTGATAGGCACGCTCGCTGGCTTCGTTTTCATAGCGCTGCTGGGTCAGGCTGTCCTGCCGCTGCTTCTCCTGCATCTGCTGGTTCCACTGGGTATCCGCACGGTCTGCCTCATATGCGCGATTGCCCGAATAAATGTTATAGCCGGTGTTCAGCAGGCTTCCTGCCAGCGAACCGATGCCGGTGGTGCCGCTGATGGCCAGCTGCACGGCATCGCCCAGCACCCCCAGAATGGTCATCACGTTGTTGAACACCTGCTGTTTGCGTGCCGCCTGGGCCTGCTCCTGGGCCGAGTAGTAGCCGTGAAGGGTGTCCAGACGGCTCAGGTAGTTCTGATACTGGCCGTAGTCCTTGTCGTAGGCATCGTTATAAGCCTGCCCTTTCTGTTCCAGCTGAGTGTAATAATTCGAAAGTTCCCGGTTGTACTGGCTCTGGGCGCTCTGCTCCTGGCTGTTCAGCTGATCCAGCCGCGTCACGATGTCATCGCCGCCGCTGTTGTAGGTGTCCAGCGCCAGGCTGTACAGGGTCGGGATCGCGCTGTTCAATGCGCCGATCTGCTGCTGATACGCCTGCTGGGCTGCACTGGCGGCATAGCTGGAACCATACCCGCCGGTGAGCGCTGCAGCCTGCGCTGCCGCGTCTGCACTGGCATTGTGGGCGTTCTGGGTATAGGCCTGTTCATACTGCCGGTACAGCGGATCCTGCGTATAACGATACTGAAAGCTCTGCCGTTCCAGCAGCCGGTTCAGCAGTTCATCGATCCGCTCCTGATAGCGGCTCTGGTAGTCCCCCGGACGCTTGTCCTGCCATTCCTTCAGGGCTGCTTCTGCGTCATTCACGCTCTGGCTGGGGCGGTAGTCTGCACCGGCCATGGCGTTTTCCACATCGGTGCGGCTGTTCAGTCCCTCCGTCGGATCCCCCGCCAGTGCGCCGGCCTCTGTCTGGCTCTGCAGGGCTTCCGCCAGCGGTTCCGTTTCTTTCTTTTTTGCCATTCGTTCCTCCTGTTCTCACAGCGACTGCAGTTTGGTGCGCAGTTCTTCGGACAGATTTTCACTGTCCAGATTGTTGAGCACATACTGCAGCTGCTCCTGCATCTGGTACAGATATCCGCGCAGCGCACGGGCATCCGCCGGGTCCATATTCTCGCTCAGTTTGGGCAGGCCGATCTTGCCCAGACCTGTCGTGCTTGCCATGCTTCATTCCTCCTGTTCATCTCGTACAATTCCGCCCCTGGCCGCCGCCAGCGTCCGGATCAGGCTGCGCAGGGTGATCTGTCCCCTCCCCTGCAGCCGCAGGCGCAGGGTGCTGTGCCGCCGGGGCACAAAGGCCAGATCATAACTGCGGCGCTTTTCTTCCGCCCGCAGGCTGGCCACCGTTTCCCAGGGGCCGCCATCGTAGCTCACGGCCGCCTCCACGGTACTGGCGCATCCGGCATCCAGCCGCAGGGTCAGCCGGGACAGGTACCGCTGTTCCGTCCCGTCCACACCGATGTCGCCGGTGACCAGCGCAAAAGACACCTGCTCTTCTACCCCCTCGGTGTTCTGCCAGTCGGCTTCCCGGCTGGGGTCCGCCGCCCACAGAGCCTGCCCGTCCCACAGGTACAGCTGCCCTCCGGTGCTCGCCATCCCATAGGAACAGACATTTTCTTCCTGCCACAGCCCGCGTTCCGTATCGTAGACCAGCAGCCGTGCTTCCTGTGCGGTCTCTGCCGCGCGGGAGATGTGCAGGTAATACCGGCCGTCCAGTGCTCCTCCGACCGCATTCTGCACGTTGGCCAGACGGCTGGCGTCCAGCGCCGCCGATACTTTGGTCGGAATGCTGCCATCCCAGGCCATCACGCCATCCGGCGAGAGGTAGTACAGCGTTTCGTTCAGCACACACAGGCTGCGGGATGCATTTTTCGCCACACCCCGGCACCGCAGAGAGGTCAACTGAAAATCCGACGGCTTGGAGCCGTAGAGCTTGTGCAGGGTGTTCTCCTTAAAAAACAACGCATAGCCCATACAGGTGGCAGCCCCGGTAAAAGCCCCATCGCTGCCCACCGTGACCGCATAACTGTCCGCCGCGATGCCCCGGTAGGAAAACCAATTGGTTGGGTCGCCCAGCCTGCAGGCATAGATGACATTCTCCCGGCTGCTGCAGCCCCAGATTCGGTTGTCGCACTCGGTGACGAATTCCAGATCCGGCACCCGCCGTTCCAGCTGCACCAGCTCTTCTGCCGCAAAGCTGCGGGTCACTTTGCCGTCCAGGCTCGTCCACAATGCAGCATCTGCCCCCTGCACCAGCGTCCCATAAAAGTAGTCGCCGCCCGGATCCGCCTGCACCCGCAGGCCGTTTTCCGTGGTCTCATATACGATGCGGTCGCCGTCCAGTTCTTTCCACTGCCCGGCCTGTTCTGCCGCCGTGCCCCGCAGGGTGATGGTATCCCACTGCGCAAACAGAGTCCCGGCTCCCGCTGCCGTGATGCGGCAGAAATCCAACGGGATCGCCGACCAGCTGCCGGAAGCTGCACTGTACACTTCCAGCGTACCGTCTGCCCGCCACGGATGTTCCGGGTCCTCTACCTTCAGGAAGATCTGTCCGTCTGCCGGGCTTTCCGGTTCGTCCAGTCCATAACTGTCTGCTGTATAGGTTTTGCCTGCCGCATCGCAGGGTGCAAATTCCACGCTCTGCCCGCTGGCCTTCCACAGCGCTCCCAGCGCCGTTACGGTGCCCGCTGCTGTATCAAAGGCCAGCTTATCCGGAAAGATCAGGATCTTCGTACCGATGCCCACCAGCGTCTTTTCATCGTTGGTCACGGCATCCGGACAGGTCACCGGTTCTGCATCGGCGGCATCCGGAGTATAGATCAGATCGGTCCCGCAGACGGTCAGCAGACCGTTCAGGTGATACATCCCATTCAGATCGGTCAGCGTCCGAAGACGGCGGCGGGGCTTGCGGGTGCTCAGCGCCGGAAAATCCCGGGATGAAAAATTGACACCCGCGCTGTATTCTGCCTCCGAGCAGGCATAAGTCTCGTTCAATCCGCCAAAGGCGCGGATCTGGGTACGGCTGTTGGACAACTTCGTCCGGTTTGCCAGAACCATTTTCTGCCTCCTTTCACCAGCGCCACACGGTGCGCCGCCGGGGCGGATAACTGCGCCGCAACCATGCTGCCAGTTCAGCGCACAGGCTGTTGTACTGGGCCTGTTCTCCGGCATAACGGTCGGTCTCGCCCAGTGCCGCATCCGTCCGTGCACACAGGTAGTGCGGATACAGCGCGTCAAAGGGTCCCGGCACCAGCAGCACCACTTCGTCCTGCAAGGGTTTGCCGGCACGGTCCGCACCGACTTCCTCATAAGCTTCCGTTTCCACCGGCGCAAAAAGGCGGCTCCGCAGCAGTCCATCTGCTTCCTGCAGCCATGCCAGCCGGGTGTCCCGCGGGATCCGGCTTCCCGGGCGCAGTTCTTCGGCGCGTTCCAGCGCCTGTCCTACGGTCATAAACCTTCCTCCTTTTTTATAAAAAGGCCCGGCCGGGCAGTGTTCCGACCGGGCTTCCATGCTGCCGTTACTGTGCGGCGTTTTCTGCTGCCGCAATGCGGGCAGCGGTGTGTTCGTCCTGCTGCTGGCTGTGTTCCAGCACCTCCGCCACCTCGGGCGGCACCTCTACCTCCACGCCCCGGCGGATCTTATAGTTCACGCCGTTGACGCTGACGAACAGGTCGCCCTTGTAACGGCTGTTGTCCTTGAACAGCCGGATGCGCACATTTTTCTTTTCTGCCATTTTGTCTCCTTCCTTTAAACAAAGCTCCCCCGAGGGGGAGCTCCGTTCTCGCGCTGCCGCCAGGCAGACGGGAACGGTGAGGGGGTCAGTTTGCGGCTGCGTTGGCGGAGTAGCTGGATACGCTCTCGATGCGCACCATATACTGTTCCACCAGACGCTCGGCGGCACGCATTCCCTTCCAGCCCACGGACGCACGCTGGTTCAGCGGATCGTCACCGTAGCCCAGCTGCTTGACGATGTGCTCCAGACCGCCGCCTTCCAGCTCGGTGACGCCGTAGGCGTGGGCACCCAGCACCAGCGTGCCGAACACCGCCAGACCGGCGGGGCAGGTCTCGTCCTTCCAGATCTTGGCCTCGCTGGTCTCGATGAAGCGGATGTTGCCCAGCTTGCCGATCTCGCCGCGGAACATGGTGTCCGGGTCGGCATACTTGTGCACCTCAATGAACTCCTTGCAGGTCTTGAGGTCGTAGGCGGCATAGGGGTGGATGATGGCGATGTAGCTGTCGCCGATGGGGTCCGCATTCATCGCGCCCAGCTGTGCCGCCGCCTGGAAGAACAGCTTGGGGGTCAGGGTGCAGCTCTTGTCCAGAGACTTGCGGCTGGTCACGGCGGTCTCGGTGCCGTCGGTGCCCTGCTTGGGCGCATAGATAACGTTGGTGCCGCCGGCCAGCACATCGCGGGTGATGCTGTCCATGGTGCGGCCCGCCTGGCTGGCCAGCACACGGGTGGCCTGCACCACGTTGTTGTCGATGGCGGTCATCTGCAGCACATCGGTCAGCGGGGTCCAGCCGCCGTACTGGTGCAGGTCGCTGGTGATGGTGGTCACGTTCAGGGCCTGGCCGTTGGGGGTCACGCCTTCGGTCAGCGGCGTAGTGGCCTTGGGCAGGCTGTCGTACTTGCGGAACTCGATGGTTTTGCCGCCGTTCTGGGGCACCGGATAGTAATCCGCGAACTGGTCGTGAACAAGACGCGGCTCGGCCTGATCGATGAGACGCTTCTCATAGAAGGTCTTCATCTCCGGGGACATGGTGGCGGTGGTGTTCTGCAGGTTTTCTGCAAACAGCTGGATGTTGAAGTTCATCATAGGTTCTTTCCTTTCTCTGTTGGGTTTACAGTTCGATCTGCGCCCCGTGCAGCACACGGCGTTCCAGGGCTTCCCGCTGGGCGCGGGTCATGCTGGCCACATCCGGGTGGATCGTGGCTGCACCGCCGGGGCGGATGCCGTTTTCGGTAGGGCGGCTGGCCCGCTGCCGGATGCGCTGCACCACGCCCTGTTCCACGGCCTGCGCGGCCCGGTTCAGGCTGTCGTTGTAGTGCACCAGACGGTAGGCATCCTGCACCCGCATCCCCGGCAGCTGCATCAGGCGGCGCATCTCCGGGTCCCGCAGTTCCTTCTGCAGACTGAAATCCGGCTGACTGCGGCGCAGGGCGGCCTCTTCTGCCGCCCACTGGGCGTGCAGGCGCTGCACCGCGTTCTGCACGGTCCGGGGCAGCGGGGGCATGGGGGTCGGCTCCGCCGGCGCAGGCGCTTCCGCTTTCGGCGGTTCCGGTTCTTCCGCCGGGGCGGCAGACTGCATCGGCAGCGGCGCTTCCGCCTGCGGCTTCAGGGTGCCGGACGCCACCGCCTGACGGGTCTGTGCTTCACTCAGAGCCGGGGTTGCAGGAGCTGCATCTCCTTCTGCAAAGAGCTGTAGCATAAAGGCTCCCCACGGGTTGCGGCTCCCAGCGTCCACTTCGTGCCTTGAGCGGCACTCGTGTTCTGCTGGCCGCTGCCCCAGCCTCGGCTCCCTGTTTCCGCCGCAGGCGGCGGTCGCCTCCGCTGCTGCAAAGAGCTGCAAGTCCATCATGCTCTGTTCGCCCCGGCGGCTCACATCCGCAAAGCGCAGATTGTCCGGATAGCGCTCGGCCAGCAGGGTAAAACCGGCCTTGGCGGCTTCAAAAGCGCCCTGCACCCAGGCTTCGCAGGGGGCGTCCACCTGCACCGCCAGACGCGGACCGTCCGGTTCGTCCCAGGCATCGGTCTTTGCATTCGGTTCTCCGGCCAGCAGGTACACCAGTGCCTGCATCAGGGTGCTGGCGCCGGCGCACACGATGTCCTGCCCGGCAGGTGCATAGCCCGCATGGCCGGATGCTTCCAAGCGGCAGCTCATGCCCTTGGGGCCGTCCAATTCGCTGTAACATACTTTGATCATTTTCTTTCACCTCCTGTCTGTTCACACGTTCATAGCACGGGCCGCTGCTGCCACCGGCAGACTGCCGGTCAGCGCGTGCAGGGTCCGGTCTGTGCTTTGGTCCGCCGGTTTTCCCGGCTCTGCCGCCGGGCGGTCTCGGGTTTGCAGCAGCACCGCCATCTGGGCCTGCAGCTGTTCCAGCTTCTGAGCCAGAGTTCCATTCTGCCGCACCCGCTGGCGCACCTTTTCGATGCCCTCAAAGTCCATCATGTCCAGCGCCGCCAACGCCGCGTCTGCATTTTCCGGTTTGAAAAAGCCCAGCTGATAGCACTCTTTGGCGGTCTCGTTCTGGCTCAGACGGCTGAAGGTGCTCTTCTTGGCCGCACTGACCACGATGTCAAAGATGGGTTCCCGGCTGCCCAGTTCCACGCCGCCCACGGCCTGCACCGGCTGGGGCCGCAGCGCCTGCGCCGAAAAGGGCACGAACTGGTTCTCGCCGCTCTGTCCCACGATGCGGAACACCCGCTGTTCGTCGTAGAACTGCCGCATCAGCTCGATGATAAGATAGCACTCCTTGGCAAAGGCCCGGTAGGCACTCTTGAGCATATCGCGGGAGAGCTTGCTGCCCGCCTCCTGCAGGGCCGCAATGGCGCTGGCCGCGGTCACGCCGCCGGTGGTGCCGCCCTGGGTCATATCTCGGTTGCCGCTGATCTCCTTCAGCTCCTCAATGCGGCTCTGGCGGTAGCTCAGGCTGTTGCCCTGCAGGCCTGCGGTCTGCAAGGGGCGGAAGCTGTCCTCGTTCAGCCGCCCTGCCACATGGACGATGTCCCGGCTGAAATCCGCCAGCTCGTCCTCGTTGACGCCTGCCGTATCGCTGAGCACATAGCGCTGCTTGGCCGACAGCAGAACGTTCTCGTCCATGGCGTGGTTCATCTTGTCGATGGCGTTCTGGCAATCTTTCATCACATCGATGTACCCAAAGCCCGCGGGACTGTCCTCCTCCACGAAGAGCACATCGAACACAAAGGGATACTGTCCGTGGTCATACAGGCCCCGGTCCGCCAATTGCGGGTCATTCTCGCTGGCATACAGCACGACACCGTTGCAGAACTTGCAGTAGTGCAGCACCCTGCGGCCCGCCGCGTCCGTGCGCTTGTAGTACCAATCCACCACCACGCTCTTGTTCGCGGTGTCCACGCTGTCCTCGTGGATGTAGCGGGGTACGTCCAGCACCCCGGCGGTATGGCCTGCCAGCTGGGGATACTGGGCCGTCAGCTGGGCAGTGTCCTCCAGGCTCAGGCTGAAAAAGTTGGGCGAGTCCTGAATGTCCGCCACGCCCGGCTCCCAGTAGAGCATGAGCAGGTTCATGGCCCGCACGGCGATGTCTCCCACGCCGCCCCGCTGGGCCGGGTCCCAGAAGATGCCGGTGACGCCGGTGCCCTGCTTGAGCTTGCGCCACCAGGTGTCGCTGTACACCTGTTCATAGTCGGCCTGTTCCAGCACCACCGGCAGTACGCTGGACAGCGCCCGGGCCGTCTCCTCGTCGTCTGCCGCCCGGGGCAGCACATTGGGTTCCGGGTAGTTGTCCATGGCATCGGCGTGCTTGTTGGCGATGCTGTTGAACAGCCACCCGCTGGAAGGCTGGGCCTTGCCGGGCATCATGGGGTTCGTGCAGTTCTTCCAGTGGCCCATGCGGAACCACAGTTCGTTGTCCACCAGACGCTTGTCCAGGGCCGCTTTGCCCGCCTTGTAGCGCTGCAGGATCTGCACTGCCTGTGCCACTTCTGCTGCACCCACAGGCAGCGCTTCGTTCTGATAATCGTCCATCGCGTTTCTCCTTTTCATCTTGATCCGCCCTCTTCGGGGGAGCTGTCAGCCCCTGAAAGCGCTGACTGAGAGGGTCATATCCTGTAAAATCTTGCCTGCCGGTGCAGATCCAGCGGGTCATCCGGCATGGGCGGGGCCGCACAGCGCACCGGCGGACTGATGGGGTTTTCCATCAGCACATAGCGGCATTCGTCGTAGATGTGGTCCTCCTGCCGGGTGTCGATGTCCTCCACGTTGCTCTCGTCGTAGACCAGATTCGGCAGGGTGCGGATGAAATGCCTGCAGGTGCTGAACACTTGAAACATGGGCCGCCCGTCCGGGTCAAAACTGAGCCGGTAATGGAACTGCATCTTGCCCGCCAGCCGGGTGTGGTCGCCGGGCTGCCAATGCAGAAAGTTCGGTGCCCGCTCCATCATGGCCGCAATGCTCTCGCCCCGGCTCTCGTCAAAAATGGCCGGGTCTGCGATGCCATGGATGACCCGTCCCCGCAGGACCGGGTCGTTCTGTTCGGCCTCCCGGATGCGCCGGGCCTGCTCCACCGGGTCGATGCGCAGACCCTCGTTGGGGCGTCCGGTGCAGCCGTACAGCTCCTTGATACGGTACAGCCGTCCCTCTTCGTCCGCCGCGTACCATCCCACTGAAAATGGTTTGGAAAACCCGAAGTCGAAGCCCCGGTAGATGGTCCAGTGTTTCGGGATGGCAAAGGGCGCGATGACGTGGGTCCAGCGCTGGTCCTGGTAATGGGCCGGGTCGTTGCGCCACTCGGTGAACACCTGCCCGGAAAAGCTGTCCCAGCTGCCGTAGAGCAGGGCCTGTTTTTCCGCTTCCGGCAGGCTGGCCAGACTGGCGAGGTAACCCGGGTCATTGGCCAGCAGGGCAGGATTGTCGAAGATGCTGGACGGGATGAACACCCGCGCCCGCTGCAGCTTCTGTTCGGTGCCGTCCGGCAGTCTGACCGTGTGCTCCTCCACAATGGGAGTGCCGGGCGGCGCCGGGGTGATGAACCGTGCTTTCACCCAGCCGTGGCCGATGCCACCGGGGTTGGTGGTAGACCGCAGATACACCCGGGTGCCCGGGCCGGTGGGGCGGTTGCGGCTCATCATATAGCTGTACTCCTCCCATTCAAAGTGGGTCAGCTCATCGAATCCGATGAAGTCGAATGCCTTGCCCTGATAATTCGTGCGGTCCTTGGTGTACTGCATGGAGCCGAAGTAAATTTTCGCCCCGCTGGGAAAGGTCCACACATGAGCGGTGGCGTTGTACTGTGCCTGCGGGAACGCCCGGCGGTAGTACATCTGGCTCTTGTCCACCAGATCCGATAACTGCGGGTAGGTCTTGCGCAGGATCAGCGCCCGGTAATGCGGGATGTGCACCTGCCGCAGGGCTTCGATGATGAGGGCATCGCTCTTTCCGCCGCCCGCCGCACCGCCGTACAGCGCTTCCGGCTCCGGCCTGCGCATGAATTCCGCCTGCCGGGGCTGGGGCCGCCAGACCACCGGGGTCCGTTTTTCTTGTTCGATCATGGTTCCGCTTCCTCCTCCACCGCCGGCAGCAGCACCACGCCGCTCTCCATGCCGTCTGCCTGGGTCCCCTGGTCGTTCAGGGTCTTGGCCACCGCCGCCAGGTCTTTCAGCACCGCGGTGGCTTCCTTCAGGCCCTTCATCGTGTTGGGGTCTGTTTCGCCGCTCTGCCGGGCCGCTTTCTGGCGGGCATTCAGGTCTTTCACCTGTTGTGCCAGCAGGGTGCTCAGCGTGTCCGTCGCACGGCTCAGGCTCTGCAGCCCCTTGGGTGTTCGTATCTGCCCCATTGTCTGTCGGTCAGCTCCTTTCGTCTGGTCTGTCGGGCCATGGCAAAAGGATACCACCGCCCGCCGGTTCCGGACAGTGTGCACTTTTTCAGGGTCTTTTTGTATTTTCGCGTTCTCACTATCCGATTTGTATAATTTCCAGTTTATTTTTTCATCTCATCATCGCGTTTTTCTGTTTTCCCCGTTTTTTCCACCGGGAAGCTGTGCGCTGTAATTCTCCCGCGTCCCCGCCCCATTCCGGCATTTTCATCCCGTTTTCCTCCCGGCCGCTGCGGCTTCAAAGTCCCATAAAAGTCATACTTACCTGGCGATTTTGTTCAAAATAAGGATATTCTATGACAAAAGTGTGGACAAACCGCCCTGAAACGTGCTACAATTGGCATTGTCCTTCTCCGGCTGACAATTTGTCCGCCGGGGTTTTCTTCACAACACTGGAGGTTTTTCATGCTCGAAAACATCTTTCATCTGAAGGAAAACCACACCGATGTAAAGACCGAGATCATGGCAGGCATCACCACCTTCATGACCATGGCTTACATCCTTGCGGTCAACCCCAGCATTCTGTCCGCTTCCGGCATGGACGCAAACGCTGTGCTGATTGCCACCTCGCTGGCATCCTTTGTGGGCACCGCGCTGATGGCTCTGCTGGCCAACTACCCCTTTGCGCTGGCTCCCGGCATGGGCCTGAACGCCTACTTCTCCTACACGGTCGTCCTGACCATGGGCTACAGCTGGCAGCTGGCTCTGATGGCCGTGTTTGTGGAGGGCATCATCTTCATCGCGCTGTCCCTGACCAACGTGCGTGAGGGCATCTTCAACGCCATCCCCATGACCCTGAAGAGCGCGGTCAGCGTGGGCATCGGCCTGTTCGTAGCTTTCGTCGGCCTGCAGAACGCCAAGCTGATCGTCAACAGCGATTCCACTCTGGTCACCTACCAGCACTTCAAGGGCGAGACCTTCCACAGCGTGGGTGTGGGCGCCATTCTGGCTCTGATCGGCGTGGTCATCACCGCCATCCTGCTGGTCAAGAAGGTCAAGGGCGGCATCCTGTACGGCATCCTGATCACCTGGGTGCTGGGCATCCTCTGCGAGCTGACCGGCATCTACGTTCCCAACGCAGACGCCGGGATGTACAGTGTCATCCCCACCAGCTTTGTCAGCTTTGATTTCTCCGCCCTGGGCAAGACCTTCGGCCAGGTGTTCAAGACCGACTTTTCCGGTGTCGGCATCCTGAACTTCTTCGCCGTCATGTTCTCCTTCCTGTTTGTGGACCTGTTCGATACGCTGGGCACCCTGATCGGTGTGGCTTCCAAGGCCGATATGCTGGATGAAGACGGCAAGCTGCCCCACATCAAGGGCGCACTGATGGCCGACTCCATCGCCACCTGCGCCGGCGCTGTGCTGGGCACTTCCACCACCACCACCTTCGTGGAGAGTGCTTCCGGCGTCACCGAGGGCGGCCGCACCGGTCTGACCTCCATGACCACCGGCATTCTGTTCCTGCTGGCTGTGGTGTTCAGCCCCCTGTTCCTGACCATTCCCAGCTTCGCCACCGCCCCGGCTCTGATCATCGTGGGCTTCTACATGATGGGCTCCGCCGTCAAGATCGACTTCAACGACCCCAGCGAGGGCATCCCCGCCTTCCTGACCATCCTGGCCATGCCCACTGCATACAGCATCTCTGAGGGCATTGCCATTGGTGTGATCTCCTGGACCATCATCAATGTGGTCACCGGCAAGGCCAAGGAAAAGAAGATCAGCCCCCTGATGTATGTGCTGACCCTTCTGTTCATCCTGAAGTACGTCTTCCTCTAAGCCGCACTTCTCCCCATTTGCACGCAAAAAAGGACCTGCTGCACCGTGCAGCAGGTCCTTTTTCTATTTACCCTCTCATTGCCAGCTCTCCCGAAAGGGAGCGCTTTATGCGATAAATCCATAAGATATTTTCTTTCCCGGGGAAAAACGCTTTGCGCAAACGGTAAAAAAGCTCTCCCTTCGGGGGAGCTGGACGCAAAGCGGCCTGAGAGGGTTCATCCCTGACACCACAACGGCCCCGGCTCAGTTGAGCCGGGGCCGTTTCTCAACCCTTATGCTTGTGGTGGATATGCACCTCCGGGATCGCTACATTATCGTAGTGGATGGGCTTGTCCGCCGCCGGGGTCCCATCGGCATCGTGGTGGACCACCTTGCCGGTATGTACCTCCGGCAGAGCCACCGTTTCATCCTCATGGGACTTATCCGGTTTTCCCCAGATCTTTTGCTGGAACCACATTTTCAGGTGGTGTTTCAGCGACATGATGATGCTCCTTTCCCGGTGTGCGGGGCACACCGAAAGTTCAAGACAGGATCAGATAAAGTTGATGAATACCGTAATGACAAGGCTGTTGATGAAATCCGCGAACAGACTGCCCACCAGCGGGATGAGCAGATAGGCCTTGACGGAAGGGGAATACTTGTCGCACACGGCCTGCATATTGGCCATGGCGTTGGGGGTCGCGCCCATGCCAAAGCCGCAGGTGCCGGACACGATGACCGCCGCGTCGTAATCCCGGCCCATGATGTTGTACACCACCACGGCAGCGTAGAAGATCATGAACAGGGTCTGTCCGGCCAGCAGCACCACCAGCGGCAGCGCCAGCTCGGCCAGCTGCCAGATTTTCAGGGTGATCATGGCCATGCCCAGGAACAGCGACAGGCAGATGCCGCCGATGTCGTTGATCTCGCCCATATACACCGTAAACTTGCCGCCGTACTCGCCCAGGTTGCGGATGCAGGCTGCCGCGATCATGGCACCGATGTAGATGGGGAAGGTCATGCCGGTCAGGCTCAGCAGCTTGGACAGCACCGTGCCGATGCCCATGGCAATGATGAGCTGAAAGCTGGCCGCCGGGTACATACTGCTGTGGCGCTCGTGCTTGATCTCTTCTTCCACCAGCAGGCTGTCATCCTCCGGCACGATGGTGTCCAGCAGATGGTGCCGCTCGATGAGCATCTTGCCGATGGGGCCGCCCATCATGCTGCCTGCGATCAGGCCATAGGTCGCCGCAGCGGTGCACAGAGTCGTTGCGCCCTGGATGCCGAAGTCCTCCAGCACCGGGCCGAAGGCACCGGCGGTGCCGTGGCCGCCCACCATGGGGATGGAGCCGGTGCACAGGCCCACCAGCGGATTCACACCCATCAGGCCGGCCAGACCCACCGCCAGGAAGTTCTGGCTGATGATCAGCACGATGACGACGCCCAGGAACACGATCATGGCCTTGCCGCCGCTTTTCAACACCTTGAGGTTGGCCTGAAAGCCCACCGAGGTGAAGAACATGACCATGCACACCTCTTTGAGGGTGTCGTCAAAGGCGAACTCTGCCACGCCGGTCACATAGCAGATGCAGGTGAAAATGGCAAACAGCACGCCGCCGATGACCGGCGCGGGGATGCAGAATTTATCCAGCAGGCGCACCCGTTCCCGCAAAAACTTTCCCAGCATCAGCACCAGCACCGCAAGGGCCAGTGTCTGATACATATCCAATTCGATCTTTATCACGTTCGTTCCCTCTGTTCCCGGTCAGTTCCCGTTGACCGTAATTCCGGCGGTCTTGTAATAGGCCGCGGCTCCCGCATGGAACGGAATGCCCACACCCTCTACGGCGTCCGTCTCCGCATCCAGTCCAATGCCCAGCTGTTCACTCAGGCCCTCCCGGCTGGTAAACAGCAGCTGGGTCAAAGCCTGCACCTGCTTGGCCGACAGCGCATCGCTGGCCAGCAGAACGGCTTTCACGCCCACGGTCTGCACGTCCTGTTCCAGGCCGGGATAAGTCCCTGCCGGAATGGTATACGCGCTGTAGGCGCTGTAAGCGTCCTGCAGGCGCTGGGCCGCTGCCCCGTCCACATTCAACAGACGGATGCCGCATTCAGCTGCCAGTTCGCTTACCACACTGCTGGGCGCGCCGGACGTGATCATCATCGCATCCAGCTTTCCTGCTTTCAGCTGTGCCGCCGCATCCTCATAGTTCAGGTTCACGGTATTTACCAGCTTCTCGTTCAGGCCATACGCCGCCAGGATCTGCAGCGCGTTCTGCTCCGAGCCGGACTCCTCCGCGCCGATGCTCACGGTTTTGCCCTGCAGGTCCTCGATGGACTGGATGTCCGAGTCGGCCCGCACGATGACCTGACAGGCCTCGGTGTACAGGGCTGCTACCGCGCCGAAGCTGCGGCCATCCTCGTCCGCAAAGATGCCGGTCTGGTCGTAGGCATCCTGCACCAGATCCGCCTGCGCAATGGCCAGCTGCAGATATTCGCCGGTCAGCAGCCGCAGATTGGCCGCAGAGCCTGCAGTGTTTTTCAGCTCCACCGTGCCGTTGTCCGTTTCATTTTCCAAAGCGGCATACAATGCACCAAATTCGTGGTACACGCCGCCCTCTCCGGCCACGCCAAAGCGCAGCCGCTTGGCCGTTTCTGCGGAGGAGCAGCCCGCCAGCAGCAGCGCCGCCGCCAGACAGCCCGCCATCAGCAAAGCCATCCATTTTCGTTTCATGTGGTTCCACACCCCTTTTCTGCTGTTCCCAGAAGAACAGTTCTATCTCAAATTATACGCACATTGCAGATGAAATGCAATCACTTTTGCAAAAGTAGGGAGTAAAGAAAAAAGCACCTGCAAGAATTTCTCTCCAAATGGAATCATTGGAGAAATCACCCTGCAAATACCTTTAGCGGCCTCGCCCTCTCCGTCCACTCACTTCGTTCGTGTCCACCTCTCCCAAAGTGAGAGGCTTTGGCAGTGCCATCAACTTTTCCGTTTTGCCAAAGGCTCTCCCCTTGGGAGAGCTGTCAGCCCCAAAGGGACTGACTGAGAGGGCGAGCCCGTTTATCTTCATGCAGCGTTGAGAATTTTCACCCTCCAAACAGCCCGAAAAAACTGGTATGGGTCACGCCCAGGATCAGAAACAGGGCGATGAGCGCAAACAGCACCCCGATGATGATGTCCATCTGATGGACGGTGAGGGGAAAATGATCGTAGAGCTTTTCCTTGGGATTGACAAAGTTCCTGTCGCCGTTGTCAAGCAGGGACTTTTTGCCTTGTTCAAAGTCGGCTTTCTGCCCGGCCAGTTCGGCCTGTTCCCGGGCAAGCTCCGCTTCTTTCGCGGCCAGCGCGGCTTCCCGGCGGGCCAGTTCTGCTTCCCGTTCTGCGGGGGTCTGATGTTTTTCTGCCATAAGGCACCTCCTGATGTTTTTTCTCATTGTACCATAAACCGGCGGACAAAAAAAGCGGGCCGCCTGCCCACCGGCAGACGGCCCACAGAATGGGAGCTTACTTCTTGGCGAGGTACTTGCGGATATCGATGGCCACAGCCACGATGATGACAAGGCCCTGCACGATGTAAGTGTAGGAAGAGTTGACGTTCATGAACTGCAGAGCGACCTTCATCAGCTCAAAGACCAGAACGCCGACCAGAACGCCGGGCACAGTGCCGACGCCGCCGGTGGTGGAAACACCGCCGATGGTGCAGGCTGCAATGGCGTCCAGCTCATAGCCCATTGCGGTGTTGACGGATGCGCCGCCGGACTTTGCAGCCAGCAGGCAGCCTGCCAGACCGAACATGCAGGAAGCCAGGATGTAGATGCGGATCTTGGTAGCGTGCACGTTGACACCGGCCACCTCAGCAGCAGCCTCGTTGCCGCCGATGGCGTACATGTACTTGCCGTGACGGGTCTTGTTGTACAGGAACCAGAAGCACGCGGCCACGACCAGAGCGATCCAGATCAGCACGGGGATGCCGATGATGGTGTTGGAGGCCAGGGAGGTGAAGTTCTTGTTCAGGGA
>CAKSZS010000024.1 GCA_934525845.1 uncultured Faecalibacterium sp. | reverse complement strand
GGCTTATCTCCAGAAGAAGGACATCGAGCGTTACCGTGCTCTGATCGCAACTCTGGGTCTGCGTAAGTAATTTAAACGGAGGGCAGGTACCGCAAAGGTGCCTGCCCTCTGCTTTTGTATACAAATGGCAGCGGCTGCGTGTTGCAGCAGTAAATCGAACGCCTGTGCTGTGGGGCAGAAGGACTGTCTGCTCCGGTGCGGAAGCCTTTCATCGTACAGACGCTGGATTTATTGCTATGATGCGCGTGCCGCCGCCTTTTGGATAGAAAAACGTCAAGGAAACAAGGAGGCAAAAACAATGGCAATTGAATTTGGTTCCCGCAAAGAGACCTTTGAGAACTTCAAGGTCTACGAGACCATGCTGGCCGGCCGCCCGTTCAAGGTCGAAATGGGCAAGATGTGCGGCCTGTCCAACGCCAGCGCCATGATCCGCTACGGCGAGACCTGCGTGCTGTGCAATGTCGTCATGAGCCCCAAGCCCCGCGAGGGCGTGGACTTCTTCCCCCTGAACGTGGAGTACGAGGAAAAGCTCTACGCCGCAGGCCGCATCCCCGGCAGCTTTATGCGCCGTGAGGGCCGCCCCGGCGAGCGCGCCATCCTGACCAGCCGCGTGGTGGACCGTCCCATGCGCCCGCTGTTCCCCAAGGAGATGCGCAATGACGTGTGCATCACCATGACCGTCATGAGCCTGGACCCCGACTGCAGCCCCGAGATCGCCGGCATGATCGGTGCATCTCTGGTCACCGCCGTGTCCGACATCCCCTGGAACGGCCCCATCGGCGGCGTGCAGGTGGGTCTGGTGGACGGCGAGATCGTCCTGAACCCCACCCAGGAGCAGCGCAAGGTCAGTGATCTGGCCCTGACCGTTGCCGCCACCATGGACAAGATCGTCATGATCGAGGCCGGCGCCAACGAGGTGGACGAGGACACCATGCTCAACGCCATCAAGGCCGCACACGTGGAGATCAAGAAGACCATCGAGTTCATCAACAAGATCGTGGCCGAGCGCGGCAAAAAGAAGATCGACTTCCAGGTCGTGGGTCTGGACATGGACGTGTTCCACGCCATCCAGAACAAGTACCTGGACGACTTCAAGGCTGCCATGGACACCGACGACAAGAACGTGCGTGACGCCGCTCTGCTGCCCATCCTGGACAAGATCGCCGAGGAGTACCCCGACCTGAGCGCCGCCGACCTCGACCTGGTGAGCTACAAGATGCAGAAGTTCGTCGTGCGCCGCTGGCTGCTGGACGAGGGCAAGCGCGTGGACGGCCGCGGCATCAACGAGATCCGCCCGCTGGCCGCCGAAGTGGGCATCCTGCCCCGTGCACACGGTTCCGGTATGTTCACCCGCGGCCAGACCCAGGTGCTGACCACCTGCACCCTGGGCGGCACCAAGGACAACCAGCTGATGGACGACCTGACCGACGAGCAGACCAAGCGCTACATCCATCACTACAACTTCCCGCCGTACTCCGTCGGCGAGGCCCGCGCCCCCCGCAGCCCCGGCCGCCGCGAGATCGGCCACGGCGCACTGGCCGAGCGTGCTCTGGTGCCCGTGCTGCCCTCTCTGGCCGAGTTCCCCTACACCATCCGCTGCGTGTCCGAGGTGCTCAGCTCCAACGGCTCCACCTCCCAGGCATCCATCTGCGGTTCCACCCTGGCTCTGATGGACGCCGGTGTGCCCATCAAGGCCCCCGTGGCCGGCATCTCCTGCGGCCTGATCACCGAGGGCGACCGCTGGATGACCATGCTGGACATCCAGGGCGTGGAGGACTTCCACGGCGACATGGACTTCAAGGTGGGCGGCACCCGCAAGGGCATCACCGCCATCCAGATGGACATCAAGATCGACGGCCTGACCTACGACATCATTGCCGAGGCCTTCGAGAAGTGCCGCAAGGGCCGCCTGTATATTCTGGACGAGATCATCAAGCCGGTGATCGCCCAGCCCCGTCAGGAGCTGAGCCGCTGGGCACCCAAGATGTTCAGCATGATGATCCCCACCGACAAGATCAAGGACGTGATCGGTAAGGGCGGCAAGGTCATTCAGGACATCTGCGCCACCTGCAACTGCAAGATCGACGTGCAGGAGGACGGCCATGTGTTCGTCTCCGCTGTGGATCAGGAGGACGCAAAGCGCGCCATCTTCACCATCAAGACCATCGTGGAGGACCCCGAGATCGGTGCCATCTACAAGGGCAAGGTCACCCGCCTGATGAAGTTCGGTGCCTTCGTGGAGATCGCCCCGGGCAAGGAAGGTCTGGTGCACATCTCCAAGCTGGATACCTCCCATGTGGAGCGCGTGGAGGATGTGGTCGCTGTGGGCGATGCCATCGTGGTCAAGGTGA
This sequence comes from uncultured Faecalibacterium sp., assembly GCA_934525845.1. Classification (GTDB taxonomy): domain Bacteria; phylum Bacillota; class Clostridia; order Oscillospirales; family Ruminococcaceae; genus Faecalibacterium. Next base: position 33,983 of record CAKSZS010000024.1, on the reverse strand, counting down.
CCGACATCGACCAGCAGGGCCGCATCAACCTGAGCCGCCGCGACGCCATCCTGGCTCTGGAAGCCAAGAAGGCCGCACAGGCACAGCAGTAACCCCGCATAAGACAGCATAAAATGAGCCGCCCGGTTCCGTAACAGGAGCCGGGCGGCTTTTTATGTTGGAAGGACGAACCCTCTCAGTCAAACCCTTCGGGTTTGCCAGCCGTTCCCCCTTTTGGCTTCGCCATTTTCCCCCGGCGCGGGGGAAATCGGTCCCGAGGGGGAGCTTTTTACAGCTTTCTGAAAAGTGTTTCTTCTCTTAGAAGCACCTGCCAAACAGTTTTAGCGCATAAAGCTCTCCCTTTCGGGAGAGCTGGCACGGCGCAAGCCGTGACTGAGAGGGTTTTATTTTTTCCTCTTTTTCCGCCCCGAGAGGAGCACTGCCGCCAGCAGCACCAGCAGCATGGGCAGCGCCAGCAGCGGCGCGGTGAGGATGGGTTCGATGCGGTAAGCGTCCGAGGTGACCCGGATGTGCTTGAGGTTGTCCAGATTGGCCACCCGGTGGCCGCGCACCAGCAGGCGGTGGGTGTTGATGCCATAGGGCGTGCAGGTCATCAGGGTGACGTAATCCTTGCCGTCCGTCACCTTCAGATCTTCCACCTCGGTGGGCAGAACGATGGAGATCTTGTCCACCTCGTAGGTCAGCACCCGGTCCAGCACCGTGATGGTAAAGGTATCGCCGGCTTCCAGCTGATCCAGATGGGTGAACAGCTTGGCGCTGGGCAGGCCGCGGTGGGCCGAGATGACCGCGTGGGTGCCCGCGCCGCCCACCGGCAGGCTGGTGCCCTCCAGATGGCCTGCCGCCACCTGCAGCACAGCATCGCTGGTGCCGTGGTAGATGGGCAGCTCCACGCCGATCTTTTCAATGGTGATGTAGCCCATGATGCCAGTGCCGGTGATGTCCAGCGTGCGGTTGTAGCTGGTAAAGCGGTCGGCATGGTACAGCGCTTCCGGGTCCGCGGCGATGGCCTGATTGAACGCATCCGCCGCTTTAAAATAGGCGGTGTAATCGGCGTCCGACAGCTTGTCCACGCTCTCGTTGTAGCTGTTCACCACCTGCGTCTGGTGGCGCTGGTTGATGGAATCGCTGATGGTGGGGTAAAGCATCACGGCCAGACCCACGAAAAAGACGAGGATCAGAACGATGGTGCTGGTATTCTTTTTCATGGCGGCTTTCCTCTTGTGCGTCTGCAATGCAAAGAGCGGGGGCGAGTCATCCGCCCCCGCTCCGGGTGTTTTAGGGAAAAATGCGCTTAGTTCTTGCGCTCCATGCGCTTCTTGGTGATGAGCAGGACTGCTGCCGCCACCATCAGGCCGCCGCCGATGACATAGAACAGGGTGGTGCCCATGCCGCCGGTGCTGGGCAGAGTTGCGCCGGCGTTGTTCCTAACCACCACACCGCCGTTGTCGTTCCAAGTGGTTGCACCCGTTGCCAGTGTCGTATTGTTCGAACCCTTGCTCAAGTCAACCATCTGGCGATCGGTCAACTGGTTATAGCCGTCCGGAGCCTTGGTCTCCTTCAGGTAGTAAACAGTCTTATCCAGACCATAGATGTGTGCGCTCTTGTTGACCGCAATGGTAGAAGCAGCACCCTGTTCCTCACCATTCGCAACACGATAGCCCTTATCGGTCAGCACAAACTTGATCGGCTTGTCGCTGGTCTCAGATTCATACAGCTCGAACTCTGCGCCGTCCAGCAGCTTATTGTCAGCACTATCGACCTTGATCAGGTCGAACTGGAGGGACTTGGTGGTGGTCTGGCTCTCAACAGTCTTGTCATTGCCGTAGCTCAGAACAGCCTTATTGGTGTTGCCGTCACCGTCAATAACAGCGTCCTTGTTCAGAGTGGCACTGTAGGTCAAGGTAATGGTCTGGCCTACATTATCGGCAATGTAAGAATCCTTAAATTCCAAGGTGATGGTGGTAATGCCATTCTCAGCAGTGTTGTAAACATTGGTCTCAAAAATGTCATCCGTGACAGGTTTGCTATTCACCTTGAGAGAGTTGGGGGCATAGGTCAAACCCTTGCTCATGGTATCAGTCACCTTGTAGCTCTTTGCACCGGCCTCGACCTTGACTTTGACTTGATAATTTATAGTGTCACCAATCTTGGCGGTGTTTTCGCCAACTTCACCGTTATCCAGAATCTTCTTCTCGATCGTGGGCTGGCCGTTTTTCTCAATAACATTAGCGTTAGGGTCAGTATTGGTCAAGCCGCACAGAGCGCCCAGGGAGCTGTCCACCAGATAGTAGCCCAGATCCAGATTGGAGAATTTAACCGTTGCACCGCCAGCGGTTTCGGAAATACCATGAATATTCTTATCAGACTCCGCAACCCATTTCAGAGCAGCCTTGGCAAAAGCTATTACATCGGCTTCCTCTTTCCAAGTGGGGTGATTCTGTGCATCCAGAGTGATGTAATTGGAACCTTCAGCACCCGGGGCAAAGAACGGCGCCCAGTCATTTACGACTGTATAGGTGTAGGCCTCCTTGGTGCCGGTTTTCTCATCAGCCTTTACAAAACTGTTCAGATCAAACATCTTGTAAATGGTGTACTCTTCACCGACAACAGCAGGGTCGATCGTAATAGAACCCTTCGTGTCAGTGCTGCTTGCCGCAAATGCCGGCACGGCCATGGTCAGTACCAGCGCTGCTGCCAGCAGAACGGCAAACAGCTTTTTGAACGTCTTTTTCATAAGGGGTTGATTCGCTCCTTTCAGAATGGGAAATTGGAATCGTACACAACAATATCGCTGCAGAGCCGGGGGCAGCATCCGCCCGCTCTGTACGCACAACATTAAAAGACCGCCAAGCGGTCCAGCGGCCAGACCCGCAGGAACACCCTGCCCAGGATCTGGCTCTTTTCCACACAGCCGATCACGCTGCTGCGGCTGTCGATGGACACCGCGCGGTGGTCGCCCAGTACAAAATAGCGGTTTTCCGGCACCTGATAGGGGAACCGGATGTCGCACTCTCCCAGTGCAAGCTCGTCCACATACGGCTCGTCCAGCGTTTCCCCGTTCACCGTGACCACGCCGTTTTCGTCCAGCGTGATGACATCACCGGGTGCGCCGATGATGCGCTTGATCAGCAGCTTGTTCTGCCAATAGAAAGCGCACAGGTCGCCGGTCTCCATGTTTTCCCCCTTGACCAGCACCAGAATGTCCTTGTCCTCCAGCGTGGGGTTCATGCTGTCGCCGGACACCTGCAGCACCGGCAGCAGCAGGGTCGCCAGCAGCACCGCTGCAGCCGCCACCACCAGCAGTGCATAGATGGTGCTGCGCAGCACCCGGCCATAGCGGCTCCGGTATTCCAGACGTTCCCGCTCCGCTTTCACCTCTTCGGTGGTCGGGATGGCGTGGAACCTGATGTTTTCCTGTTTCATTTGCTGTCTTCGTTCTCCTCCGGCAGGGCCGTGCTCTCACTGGAAAAAACAGCCCAGTGTCCGGGGGTCTGCCGTGCTGCCGCGCGGAGCGCATCCGCCTCGGCGTGCGCCTGTTCCAGCAGCTGCTGCGCTTCCGCACGCGCCTGCTCCAGGATCTCCCGGGCCTCTTTCTGTGCACCTGCCGTGTCTCCGGCCTCTGTGCGGACGGCGCGGACATAGTCATCTGCCGCCGCCTGCGCGGCCTCAAACACATGGTTCAGCTCCATGGCAGCCTGTGCGATGGAACCGGCCTTTTCCAGCCGGATCGTGCGGTCCTCCAGCTGCGCCTTCAGCGCTGCATTCTCCGCCTTGAGCTGGTCTTCGCTCTGTTTGAGCGCGTAAATGATCTCCACCAGTTCCGCGCGGCTCATCCGCCGCAGTTCCCGCTCTGCCATATCCGCTTTCCTTTCCCCTGCCCGTCCGCAGACCTGCAGGTCTCCCCGCCCGTCCGGCGGCAGGATCTCCGGGGCATTTTCCGCTGCCGTTCCGGCAGCCGGCATTTGACCCGCTGTTTTTTATAATACCAGTTACACTGCAACACAAGCGCAACAAAAACAGGCAAAATCGCACACTGTCCGAAATTTTTTCCGTTTTGGCCTGCACCCGGCCCAAACAAAACCGGGCAGCCGTTCCAGAGAACAGCTGCCCGGTTTTCAGGATGCAGTTTTATCCGGTTTTTCCGCTCCCGCGGCTGTTCAGCCCCACATCTTGCCCAGCAGGTCGTTCAGCGCCAGAACCGACTTGTAGATGACATCGATGTTGTTGATGATGGAGCTTGCACCGGAGAAGATGCGTGCCAGATAGTTGAAGGCCTTGCCGACGTTCTGGAAGGTGGTATAGGCATCGCTGGCGGTAATGGTCGCGCCGCCCTCCAGATAGGTCATTTCCTCTTCTGCGATCATTGCATAGGAAGCAGGCAGTTTCATGGTATTCATTCTGAATCGTTCCTTTCCGTTTTGGAGGCATGGCCCCCGGATCTTCACTTGGTTTGCAGGTCGTTCGTTACATTCCCGCCGCGATTGCAGCGGCCAGCGTGGTCAGCAGGATGCCGGCCACCAGCACCGTACCAAGGTGCTGTTTGATGGATGGTGCGGCCGGCTGTACCGGTGCCGTACTGCCCGCAGAGATGCCGGACTTGACGGTCCAGTGCGCATAGATGGTCGTGTCCCCGGCAAACACGGTCGAGGTAGAGACCTTGGAGCCGCCGACCATCTCGGTATACCAGCCGTTGAAGGTGTAGCCCTCCATGACGGGCGACTCCGGCAGAGCGGCCAGTTTGCCGCTGGTCGATGTATAGACCACCACTGTGGAGCATTCACCGCCCGCCGCGTCCAGCCCGATGGCATAGACGCCGCCCTCCTGCTCTTCGGCGGCAGAAGCCGCAAACGCCGCCGGGACCGCCGCACACAGCAGCGCCAGCGAGACCAGGCAGAGCGTCAAGACCCTGGCAAGTTTTTTCATACGATCCCTCGCTTTCCAAACCGGAGCAGCGGCAGCATTCCGGCCGCACAGACCCACCCCGCGTCATTTCGATATTCTGAGCGTATCATATTTGTCTCAAAAAAGCAATGCCTTGTCATTCGATTTTCATAATTATGAAAAATTTTTGAATTTCACCTCCGCCGCACCGACCCGCCGCAAAAAGAACCGGTTCCTGCTCTTGTGGAATCGAAAAAAATATGGTATACTTTCTTTTACAATGCGCCATCGCCAAGCGGTAAGGCAGGGGACTTTGACTCCCCCATCGTAGGTTCGACTCCTGCTGGCGCAACCAAAACACCCCGGAAGCTTTTCTGCTTCCGGGGTGTTTTTGCGTTTTATGCAGTTTTTCTCAATACAAAATTGGAATTTTCGTTTCAAAGTTTCCAGTTCGTGGTGTTTTCAGCGCCGATGGATCTTCTGGGCGGGCTTGCGGCGGTTCCAGCGGTTGAGCAGATACCACAGGCCATACACCGCCAGGGTCAGGAGACTGAGGACCAGCACGACCTTGAGGTACAGGCTGTGCAGGAACTCCCGGATCTTTGCAATGGTGAACAGCAGCGGATTCTGATCGATGTCCTGCCCGGCCACCAGATTCACCACGCCGATGGTCTCCCCGGCCAGCTTCAGCTCCACCGTACCCACCACATCGCCCTGCTGGATGGGCGCACAGACGTAGTCCGGCAGATGGAAATATTTCTGGGTCACCGTGCCGTCCCCCGTGGAGGGCAGCAGGGTCATCATGCTGTCCGCCGGGTAGAGCTGCAGGGTGTCGGTATCGGTGGAATACTTCACCGGGATCTCCGCCAGCGCAAGGTCGGTATCCAGCGCGGCCTGAATGGAAAAGCTGTCAAACACCCAGTCGATGAGCCGCACCGTCTCGTACAGCGCCGGGCGGCGGTTCGCCAGTCCAAAAAGATCGCAGGTGTCCGGGCTTCCCATCACACAGAAGATGTAGGTCGCCCCGTCCTTGTTCGCCCAGGAAACATAGCTCTGGGTGCCGCTATCGTTCTTGTAGGCCGCCACATCGCACATCCCGCCCTGCATGGCACTGCGGTAGTAGGTGCTCCGGTTGTTCTTGTTCAGCGCGGCATTCTGGCTGATCAGCACCGAGGGCGACCGGTGTTTTTCCTTGGCCGGCATCGTAAAGCTTGGCGCGGCAGAGATCTCCACAAAGGCGTCAAAGCTCATCAGATAGCGCAGGATCAGGTACATATCCACCGCACAGGTCACATTTCCGCTGTCGATGCCGCAGGCGTCCGTCCAGGTGCTGTTCGTGGTGCCGATGCGCTGGGACAGGGCATTCATCTGGTTCACCCAGCCCTCCAGATCCCCGCCGGACAGGGTGTAGGCCAGACCCATGGCCGCCTCGTTGGCATTGCGGGTCACCATGGCGTACAGCGCCTCCCGGTAGGTAAACGTCTCGTTGGAGCGCATATCCGCGTTGCTGGTGTTGTGCACATAATCCGAGATGGCAAACGGCATCTGGAAGGTGTTGTCCAGCTGGTCGGCGTAGTTGGTCAGCACCAGCGCGATGGTCATATATTTGGTCAGGCCGCCGGCGGATATCTGCCGGGTGCTGTCCTTGTCGTAAACGATGATGTTGGTGTCGGTGTTGACGATGTAGGCGCTGGGAGCCTGCACCTCATACATCGGGCTGGGATCAAACATGGCTCCTGCCGGCATCACCAGACAGCTGAACAGGACCACGACCGACAAAAGCAGTGCAAAAATTCGTTTCATGTGGACAATTCCTTTAAAAAGCGATAAACTATACAAGGTATGCGGCAGGATGCCGCTGAAATGCAGAGGAACAGCAAACGCTGTATACTTTATAATAACAGGTTTGCCGGGTCGTGACAAGGGCTTTGCGGGTTTTGGGCAGAGCTTTCGCCCGGCAGCGGAGAGGGACGTACAATGGTATATCTGACGGGAGACACCCACGGCGATCTGGACCGGTTCCGGCATGGGCGGCTGCGCTGGCTGGGCAGGCGGGACATCGTGGTAGTGCTGGGTGATTTTGGCTTTGTGTGGGACGGCAGCAGCGAGGAGCAGAAAAAGCTGGACTGGCTGCGCAAGCGGCCCTACACCCTGCTGTTTCTGGACGGCTCCCACGAGAATTACGACCTGCTGAAGCAGTATCCGGAGCAGGAGCTGTTCGGCGGCCGGGTGCAGAGCCTGGGCGGGAACGTGTATCATGTCTGCCGGGGCAGCATCCTGGAACTGGAGGGCCGGCGCTACCTCTGCTTCGGCGGCGCGGAAAGCCCCGACAAGGAAGAGCGGGAGCCGGGCGTGAACTGGTGGAAGGAAGAGTTGCCCTCGGACGAGGAATACGTCCGCTGTGAGCAGAATCTGGCCGCCTGCGGGGATCGGGTAGATTATGTGCTGACTCACGATGCGCCAAGCAGATTTCTGGATTTTACCGTGCTGGCCTCCGGTGAGACCAACCAGCTGCACAATTTTCTGGACAAAATTTTGTTGAAGCTGACCTACGAAAAGTGGTTCTTCGGCTGCTACCACAAGGATGTGCAGCTGTCCACCAAGAGCCGGTGCGTCTTCTGCGACGTGATCCCCATGGGAGACCGGCACGCAAAATTTCACAAAAAGTAAATCAAAAAATCGCGGACAGGGCTGCTTCTGTCCGCGATTTTTGTGCGCTTCAACCCCACTGCGGAGATAAAAAAACCTGACAGACAAAAGTCTGTCAGGTCTTTTTTGGTCGGAGCAGCGGGATTTGAACCCACGGCCTCCTCGTCCCGAACGAGGCGCGCTACCAACTGCGCTATGCCCCGAAAATACCGCAGCTTATTCGGCTGCGGTATCAGGTGGTTGGGGATGAGAGAATCGAACTCCCACAAGTAGAGTCAGAGTCTACCGCACTACCACTATGCAAATCCCCATCATTTTGTTCAGTCAGCGGCGTCTCGCGTCGGCTGACAAGGGATATTATACTCAAAATCCCCTGCGTTGTCAACCATTTTTTTATTTTTTCTGCAAACTTTTTAAAATCCGCCCGCAGCGGCACGATGGCCTGTAAAATTTTACAGCACCGCTTGACACCTGCCCTTATTCGGAATACTCTTATAGTATAGTTTGCTCAGGGTCCATCCCCCTGCGGAGGGCGGTGGCCCTGAAGCTCCGAGGAAAGAGGGCTTTTGAATGAAAAAACGTGTAGGAATCCTGACCTCCGGCGGGGACTGTCCGGGTCTGAACGCCACCATTCGCGGCGTTGCAAAAGCACTGTATGCCCGCATGGGCGATAATGTGGAGATCGTCGGCATCCTCAACGGCTACAGCGGCCTAATCAACGGCGATTACAAGGAGATGACCGAGGATGACTTCCGCGGCATCCTGACGCTGGGCGGCACCATTCTGGGCACCAAGCGCACCCCCTTCAAGCTGATGCGCGTGGTGGAGGATGACAAGATCGACAAGGTCGCCGCCATGAAAAAGACCTACAAGGAAGCCAAGCTGGACTGCCTGCTCTGCCTGGGCGGCAACGGCACCCACAAGACCGCCAACCTGCTGTCTCAGGAGGGCCTGAACATCATCGGCCTGCCCAAGACCATTGACAACGACATTTACGGTACCGACGTGACCTTCGGCTTCCACACCGCTGTGGACATCGCCACCGAGGTCATCGACCGCATCCACACCACCGCCGGCAGCCACAGCCGCGTGATGTGCATCGAGATCATGGGCAACAAGGCCGGCTGGCTGACCCTGTATTCCGGCATTGCCGGCGGCGCGGACATCATTCTGCTGCCCGAAATGCCCTACGACATCGACCGCGTGTGCGACGCTGTGGAGCGCCGCGCCAAGCGTGGTTCCAACTTCTCCATCATCGCGGTGGCCGAGGGTGCCATGAACTGCGAGGAAGCCCGCATGAAGCGCAAGGACTGGATGGCCAAGCGTGCCGAAGAAGGCTACGGCGCCACCGCCACCAGCCGCATCGCGCAGGCCGTGCAGAAGAAGACCGGCATGGAGACCCGCGTGTGCATCCCGGGTCATATGCAGCGCGGCGGCAGTCCCAGCGCCTATGACCGCGTGCTGGCCACTCAGTTCGGCAGCTACGCCGCCAAACTGGTGGAGATCGAGCGCTACGGCGTCACGGTGGCCATGGTGAATGGCCGCGTGACCCAGAACCGTCTGGACGACATTGCCGGCAAGACTCGCAACGTCCCCGAGGGCTGCGAGCTGCTCACCGTGGCCCGCCGCATGGGCATCAGCCTGGGTTAAGATTGAAACCAAAAAAATGCTCTGTGCTTCGGCACAGAGCATTTTTACCCTCTCAGTCTGTTCGCTTTGCTCACAGCCAGCTTCCCCGAAAGGGGGAGCTTTTTCTGCTTATCCAAACGTTTTTTCTTTCCTGAGAAGCGGTAACGCACGGTTTTATCGCATAAAGCTCGCCCTTCGGGAGAGCTGGCAAAACCATCCGGTTTTGACTGAGAGGGTTCCTCACTTCAAGCTTACATCATGGCGGGTGGGCTGGCCGTTCACCAGAGCTTCGGCACTTTCCAGCACGCCCCGCACCATGCTCTCCACGTCCTCTTCGGTGTAGAAGGCCGTGTGGTCGGTCAGGATCACATTGGGCATACTGCGCAGGGCCGCCAGCTCCGGGTTGGGGATCACATCGCCCATCCGATTATAATAGTACAGGCCGTTCTCGTTTTCCAGCACGTCCAGCGCAGCTCCGCCCAGCTTGCCGCTCTCCAGTCCGGCGATCATCGCGTCGCTGTCGATGAGCTTGCCCCGGGCCGTGTTGATGATGACGGCTCCCGGCTTCATCGTCTCGATGGCCCTGGCGTCGATGAGGTGGTGGTTCTCCTCGGTGGCGTTGGTGTGCAGGGTGATGACGTCGCTCTGGGCCAGCAGGGTGGGCAGGTCCACATACTCCGCGATCTGCTTTACTTCTTCGTTGGGATAGAGGTCATAGGCCAGCAGGCGGCAGCCAAAGCCGGACAGGTGCTGCAGCACCGTGCGGCCGATGCGGCCCGTGCCGATGACGCCCACCGTGCAGGTGGAGATGTCCCGGCCGATCTTACCCTTCAGGGAGTAGTCCTGGGCTTCACCGCGCTTGAGGATGTGTCCTGCCTTGCGCAGGCTCATGAGCATCAGCATGATGGCAAAGTTTGCCACGCCGTTGGGCGGGTAGTCCACATTTGCCACCTGCATCCCAAGCTTCCGGGCTTCTTCCCGGTCCACATGGTCGTACCCGATGGACCGGCAGCAGATGACCTTCACGCCCAGTTCGTGGAAGCGCTGCACCATGGGTGCGCTCATGTCGCAGGGCGTCACCGACACGGCATCGTAACCCCGGGCCAGCTCGGCGTTTTCCAGGGTGGGGTACTCCTGCGAGTACCCGAACTCAATGCCCATCTGCGGGGCCAGGCGCTGCGCGATGCCCAATTCATCGTAGGGGCGCAGCGTGTAGAAAAAGACTTTTGTTGCCATAACCGTTCCCTCCCGATTCTCTATTTTGCCCCATTGTAGCACGTTTTACACGGGCGGGAGCAGTTTTCAGCATGAATTCTGTTCATCTTTCGAGCCTGTTGCTTCCCATCTGTTCAGATTTGGTTGTAAAAAAGCGAAAAACAAGGTATGATAGAAGATAGATGCCCCAAATCAAAGATAAAGGAGTGTGCTTTCTATGCGCGCTTATGAACGTTTGCTGAACTACGTCCGGGTGTACACCACCTCGGACCCCGAATCTGGTCTGCACCCCTCTGCCGCCCGCGAATTCGACCTGGCCCACAATCTGGTGGACGAACTGAAGGAGCTGGGCGTGGAGGACGCCCGGGTGGACGAGCACTGCTATGTCTACGGCTCCCTGCCCGCCACCCCGGGCTGTGAGGACAAGCCTGCCCTGGGCCTGATCGCCCACATGGACACTGCCCCGGACGCCAGCGGCGAGGGCGTGAACCCCATCCTGCACGAGAACTACGACGGCGGCGACGTGGTGCTGCCCGCCACCGGCAAGGTGATGAAGGTGTCCACCTTCCCCTTCCTGGCCGACCTGAAGGGCGAGACCCTTATCACCACCGACGGCACGACCCTGCTGGGTGCCGACGACAAGGCCGGTGTGGCCGAGATCATGACCGCTGTGGAGTTCGTGCAGTCCACGAACACCCCTCATGGCAAGCTGTGCATCGCCTTTACCCCCGATGAGGAGATCGGCGAGGGTGCCAGCCTGTTCGACATCCCGGGCTTCGGGGCCGACTTTGCCTACACCGTGGACGGCGGCGACGCCGGTTCCATCGAGTACGAGAACTTCAACGCCGCCGCTGCCACCGTCACCATTCACGGCTTCTCGGTGCACCCCGGCTCCGCCAAGGATGCCATGATCAATGCTTCCAACGTGGCCATGGAGTTCCACGGTGCCCTGCCCGTCATGGCCCGTCCCGAGACCACCGAGGGCCGTCAGGGCTTCTACCACCTGTGCCAGATGTACGGCGACGTCACCGAGGCCAAGCTGGGCTACATCCTGCGCGACCACAACGCTGAGAAGCTGCAGTTCAAGAAAGACAACCTGCTGGACATCGCGGAGTACCTGAACGGCAAATACGGTGCCGGCACCGTGGAAGTGGAGATCAAGGACAGCTACCGCAACATGCTGGAAAAGATCAAGCCGCATTTCCATCTGGTAGAGACCGCCCGCAAGGCCACCCGCATGGCCGGGCTGGAGCCGGAGGAAGTGCCCGTGCGCGGCGGCACCGACGGCGCGACCTTGAGCTGGATGGGTCTGCCCTGCCCGAACCTGGGCACCGGCGGCTTCAACTTCCACGGCGTGTGCGAGTGCACCACGGTGGAGCGCATGGACCGCTGCACCGAGATCCTGCTGAACATCATCAAGCTGTACGCAGAGTAATTTTTATTCCGTTCTCAACAAAAGAAGAGGACATCCGTTCGGATGTCCTCTTCTTTTGTTACCCCACGTTGATATGCCCCACCGGCATGATCTTGCGCTTGTTGTCATCGGGTTTGGCGGTCAGACTCATGGCCAGGGACACCGGACCGACGCGGCCGGTGAACATGACCAGCATATACAGCAGCTTGGCCCCGGTGTTCAGCTGGCCGGTGACGCCCACCGACAGACCCACCGTACCAAAGGCCGAGCAGGACTCAAAGATGGCGTCGATGACCGACACGGCATCCGAGGTGTTGTAATACACCACCACCGCCGAGCCGAACGCGGCCAGCGCACCGATGACAATAATGGTCAGAGCGCGGTAGACTGTCTTGGACTCGATGTGGTGTTCCGAAATCACGCAGTCATCCCGGCCCTGAGCCACGCTGCGGATGGTCAAGATCAGCACGGCAAAGGTGGTCACCTTGACGCCGCCGCCCGTGGAGCCGGGGGCCGCACCGATGAACTGCAGCACACTCATGAGCAGCTTGCTGATGGGGCCGCAGGCCGCCAGGTCGATGGTGTTCATGCCCGCGGTACGGGTGGACACCGACTGGAACAGCGCCGCCATGATCTTATCCGGCATGCTCAGACCGCCCATGCTGGCGGGGTTGTTCCACTCCATCAGGCCCAGCAGCACCGCGCCGCCGACCCACAGGATCACCGAAAAGCTCAGCACCACCTTGGCGTGCAGGGACAGCTTATGCTTTTTGTGGTACTGGCCGATCTCCACCCAGACCATAAAGCCCAGACCACCTGTAATAATCAGAAGCATAATGACGAATTGTACATAATAATTGTGTACATAGGGCACCAGCGAGGAGTACTGCCCGAACCGGCCAAACAGGTCAAAGCCCGCGTTGCAGAAAGCCGAAATGGCCGTGAACACGCTGACCCAGATGCCCTCCAGCCCATACTGCGGCACAAAGGCGAAGAGCAGCAGCAGAACGCCGATGCCTTCAAACAGCGCGGCCAGACCCACCACGATCTTCAGCACGTCCTTGGCCTGGGCGTAGCCGTCCGCTGAGACGCTCTCGCCCAGCAGCCGCAGATCCCGGAACCCCATCCGCCGCCGGGTGGCCAGCGCAAAAAAGCTGGTCAGAGTCACCAGACCCAGGCCGCCCACCTGGATCAGCAGCAGGATCACCGCCTGCCCGAACACCGTGAACTGAGTCCAGGTGTCCCGCACGATCAGGCCGGTGACGCAGGTGGCGCTGGTGGCGGTGAACATGGCATCCACCACGCTCAGCCGCCCCTGCCGGCTGGCCATGGGCGTGGTGAGCAGCAGGGTGCCCAGCGCGATGAGCAGCACAAAGCTCACGCAGATGATCTGGGTGGGGCTGCGTCCGGCCAGCCAGCCCCTGCTGCCGGGCTTGGCCAGTTTTTTTCTCTTCTTGTTCTTATCCATTCTGTCCTCCGGGCGGCACAGAGGCCGCTGTGGTTTGTTCTCTTCTAGCATACACCATTTTCCCTGCAGGTTCAACTTGATTTTGTCCCGCAAGTGCGGTATTATAAATAGAGTGGCTCGCAGGTCTCTCCTGCCGTGCCACGCTCGTGTCTTCGTAGCTCAGCTGGATAGAGCGACTGCCTCCTAAGCAGTAGGCCGGGTGTTCGAATCACCTCGAGGACATCTTTTGATGCAAAATGACAGCGGCAGCGTTCCGGAGTGGAGCGCTGCCGCTGTCTGCTCCCTCCCCTTTTTGAGGTCCACCCACGCCCCTCCCAAAAACTAACCATTGGTTACTGTTTTTCCCGTCGAAGATGCAGTACAATGGAAGTGAAAACGCGGATGCCGGGCTGGCCGCGCAGGTCGTACGGTGCCGGAACAATGACCAGATCGACGGCTTCCTGTTCCGTTCGGCCAGCGAAAAGTACACCGCCGCACTGCTGGATGGTCTCTATCCCCGGCGAAAAGAATACTATATGGAGTGACCATCTATTTTTCTGCAGGCCGTATTCTGCCTTTATTTGCAAAAGAAAGCGAAAGAACGTACACTTTGTTCAAAGTTGAAATGTTTTGCTCTGTAAACCGTTCTACATGAAAAAACAGATGCCCCGCTTTTCTTGACTTTCCGCTGCAAAAGGACTATACTCCGGGGCAGTGAAATATTCGGCTATGACGAGAACAAGTACCCGAGGGAAACGCTTCAGAGAGCTGCCGGTGGATGCAAGGCAGTGCAGGAACCCCGTGGGAAGATCCTCTCCGAGCTTTCGGGCTGAAACGGTGTGCGCCGTGGGTAAGCCCGGACGGCAGGCTTCCGTTATCAGGAGCCGCGCATTGTTGGATGCGCACTGAGGGGTCAGCTTTCGGGCTGACAAGTAAGAGTGGTACCGCAGAGGATGTACACGCCTTTGTCTCTTATGATGGGAGACAAAGGCGTTTTTTGTTTGCGGCACCGGGCCATTCCGGATGTTTCATGCTTTCATTCACACCGCAGAAAAGAAAAGGAGAATCAACATGAAAACTCTGGAAAAAGTAAGCGACTTTGTGGGCAAGTACATGGCCTTCATCGTCATCGTAGTGGCCGCCGGTGCCCTGTTCTTCCCCGGCCCGTTCAGCGTGGTCAAGACCAGCTGGGTGAACAACCTGCTGGGCATCGTCATGTTCGGCATGGGCCTGACCCTGAAGCCCAATGATTTCAAGGTGGTGTTCAGCCGCCCGAAGGACGTCATCGTGGGCTGCATCGCCCAGTTCACTCTGATGCCCTTCCTGGCCTGGGTGTTGACCATGGTGTTCCACCTGCCCACCGAACTGGCCATCGGCGTCATCCTGGTGGGCACCTGCCCCGGCGGCACCTCCTCCAACGTCATGACCTATCTGTCCAAGGGGGATGTGGCCCTGTCCGTCGGCATGACCGCCGTGTCCACCGTACTTGCTCCCCTGCTCACCCCGCTGCTCACCCTGCTGTACGCCGGCCAGCGTGTGGATGTGAACCCCATGAGTATGTTCCTGTCCATCGTCAAGGTGGTGCTGGTGCCCATCGCCCTGGGCTTTGTGGTCAACCACTTCTTCCACAAGTTCACTGAGCAGGCCGTCCGCGTGCTGCCGCTGGTGTCCACCACCGCCATCGTGCTGATCATCTGCGCCGTGGTCTCCGCCAACAGCGCCAAGATCATGACCAGCGGCCTGCTGATCCTGGTCGTCGTCATCCTGCACAACCTGCTGGGCTACCTGACCGGCTACGCCGTGGGCAAGGCTCTGAAGCTGGACTCCACCAAGTGCCGTGCTATCTCCATCGAGGTCGGTATGCAGAACTCCGGTCTGGCCACCAGCCTGGCTGCCGCCCACTTTGCCCAGTACCCGCTGGCCACCATCCCGGGTGCGGTGTTCTCGGTGTGGCACAACATCTCCGGTGCCGTGCTGGCCAACTTCTTTGCCCGCACCGCTGATAAGCAGTAAGCCAACAGCGGTTTTATTCCAAAAGGAGCGGCTGTATGCGGAAAGTTCCGTGTACAGCCGCTCCTTTTTATGGTTTTGCAAAGCAAAAGACCAGAGCCCAGCCGTAAACGGCCTTCTGGCTCTGGTCTTTTGTCGGGGCTTTTCTATCAGCTCCTGTTGTGGGTCAATGCTTTTTCAGCAAGCTGTCTTACTTGCTCATAATGTAGACAGTGGCAATGCCGTTTTTCACAACGCCGTTCTCGACTTTGGTGGTACCCAGCCACTCGGTGACCACGTAGTTCTTGTTGTTGGTCAACAGATCAGAAGTATCGATCTTGGTGGTGCCGGCATCAACAGACACCTTCAGCTTTGCGCCTTCCAGCGTGCTGTCCGTAGGGTTCAGATTCTCTGCGGGGAACTTATCAGCCCGCACATACTGGATCTCCACTTCCACCTGGGGAGCCTGCTTCACGACCATGTTGATGGTAACGATGCCCTGATCATCAATGGCCACATCCTCGGTGCTGATGAAGTCGTAGCCCTCAGCAGCTGCAGGCTTGTTTGCCAGGATGGTAGCAAAGCTCACGCTAGTTGCCAGAGCAGGGACCTGGATGGCCACATCGCCAAAGACCTTGCTGTCGCTGGTGCTGAGATACTTCAGCTTCACTTCACGCTTTGCGCCGGTATCAGGGGTCTCATGGTCAGAGCAGCCCACCAGAACACCAGCAGCAGCCACAGCCAGAGCCGCAACACCTGCACCCTTCAGAAAGCTACGACGAGAGATGTTAGACATAAAAATCAACCTCACAATCTTTTTTTGCAAACCCCAAACCGTATCTCGGGGCCGCTTACCACTATATAATACCCCCCCCTGTATTATTTGTCAATGGATTTTGCAAACTTCGCCGGGTGGCCCTGCACTTTTTCTGTGATGCCCCCTAAGGGCCTGCCGGGCGCCTTATTTTCGCAGCATAAGCTCTCTAAAATTCAAAAAAGGGCCGCTGCACCTCAACTGGTGCAGCAGCCCTTCACAGGTCTGATTTTTTACTGCTTGTGATACTTGCGGTCCTCTTCCTCATACACAGGATCGCAGGTGAGGTACATTCCCAGACGGTTCAGGGTGCTGGTGTCCACATTGGACAGCAGCACGGTGGAGTGCACATCGCAGCCTTTCAGGTTGGGCAGCTGCTGCATGGCCGCTGCGGCCAGTGCGTTGCTGGCAGCAGAGCTGGACAGGGCAATCAGGATCTCGTCGGTGTGCAGGCGGGGGTTCCTGCCGCCCAGATAGTTGGTCTTGAGGGTCTGGATCGGCTCGATGGCCGCAGCGCTGACCAGATCGGTCTCCTGCGGGATGCCGGCCAGCACCTTCAGGGCGTTCATCAGGGCAGAAGCGGCAGCGCCCAGCAGGGGGCCGGTCTTGCCGGTGACCACGGTGCCGTCCGGCAGCTCGATGGCTGCGGCCGGTGCGCCGCCGGTGGCTTCACTGCGGGCGTGGGCCTGCTTTTCCACTTCGCGCTTGCCCAGGGCCAGGTCGGCCTGGTTCAGCAGCAGTTCCAGCTTGTAGCGCTCGGTCTCCTTAACGGTGCCGGTGATCTTCTGCTCGCACAGGCACTTGAAGTAGCGGCGCAGGATCTCCTTGCGGGAAGCTTCGCGGCAGACCTCATCGTCCACGATGCAGTTGCCGGCCATGTTCACGCCCATGTCCGTGGGGGACTTGTAGGGGCTTTTGCCCGCAATCAGCTCAAACATCGCGTTGACCACCGGGAAGATCTCGATGTCGCGGTTGTAGTTGACGGTGGTCACGCCGTAGGCTTCCAGATGGAAGGGGTCGATCATGTTCACATCGTTCAGGTCGGCGGTGGCGGCTTCATAGGCCAGGTTCACCGGATGCTTCAGCGGGATGTTCCAGATGGGGAAGGTCTCGAACTTGGCGTAGCCGGCCTTGACGCCCCGCTTGTACTCGTGATACAGCTGGGACAGGCAGGTGGCCATCTTGCCGCTGCCGGGGCCGGGGGCCGTGATGACCACCAGCGGGCGCTCGGTCTCGATATAATCGTTCTTGCCGTAGCCCTCATCGCTGACGATGCGGGCCACGTCGTTGGGATAACCGGCGATCTTGTAGTGGCGGAAGGTGCGGATGCCCAGGCCGTTCAGGCGCTTTTCAAAAGCTTCCACCTCCGGGGCGGCGGTGTACTTGGTCACGCAGACGCTGCCCACATACAGGCCCACTTCCTGGAAGGCGTCGATCAGACGCAGCACGTCCAGATCGTAGGTGATGCCGTAGTCGCCGCGGATCTTGCTGCTCACGATGTCTTCCGCGCTGATGACGATGACGATCTCTGCCTGATCCTTCAGCTGCAGCAGCATCTGCAGCTTGGAGTCCGGCTGAAAGCCGGGCAGCACGCGGGAAGCGTGGTAGTCATCGAACAGCTTGCCGCCGAACTCCAGATAGAGCTTGTTGTCAAACTTCTTGATGCGCTCGCGGATATGCTCAGACTGCATCGCAAGATATTTGTCGTTGTCAAATCCAATTTTCATCGTTCGTTCCTTTTCCTCATGGGCTGCCCCGGTGCGGGGACACCGTTTTCTACACAACAGAGACAGTATACCACACGCCGCTATCCGGCGCAATGCAAAACACGCCGTGCGGCGGTTTTTCCAGCAAATGCGGTGTTTTGCGGGCTTTGCACCGTGCATTTTTGTGAAAATGGTTCTTGCCCGGTTTTATACCCCGGATGTATAATAAAATTGTTCGGCGACCCGTTGTCCGCAGAAGAGAGGAAGTTTTGCATGAATTCTGCCGAAAATTATACATATCGTTATCTGGAGACCGATGATCTGGACCAGTACAACGCGCTTTTGCGCTATACCTTCCAGGTCACGGAAGAAGAGCTGACCGCCACCGGCTGGAAGGACGATGAGATCAAGCAGTCCAAGTTCCCGGTGCTGGAACGTGCCGACGTGCTGGGCTGCTTCGATGGGGACAGTCTGGTGTCCCAGTTCGCAGTCTACCCGCTGAAGATGAACATCTACGACGCCGTGTACCATGTGGGCTTCGTCACCAGCGTATGCACCTACCCGGAGTACACCGGCAACGGCATCATGAAGCGGCTGATGATCCAGGGGCTGACCCAAATGCACAAGGAGGGCAAGAGCTTTGCCCTGCTGTATCCCTATTCCATCCCGCTGTACCATCATCTGGGCTGGGAGATCATCTCCAATAAAATCTCCTACAACATCAAGGACCGGCAGATCCCCACCAAGGTGTCCGCGCCGGGTTATGTGCGGCGCGTCGCCTGGGACAACACCGAGTTCCATGAGCTGCACTCCCACTTTGCGTCCATCACCCACGGCTGTCTGTTCCGCAACGCCCTGGCCTGGGAAGAATACTGGCGCTGGGACGAGGACGACACCAATGTCGCCGTCTATTATAATGTAAAGGACAAGCCCTGCGGCTACATGGTGTACCTGATCAAGAACGACATCATGCACATCAAGGAAATGATTTACCTGAACCGCGAGGCGCAGAAGGGCCTGTGGGAGTACATCCACGCCCACGACTCCATGATCGACGAGGTGCACGGCAACACTTATTTCAGCGAACCCATCGCCTTTGAGATGGACGACGGCGACATCAAGGAGACCATCCGCCCCTATGCCATGGGCCGTATCGTGGATGTGGCCAGCTTCCTGGAAGATTACCCCTGTGACCCGGACGGCGGCGAACTGTGCATTGATCTGGAGATCGAGGACGACCTGCTGCCCTGGAACGACCGGACTTTCCGCATCCGGTTCGCGGACGGCGGCTGTACCCTGACCGATGCCCCGGCGGAATACCACCTCAAAATGGGCATCGGCACCCTTTCCACCCTGCTGCTGGGCTACAAGACCGCAGAGCGCCTGTTTGAGCTGGAACGCATCGAGGGCCGGGAAGAAGCCGTGGAACGGCTGGACGATGTGCTGTTCCACAAGATCCCGTATATCTCGGACTACATTTGATCCGCAGACAAAAAGGGGGACATCCATCCGGATGTCCCCCTTTGCTTTATTTATGCCGTCTGCCCGGCTTTTTCCTGCGCACGGTGTAGCCGAAGGTGCCCAGCTTTTTGCCCAGGGCCAGGTACTCGCCGTGGCTGTAGACGATGAGCTTGGCCTTGTCCAGGCAGAGCTTGCCGGTCTCGTCCAGCAGGCTCTCGTCCACATCGCAGGCCACGACTTCCGCCAGGAACAGGTCATGGCTGCCCAGCGGGATGACCTGGGTCACCTTGCACTCCAGGTTCACCGGGCTTTCCGCCAGCACGGGGCAGTCGGTCAGGACGCTGCCCGGCTCGGCGTGCAGACCACAGGCGGCAAATTTGTCCACATCGCGGCCGCTCTTCACGCCGCACCAGTCCACTGACCGCACCAGCGCCTCGGTGGGCAGGTTGATGGTGAACTGCCCGCTCTCCTGGATCAGGTGGTGGCTGAACCGCTCCGGCCGCACGCTGATGCTCACCATGCTGGGCTGGGTGCAGATGGTGCCGGTCCAGCCGATGGTGATGAGGTTGGGCTTGTCCAGCGGCCCGCAGGACACCAGCACCGGGGGTTCCGGGTTCAGCAGGGTGCTGCCCCGCCAGCTCTGTTTGCTCATCCGTGATACTTCCTTTCGTAGGGTGCCCAGGTGCGCTCGCTGATGATGTAGCGCGGACGGGCCTTGGTCTCCATATAAATTTTGCCGATGTACTCGCCGATGACGCCCAGGCACACCAGCTGCACGCCGCCCATGAAGCAGACGATGCAGACGATGGACGCCCAGCCCGCCACGGAGGAGCCGAGGATGGCCTGCACGATGGCCCAGATGACCCCGATGAAGCCCACCAGGCTGACGATGATGCCCGCCCCGGTGATGATGCGGATGGGCTTGTTGGACAGGCTGGTGATACCGTCAAAGGCCAAGGCCAGCATCTTGCTCAGGGGGTAGTGGCTCTCGCCCGCCAGACGCTCGTGGCGCTCGTAGGTGACCACATCGCTCCGGAAGCCCACCAGCGGCACCATGCCGCGCAGGAAGATGTTCACCTCGTGGTAGTCCGCAAAGCTTTCCAGCACCCGGGTGCTGATGAGCCGGTAGTCGGCATGGTTGAACACGATGTCGGCGCCCAGGGCGTTCATGACGTGATAGAAGCCCTCGGCGGTGAACCGCTTGAAGAAGGTGTCGGTGTCGCGGCGGCTGCGCACGCCGTACACCACCTCGGCGCCGTCCAGATACTTTTTCACCATCTCGTCCATGGCGTTGATGTCATCCTGACCGTCGCAGTCGATGGAGATGGTGATGTCGCAGGTGCCGCTGTGCAGGGCCTCCATCAGGCCCGCCAGTACGGCGTTCTGGTGGCCGCGGTTGCGGCTCTGGGCAATGCCGATGAAGTGTTCGTCCTGCGCAGCAAAGCCCTGGATCAGCTCCCAGGTCTTGTCCTTGGAGCCGTCGTTGACGAACAGCACCCGGCTCTTGTCGCTGACCAGGCCCTGCGCGGCCAGGCTGTTGATCTTTTCCAGGAACAGCGGCGCTGTGATGGGCAGCACGGCTTCCTCGTTGTAGCAGGGGATCACGATCCAGAGGATAGGTTTGGACATTTGAAATGTGCTCCTTTTATATTTTATAGGTAAGATAAAGCTATTTTCTTCTGGTCAGCTGGCTCGCCCTCTCCGTCCGCTCACGTTGTTCGCGTCCACCTCTCCCAAAGGGAGAGGCTTTGGCAGAACTGGAAACTTCATCTTTTCGCCAGAGGCTCTCCCTTTGACAGACTTCCCCCGCGCCGGGAAAGATTCTCCCCGCGCCGGGGAGAAATGTCACCGCAGGTGACAAAGTGGGGAGCAGATGTCACCGCAGGTGACAAAAAGGGGAACAAGCTGCCGAACGAAGTGACTGAGAGGGCGAGCGCGTTCGTCGGTCACAGCACCATCTGCTTCAGGGCCTCCACATTCAGCAGCTTGAAGCTGCTCTTGAAGGTGTCCAGCAGGCCGTCCTTCTGCATCAGGCTCAGCTCACGGGAAAGGGCACTGCGGTCGCAGTTGAGGTAGTCCGCCAGCTGGATGCGGGAAAACGGGATGCTGAAGGTCAGGCTCCCGGCGCGTTCGCTTTCATACAGGAGGTAGGCGCACACCTTGGCCCGCAGGCTTTTCAACACCAGCAGATCCACCCGGCGGGAAAGCAGAAAGTACTTGTCGCTGATGGTGCGCACCAGATTCTGCACCACCCGCTGGTGCGCCGGACTGCCGTCCGAGAGCAGCAGCCGCTCGTAGGGCACCAGCAGCACCTCGCAGGGCGAAGCCGCCAGCACGGTGACCGGGCTGGACAGGCTGGACCCCGCCAGCACGTCCCCGAACACCCCGCCCGGCTCCATGCGGGTGATGGGCACCCTGGCCCCGCCGGGGGCGGGCCGGTAGGCTTCCAGCTCTCCGTTGAGCACGATGCCCACCCGGCGGTTCGGTTCTCCGGCCAGCACCAGGGCCTCGCCCTTGCCGTAACTGCGCACAAAGGCCCCCAGCCGCGCCAGCAGAACTTGCAGCTCCTCAGCGGAAAGCCCGGCAAACAGAGAAGTGGTTTGTAACAGCGGAAGATAATTTTTCATCGCACATCCGCGGGAATCGGCACAGGTCCCGCAGTCCTCCTGCAATTCCGTTGCACACGCAACGGTATTTTTGACCCTATTATAGTAAACTTAGACGCGCAAAGCAAATGTTTTTGGAAAATTGCCTTGTAAAATTTAAAAAAACGACCCGTCTGCGTGCAGGAGAAGGCATCGCCCGGGCCGTGAGGAAAGAGGAAGGTCCCTATATTATGAAGAAATTCGTATCTCTGCTGCTGGCCCTCAGCCTTGCGCTGTGCCTGGCAGCCTGCGGCGGCAGCGCAAGCTCTGCCGTTTCCAGCTTTGCGGCCGCCTCCAGCGAAGCCGCATCCTCCGAGGCTGCTTCCAGCGAAGCAGCCCAAGAGCTGTCCACCACCGACGCCCTGCGCATCGCAGGCCTGAAGGGTCCCACCACCATGGGTCTGGTGAATCTGCTCAGCATGGAGCAGGACGGCACCGCTTCCATGGACTACGACCTGCAGCTGTACGGTGCGGCCGATGAGATCGTACCCCTGCTGATGAAGGGCGAGCTGGACATGGCCGCCATTCCGGCAAACCTGGCCGCGACCCTGTACCAGAAGACCAACGGCGGCATCCAGGCTGTGGCGGTCAACACCCTGGGCGTGCTGTACGTCGTGGAAAAGGGTGACACCGTGCAGAGCATGGCCGACCTGAAGGGCCGCACCATCCTGTCCACCGGCAAGGGCACCACGCCCGAGTACGTTCTGCGTTACCTGCTCAATGCCAACGGCATCGACCCGGACAAGGACGTGACCATTGAGTACTACAGCGAAGCCACCGAGGTGACCGCCCAGATGGCCAACACCGAGGACGCCATTGCAGTCCTGCCCCAGCCCTACGTCACCGCCGCCGGTCTGCAGGATGACACCCTGCGCGTTGCCCTGAACCTGACCGAGGAGTGGGACAAGGTGGCGGACACCCAGCTCATCACCGGCGTGACCGTGGTGCGCAAGGAGTACGCCGAGGAGCACCCCGACGTGGTGGCCGCTTTCCTGAAGGACTACGCCCAGAGCGTGGACGCCGCCAACACCGACCTGGACGGCACCGCCGCCCTGTGCGAGGAGCAGGGCGTGGTGGCCAAGGCTGCCATCGCCAAGAAGGCCCTGCCCAACTGCAACATCGTCTGCCTGACCGGCGACGACCTGAAGACCAACGCATCCGCTTACCTGCAGGTGCTGTTTGACGCCGACCCCGCCGCCGTGGGCGGTGCTATGCCCGGCGAGGACTTCTACTGGTCCGCCGAGTAATTTTCCCTGAGGAACCATCTCTCCGGAGCCGCCGTGCGATTGGTACGCACGGCGGCTCCTTTTTTGTGTGCGCTCTGCTTGACAAGCGGGCGAAAAATCACTATACTACAAATAGAAGAGGTGCTGTTCAGCAATGGTCAGCTCCCGTACCCTAAACAATCAAAAAAAGATTGACCGCTAGAGTCTGGACAACTGTGGGCGGTCAATCTTTTTTGTTATGCTTGCTCTCGATGTACTGTAACACTTTCAACGTAACGTCAACCGTTTCGTAGACCACTGTGGCGATGAGCGTCAGCAGGGCCAGAGTTTCCAGCAGCGTCATTGGGCATCCCCCCTTTGCCGTCAGGCTCCGGGAAGATTTGCTTTTCAAAAAAGTTCCTTTCCCCGGCTTCTGCCTGATTCATTCCGAAGAACGAGTTGTGCGAGCCGGGTACGGGAGCATGACCACCTGCAATGCAGACAGCACCTCAACGCCGCCTTTTCGGGCAGCATTTTTATTTTAGCATACTTTTGGAAGCTTTACAACTAGAAGACCTTCCAGGCGGCATACCGGAAGCTTTCTCTTCGGACACGAATAGGGCCATTCCATCGCCCTCCCTATTGCCTTCGGCAACAGGGTCCCTCCCCAGCGGACGGTCCTCAGAGAAGCTCCCCGCTGGCCGCACAGCTCCCCATCTTGCAATTCCACCGGCAAAGGGTTACAATAGGGTTTGTACTGAAAAACACGACCCGAAATGGAGGTTTTTGTTTATGGCTTGTACGACCATTCTGGTGGGCCGGGAGGCATCCTTCGACGGCTCCACCATGATCGCCCGCAACGATGATTCCGGCTCCGGCCACTTCACCGCCAAAAAGTTCACCGTGGTGCACCCGGAGGACCTGCCCCAGGTCTACCGCAGTGTCATCTCCCATGTGGAAGTGCCCCTGCCCGCGAGTGCTATGCGCTTCACCGCCATGCCCAACGCCGTGGAGGGCAAGGGCATCTGGGCAGCTTCCGGCGTCAACGCCGCCAACGTCGGCATGACCGCCACCGAGACCATCACATCCAACCCCCGGGTGCTGGGCGCGGACCCGCTGGTGGAGTACCGTCCCGCCCAGGGCGAACAGCCCGAAGTGCCCGGCGGCATCGGCGAAGAGGACATTGTGTACCTGACCCTGCCCTACATCCACACCGCCCGCGAGGGCGTGCAGCGCCTGGGCCAGCTGCTGGAGACCTACGGCACCTACGAGATGAACGGCATCGCCTTTGCGGACGTGCACGAGATCTGGTGGCTGGAGACCATCGGCGGCCACCACTGGATGGCCCGCCGGGTGCCGGATGACAGCTATGTAGTCATGCCGAACCAGCTGGGCATCGACAGCTTCGACCTGGAAGACGCCCTGGGCGAACAGAAGGACCATATGTGCTCCGCCGACCTGGCCGAGTTCATCCAGAAGTATCACCTGGACCTGTCCCAGGACGGCGTGCTGAACCCCCGCGACGCGTTTGGCAGCCACGATGACGCCGACCATGTGTATAACACGCCCCGTGCCTGGTATATGCTGCGCACCCTGAACCCCAAGACCTGGGTCTGGGACGGCCCCGACGCCGACTACACCCCCGCCGACGATGACCTGCCCTGGTGCATGGTGCCAGAAAAGAAGATCACGCTGGAGGACGTCAAGTATGTGCTGTCTAGCCACTATCAGGGCACGCCCTACGACCCCTACCGCAGTTACGGCGATAAGAGCAGGAAGGGTGCCTACCGCTCCATCGGCATCAACCGCAACGACTTCATGGCCCTGATCCAGCTGCGCCCGGACATGGACGCCGACCACTGCGCGCTGGAGTGGATTGCCTACGCGTCCAACGCGTTCAACACCATGGTGCCCTTCTACGCCAACGTGGACACCACCCCGGCCTACCTGGCCTGCACCACCAAGGAGGTCTCCACCGACAGCTTTTACTGGGTCAGCCGCATGATCGCCGCCATGGCCGACGCTTCCTATAATAAGTCGCTGTTCCACATCGAGCGCTACGAGGAAGCTGTGCTCAGCGCCGCCCACGCCCTGGTGAACCAGTACGACGCCAAGCTTGCCGCCGCGCCGGAAGCCGACCGCGCCGCCCTGCGGGAGGATGCCAACAATGCCCTGGCCGCCATGCTGAAGGAAAAGGCCTCCGATACGCTGGACAAGGTGCTGTTTGAACTGAGCAGCCAGATGAAGAACGCCTATTCCCGCTCGGACGCCTGAAACCAGACTTTCGGGTCTTTATAAACAGAAGCAGAACGCCCCCGGTCTCCCGGGGGCGTTCTGCTTTATGAAGAAGTTTCTCGTATGGAGGGAATGTCGGAAGTTATGCGGCCTTGTACTCTTTCTTGAGCAGGCTCAGGATCACGGCGCCCACCACGCTGCCGACAGCCAAGGCCACGCAGTACAGCACGGCGTGGTCCACCACGGGGAAGACGAAGATGCCGCCGTGAGGTGCGCGCAGGGCACAGCCGAAGGTCATGGACAGCGCACCGGACAGGGCCGCACCGGCCACACAGCTGGGCAGGACGCGGAGCGGGTCGGCGGCGGCGTAGGGAATGGCGCCCTCGGTGACGAAGCACAGGCCCATGACGTAGTTCACGATGCCGTTGCGGCGCTCGTCGGGGGACCACTTCTTGGGGCAGAAGGTGGTGGACAGGGCGATGGCGATGGGAGGCACCATGCCGCCCACCATGACGGCAGCCATGACCTCATAGTTGCCGGAGGCCAGGGCGGCGGTGCCGAAGACGTAAGCCGCCTTGTTGAAGGGACCGCCCATGTCGATGCTCATCATACCGGCCACGATGGCACCCAGCAGCACCTTGGAGGTGCCGCCCATGGCGTTGAGCCAGTTGGTCATGGCGGTGTTGATCATGCCCATGACCGGGTTGATGCCGCACATCACAACGCCCAGGATGAGCATACCGCCCAGCGGGTAGATGAGCATGGGGCGGATGCCGTTCAGGCTGGCAGGGAGCTTTTCGGTGATCTTTTTCAGGAACTCCACGATGTAGCCCGCCGCAAAACCGGCCAGCAGTGCCGCCAGGAAGCCGCCGGAGATGCCGGTGGTGTCGCCGTTGGCGATGCCCGCAAAGTTGGTGCCGTTCATGGCCAGCACACCGCCCACGAAGCCCACGGCCAGACCCGGACGGTCTGCGATGGACATGGCGATGAAGGCGGACAGGATGGGCAGCATATAGCCGAAGGCCGCACCGCCCACCGTCTTGAAGAAGGCGGCAACAGGAGTATTCATGCCGAAGTTGGAAGGATCGATGGAGTAATCGTCCAGCAGGAAGGCCAGCGCGATCATAATGCCGCCGCCCACCACGAAGGGCAGCATATGGGAGACGCCGTTCATCAGGTTCTTGTACAGACTGCGGCCGAAGCTGTCCTTGGTAGCGGCGCTGCTGTCGGGAGCTTCCGCGCCGCCCTCGGCGTGGAACACCGGCACCTCGCCGTGGGCGATCTTCTTGATGAGCTCCTCCGGCTTGTGGATGCCGTCATCCACCCGGGTGAACAGCACCGGCTTGCCGTCAAAGCGGTTGGTCTCCACCTTTTTCTCGGCGGCGACGATGATGCCGTCGCAATTTGCAATTTCTTCTTTGGTCAGGATGTTCTTGGCACCGTCCGAACCATTGGTCTCCACCTTGGTGGGCAGGCCCAGCTTGTCGCCGGCCTTGGTCAGGGCCTCTGCCGCCATATAGGTGTGGGCGATGCCGTTGACGCAGGCGGTCACCGCCAGGATGCGGTAGCCGTTCTGAGGGATCTCCTGCTGGGTGAAGCTCTCCGCGCCGAACTGCGCGTCCTCCTGGGCGTCGATGCAGTCCAGGAACTCCGCCGGGGTCTTGGCGGCTTTCAGTTTGTCCACAAAGTCCTCGTTCATCAACATCTGCATCATGCGGGCCAGCATATCTACATGCAGGCTGCCGTTTTCCGGCGCTGCAATGGCAAACAGCAGGTCGGTGGTGCCGTCATCCTCGGCGTTGTACTGCACGGGCTTGGCCAGCCGCAGGGCCGCCAGGCTGGGCCGGGTGACCACGTCAGTCTTGGCGTGGGGCACCGTGATGCCGTTGTCCACATAGGTGGAACCTTCGGCCTCGCGGGCGTACAGGGCTTTTTTGTAGGCTTCCTTGTCCTTGATGTTGCCGTGGGTGGCCTGCAATTCCACCAGGCGGCTCAGGATCTGTTCCTGATTGTCCAGCGCCTCATCCAGCGCGATGGATTGTGCGGTGAATAACTCCGTAATGCGCATAATGGGGTCCCCTTTCAAATCTGTTTCATCAGCTCGTCAATTTTTTCCTTGGTGGCAAGGCCCAGGCTGAAGGCCGTGGCGCTGCCGCAGGCGGTGCCCAGCCGCAGGGCAAAGGCATAGCTCTTGGTCTGCATCCAGCCGGCCACGAATCCGGCCACCATGCTGTCGCCTGCGCCCACGCTGTTGACCACTTTACCCTTGGGGCAGCCGATGCGGTGGGTCTGGCCCTGCTCATCCACCAGCAGAGCGCCGTCTCCGGCCATGCTCACCAGCACGTTCCGGGCGCCTTTTTCCTGCAAACTGCGGGCGGCGGCGATGATCTCTTCGTCGCTGGTCAGCTCCCGGCCCACGATCTCGCCCAGCTCATGGTTATTGGGCTTGATGAGGAAGGGGTGATACGGCAGAACGTTCACCAGCAGGTCGCGGGTGGCGTCCACCACACAGCGCACGCCCTTGCCGTCCAGCCGGGCCAGCAGCCGCTCGTAGGTATTCTGGGACAGGCTCTTGGGAATGCTGCCCGCCAGAATGAGGATGTCGTCTTCGCCCAGGGTGTCCAGCTGGGCTTCCAGCTGCTGCATAGCGCTCTCCGGGATGTCCGGCCCGGCACCGTTCAGCTCAGTCTCCTGCCCGGCCTTAATCTTCACGTTGATGCGGGTCATGCCCTGCTCCAGGTGGATGAAGTCGGTCTTCAGGCCCTGCGCGGCCAGACCGCGCTCCAGCCAGGCACCGGTCTCCCCGGCCACAAAGCCCAGGGCCACGCTGGGGCAGTCCAGCTGAGCCAGCACGCCGGACACGTTGATGCCCTTGCCGCCCAGCACACAGTCCTCGCCGTTGGCGCGGTTGACGGCCCCCACTTCCAGCGGCTTGTCCAGCCGCACCACATAGTCGATGGCCGGATTGAATGTCACGGTATAGATCATGCTTCCGTCTCCTTTACCAGTGTGAATTGTTTGTATTTGGGATTGGGGCAGCGGTTGGTCAGGATGGCTCCGCTGTGCAGGTCGGCGATGACCGCCGGGCACACCTGCGCGAACTTGGCGTCATCCACCAGGAACCAGGTCTCCCGGGCGTGCTCGACCACGGCAGCTTTGACCACCGCTTCCTCGGGGTCCGGGGTGGTGAAGCCTGCGTCCAGCGAGACGCCGTTGGCCCCCATGAATGCCTTGGTGAAGTTGTACTGCTGCAGGCTGCTCACGGCTGCCGCGCCCACGATGGCCTCGGTCTGGGGCCGCAGCAGCCCGCCGGGCAGGAACACCTTGCAGCCTTTCTGCACCAGGGTGCGGGCGTGGGCCACGCCGTTGGTGACGTAGCTGGCCTTGAGTGCTTCGCCGCTCACGGCCCGGGCCAATTCCAGCGTGGTGGACCCGGCGTCCACAAAGACGAAATCCTCCGCCGTGATGAGCGCCGCCGCCGCCGCCGCGATGGCCCGCTTCTGGGGCACGGCCTGGGCCTGCTTGGCTTTCATGGTGGGTTCCTCGGCCAGGAAGCGGCTGTCCGGCAGGGTGGCACCGCCGTGCACCTTGGTCAGCCGTCCCAGCCGGTCCAGTTCGGTCAGGTCGCGCCGGATGGTGGATTCACTGGCGTTCAGTGCCTCGCACAGCTCCTGCACGGTGGCCGTGCGCTGACGCCTCAGCAGTTCCAGGATCAGATTGAACCGTTCTTCTGCCAGCATCTTCCTTCCTCCCTTTTGATGGATTTTGACCAGATGTGAAGTGTTCTGGTGATTTGCATCTTTATTGTAGCACATCTTCCGTCAAAATCAATCATTTTCAGTCAGGAACGTGCACAAAACTTTTCGTCTCATTTTGTGCACTCTTGCCAAACAGAGGGATACAACCGGCACGGTATCCGTCAGGGACGGGTCTGCCGGCAGAAAAAACAAACCGGCCGCGATGCTTTACGCATCGCGGCCGGTCCACAGGTCACGTTCCGTGCTTCACGCGCTGGATCTCGCCCAGGTCGTAGGGGGTGTTCTGGTAGACGTAGTAGTTCAGCCAGTTTTCATACAGCAGGTGGGCGTGGGCACGCCAGCGGAACAGCGGGGGCTTGCTGGGGTCGTCGTCCGGGTAGTAGTTGACCGGCACATGGATGGGCAGGCCCTTGTCCACATCGCGGCGGTACTCGGAATCCAGGGTGTACTTGTCGTACTCCGGGTGGCCGGTGACGAAGATCTGCCGCCCGTTTTCGGTGCTCATCAGGAAGGGGCCTGCCGCATCGCTCTCAGCCAGGATGCGCAGAGCGCCGCAGGCGTCCACGTCCGCCCGGGAGATGCCGGTGTGGCGGCTGTGAGGGGCGTAGAACACCTCGTCGAAGCCGCGCACCAGCGGGTTGGAGGGCCGGGTGACCCGGTGCTCGAACACGCCGAACATCTTTTCCGGCAGCAGCTCCTTGTGCACGCCGTAGTGGTAGTACAGGCCCGCCTGCGCGCCCCAGCAGACGTGCATCGTGGAGTAGACGTTGGTCTCGCTGAAGTCCATGATCTCGCACAGCTCATCCCAGTAGTCCACCTGCTCGAAGTCCATGGTCTCCACCGGGGCACCGGTGATGATCATGCCGTCGTAGCGGTTGTTTTTCACCTCGTCGAAGGTCTTGTAGAACGCGTCCAGGTGTGCCGCGGACACATGGGTGGCGGCGTGGCTGGCGGTCTGCAGCAGGGTCATGTGCACCTGAAGCGGCGTGTTGGCCAGCAGCCGCGCGATCTGGGTCTCGGTGGTGATCTTGGTGGGCATCAGGTTCAGGATCAAGATCTCCAGCGGGCGGATGTGCTGGGCCAGCGCCCGCTCCCGGTGCATCACAAAGATGTTCTCTTCGTACAGGGCGTCGTAGGCGGGCAGGGTCTTGGGGATGATCAGTGGCATAGTCGTCGTACTCCTTTGATGCGGAAATTGACAGCGGCCTCGCCCTTACACCTTCTCCAGTGCCTGGGCGATGTCGGCGATGAGGTCCTCGCTGGATTCCAGGCCGCAGCTCATGCGCACCAGCTCGGCGGGCACACCGGCGGCGGCCAGCTGCTCGTCGGTCATCTGGCGGTGGGTGCTGGAAGCCGGGTTCAGGCAGCAGGTGCGAGCGTCGGCAACGTGAGTCTCGATGGCAGCCAGCTTCAGCTCCTTCATGAAGGTGCTGGCGGCTTCGCGGCCCCCGGCCAGGCCGAAGCTCACCACACCGCAGCTGCCGCCCGGCAGATACTTTTCGGCCAGAGCGTGGTAGGGGCTGGATTCCAGGCCGCAGTAGTTCACATAGGCCACCTTGGGGTGAGCTTCCAGGAACTTGGCCACGGCCATGCCGTTTTCGCAGTGGCGCTGCATCCGGACGTGCAGGCTTTCCAGGCCCAGGTTGAGCATATAGGCGTTCATGGGGGACTGCATGGAACCGAAGTCGCGCATGAGCTGGGCAGTCGCCTTGGTGATGAAGGCACCTTCCTTGCCGAAGCGCTCGGCGTAGGTGATGCCGTGGTAACTGTCATCCGGGGTGCACAAGCCCGGGAACTTGTCCGCGTGGGCCATCCAGTCGAACCGGCCGCTGTCCACGATGGCACCGCCCAGCACCGCGCCGTGGCCGTCCATGTACTTGGTGGTGGAGTGGGTCACGATGTCGGCCCCCCACTCGAAGGGGCGGCAGTTGACCGGGGTGGGAAAGGTGTTGTCCACGATGAGCGGCACGCCGTGGGCGTGGGCCGCATTGGCAAACTTTTCGATGTCCAGCACGGTCAGGGCGGGGTTGGCGATGGTCTCGCCGAAGACCGCCTTGGTGTTGGGCCGGAAGGCAGCGTTCAGCTCTTCCTCGGTGCACAGCGGGTCCACGAAGGTGGCCTCGATGCCCATCTTTTTCATGGTGACCGAGATCAGGTTGAAGGTGCCGCCGTAGATGGTGCTGGACGCCACGATGTGATCGCCCGCCTCGCAGAGGTTGAACAGGGCGAAGAAGTTCGCGGCCTGGCCGCTGCTGGTGAGCATGGCGGCGGTGCCGCCCTCCAGCTCGCAGATCTTCTTGGCCACCAGGTCGCAGGTGGGATTCTGCAGGCGGGAATAGAAGTAGCCGTCGGCTTCCAGGTCGAACAGCTTGCCCATGTCCTCGCTGGTGGCGTACTTGAAGGTGGTGGACTGGATGATGGGGATCTGGCGGGGTTCGCCGTTTCCGGGCGTATAGCCGCCCTGCACGCAGATGGTATCACGATTCATACTACATACTCCTTTGCTGGGTTTGTCCATATAGCACAATTCCCCGCAGGGAGCATACAGCCTCCGGCGGGGAATTGAAACGTTAAATTTTTCCCTGCCGGGATCGTCTGGCAGTATGGTTTAAGGAAACTTTTCCATCACCATGAAAAGTCTTCCGGCACTCTTTTACTTCCGCAGGCGCTTGTCGCTCCGGGTCGCCCAGAAGGTGCCCACGCTCTGGAACACCTGCACCATGAGCACCAGCAGCACCACACACACGACCATGATGTTGGTCTGGTAGCGGTAGTAGCCGTAGGACAGGGCGATCTTGCCCAGGCCGCCGCCGCCGATGACGCCGGACATGGCCGAGTAGCCCAGAATGGTGGTCAGGGCCGTGGTCATGCTGGAAATCAGGCCGGGCAGACACTCGGGGATCATCACCTTGGTGATGATCTGGAACGGGGTCGCGCCCATGCTCTGGGCGGCTTCCACCACGCCCTCGTCCAGTTCCCGCAGGCTGGTCTCCACCAGACGTGCCACAAAGGGGAACGCCGCCACCACCAGCGGAACGATGGTGGCCTTGGTACCCACCGTGGTGCCCACGATGGCACGGGTGAGCGGGAAGACGCAGATCATCAGGATCAGGAACGGCACGCTGCGCAGGATGTTGATGACGATGTTGAGGATGTGCATGAGCCAGCCGGGCAGGGGCAGCACGCCGTCCTTGTCACCGGCCACCAGCAGCACGCCCAGCGGCAGGCCCAGCACCAGCGCAAACGCGGTGGAAAGAACCGTCACATAGAACGTTTCCCAGATGGCAAAGCCATAATCTGCAATGCTCATTCGCCGGTCACCTCCTCTACCGTCACGCCAAGCTGTGCACGCATATATGCAGCCGCCTGTTTGGCCTGCTCCACATCGGCAGGCAGTTTGAGCAGCATGGAGCCGTAGCACTGGCCGCTCAGATCACGGGTATCGGCGCTGAGCACCGACACCAGAATTCCCTTTTCGGCGGCAAGGCTTGCCACCAGAGGCTTGGCCGTGGACGAACCGTTGAAGGTGACACGCACCACATGGTCGTCCGGGGCAAAGCTGGAAAGATCGCGGGCCGCGCTGCCGCCATTGGGGGCGACCAGACGCTTTGCCGCAGCAGTTTTGGGGTTGGCAAAGATCTCTGCGACCGAACCGTTTTCCACGACCACACCGCCGTCCAGGATGGCCACACTGTCGCAGATCTCTTCCACCACGCTCATTTGGTGGGTGATGACCACTACGGTGATGCCCAGCTTCTGGTTGATGTCCTTGATCAGGGTCAGGATGGAATGAGTGGTGTTGGGGTCCAGCGCACTGGTGGCCTCGTCGCACAGCAGCACCTTGGGGTTGGTGGCCAGGGCGCGGGCAATGGCGACGCGCTGCTTCTGGCCGCCGGACAGCTGGGCCGGGTAGGCGTTGGCCTTGTCGGGCAGGCCCACCATCTCCAGCAGCTCCTTAGCGCGCTTTTCGGCGTCGGCTTCCTTCACGCCCGCCAGCTCCATGGGGAAGCAGATGTTCCGCAGGCAGCTGCGCTGCATGAGCAGGTTGAACTGCTGGAAGATCATGGTGATCTCGCGGCGGCGCTCCCGCAGCTGGGCGGCGTTCAGGGTCTCCATGGCGGTGCCGTCAATGACAACACTGCCCTCGGTGGGGCGCTCCAGCAGGTTGATGCAGCGCACCAGGGTGGATTTGCCCGCACCGGACATACCGATGATGCCGTAAATGGATCCGTCCGGAATGGTCAGGTTGATATCCGTCAGCGCGTTCACTGCGCCGTCCTTCATCTGGAAGGTCTTGGAAAGGTGTTTGATCTCGATCACAGAAATTGCTCCTTTTAGCCCTCGATGGGTGCCAGGCTGTCCTGCTTGCCGCCGTAGATGCCCATGGGCTCCACATGGATGCCGGCAACCGTCACCAGGTGAGTGCCGTGCTCTGCATTGAAGTCATCCAGATACGGCTGATGCTGGAAGTAGTTGGTGTCAACGGTGCCGTCCTCGACCACGTTGTTGGGGATGATGTAGTCATCGTACTCCTGGATGTCCAGCGTGATGCCCTTGGCGGCCAGGATCTCCTTGCAGACCTCCAGCACCTCGCAGTGGGGAGCCGGGGTAGCGGCGCAGCTCACGGTCTCGCCGTTCAGAGCGTCGTAGTCAACGGAAGCGTCATAGCCGTCGGTGGGGTTCTCCACAACGGACACGACTGCGCCCTTGTAGTTTTCCTCCATGAAGTCCTTGACCTGCTGGCTCTGCAGGGCAGCGGCCAGAGCCTTGATCTTGGGCTCCTCCTGGTTGCCGTCCTTGCAGACCAGAACGTTGACGTAAGCGGAAGAGCCGTCCTCGATGGCCAGTGCATCGGTCGTGGGGTCCAGACCGGCAGAGATGGCGTAGTTGGAGTTGATGACGGCGTAGTCCTCGTCCTGCAGGACGTTGGGCACC
>CAKSZS010000023.1 GCA_934525845.1 uncultured Faecalibacterium sp. | reverse complement strand
CACCCCGCCGCTGCCAAGTGGGTGCGCGAGGGCGGGCTGTTCGTCATCGTGTCCAACCTCATCACGGTGTTCAAATACCTGCTGCTGCAGTTCCTGCCCAAGGCGTTTGCCAGCCTGCCGGTGGTGGACTTCGGCTGGCCGGGCATCGATGTGACCCTGTTCGGCGAGACCTTCAAGTGGAACATCCTCGGCTACGATGCCGCCCACGGCGGTCTGCCCTATTTCTGCGCCTACATGATCGCCATGGTCATCGGCGAGTGCATCAACTTCCCCATCCAGCGCAGTTTCGTGTTCCGCAGCAAGGGGAATCTGGCAAAGCAGATCGGCTGGTATGTGGCCGCCTTCTGCATCATCACTTGCATCGTCAACTCCATCAACTGTGTGTGGGTGGCCGTGGCCGGGCTGCTCGTGCCGGATTTCATCTACAACATCGGAACCACCGTGCTCAACGGCGGCATCTCCATGGTGATCTTCTTCTTTGTGAATAAGATCATCTTCCCGGAGGGCGAGGCTAAACAGGCCGCTTAATCAATTGCGTTTCTCATTTTGATAAATTTTCTCCTTCATCACAGCTTCCCGGAAACGACTTTACAAAGGTCTTTCAGGGAAGTTTGTTTTTGGAAAAATATCTTGAAATTGTCTAATGGCATATACATTTTTGACCACAATGCGGGCGGTTTTATCTGAACAGTCACAGCCTGCAGAAAGAAAACATAAAAAGAAACCCGGAACCTTTTGGGCCATCTGGCGCGGGAAAGGTTCCGGGCTTTATGCGGCGTTTTTCAGAGAACGGCTTCGCAGCGGTTTTGGAAAAAGTGATGCAGGAACCTGCAATGCGCCCTCGGGACGCTGTCACGGCTCTGAATCGTTCTCCGTATTATAAGGAAGAAACGATGTGACCAGCTCCACAAAAACATCAAACAGGACCGGCGAAATGGAATCGGCTTCCGGGTTTGCGGAGAGGTGGGGGAGAACGACGAGCTTGTCCACCTTGTCCGCATAGCGGGTGTTCTGGTTTGCCGTGACCAGCATGACTTTGCCATTGGTTGGCAGGGCTTCTTCCATGATGTGTTCACCGCCGCGGACGGAAAAAATGATCAAAAGGTCATCGGCTTCCATGTAATCGGTCAGCTCGCCCAGCGCATCATGGCTGACCGCCTGGGCAAAGCGCCGGTGCTTGCGCATCAGGATTTCCAGCAGCTCGGCGGCATGGCGGCTTTTGCCGATGCCGCTGGCAAAAATGCGGGGAAACTGACACAGATAATTGCCCAGATCGTGCAGGTAGTCCTCGGTGAGCAGCTGCTCGGCTTCGTGAAGCAGCTGGTACAGCCGGGTGAAATACAGCAGATGGTCCTGGCCGGATTCGGCCTGTTCCGTCTGCTGGGCGACCATGCGGATGAGTTCGGCCCGGAAGTCCTGGTAGCGGGCATAGCCGAGGCCCTTGACGAACCGGGACAGCGCCGGCTGCGAGACGCCGCACAATTCCGCCAGAGAGCTGGTGGACAGGTGCGTGATGTCCGATGGATTCTGCATGATGTATTCGTAAATGATCTGGTCGTTCTGGGTAAAATCGGCCTTGTGAAGTTCCATGCGCTGCAGCGGGTTCATAAAAACAATCTCCCTCTTTGAGTGGTCTTTTCTACCAGTTTAGCAGAAAATGCAGAAAATACAATCCTGCCGGCAAAACTTGAATGAAACTTTCATTCAAACCACAACACGGAATGCGAACGCTTTCTGGGAAAGCCAAAGCGAAAACGCCGGAAAGAGCACGTTCTTGCGGGAAATTGTGCAGAACGACAGGGAAAGACCAGAAGCTTTGTGTAAAACAGATATTTACAAATGCGAGAATAAGCTGTATATTATATTCACAAGCCCGGGCAGCTGAATCGACTGAAACAGGAGGAAACACAAAGTGGCACACAAATATGATGCTTTGGCCGCATCGATCATTCAAAATGTCGGCGGCAAAGAAAACGTTGTCAATCTGGCGCACTGTTTTACGCGGCTGCGCTTTACCTTAAAAGATGAGAGCAAGGTGGATCAGGAAGCACTGCGCAAGACACAGGGCGTGATCCAGCTGGTCATGGCTGGCGGACAGTGCCAGGTCGTAGTCGGCAGCAAAGTGGATGCCCTGTATGATCTGATCCGCGAGACCTACGGCCTGAACACTGAGGCACAGAGCGGGGAAGCAGAGGGTTCCGGCCAGAAGCACAACCCCATCAATGCGCTGATGAACACCATGTCCGGTGTGCTGTCTCCGACGCTGGGCATTCTGACCGCCGCCGGTATCATCAAAGGTGTGATCTCCCTGTTCGCATCGCTGGGCTGGGTCTCCACCACCAGCGGCCTGTATATGCTGCTGTACGCCGTGGGTGACGGCTTCTTCTACTTCCTGCCCATTCTGCTGGGCTTCTCGGCAGCCCGCCGCTTCCAGTGCTCGGAGTATCTGGGCGCGGCCATCGGCACAGCACTGGTGTATCCGGCGATGGTGAACATCGGTTCCACGATGGAAGTGGTCGGAACCATTCTGGCCGGTACGCCCTTTGCCATGGATTATTACAACACTCTGTTCGGCATCCCCATCATCATGCCGGGCAGCGGCTATACCTCCAGCATCATCCCCATCATGCTGGCCGTGTATGTGGCGTCCAAGCTGGAAAAGACCTTCAAGAAGTCTCTGCCGGAAGCCATCCGCGGCATCCTGACCCCGGTCCTGGTGCTGCTGATCACCGTTCCGCTGACCTACATCGTCATCGGCCCGGTGTCCCAGGGCATCTGCGGCGCGATCTTCATGCTGGTCAAGTCCCTGTATGAGTGCGGCGTTGTGGGCGGCATTATTGCCGGCGCACTGGTCGGCGGCGGCTTCGGCGTGCTGGTCATGTTTGGTCTGCACTGGGTCATCATCTCGCTGGCCTTGTCCAACATCGGCATCAACGGCTTTGACTACATCATGGCATCCGGCGGCATCGGCCCCATGATTGGTGTGGCACAGGGCCTGTGCATCACCCTGCGCACCCGCAGCAAAAAGGTGCGCGACCTGGCGCTTCCTTCCTTCATCTCTCAGGTGTGCGGCGTCGGTGAGCCGCTGATGTACTCCATCCTCATCCCGCTCAAGAAGCCCTATGCCATCAACATTCTGTCCGGTGCTGTGGGCGGCGCTGTGCTGGGTGCTCTGCGCACCAAGATCTACCTGTTCGGCGGCAGCGGCCTCTTCGGGTTTGCCAACTATGTCAATCCCACCGGCGACATGGGCGACCTCATCAAGGCGCTGATCGGCACCGGCATCGGCATGGCATTCTGCTTCATCGTGCAGTGGATCACCTACGACTTTGAAGCCGAGAAGAAATTCTAAAATTCAAAAGCACTCCAAGGGGGACAGATGCAGGGATTTTCCC
This sequence comes from uncultured Faecalibacterium sp., assembly GCA_934525845.1. Classification (GTDB taxonomy): domain Bacteria; phylum Bacillota; class Clostridia; order Oscillospirales; family Ruminococcaceae; genus Faecalibacterium. The sequence continues at coordinate 32,998 of CAKSZS010000023.1, read as the reverse complement.
CGGGTCTGTCCCTTTTGGGGGTTCAATGGAGAAGGTATGATGCAAGAATTCAAACTGGAAGCGGTATCCCGGCATCTGCGCCGCATCGTGCTGCCCTGCGGGGTGTGCGTGTATCTGGTGCAGGGAACTCAGGGCGCAGTGCTGCTGGACACCGGTTTCGGCATCGGGGACCTGCGCGGCTTCGTGGAACGGCAGGTCACGACGCCCTATCAGGTCTGGCTGTCTCATGGACATCTGGATCATGCAGGCGGCGCGGCACAGTTTGAGGAAGTGTTCCTCAGCCCGGCGGATTTTGCGCTGGAAAAGCAGCACAATGTCTGGCAGCGGCGGTATGAGGAAATTCTCAGCGGACCCGGCGGTGCCCCGGAGGGCTTTTCGGCGGCAGATCTGCAGCCAAGCCGCACGGCACCCTACCGTCCGCTGGCGGACAATGCCGTTCTGGACTTGGGCGGCGTGCAGGTGCAGGCGGTCCCGGTGCCGGGCCATACGCCGGGCATGATGGTCTTTCTCATCCCGGAGGACCGCATCGCCATCTTCGGGGATGCCTGCGGGGAGATGACCCTGCTGAAACGGGAAGCCCTGCCGGGATATGCCGAGGCCCTGCGCCGCCTGCGCACCCGGGAAGATGCATTTGATACCGTTCTGCGCAACCACGGCATTTTCTGGTCGGACAAGCGCATCCTGCGGGACAATCTGGCGCTGACCGAGGATATTCTCGCCGGGCGGGATGCCGCCATTCCGTTGCAGATGATGGGTGTGCCGGGCTTTGCCGGACGCCCACAGGAACACCCCGGGACCTATGGCAATATTTTCTATGCCGCCGCAAAGGACGCCCGCTGGTAAACAGCGATGCCGCCGGCCGGCGTTACGAGGAGGAAAAGATTTTATGGCAAACGACCTGTGTTTTGACCCGGCAGCGTATGCGGAGGGGAGTTGTACGCTGGAAGGCAGCACGATCCGCTATCGTGCATGGGAGAACATTGGATACTGTGCGGCTCCGGTGGATGCCATCCAGACGCTGAACCTGTATGTGCCGGAGGACTACTACGCCGGCGCCGTGCACAACGGCTATACGCTGCAGACCGCCCCCATCTTTGTGCCCAACACGGTGGGCGGCTATCTGCCCGGCCCGGCGGACTGCCCGGGCACTGACCGCTTTGGCCGTCCGAATGCCGTGTTCCGTGCTTTGGAGCATGGGTATGTGGTGGCCTGCATCGGGGTGCGCGGACGAACTTCCGGCCATGGGAACCACGAATTTTTTGAGGGATCCAAGGCGACTGCCCCGCAGAAGGAGACCGGACACAGCACCGGCAAAGCCCCGGCCTTTGTGGTGGACCTGAAAGCCGGTATCCGCTGGCTGCGCAAAAACCGTGCGCTCCTGCCCGGCGACACCGAAAAAATCATCACCAGCGGGACCAGTGCGGGCGGTGCGCTGTCGGCGCTGGCCGGTGCCAGCGGCAACAGCCCGCTGTATGCGGCGGAACTGTCCGCCATCGGCGCCGCTGAGGAACGGGACGACATCTTTGCCGCCAACTGCTACTGCCCCATCCACAATCTGGAAAATGCAGATGCAGCCTACGAGTGGATGTTCTGCGGGCACGATGCGTTCAGCACCCTGCGCATGAGCGTGAAGGATGGAAAGATCGTGCAGAAGGGCACCACCGGCACCCAGACCGCTGCCCAGCAGCAGGTCTCCCGGGACCTGAAAGCACTGTTTCCGGCATACCTCAACAGCCTGCAGCTGCACGCGGAGGACGGTACGCCGCTGACTTTGGACCCCAACGGCACCGGCAGCTTTCTCGATGCCTTGAAGAAGGAGGTGCTGCAGTCGGCCCAGCGGGAACTGGACACCCACAACACGGCCCGGAACCTGCACAGCCTGGCTGTTCCGGGCAGTGCGGTGGAGCAGCAGACCTATCTGACGCTGGAAAACGGAAAGGCCGTTGCACTGGATTGGGACGCCTTTGTGGGGGTCATCCAGCGCATGAAGACCGCCCCGGCCTTTGATGCGCTGGACCTGGCGTCCCCGGAAAACGAGGAATTCGGCACCGAGACGGTGGAACGGAAGCACTTTACCGCCTACAGTCAGGCACACGATACCGCAGGCGGCACGCTGGCCGACCCGGAGGTCATCGCCAAGATGAACCCGCTGACCTTTCTGGGCAAGGCGGATACGGCCCGGCACTGGCGCATCCGCCACGGTGTCTATGACCGGGACACCGCTCTGGCCATCCCGTACATTTTGCAGACAGCCCTGAAAAACCACGGCTGTGCGGTGGACTTTGCCCTGCCCTGGGGCCTGCCCCACAGCGGCGACTACGATCTGCCGGAACTGTTCGGGTGGATCGACAGCCTTTGCCGCTGAACCATTCCCGGTAAAACCAGACCCCTGGCCTGCGGATCGCGGGCCGGGGATCTTTGCAGTTCACAACCGGTGCGGAGTGCCGCTGTTTGTGATACAATAAAACCAACGAACTCGAAAGGAAGGCGATTTTTGATGGATCATCGGACCGATATTTTAGACCTGCGCACCGCATTGGATGTGCTGCGCGAAACACCGGGTCAGCTGGTGGAAACGGATGTGGAGGTGGACCCGGAAGCAGAACTTTCCGGCGTATACCGCTATGTGGGTGCAGGCGGCACCGTGATGCGCCCCACCAAGGTGGACGGCCCGGCCATGGTATTCCACAACATCAAAGGGCACCCGGACACCAGCGTTGCCATTGGTGTGCTGGCCAGCCGCCAGCGGGTGGCCAACCTGTTCGGCGTGAAGAAAGAAGAACTGGGCCACCTGCTCTGCGAGTGCGCCAAGAACCCCATCCAGCCCATCGTCACCCACGAACCGGCTTCCTGCCAGGAAGTGGTGCACCGCGCCGCCGACCCGGATTTTGATCTGTTCAAGCTGGTGTCCGCGCCCACCAATACCCCGGTGGATGCCGGTCCTTACATCACGCTGGGGATGTGTTACGCTACCCACCCGGACACCGGCTGTTCGGATGTGACCATCCACCGGATGTGCATCCAGTCCAAAGATGAGCTGTCCATTTTCCTGCAGCCGGGCAGCCGTCACATCGGCGCCATGGCAGAACGGGCTACCGAACTGGGCCAACCGCTGCCCATCAGTGTTTCCATTGGCGTGGACCCGGCCATTGAGGTGACCGCCTGCTTTGAGCCGCCCACGACCCCGCTGGGCTTCAACGAACTGAGCATTGCCGGTGCCCTGCGCAAGCGCCCGGTGGAACTGTGCCCCTGCCTGACGGTTCAGGAAAATGCCATTGCCAACGCGGAATATGTCATTGAGGGCGAGATCGTGCCGGGCAGCAACCATGTGGTGGAGGATCAGAACAGCCACACCGGATATGCGATGCCGGAGTTTCCCGGCTACAACGGCAAAGCCAGCCATGAATGCTGGCTGCTGAAGGTGAAAGCAGTCACGCACCGGAAACATCCCATCATGCAGACCTGCATCGGCCCCAGCGAGGAGCACGTCAATATGGCAGGCATCCCCACCGAGGCCAGCATCCTGAACCTGATCGACAAAGCTCTGCCCGGCAAGGTGCTGAACGTCTATTCGCATCGTGCAGGCGGCGGCAAATATATGGCCATTCTGCAGTGCAAAAAGACCGTCCATACCGACGAAGGCAAGCAGCGGCAGGCCGCTCTGCTGGCGTTCAGCGCGTTCCCGGAACTGAAGCACGTCATTCTGGTGGACGAAGATGTGGACATCTTTGACACCAACGATGTGCTGTGGGCTATGAACACCCGCTTCCAGGGCGACCGGGACATCATCACGATCCCCGGTGTGCGGTGCCATCCGTTGGACCCCAGCTCCTGCCCGGAATACACCGGTTCCATCCGGGATGTGGGCTGCTCCACCAAGACCATCTTTGACTGTACCGTGCCTTTTGAGCTGAAGGAAAAATTCAAGCGTGCGGCCTTTCAAGAAGTAGACGTCAGGCACTGGCTGCCGGATTTTGAACTGTGAGGAACATTCCGATGAAAAAACGTCTTGTCGTTGGGGTATCCGGCGCGTCCGGTGCGCCGCTGGCTATTGAACTTTTGCAGCAGCTGAAATGCCGCCCGGAGGTAGAAACGCACCTGATCCTGACCAAGGGCGGAGAAATGACCCTGCGGCAGGAGACTGAGATGTCCACCGCAGAATTCTTGGCATTGGCAGATGTGGTGCATGACAACGCCAACATCGGTGCGGCCCCGGCCAGCGGAAGCTGGAAAAGCATGGGTATGATCGTCTGCCCCTGCAGCATGAAAACCGTGGCCGGCATCGTGTCCGGTTACAGCGACAACCTGCTGTTACGGGCTGCAGACTGTATGCTGAAGGAGCGCCGCAAGCTGGTATTGGCAGCACGGGAAAGCCCACTGTCTACGTTGCATCTGGAAAATCTGTGCAAAGCCAGCCAGTACGGCGCGGTCATCCTGCCGCCGATGCAGACCTATTATAACCATCCGGCTTCCGTTGCGGAAATGACCCGCCATACCGTTGACCGCATTCTGAGCCAGTTTGATCTGGACGAGGAAAGTTACGAATGGGAGGGCATGAACGCATGAAGCACTTTACCGGTGAGCGGATGTTCCGTGGAAAGCCCATCACGGCGGAAATGACCGCAACAGACTGCGGGGTGCAGGTTGGTCTGTACGGCGGCGATACGCCCCATATTGGGGCGGTTGGAATCGTAGACCCGGATGGGAACATCACGGTCACGCAGTTTGAAGGGCACAAAGAAGGCGTTCTCTGCTGGCAGTGGTGTGAAGCACTGGCCAAAACCGCGCATTGTCCGGCAGTTGTGTCCGCCGGGGTGCATTACGATCAGGCCAGCCGGGAGGAGATCCTGCAGATCGTCCGGCTCTGCGGAGAGCTGCTGCAGGAAGCCGGTTCGGCGCTCTGAACGTGCTCCGTTGGAATGCTGTGCCTGCAGCAGAAGCAGCTTGTTGCGCATTCCGGCACTTCGTGCTAAAATGAAAGCGCTGAAATGCCCATGCATGAAAACAGAAAGGATGGCGCAGAAATGGAATTTGCAAAGGTCATTGCGGAACGGTATTCCTGCAAGAAGTTCGGAGAACGCAAGGTGGAAGCGGAAAAGCTGACCGCGATCCTGGAAGCGGGACGGCTGGCACCGACCGCCAAGAATTTTCAGGAGCAGCGGATCTATGTGATCCAGTCTGCTGAAGGTCTGGCCAAGATCGACAAGGTCACGCCCTGCCGCTATGGGGCGTCCACCTGTGTGGTAGTGGCGTTTGACCGGAACAATGTGTTTACCTATCCCGGTGAAAAGCGGGATTCCGGCGTGGAGGATGCCACCATCGTGGCAACGCACCTGCTGCTGGCTGCCGCCAACGAAGGCGTGGACAGCTGCTGGATCAACTTCTTCGACCCGGACAAGCTGGCAAAAGAACTGGAGCTGCCGGAGAATGAGGAGATCCTCATGATCCTGGATCTCGGCTATGCCGCAGAAGGTGCAGGCCCTCTGGCCAACCATGCACTGCGCAAGCCGCTGACGGAGACGGTTTCTTACCGCTGAGCGGATCGGTGTCCGGTTTTCCGGACGCCGGCGGAAGACTCGAACAGAAATCATCGGAGTTTCCCAAATGGATGCTTCCCGGAATGCTGCGGGAAGCATCCATTTTTGTTTTGACGGAGAATGCGTCCGGCGATGGGGAACTTGACAGAGAACGGTTTGTTGTGTATAATAATAACAGTGTTATGAAACAACGTTATGAAAGAGGAAGGGCAGATGGCAAAACAGATCGAGGGTGTTTCCGAGCGCATCCTGAACTGCGCAAAGGCGGAATTTCTGGACAAAGGTTATACCGATGCATCCCTGCGGGTCATTGCAGCGGCAGCGGATACCAGCACCAATTCCATCTATGTCCGCTTCAAGGACAAGGAGGGACTGTTTTCTGCCATCGTGGAGCCGGTGCTGACCGAGATGACGGAGCGCTTTCTGCGCATTCAGGAAGCGTTCTGTCATATGGACCGGGCCGCACAGGCGGCGCACATGGCAGAGTATGCCGATGACGGCACGCTGGAACTCGTGAATTATATGTACGATCACCTGGACGAGTTCCGTTTGCTGCTGGATTCCTCCTATGGCACCCGGTTCCACAACTTTGTGGATGAACTGGTGCGCATCGAGGTAGAGTATACCTATAAATATATGGAAGCGGTCGGCTGCCCCGCCCATCTGGGCGACGGGGATGCCCTGACCGAAAAGCTGCTGCACATCGTGACAACTTCCCGGTTCGAGAGCATTTTTGAGGTCATCCGCCACGGCATGAGCCGGGAGGAAGCCGCGAAGTACATCGACCTGCTGAGCCGTTACCATCGCACGGGTTTCAACGCGGTGTTCGGGGAGCAGAAATAAGCTGGACGGGCTGCCGGAAACGGCAGCTTTCCATAGATCTGAAAGTTAGTCAATGCTAATTTCGAGGAGGGATTCCGAATGGAACAACAAAGCCCGGTAGGGCGCATCTGGCAATGGGGAGAAGCAGAGCACGGCAGGCTCATCACAGCCGTTGTGCTGGCGGTGCTCGGCACGGTATGCGGCATGGTGCCGTATTTTGCGGCGGCAAAGATCATCACGCTGCTGCTGGCCGGGGAACAGGCGCTGAACGCCTATACTCCCTGGCTGCTCACGGCGCTGTGCGGCTATCTGCTGCGCACGGTGCTGTACAACAGCGCACTGTCCATTTCTCATAAAGCGACCTACAACATCCTCAAGACCATCCGGCAGATGCTGCTGGCCAAGCTGCCCAAGCTGCCCCTGGGCACCGTGATGGACACCTCCAGCGGCAAGCTGAAGCAGACCATCGTGGACCAGGTGGACGGCATGGAAACGACCCTGGCACATCTGTTCCCGGAGATGACCGCGAACATCGCCGCCCCGGTGCTGACCATCGTGTATTTGTTTGTGCTGGACTGGCGGCTGGCGCTGCTGAGCCTGGTGGTGTTCCCGGTGGCATTCTTCTTCATGATGACCGTCATGGGCGGCTACGGCAAGGACTATGCCGGCGCGGTGCAGGCCACCAATGAGATGAGCAGCACCCTCATCGAGTACATCAACGGCATCGAGGTCATCAAGGCGTTCAACCAGGGAGAGAAATCGTATGCACGCCTGACCGAAAAAGTACGGTACAATGCCCAGTATTATGTCAACTGGATGAAGAAGAGCCAGCTGGGCATGGCCATGGCTTACGGCTTCTTCCCGGCGCAGATGCTGACCATCCTGCCTGCGGGCTGGCTGCTGTGGCTGCACGGCAGTCTGAGCGCCGAGACCTTCCTGACCGTCATCATTCTGGCACTGGGCATGGCGGCTCCCATCGTGGCAGCGTTCAACTTTGTGGACACGCTGGCCCAGGTGGGCACCATCGTGGGGCAGGTGGACGAGATCCTATGCGCAGAGGAACAGGAGCACGGCAGCACGCCGGTGACGTTTGCGGGCCACGACATCGTCCTGCAGAATGTTTCCTTCGGCTACCACGCCGACAAGGAGATCCTGCACGATGTCAGCCTGACCATTCCGGCAGGCAAGATGACTGCACTGGTCGGCCCGTCCGGTTCCGGCAAGTCCACCATCGCCAAACTGGCGGCAGGCTTCTGGGACGTGAAACAGGGCACCATCACCCTGGGCGGCCGCGACCTGAAAACCATCCCGCTGCAGCAGCTGTATGAGCAGACAGCCTATGTTTCGCAGGACAACTATCTGTTTGACGATACCGTGCGGGAGAACATCCGGATGGGCCGTCTGAACGCCACCGACGCCGAGGTGGAAGCCGCGGCCCATGCCGCCGGCTGTGACCGCTTCATTCAGGAGCTGGAGCACGGCTATGACACCCGCGTGGGCGGCGGCGGTGCCCACCTGTCCGGCGGTGAGCGCCAGCGCATCGCCATTGCCCGCGCCATGCTGAAGGATGCACCGGTCATTCTGCTGGATGAGGCCACGGCCTACATCGACCCGGAAAATGAAGCCATCATCCAGAAGGCAGTGGGCAGGCTGGTCAAGAACAAGACGGTCATCGTCATTGCGCACCGCCTGTCCACCATTGTGGACGCTGCCAACATCGCGGTGGTGCAGGATGGGCGCATTGCCGCGCAGGGCACTCATGCCCAGCTGCTGGAAAGCAGTCCGCTCTACCGCGGGATGTGGCAGGCGCACAAGGGTGCAAAGGAGGGAGACGCAGAATGATCGAAGCATTCCGTAAGATCTGGCAGTTTTCCGGCAACGAGCGCGGAAACATCAACAAATCGGTCGTGGTCAGCGTGGTCAATGCACTGCTGCAGATGTGCCAGGTGGGGGCCATCTATCTGGTGGTGCAGGGCCTGACCAGCGGCAGCACGAGCGCAAAGACGGCGTGGCTGGCACTGGTGCTGGTTCTGGTGAGTATTTTTGGCGGGGCGGTGGCTTCCAGCCGCTCCAAGCAGCTGCAGACCCATGCCGGCTATTTTATGGCTGCTGACCGCCGCATCTCCATTGCCAACCGGCTCAAGAGCGTGCCCATGGGATACTTCAACGAGAGCAGCCTGGGGCAGCTTTCCGGCGTGTGCACTACGGTGGTGGGCAGCATTGAGAGCATGGTGCCCATGGTGCTGGTGAACATTCTGGGCGGTCTCATCACCACTGCTGTCTTCACCGTGATCATCCTGATTTTCGATTGGCGCATCGGGCTGCTCGTGCTGGCCGGCATTCTGGTGTATCTGGCGGTGGTGTCGGCCATGGAGAAGAAGTCTGCCCGCATTGCAGCCGATACCCAGAAGAGCCAGACCGCGCTGGTGGAAGCCGTGCTGGAAAATGTGCAGGGCATGAGCGTCATCAAATCCTTCAACCTGAGCGGCCGCGGCGACAAAAAGCTGCAGGACGCAGTGGAAGAAAACCGCAGAGCCAACCTGGAAGTAGAGCAGGTGATGACGCCCTACACCATGGCGGAAGAAGCAGTGCTGCAGCTGGCCGGTGTGGGAATGATGCTGGCCGCAATTCTGTTCTGGCGCGGCGGCAGCATGAGCCTGGCCAACGCCCTGATGGTTCTGGTCATGTCCTTCCTGGTGTTCAACCAGATCAAGGCGTTCGGCATGGGCGTGTCCATGCTGCGTCTGGCGGCGGCCAGCATTGACCGCACGGTGGAGACCGAGCAGATGCCCCGGATGGACGAACACGGCAGAGCCGCTGCCCCGGCAGACCATGAGATCACATTTGAGCACGTCGATTTTTCCTATGAGCACAAGCAGATCCTGCACGATATCAGTGTGACCCTGCCGGACAAGACCACCACCGCCATCGTCGGCCCGTCCGGCTCCGGCAAGACCACCCTGTGCAATCTGATCGCCCGCTTCTGGGATGTGGACAGCGGCAGCGTGAAGATTGGCGGCGTGGATGTGCGGGACTATACCCTGGAGAGCCTGATGGATCAGATCAGCATGGTGTTCCAGAACGTGTACCTGTTCGCGGATACCATCGAGAACAACATCAAATTCGGCTGTCCGGAAGCCACTCACGAACAGGTGGTGGCTGCGGCCCGGAAAGCCTGCTGTGCGGACTTCATCGAAGCCCTGCCCGACGGCTATGATACGGTTATCGGCGAGGGCGGCGCCAGCCTGTCCGGTGGTGAGAAGCAGCGCATTTCCATCGCCCGCGCCATGTTGAAGGATGCGCCCATCGTCATTCTGGACGAGGCCACCGCCAATGTGGACCCTGAGAACGAAGACCGTCTGCAAAAGGCCGTGGAAGCCCTGACCCGGGACAAGACGATCATCCTGATCGCGCACCGCCTCAAGACCGTGAAGAACGCAGACCAGATCCTGGTCGTGGAACATGGCCGCATCGTGCAGCAGGGCAAGCACGATGCGCTGATGAAGCAGCCGGGCCTGTACGCCGAATTTGTCGGCGGACGCAGGCAGGCCGAGGGCTGGAAGCTGTAAAATCCAATCTTCTGCGCAGAGCAAAACGCCGGAGACCTTCCCGCAAGGGAGCGTCTCCGGCGTTTTTGGCTGGAGGAAAGAGCTTCTTTGAACCGAAAAAACCAAGCAGTAAAAAAACGCAGACGCAGGCACGAAAAATTTTTGAAAGAAATACTTGACTTTGTCAAGTAAAAGCGTTATACTGCAACTGTTCGAACAAACCATGCCGAAAGGAGCCAACCGATGGAACTGCCGACCGTCTCTTCGTATGTGACCGAGCTGCACAAGGAGTTTGCCGCCTACACCACCCAGCAGCTGCAGGAACTGGGGCTGAGCTTTGGGCTGATGTACTTTGTCATCTATGTGGGCAAGCACCCCGGGTGCAGCCCGGCGGAGCTGACCAAAGCCCTGCGGATGGACTGGGGGCACTCCCAGCGGAGTCTGAACAAGCTGGTGGAAGAGGGATTTCTGACCCGGGAAAAAACCGGGCGCAGTGCCCGGTTGGACCTGACCCCGGCGGGCGAGCAGGCATTTGCCGTCTGCCATCAGGTGTTTTTTGACTGGGATGCGCAGAAATTGGATGGGCTGACCGTTGCGGAACGGAAACAGCTCTTGCAGCTGCTGCAGAAAGCAGCGGAAACAAAGCAGGTGTAAGTCATGTATGAAACCATTTTGAGTCCCATCGATTACGGCGGACTGCCGCTGAAAAACCGCATTCTGTTTGCGCCGACCACCTTCGGCCTGTCGGACGAGGAATATTTTGCCGAGATCGGGCGCATCGCGGCAGGCGGCTGTGCCATGATCATCATCGGCGATGTGCCGGTGGAGAAGAGCCGTTTTGAAAAATCGCTGTTTGACGCCAAGGGCTTTGCGTTTTATCAGCGGGTCGTGGACATTGCCCACAAGGCGGACTGCAAAGTCTGCGCCCAGCTGCACCAGAGCGATTCCAATCTGCTGGCGATGTTCAAATACATCCCCGGCGTGCTGACCAAGCGCATCACCATGCAGGAAATGCGCACCAAACTCAACGACGAGGTGGCCCCTTACATCACCGGAATGTCTCAGAAAAAGATCCGGAAGATCCTTGCCGGATTCGGACAGGCGGCAGTGCTGGCGAAAAAAGCCGGATTCGATATGGTTCAGGTGCACGGAGACCGGATGTGCGGAAGCTTCAGCTCCACGGTGTTCAACCACCGCACCGACGAATACGGCGGCAGCGCCGAAAATCGTGCCCGCTTTGCCGTGGAAGCAGTGTCTGCCGTCCATGCGGCAGTGCCCGGGATGCCCATCGACTACAAGTTGGCTGTCCGGCAGGAAGAGCCGCATTACGGCAATGCCGGCGTGCTGGTGGAGGAGCTGCCGGTGTTTGTGCCACTGTTGGAACAGGCGGGCGTGACCAGCTTTCATGTGACGCTGGCAAACCACTCTGCGCTGGAAAATACGATCCCGCCGCAGAACCATCCGTATTTCGGTCAGCCGGGCTGCTTCCTGAAATTCTGCGATGAGGTGCGGAAGTATACAGCGCTTCCCATCTGCGGTGTGGGAGGTCTGGGGGATCCGGACTTTACGGAGGCGCAATTGGCGTCGGGCCGCATCCAGTGCGCGGCGCTCTGCCGCCCGCTGCTGGCGGACCCGGAGTGGGTGAACAAACTGCAGAACGGGCAGGCAAAGCAGATCCACCGCTGCGTCCGCTGCAACAAAAAGTGCCTGGGCGGTCTGATGGCCCATCAGGGCACCCGCTGCATCTACGACCCGAAAGCATAACATAAAAAGAACAGCGCCGGAAGCATTCCTCGAAGAAACGCTTCCGGCGCTGTTTTATGCACTTGAAACGGTTACAGCCCGGCCTTTTTGCAGGCGGCCTGCACGACATGGCCCACCAGCACCGAGGTGGTCACGGTGCCCACACCGCCGGGCACCGGCGTGATGGCATTCACTACCGGCTCCGCGCCGGCAAACTGCACATCGCCGCACAGTTTGCCCTCGGCGTTCACATGGATGCCCACATCCACAACGACCTGGCCCGGGCGCAGGCAGTCGGCCCCGATGGCACCCATCCGGCCCATGGCCACCACCACGATGTCCGCTTCCCTGCAGACCTGCGGCAGGTTCTGGGTGCGGGAGTTGCAGAGGGTGACCGTGGCGTTCTCGCGGTCCAGCATCATGGCGGCAGGCTTGCCCACCACCAGACTGCGGCCCACCACGACGGCACGCTTGCCGGAGAGGGGAACCTTGTAATATTTCAGGATCTCCAGGCAGGCCTGTGCGGTACAGGGGGCATAGCCCAGATCGGTATTCGTGAACACACCGGCCAGCGAACCGTCCGTGATGCCGTCGATGTCCTTTTCCGGGGCCAGTGCGGCGCGGACGGTGCGGTCATCGAACTGCTTGGGCAGGGGACGGAACAGCAGACAGCCGTGGATGGCGTCATCGGCGTTGATCTCGGCCAGCACCTTCAGCAGGTCCTCCTGGGCGGCGTCGGCGGGGAGCAGATACTGCTTGACCGCCACGCCGACCTTTCCGCAGCGGGTCATGACGCCGCGCTCGTAGGAGAGATCATCCTCCCGTTCGCCCACGCGCACCACGGCCAGCGTGGGGGTGACACCCTTTGCCTTGAGCTGTTCGCACAGGGCAGCGTTTGCTTCGTTCATGGCGGCGACCACCGGTGCACCTTTTAAAATTTCTGCCATTGTAGTTCCTCTCTTATTTTACACGCAATTTGTTCGTTACGGACGCAAACACGGCGTCGGCCCGGGGAACGTACTCGTTCAGCAGGGCGTCTGCCTGGGCGTCCAGTGCGGCGGCATGGGTGCGGTCGGTCATCAATTTGGTGTTGATGAAGACGTTCAGGCTGGCGGACTGCAGCGCCGCTTTGCACAGCGCGGCGGCACAGCCAGCGTCCGAGACAGCCAGCACACTGCCCTTGGCGGCGTATTCCTCCACCAGCACAATGCCCTCGGCGCATTTCTGCATGATCTCCAGTGGTACGGCACAGGCCGTGTCCAGTGCGGCTTCCAGCACGGCGGCCTTGTGTGCGGCCTGCGCGGGGGTGTCCTTCGGCAGACCGTAAGCCGCCGCCAGCGGGGCAAAGGCCTCTGCGTCCGCCTGCACCAGTGCTTCCAGTTCCCGGCGCAGGGCCTCGGCCTTGGCATTCAGGGCCTGAATGTCCGCTTCCACGGCTGCGTATTTCTTTTTGCCGGCGGTCAGACAGCCCACCATATTGCCCAGTGCGACCCCGGCGGCACCCACCAGCGCCGAAGCGCCGCCGCCGCCCGGGACCGGGGCTTTGCCCGCCAGTTCTGCCAGGAACCGGGTGCAGCTCTGTTCCATCATTTCCATGTGTAGATTCCCCTCTCTGTTGCAAAAGCGTCCAGCCGCTGGTCGTGGAGGTCCACGACCGCGTGCTCCACGCGCTGTGCTTCAAATGCAATGCCGATCTTCACCGCATTTTTGCAGCGGGGAAGATACCGGTCATAGTAGCCCTTTCCCATGCCGACCCGGAAGCAGTCCGCGTCAAAGGCCGTGCAGGGTACCAGCACCAGGTCCAGCTGTTCCGGGGCGAGAAGCTCTGCCCGCTCTAAAATTGGCGTCCGGATGCCGTACTGCCCGACCTCCCAGCCGTCCGGGCCGGGCACAGCGGCGGTGAGGGAAAAATCCTCTCCACAAATGGGATACGCGACCTGTTTGCCCATCTGCCGGGCGGCGTCTGCCAGCACGGACAGGTCAGCTTCCGCGCCAAAGGCGGCATACAGCAGGATGCGCCGGGCAGAGCGGAATGCTTCCGTTTCCTGTACCCGCTGGCAGAGTGCGCGGCTGGCAGCGTCCCGCACGGATTCCGGCAGGGCACGCCGGGCGGCTTTGCCGGCAGCACGCTGGGCCTGCTTTTCCTGGGCAATGGACACACAAAACACCTCGCTTCATCTGTCACCGGATGAACTTGAAAAATATACAAAAACGACACTGCATTTTTATACAAGTATCATAAACGCTTCAGACGAAAAAAGCAAGCCTTTTGGCAAATTGGAAGTTGAAGGTTTTGCAGCTTTCTGTTATGATAATGGAAAGCGATTCGGTTCGTGTGCGGAGCAGGGTGGCTTGATATCAGGAACCCGGGTGTCTGCCCGGCAAATTGAGAGGGGTAGTAGTTATGTACAATGAAATGATGGACACCATCGGTCTGGTCAACACGGTCGATCCGGAGCTGGCCGCCGCCATGAACCGCGAGCTGGACCGCCAGCGCCAGAACATCGAGCTGATCGCCAGCGAGAACATCGTTTCCCCGGCGGTGATGGCCGCTATGGGCAGCGTGCTGACCAACAAGTACGCCGAGGGCCTGCCCGGCAAGCGCTATTACGGCGGCTGTGTCTATGTGGACGAGGTGGAGAACATCGCCATTGAGCGCGCCTGCAAGCTGTTTGGCGCCAAGTACGCCAACGTGCAGCCCCATTCCGGCGCACAGGCCAACCTTGCCGTGTACTTCGCCCTGCTGGACCTGGGCGACACCGTGATGGGCATGGATCTGTCCCAGGGCGGTCACCTGACCCATGGCTCTCCGGTGAATATGTCCGGCAAGAACTACCACTTTGTGTCCTACGGCGTCAATGCAGACGGCGTGATCGACTATGCGGAACTGGAAAAGCAGGTCAAGAAGGTGCGCCCCAAGCTGATCGTGGCCGGCGCGTCGGCCTATCCCCGCGCCATCGACTTTGAGAAGATCGCGCAGATCGCCCACGGCTATGGTGCATACCTGATGGTGGATATGGCCCACATCGCTGGCCTGGTGGCGGGCGGCCAGCACCAGAACCCGGTGCCCTATGCCGACGTGGTGACCACTACTACCCACAAGACCCTGCGCGGCCCCCGCGGCGGTCTGATCCTGACCAACAACCCCATCCTGGCCAAGCGCATCAACTCCGCGGTCTTCCCCGGCACCCAGGGCGGCCCGCTGGAGCACGTCATTGCGGCCAAGGCGGTCTGCTTCGGTGAGGCCCTGAAGCCGGAGTTCAAGGAGTACGCCCGCAAGATCGTGGAGAACGCCCAGGCACTGGCTGCAGAGCTTCAGGCCCGCGGCGTCAAGCTGGTCTCCGGCGGCACCGACAACCACCTGATGCTCATCGACCTGCGCGACGAGGAGTGCACCGGCAAGGAGCTGGAAGCCCGTTTGGACAGCGTGCACATCACCGCCAACAAGAACACCGTGCCCGGTGAGACCCGCAGTCCCTTCGTGACCTCCGGTGTCCGTCTGGGCACCCCGGCTGTTACCACCCGCGGCATGGGTGTGGCCGAGATGAAGGTCATTGCGGACTGCATTGCCGACTGCATCTGGCACTACGATGAGAAGAAGGACGAGATCAGCGCCCGTGTGCTGCAGCTGACCCATGACTTCCCGCTGTACCAGTAAGCGAGAACGTTTGACATGAATTTGCAGAGCCATCTGTGCCGGAAGCCGGTGCGGATGGCTTTGTTTTTGAGGAAACTGTGCTATACTGAAAAAAATGATCGGGGAGGATGAAAACAACATGAAACGAAATTTCTGGCTTGCGGCAGCAGGGGCGGTCTTGCTGTTGGGACTTTGCCTGACAGCCTGCACTCCGGCAAATGAGGAAGCAACGGCCTCTTCTCAAACGGAACCGGAAGCGGCTGGAACGGTATATCTGTACGGGGAAGAACACGCAAACGAGGAAATGATCGCGCAGGAGCTGGAACACTGGGAAGAACTCTATGCTGCAGGAGTACGAGACTTGTTTTTGGAGGATGGTTACGCAAGCACACAGCTTTTGAACCAGTGGATGCAGGCAGAGGATGATGCGCTCTTAAATGAACACTTTAAGGCCGTGCAGGGAACGTTGGGTGGTAGTGAAGTCTACCGGACATTTTACGAGCAGATCAAACAGAACTGCCCGGAAACGGTTTTTCACGGGACGGATATCGAGCACCAGTATCGGTCACTGGGGTATCAATACCTGACCTATCTGGCGGCAGAAGGCAAAAAAGATTCGCCGGAGTATGCGCAGGCATTGGAAAGCATCCAGCAGGCAAAGCGGTATTACAGCTATAGCTATGCAGGAAAGGACGCAGAAGCGGATGTCTACCGGGAAAACTGTATGGCAGAAAACTTCATGCGGGAACTGGATACATTGGATGCCGAGAAAAAGACCGATGTGATGGGGATCTACGGCGCGGTCCATACGGCGCTGAATGGAATGAACTACGAGGACGGTACCGTGCCCTGTATGGCAAATCAGCTCTACCAGAAATATGGGGAGCGGATCGTCTCCAAAGACTTGAGGACCAGCTTAAAGGAGCTGCCAGAAGAAACAACGCCTGTCATGGGAGAAAAAACACTGACCATTGCAGGCAAGACATACACGGCGATCTATCTGGGAGAAGAGGATATTGCTGCCTGGGCAGGCGAAGCGGCAGGCCGGAGATTCTGGCGGGTAGAAGATGCATACGCGGATTTTACAGCACAGCCCCGGGACAATGATGTGCTGCCCTACAATAACTATCCGGTGCCCGTGCAGGAGGGGCAGGCATTTGCGCTGGAATATCTATTCAAAGATGGCACCACGGAGTGGATGTATTACGCTGCAGATGGTACGGTCTGGCAGGATATGCAATGTACAAGCAAATACGAAGTGGAACCATCGGAAAATTCCTGAAAATGGAAGGAGGAGCGAAACAGGATGCGTGACGACCACATCGACCTGTGCGGGCAGGTGGATTTTACCCGCACGGCGGAAATGCCGCTGCTGGGGCGGCAGGAATCGTTCCGGTTTGCCTGCCGGGGATGCGGCAATTGCTGCCGGGGCCGGGAGGACATCGTGCTGTCCGGGTTCGACCTGTGGCGCATTGCTGCCCGCCTGCGTCTGCCGCCCCACATTGTGGCGCGGGGCTACTGCCGGGCCAGCATCGGGCAGGTGAGCCATTTGCCGGTGCTGCGGCTGGCCCCGGTGAAGCACGAACGCAACAACTGCCCCTTTCTGACCGACAATCACTGCGCCATCCATGACGCAGAGCCGCTGGTGTGTGCACTGTACCCGCTGGCGCAGGAGATCAGCCGGGAAGGGGAGGTGCACTATTTCCTGCAGCCCACCGGCTGCGGCGGGCAGGTCATCGAGGCCCGGGTACAGGATTACCTTGCCCGGTACGCCGTGCCCGCCCGGGAAGCCTGCGATGTGCGCTGGGCGCAGACCTGCATGGCGCTGGAAGACACCGTAGAAGCGCTGGAGGCCCGGCTGCACCCGGTGCTGCTGCGGCGGGCACAGGCAAAGCTGTGGCAGGCACTGTATTACCACTACGACTACGCACAGCCCTGGCTGCCCCAGCTGGAAGAAAATCTGCGCTGGCTGGACGGCGAATGCAGCAAACTAGCGGACTATCAGCAAAAACGGGAAGATGCATCGAAATAATCGATGGATAACTTCAAAGCGATTGATAATAAAGGCCGTTTTGGGCCGAAAGTGGATTGTTTTGCCGAACGATGTGTGATATACTTCACGAGTGTAAAGCGAAGGCACAACTGCATCGCCGTAAAACGCGCGCCCATGCGGCGTCCTGTTGCCGCAGCGCGAAAGTATAGAGGAGAGAATTTATGATGCGTAAGATCACTCGTCGTTCGTTCCTGGCTGCTGCCGCTGTCTGCGGCGCGGCCGCTGCCCTGACCGCCTGCGGCGGCTCTGCTTCTTCCACTGCGGCCTCTTCGACCGCTTCTTCCGCTGCAGCTTCCGGTTCTGCCGCTGCCGCAGACGGCCAGAAGTTCACCGTCGGCATCTGCCAGCTGGTGCAGCACGCCGCGCTGGATGCCGCGACCCAGGGCTTTGAAGATGCGCTGACCGCTTCCTTTGGCGACAACGTTACCTTCGACTTCCAGAATGCACAGGGCGATTCCGCTACCTGCGCTACCATCGCCAACGGCTTCGTGTCCGCCGGTGTGGATCTGATCATGGCCAATGCGACACCCGCTCTGCAGGCTGCGCAGTCCGCCACCAACACCATCCCGGTGCTGGGTACCTCGGTCACCGAGTACGGCGTGGCGCTGGGTCTGGATAACTTCTCCGGCACCGTGGGCGGCAACGTCTCCGGCACCTCCGATCTGGCCCCGCTGGACCAGCAGGCTGATATGATCGTGGAGTGGATGCCCGACGCCAAGAAGGTGGGCCTGCTGTACTGCTCCGCGGAAGCCAACAGCCAGTACCAGGTGGACGAGGTCCAGAAGTACCTGGAAGCCAAGGGCGTCACCGTGACCCAGTACGCATTCTCCGACTCCAACGACCTGTCTTCCGTCTGCCAGAAGGCTGCGGACGAGAACGACGCCCTGTATGTGCCCACCGATAACACCGTGGCGGCCAACACCGGCATCGTGGACGGCATCTGTCGCCCGGCGAAGAAGCCCGTGTTCGCCGGTGAGGAGGGCATCTGCTCCGGCTGCGGCGTGGCCACCCTGTCCATCAGCTACTACGATCTGGGCTACACCACCGGTGAGATGGCCGCCAAGATCCTGACCGGCGAGGCCGACATTTCGGAGATGCCCATCGAGTACACCGATGTGACCAAGAAGTACAACAAGACCATCTGCGAGGACCTGGGCCTGACCGTTCCGGAAGGCTACGAGGCCATCGAGGGGTGATCCGCACAGCGGGCAGCAGAGCAAAGGCTCCGCTGCTGCGGAAAACAGGATAAAATACAGCGGAGGAGAGCGGAAAACGCGCTTCTCCGCTTTTCCCGTATGAACGCGGGAACGAAAAAAGTGTATCGTTTGGAGGTTTTATTTTGGAACTGCTTGCTAGACTTGCCAACCTGCCCGGTGCGCTGCCCGGCGCCTGTGCGCAGGGCCTCATCTGGGGCATCATGGCCATTGGTGTGTACCTGACCTACCGCATCCTCGATGTCGCGGACCTGACCGTGGACGGCTCCTTCGGCACCGGCGGCGCGGTCTGCGTCATGTGCCTGCTCTCCGGCATGAACGTCTGGGCGGCGCTCTTCGTGGCGCTGCTGGCGGGCCTTGCCACCGGTCTGATCACCGGCCTGCTCCATACCTTTATGGGCATCCCGGCCATCCTTGCCGGCATCCTGACCCAGCTGGCCCTCTATTCCATCAACCTGAAGATCATGGGCAAGGCCAACCAGTCCATCAATGTGGACAAGTACGACCTGCTCATCTCGCTGCGCTGGGTCAAGGAATTTGCCCTGCACAACCCCATCGTGATGGTCATCCTCGTCACGGCAGTGCTCATCGGGGTGCTGTACTGGTTCTTCGGCACCGAGCTGGGCTGCGGCATCCGTGCCACCGGCTCCAACCCTGCCATGTCCCGCGCACAGGGCATCAACACCAGCTTCAATGTGGTGCTGGGTCTGGCCGTCTCCAACGGTCTGGTCGCGCTGTCCGGTGCGCTGCTGAGCCAGTATCAGGGCTTTGCAGATGTCAGCATGGGCCGCGGTGCCATCGTCATCGGTCTGGCCGCTGTCATCATCGGTGAGGCCGTGTTTGGCCGCATCTTCCAGAACTTTGCCCTCAAGCTGGTGTCCGTTTCGCTGGGTGCGATCATCTATTACATCGTCATCCAGCTGGTGCTGACCCTCGGCTTTGACGCAAACCTGCTCAAGCTGCTCAGCGCCTCCGTGGTGGCCATCTTCCTGGCGGTGCCTTACTGGAAGAGCCGGTACTTCGCAAAGCCGACTGCAAAAAAGAAGGAGGGTGCGAAAAATGCTTGAGATCCAGAATGTCTCCAAGACCTTCAATGCAGGCACGGTCAATGAGAAAACGGCCCTGAACGGGCTGAACCTGAAGCTGAACGAGGGCGACTTCGTCACCGTCATCGGCGGCAACGGCGCGGGCAAATCCACCATGCTGAACGCGGTGGCCGGTGTCTGGCCCATCGACGAGGGCAAGATCCTGATCGACGGCATCGACGTCACCAAACTGGGCGAGCACCAGCGCGCCGCCTATATCGGCCGCGTCTTTCAGGACCCCATGACCGGCACGGCCGCCACCATGCAGATCGAAGAGAACCTCGCCCTGGCCGCCCGGCGCGGCAAGCGGCGCGGCCTGCGGGTCGGCATCACCAAGGCCGAGCGGGAGCGCTACCGCGAACTGCTCAAGAGCCTGGACCTGGGCCTGGAAGACCGCCTGACCGCCCGCGTGGGTCTGCTGTCCGGCGGCCAGCGCCAGGCGCTGACCCTGCTGATGGCGACCATGAACAAGCCCAAGCTCCTGCTGCTGGACGAGCACACCGCCGCCCTTGACCCGAAGACGGCGCTCAAGGTGCTGACCCTCTCGGCCAAGATCGTGGAGGAAAACCACCTGACCACCATGATGATCACCCACAACATGAAGGATGCCATCAAGTACGGCAACCGTCTGATCATGATGTACGAGGGCCATATCATCTACGATGTGGCGGGCGAGGAGAAAAAGAACCTGCACGTCTCCGACCTGCTGGCCAAGTTCCAGATCGCCAGCGGCGGCGAGTTTGCCAACGACCGCATGATCCTGTCCAACTAAGCTGCATCGCACAAGCGCCCGCCCGTTTGGGTGGGCGCTTGTTTTTTGCCTACACTGTGCTACAATAAAATCATTCTGAAAACAGGGGAGAAGGAAACATGGTCGATCATATCGAGATCCGCGGGGCGCGGGTGCACAACCTGAAAAATGTGAACGTGGACGTGCCGCTGGGCAGGATCGTGGGCGTGGCAGGCGTGTCCGGTTCGGGCAAGTCCAGCCTGGCGCTGGGCGTGCTGTATGCCGAGGGCTCCCGGCGGTATCTGGACGCCTTGTCCACCTACACCCGCCGCCGTATGACCCAGGCGGCCAAGGCTTCCGTGGACGAGGTGCTGTATGTTCCGGCGGCGCTGGCCCTGCATCAGCGGCCCGCCGTGCCGGGCATCCGCAGTACCTTCGGCACTGGAACCGAACTGCTCAACAGCCTGCGCCTGATGTACTCCCGCCTGTCCAGCTACCAGTGCAGCTGCGGACACTGGCTGGAGCCCAGCCTTGCCGTGGCGGCGGAAAAGCCGCTGGTCTGCCCGGTGTGCGGGGCAGCGGTGCGGGTGCTGTCGGCGGAGGAATTCGCCTTCAACAGCCAGGGCGCCTGCCCCACCTGCAGCGGCACCGGCACCGTGATGACGGTGGACAAAAGCACTCTGGTACCGGACGAGAGTCTGACCATCGACGAGGGGGCCGTGGCCCCCTGGAAGAGCCTGATGTGGTCCCTGATGATCGACATCTGCCGGGAGATGGGGGTGCGTACCAACGTGCCCTTCCGGGACCTGACCGATCAGGAAAAGGACATCGTGTACAACGGCCCGGCGGTCAAAAAGCACATCTTTTACCACAACAAAAACTCCAACCAGGCCGGAGAACTGGATTTTACCTACTTCAATGCCACCTACACCGTAGAGAATGCCCTGGCCAAGGTCAAGGACGAAAAAGGCATGAAGCGGGTGGAAAAGTTCCTGCGGCAGGGCGTCTGCCCGGACTGCGGCGGTTCCCGCCTGTGTACTGCCGCCCGGGTGCCGCGTCTGCGGGGCATCAGCCTGGACAAGGCCTGCCAGTTGACCCTTGCCGATCTGACCGACTGGGTGGCCGGAGTGCCGGACAGCCTGCCGGAAGAGATGCGTCCCATGGCCCGCAATATCTGCGAGTCTTTCCAGACCGTGGCGGCGCGGCTGTTGTCGCTGGGGCTTTCCTACCTGACGCTGGACCGTTCCGCCGCCACCCTATCCACCGGCGAACGCCAGCGGATGCAGCTGGCCCGGGCGGTGCGCAACCGCACCACCGGTGTGCTCTATGTGCTGGACGAACCGTCCATCGGCCTGCACCCTTCTAACATCGAGGGCCTGACCGCCGTGATGCACGACCTGGTGGCGGACGGCAACTCGGTGGTGCTGGTGGATCACGATACCCAAATCTTGAAAGAAGCCGATTGGCTCATCGAGATGGGGCCGGAAGCCGGTGCCAGGGGCGGACACGTCATTGCACAGGGCACCATTCCGGCCATGGAAGCCAATGCGGCTTCCCAGATCGGGCCGTTTCTGGCGGGCAGGGCAGGGGTGCACGCCCGGCCCCGGGCAGCGCAGACGGAGCTGTTTGCGCAGGGGCGCATCCACCTGTCCACCGGCCCGCTCCATACGGTAAAGCCGCTGGAACTGGACCTGCCCAAAGGGCGGCTGACCGTGGTCACTGGTGTGTCCGGCTCCGGCAAGACCACCCTGATCCTGGAAAGCCTGATCCCGGCCTTGCAGGCGAAAGCGGCCGGAACTGCCCTGCCGGAACACGTCAAGGCCGTGGAAGCCGAGGGCATCGCGCAGGTGAAGCTCATCGACGCCACCCCCATCGGCATCAATGTGCGCTCTACGGTGGCCACCTACGCCAACGTTCACGACGAACTGCGCAAGCTGTTCGCCAAAACGCCGGACGCCAAAGAGCACGGCTATAAGGCGGGCGATTTCTCCTACAACACCGGAAAGCTGCGGTGTTCCACCTGCGACGGCACCGGCGTCATCAGTCTGGACGTGCAGTTTTTGCCGGACGTGGAAGTGGTCTGTCCGGACTGCGGCGGCTCCCGCTACAGCAAAGAGGCCGCGGCGGTGACCCTGCCCATGGCCGACGGCACCCGGGCGTCCATGGCGGACCTAATGGACATGGACGTGTCCACAGCGCTGGATGCCTGCGCGGACCGCAAACTGGTGCGCCAGCGCCTGCAAGTGCTCAAGGAGCTGGGGCTGGGCTACCTGACCCTGGGCGAGGAGACGCCCAGCCTTTCCGGCGGCGAGGCCCAGCGGCTCAAGCTGGCCAGCGAGATGGGCCGCGGGCAGGCGGACACGGTGTTTGTGTTCGACGAGCCCACCATTGGCCTGCATCCGCTGGACGTGCAGACCCTGCTGGGGGTGTTCCAGAAGCTCATGGAACACGGGGCCACCGTGGTGGTCATCGAGCACGACCTGGACGTCATCCGCAATGCGGATTACATCGTGGACATGGGGCCGGGCGGCGGCGAAGCCGGTGGGCGCATCGTGGCGGCAGGCACGCCGGAAGAGGTCAGACAGAACCCGGCAAGCATCACCGGAAGGTATATCTAACAAAAAAGACGTCCCATGCCGGGCACCACAGCGGTGCAGGCATGGGACGTCTTTTTGGGTCGTGCTCAGAACAGTTTCTGCAGCAGTTCGGTGAACTGGCGGATGACCTCGTCTTTGCTCATGCGGTCGGGCTTTGTGATCCACCACTCGGCGCAGTAGATCGAAGCGCCGGTGTACAGGGCAGCCAGCCTTCAACAGAAGCAGCCCGCCGGGTCTCCCCGGCGGGCTGCTTCGTTGTGCGGCAAAAGCTTACCGCTTGATGTCGTAGTTCATGTTCATCAGGTTGCGGATGCTGCTCACATCGTCGGTGATGTTGGCGTCACCGTGAATGGTGTGCTTGATGGCGCTGCTGGCCACGGCAAAGTTGATCATGTCCATGGCCTTGTAGTCGTGCAGCATGGCGTAGATCAGGCCGCTGGCGAAGGCGTCGCCGCCGCCCACGCGGTCGAGGATATTAAAGGTGAACAGCTTGCTCTCGAAGGTGTGGCCCTCGTACCACATAAAGGCCTTCAGGCTGTTCTCGCTGCCGCTGTGGGCATAGCGCACATGGCGGGCGATGCACTTCAGGTTGGGGTAGCGCTCAATGAAGTGCTGGAAGATCTCGTCCTGCTGCTCGTAGCTGGGCTGCAGGGGCACGCCGTCCTTCCAGTCACCCTTGCTGTGGTCGTTCTCGTCCTTCCACAGGTGATAGGGCTCAATGCCCAGCAGCACATCCACATAGGGCAGGCATTCGGTGCAGAAGTCGCGGGCTTCCTCCCAGGTCCACAGGGTGGAGCGGAAGTTGCCGTCAAAGCTGACGGTCAGGCCCTTCTTCTTGGCCACCTTGAGCATATCCAGGATCAGGCTGCGGCAGTTGGGAGCCAGCGCCGGGGTAATGCCGCTGAGGTGCAGCCAGTCAAAGCCGTCCAGCAGGGCGTCCAGATCCACCTGGGAGAAGTCGTACTCGGTGATGGCGCTGTGTTTGCGGTCGTAGATGACCTTGGACGCGCGGATGCCGTAGCCGGTCTCCAGATAATAAGTACCCAGGCGGTTCGAGGGGGTCTCGTCCGGCTCGGTGAGGATCATGGGGGTGCAGTGCACGTCGTTGGAACGCAGCCAGCGCACCGCGCTCTTGCCCAGACTGTTGTTGGGCACCACACTGAAGAAGGTGCTGTCCACGCCCAGGTTGGCCAGAGCCAGCGCAATGTTGGCCTCGCTGCCGCCGTAGCTGGCTTCAAAGGCCGATGCCATACGGATCTTCTCATAGTTCGGCGGGGTCAGGCGCAGCATGATCTCGCCGCAGGTGATGAATTTCTGTCCGGTGGTCTCGCTGCCAAGGATGGGATTGTAATGTTCCATAACGTTCCTCCTGCTGTTGTATCAGCGCACTGCGATACTATTAACACATCGTTGTATCCATTATAGCCTGCCCCGCGCCGGATTGCAAGGGATTGCCGGGAAATCGGGGAGAAAATAATCACTGATTTTTGGAGGTTTTGACGAAAAAAGCCTTCCCCCGAGGAGGAAGGCGGCATTGCGTCAGCAATGACGGATGAGGGAAAGCAGCGGGCAGATTTCGTTTGCGGAAAACAGGTTTGATGGGATGTTGTGTGTTTGTGGCTGACGGCCTCGCCCTCTCCGTCATTGCTGGCGCGATGCCACCTCTCCCAAAGGGAGAGGCCTTGGCAGTTCGTGCAAAGTTTCTAGTTTCGCCAGAGGCTCTCCCTCTGGGAGAGCTGTCGAGCACCTGCGAGACTGAGAGGGCGAGGCCGCCAATAGAGACAAAAAGTGTTGCCACACGCAGTTTACTCTCTGGGAGCGAAACGGAAAGTACTGGTGAGGTGTATAAAACAAATTTCTATTTTGTTTGACCGTACTGCTGATAAAACGAGCGTGAGCTATGACAGAGCGGATTTCACACCCCGGTTAAATCAAAGCTGGGGGTATACTCTTCCTTCGCACTGCTCTTCTGCTGCATATAGCCCTGCACAAGGCCCTTGTCCATGGCATAGTTCACCACCCGGCGGTATTCGTAGGTGGTGATGCGCCGCCCGATGCCGTGTTCGGCGGCTTTGTAGAACGGCGTATACTGGCTCATGACACTGGGCAGGAAGCACCCGGGGTCTGTGTCGTTCCAGGCGGCCATCTGGTCCAGCACCGCAAAGCTGTCATCCACATGGCCCGGCAGCGCCAGATGCCGCAGGATGACGCCCTTCTGCAGGATGCCTTCTTCGTCAAACACCGGGTGCCCGGCCTGGGCCATCATGGCTTCAAGGGCGGGCTTGGCCTGGGCAAAGTAGTCCGGCGCGGCGGACAGCTCCGCCGACAGGGCAGGGGACACATATTTCAAATCGGCAAGCCAGATGTCGATGTATCCGCGCCAGGCGTCCACGCTCTCTACGGTCTCGTAGCCGCCGGTGTTGCACACGATGGGCAGGTGCAGGCCCTGCGCCCGGGCCAGGTCCAGCGCGGCGATGATCCACGGACGCCACTGTCCCGGCGTGACCAGATTGATGTTGTGGGCACCCTGCTCCTGCAAGTGGAGAAAAATTTCCGCCAGATGCTCCACGGAGATCTCCTTGCCCAGTCCCTCGGCGCTGATGGGGTAGTTCTGGCAGAAGCAGCACTTCAGGGTGCAGCCGGAGAAGAATACCGTGCCGCTGCCCTGGGTGCCGCTGATGCAGGGTTCCTCCCAGAAGTGCAGGGCGGCGCGGGCGGCTTTGAGCACGGCACCGGCCCCGCAGAAACCGGTGCGTCCGGCGGCGCGGTCCGCTCCGCAGCGGCGGGGACAGAGGGTGCAGTGGGTGGGAATGGCGATGGGTTCGGTTTTCGGCATAATATCCAAAGTCCTTTGCAGAAAGTTTGTCAGCCTAAGTATACCACTTTGGGGATGGTTCGTGCTATACTAAAATCAGAATACTTTGTTTTCAGGAGGAACTTCATGCGCACCGAAAACGATGAGATCCGCGACAATCTGAAATATCTGACCCTGCTTTCGCGGGATTATCCATCCCAGGCGGCCGCGGCCAGCGAGATCATCAGCACCCAGGCACTGCTCAAGCTGCCCAAGGGAACGGAACATTTTATGAGCGACCTGCACGGCGAAAACGAAGCATTCGTGCACATCCTGAATTCGGCGTCCGGCGTCATCCGGGAAAAGGTGGATCTGGTCCTGGGCGAGAGCGTGCCCGAGACCACCCGCGCGGAGCTGGCCACCCTGATCTATTATCCCAACGAAAAACTGCCCCAGCTGAAAGCGCGCTGCACCAGCGAGGACGCACTGGATCAGTGGTATACCGAGACCCTTCTGCGGCTCATCGACATCTGCCGTCTGGTGTCCTCCAAGCACACCCGCGACCATGTGCGGCAGTGCCTGCCCAGCAGCTGCGGCTACATTCTGGACGAGCTGCTCCACGCCCATTTCGAGGACCACGACAAGGATCTGTACTATGGGCAGATCGTGGGCAGCATCATCGAAAATGGCCGGGCCGATCGGTTCATCGTGCGGCTGTGTGAACTCATCAAGCATCTGGCCGTGGACAAGCTGCACATCGTGGGCGACCTGTTCGACCGCGGCCCCCGCCCGGACATCATTCTGGACCTGCTGATGCGCCACCACAACGTGGACATCCAGTGGGGCAACCACGACGTGGTGTGGATGGGTGCCGCCGCCGGCAGTCCCATCTGCATCTGCACCGTGCTCAAGACCACTCTGGCCTACCACAACCACGGTATGATCGAGGACTGCTACGGCATCAACCTGCGGCATCTGCAGCGCATGGCCGAGCAGTTCTATGGAGAAGATGATCTGTCCATCTGGATGCCCCACACGGATGCCGCCCGCGGTCCTTACACCAAGGGGATGCTGCACCGCTGTGCCGTGATGCACAAGGCCATCAGCATTCTGATGTTCAAGCTGGAGTGCCAGGTCATCGACCGCAATCCGGATTTCCAGATGCAGGGACGGGATTTCCTGCGCCGCATCGACTGGCAGAAGCATACGGTCAGGATCGGAGAAGCGGAGTATCCGCTGCGGGATACCTCCTTCCCCACGGTGGATCCGGAAGACCCCGCCAGACTGAACCCGGACGAAGAACTGGTGCTGAGCAAGCTGGTGCATTCCTTCCGGCAGAGCGAAAAATTGCAGCAGCACATTGAATTCCTGTACAGCAAGGGCAGCGTCTATCACATTGAGAACGGCAATCTGCTGTACCACGGCGTGGTGCCCATGACCGCCAAGGGCAGCTTTGCGGTGGAGCGGTTCGAAGGCCACCGCTATTCCGGCCGTGCCCTGATGGATTACTGTGATGCCCGCGCCCGCCGGGGCTACTATGCACCGGAAGGCAGTGCGGCCCGCCGGAATGGGCAGGACTTTCTGTGGTATCTGTGGTGCGGCCGGCTGTCGCCGCTGTTCGGCCGCAGTGCCATGACCACGTTCGAGCGGCTGTATGTGGCAGACAGCTCCACCCATACCGAGGTGAAGGATCCCTATTACACCTGGTACAACGACGAAGCCGTCTGCCGCCGCATTCTGGCGGAGTTCGGCCTGCCGGGCAGCTGCCACATCGTCAACGGCCATGTGCCGGTGCGGGAGAAGAACGGCGAAAGCCCCATCAAGGGCGGGGGACGGCTCGTGGTCATCGACGGCGGCTTCTGCCGCGCCTACCATGAAAAGACCGGCATCGCAGGCTATACGCTGGTGTATTCCAGCCGCTCCATGTCCCTGCGCACCCACCAGCCCTTTGAAAGCGCCGAGAAAGCGGTACGGGAGAACATCGACATCGTATCCCGGAAGAATATCCTCGAAACCGAGAACCACCGCATCCTGGTGGAAGATACCGATGAGGGCGAAGTGCTCCGGGAGCGGGTGCACGACCTGAAACAGCTGGTTGCAGCTTACCAGCTGGGCTGGATCAAGGAGACCTGCTGCGAAGATCGGGTGTGGTAAAACGCAACAGAACCGTACAAAGCGCATCAAATCTCTGTGAAATTTTTGAAAAAAGAAACAAAATTTTGGAATATACAGGCGGAATCTGGGCAAAACAGAAAATAATCCGGCAGGAGCGTTTGACACTTTGCTTTTTTGTGGAAGTTGTGTATAATAAGATAGCTGTAATTGGATGCTGGCTTGGTTGCTTTGTACAGCCGCCGGCAGATGCAGTGAATTGGAATGCTTTTTTGGGACCTTAACAGGCCTGCGTGCAGGCCCCTGACAAGGAGATCATAAAATTGGAGAAATTTGTTATTACGGGCGGCAAGCCCCTGCACGGTGAAGTCACCATTTCCGGCGCAAAGAATGCGGCTGTGGGCATTCTGCCTGCTACCATTCTGGCAGCGGACGTCTGCGTGGTCGAGAATCTGCCGGACATCAGCGATGTGGCGGTGAGCCTGAAGATCCTGAGCACCCTGGGTGCACAGGTCAAAATGCTGAACAAGAACACCTACGAGATCGACACCACCCATCTGACCAGCACCAACGTCCCGGACGATCTGTCCCGCCAGATGCGTGCCAGCTATTACTTCCTGGGGGCACTGCTGTCCCGCTTCGGCAAGGCACAGGTGGCCATGCCCGGCGGCTGCAATCTTGGCCCCCGCCCCATCGACCAGCACCTGAAGGTGTTCAGCGCCCTGGGTGCCGAGGACAGTGTGGATTACGGTATGATCACCGTCCGTGCCAAGGAACTGAACGGTGCTCACATCTTCTTTGATAAGGTCAGTGTGGGCGCGACCATGAACGGCATGCTCTCCGCTGTGATGGCAAAGGGCCAGACCATTCTGGAAAACTGCGCCAAGGAGCCCCATGTGGTGGACCTGGCCAACTTCCTGAACATGTGCGGTGCCGACGTGCGCGGTGCAGGCACCGATGTCATCAAGGTGCGCGGCGTGGAAAAGATGCACGGCTGCACCTACAGCATCATCCCGGATCAGATCGAGGCCGGCAGCTACATGGTGGCGGCCGCTGCCACCGGCGGCGATGTGCTGATCAAGAACGTGACCCCCAAGCATCTGGAGCCCATTACCGCCAAGCTGCGCCGGGCCGGTGCCGAGGTGGAAGAGTTCGACGATGCCGTGCGGGTACGCCGTACCGGCGACATCCTGCCCCTGAAGATCAACACCATGCCGCACCCCGGCTTCCCCACCGATATGCAGCCCCTGATGGGTGTGCTGCTGAGCGTGGCCAAGGGCACCAGCACCGTCACCGAGAGCGTGTGGGACAACCGCTTCCGCTATGTGGATGAACTGCGCAAGATGGGCGCCAGTGTGCAGGTGGACGGTCAGGTGGCCGTGTTTGAGGGCGTGGAAAAGCTCAGCCCGGCTCCGCTGCGCGCACTGGACCTGCGTGCCGGTGCGGCCATGGTGGTGGCTGCCCTGATGGCAGACGGCACCAGCGAGATCGAGGAGATCGGCCACATTGAGCGCGGCTACGAGAACATCGTGGAGAAGCTGCGCGCCCTGGGCGCGGATATCAGCAAGGTGGATCGTATGCCCACTGCTCTGGATCAGGCACTGTAAGTTCAAAGCAAGACAAAAATCAACAGCCTGCTGTGTCAAACGGCGGGCTGTTTTTGAGTGGAAAAGAGGTTTTCCATGGCAGAATTCATTTCCCTGTATTCCGGCTCCTCCGGCAACAGCAGCGTGGTGCGGTGCGGTGAGCGGTATCTCATCGTGGACATGGGCAAAGGAGTGCGCACCACCTCGGCGGCGCTCAAGGCGCTGGGCCTTGCCATCCGCGACTGTGACGGCATTCTGGTCACCCACGAGCACAGCGACCATGTGAAGGGGCTTTCCACCTTCCTGAAAAAGAACCCGCTGTCGGTGTATGGTGCGGCGGCAACGCTGGACTTTCTGGACGCCAACGGCATCGTGCCGCCCACCTGTGAGCTGAACGTGCTGGAGGGTCGGGAAGAGGACATTGGTGCGTTCGGGGTGCAGTCCTTTCCCACCAGCCATGATGTGCCCTGCGTGGGCTACCGCATCCATACCCCGGACAACAAGACCATGACCATCGCCACCGACCTGGGGGTGCTGACCCCGCCGGTGCACGAAGCGCTGTCCGGCTGTGACCTGGTGGCGCTGGAAAGCAACTATGACCTGCATATGCTGCGCAGCGGGCCGTATCCGTATTACTTACGCGCCCGCATCGAAAGCGCCCGAGGGCACCTTTCCAACGATGAATGCTCGGCCAAGCTGCTGGAACTCATCCAGGAGGGCTGTAAAAAGTTCGCCCTGTGCCATTTGTCGCAGGAAAACAATACCCCTATGCTGGCGCTGCAGACCGTGTTCAACACGCTTGGTGCCGCCGGCGTAGTGCCGGACAAGGACTGCATCGTGCAGGCTCAGCGCCGCAATGAAGTCAGCCCGGTGCTGGAATTTTAAGCAAAACAAAAAGCAGCGCATTGCGCTGCTTTTTTCGTTTACTCGCTTGCTTTCTGCGGGCGGATGTCCTCGCCGAGGAAGCGGATGGGGACAAAGGCCGAAAGGCGGCTGGAAATTTTCTCGGTGTAGCGTTTTTCCAGCAGGGCGCCGTCCGTGATGTTGGTGGTGACGATGGTGGGCAGTCTGGCTCCCAGCCGGTTGTTCAGCAGGCTGTAGAAGACCGTAAGGAAGTAGGGTGTGACGAACTCGGTGCCCAGATCATCGAGGATCAGCAGGTCGGCAGTGGAGGCGGTGCGGAGCAGCGTCTCGGCGTCTTCAGAAGGGTCAAAGCGGGAGGATTCGATCTTGCCGAAGAAATCCGGGCTGGAAACATAGATGACGTCAAACCCCTTGCCCAGCACGATGCCCGCAATGGCCAGCGCCGCGTGGGTCTTGCCCAGCCCGGCATTGCCCATCAGCAGGAGGCTTTCGTTTTCAGCCGGGGAGAAGTCCTCCGCATAGTCCTTCAGGCCGGACAGCAGCTGTCCCATGTAGGAGCGGATGGCCAGCCCGCTGTCCGGATCGGCGGTCGTGGGATAATACCGCAGTTCCATGGTATCAAAACTGGAAATGGACAGGCTGGACAGCTGCTCGATCTCCCTGCGGCGCAGCTGCTGCATCACCTTATAGACACAGGTGCAGGTGCGGCCATTGACCGTGCCGGTGTCCTGGCACAGCCTGCAGGTGAATTTTGGCTCCAACGCATCCGCGGGGCGTCCGCTGGCGGCCAGCAGAGCGGTCAGGTCCTGCCGGGCCGCAGTCAGGGCCGCGGCGGCTTCGGTGCGGTCCCGCCCGGCGGCGCCGGCCAGGGCACAGCGGATGCCCCGCACCCGCACTTCCTCTTCGGCGTGGTGCAGAGCGGGGATGGCGGCTTCGGCCTGCACGCGGGCATCTTCGGCCAGAGCGCGGGCGGTCTGCCGCCGCACCGCGACGGTGCGCAGAGCCTCCTGGTACAATTCGTTTTTGGTACGCATCTCGTAAACCTCGTGTTAGGGCGTAGACTTCTTTTTGAGTCGGTTGAGTGACGATGTAAGGGAGCTGTTTTTGAGAAAGTCACTGCCGCTGGGCGTGGTACGGTCCACCCGGATGTTCCGGCTGGCCCCGGCGTCGGCCACCGGGCCGCGGACATCGCGGACGGTGCGCAGGCCCTTGGCGTTCCAGGTCTTGAGGATGCTGTTCCAGTACCACAGGTCCCGCTTGGGGCCGGCCTGCACAGCAGCTTCCTGCACCATGGCATCGTCGTAGCCGTAGACCTCGTACCACCGGGCAATGGCCTTGCGTCCGCCCAGGGTCAGGTCATCCGGAGAGATGTTCAGCAGACCGCTGACGTACTGCTCGCGGCTCTGGCGCAGGGCCAGCAGCTTGAGGTGGGCGTCCGCCTGCTCACCGGTCTCCACGCCCTCGGCGCGCCAGACCTTCAGCTCGTGGATGACGGACGCCATGGTGCGCTTGCCGCGGCTGGCAGCGTAGGCGGTGCAGAGCATGACCGTTTCCGGCGCGTAGCCTTCCTGCACATACAGGTTGACGATCTTTTCCATCTCATTGTGGGTCAGGGGCCGGGCAAAGCTGGTCTGGGCACAGTCGATGAGACTGGAGATCATGGGGTCGGTGCGGCTTGCCGCGGCGATCTCGGCCCAGGTCATGGGGGCCGGTGCACTGGGCTCCGCACCCGGGGCGGCGTTTTCTTCGTAGCGTTCCAGCAGCCCGGCACCGGCCCAGAAGGAGAGGGCGCTCTCCGCGCTGATGCGGCTGCGCAGTCTCAGGTCCGCGCAGATCTTGTCTGGGTCGGTGATGCCGGTGGCCAGCACATACAGGGCGACCCGCACGTTGTATTCTTCTGCGATGCCCAGCTTGGAAAACACCAGCTGCGGCACCGCGATGGTATCGCCTTTGAGTTCTTTTAAACGATAGATCATGATTTCCTCATTCGGTTATTCGGCGGCATCCGTGTCGGCTGGCGGTGTCCAGGGGTCACAATCCAGCATATCCGGACAATTTTTCCATCGGTCGGGATCCGCACGGAATGCTTCCTCCAGACAGTGGGCAGCGGCAGCGCGGCCCTCATCGGTCAGGGAAAAGATCTCCTGCCGCCGCAGGGCGGGGTCGGTCATTTCCAGCGTCCAGGGGTCGGGCCAGTAGTCCAGCGTCAGAATGCTTTCCTCTTTGACGGCATCCGCGCCGCCATCCGGGTCGGGCAGGGTGCGCTTGCCGGGGGTCAGCCGGTAGCGCAGACCATACTCGTTGCCGCTGTAAGTATTTTTGCACTTGAAATAGTGCAGCAGGGGAACAAAGATCATGGCACAGGGTCCTTTCCGGCAGAGGGGAATACCCTCTGCGCAATCAATTCTATTATAAAGCAACCGGGCCAAATTGCAACTGATTTTTTCGGCGGCGGACTTGTCCGGCAGAACACCGCCTGCCTTTTCGGGCGGGCGGACGGGGCGGAGTTCGGACTGCAAAATTTCAGTGCAGAAAAATCTGAAAAAAGTGTTGACAAAACCCGGAACGTCTGGTATTATATTGGAGCAGTCACGAGACAGCACAAACATCTGGGGGATTAGCTCAGCTGGGAGAGCGCTTGCATGGCATGCAAGAGGTCACCGGTTCGATCCCGGT
>CAKSZS010000022.1 GCA_934525845.1 uncultured Faecalibacterium sp. | reverse complement strand
AAGTACAAAACGAAGGCAGAAGTTCTCGCTCGTGGGCAGGAAGCAGTCGGTAAAACGCTGGGCGAGATCGACAAGACTGGGCGCATCGCAACAGGCAAAGGTGCTATCGGTACCGTTGTGGAGGAAAGTTGGTTTGGGTATAAGCCCAATAGCAACCCGGCTCCCGATTTTGAGGAAGCGGGCGTCGAATTGAAGGTGACACCCTATCGGCAGACCCCTCGTGGCATTCAGGCCAAGGAACGGTTGGTCTGCGATATGCTGAACTATGATGAAGAATACTACAAGACCTTCGAGACCAGTGCATTCTGGATGAAATGTGCTTGTATGCTGCTGATGTCCTATGAGCACCGGGATGGGGTGCCCAAGGTCAACTTTACGATCGACAAGGCGGTGCTGTTCCAGTTCCCGGACGAGGATCTGGAGGTCATCCGCAATGACTGGAAGATCCTGATGGACAAGATCAAGGCAGGACAGGCACACCTGATCAGTGAGGGCGATACCATGTATCTGGCAGCGTGTCCGAAAGGCCGTAACTCGCAGGATACCCGGTCGCAGCCGTTTAGTCCTATCCCGGCCATGAAGCGGGCGTACTCGCTGAAGTCCAGCTACATGACGCAGATCCTACGGCGGTACATCTTCGGGGACGAACCTTGCGAGAAGATCATCAAAGACCCGGCAGCGTTAAGAACGACCAGCTTTGAGGACTGGTTCATCGCAAAAGTCCGGCCTTATGTGGGTATGAGCAGGACGGAACTTAAGGCGCGGCTGGGCGTGGAAACGAATGCCAAGAACCTCAACGAGCTTTTAGTGGCAGCGATGCTTGGCGTGAAAGGGCATCTGTCGAACACAGAGGAATTCCAAAAGGCAGGCATCCAACTCAAGACCATCGCCATTGAACCGAATGGCAGTATAAAAGAGAGTATGTCCTTCCCTGTGATGAACTTCTGTGCAATGATGAACGAAACATGGGAGGAGTCTGCGCTCTATGACCTTCTTGCACCGACCAAATTTCTGTTCATCATCTTCCAAAAGTCGAGGGACGGCGAGTGTTACTTCCAGAGGGTGAAATTCTGGAATATCCCGGCAGAGGATCTGGAAGAGGTGCATCATGTGTGGCAGCGTACGGTCGATACCCTGCGGGAGGGCGTTCACATCTGGAAAGATGCCAGCGGGCGGAACCGCAATAACTTGCCTAAGGCATCGGAAAGCCGTGTGGCTCACGTCCGCCCCCATGGGCGGGATAGTACGGATACCGCGCCCCTGCCTACGGGTGGTTCTATGACGAAGCAGTGCTTCTGGCTGAACAATTCGTATGTTGCGGAGCAGATAAAAGAGGTGTAAAGATGGCTGGGTATGTATTTGCTATTGGTGGGGATATAGAAATAATTAAAAATTGTGCTGAACGTGGGATTTACGCAACGCGGCTGAATAGTTTATCGCCACAATCGTTTGAAGCGACCTTGGCCGATTACATGTCGATGAAGCCGGGTGATAATGTCTATTTCTTTAGCAAACGTAAAATATATGGCATTGGCGAATTGGTTGCAGTAGGGCCGGATTGCAAGTATTCAAACTTTCCAGATTCGGCTGCTCGTGTTCCGGTTGAGTATACCGCTGTAAGAAATGATTTGCTAATTGATTCGGGCGCGGATAGTATTTGGTATCGGTGGCTATGTACATTTAAGGCGGCACCACACTTTTTTGAAGAAGGCATCGATACAGATGAAGTGCTAGTTTATAAACCAAGTACTTTTAAGATGCTTCGTGCTTTTTGGAAGGTTTCTTTTATAAAACTTGGCGATGAAGAAAATGAATCTTTAAAAGAAATTTTTCTGCTTCGCCACCAACAAGAGCTGCAAGCACACGAGCGCATCTGGGAAAGAAATGAGGATGTGCATAGATTGATGGCTGAGCATGACTTGAATCGATACTTGATTAAGCCAGATGCTTTACTTCGTAATTGTGCGATAAGAAATAAAGTTAAACACGAAATGGCACTAGAAGCAGCTATTGTCTATGATTTGAGTCATGAAAGAATTCCGGATTTAGGAAGATGGGACTATGTATCGCATCAAGTAATAGCATCTCCGTTTAAACCCATCGACTACATGGATAAAATTGATGTGCTTGCTGCAAGGTACTTGGATGACACAAAAATTTTATGCAAGTACCTTACCATCGAATTGAAAAAGGATGAAGCTGGAAAGTCAACGATTGACCAAGTGTTAAAATATGTGGATTGGGTATGTACAGAGTATGCGTATGGCGATTATGAGATGATCGAAGCTTGTATTATTGCCGCAGACTATGAGGAAGATGTAGGTAATTACTATTGGGAAGTAGTTCAACGCCACTATACTCGTGGAAGTCATCCGGTTCGTAACAAGCAATGGAGTGATTTGAAACTTTTGAAATATACCTGTATCGAAAACAGAATTGTTTATGAAGATGTAACACCTCAGACACATTAAGAAAATAAAATGAAACATCCAAAATCATATGATACGACCCCAGAAACATCCAAACGGATGTCTCGCGTCCACCTAAAACAAGGCAAGGCAGAGGTACTTTTAGCAAAGCGACTGTGGCATCTGGGGTTTCGATATAGGCTGAATGATAAGCGGCTCCCCGGCTCTCCCGACATTGCCGTCCTGAGATATAATATCGCTATCTTCGTGGATGGTGAGTTTTGGCATGGGCAGAACTGGGAAGAACGCAAGCCGAAGCTGAAACGTAACCGGGAGTACTGGATAGCCAAAATCGAGGAGAATATCGCACGAGATATCCGAAATGACAAGGATTTAAGGGCGAAGGACTGGTATGTTATCCACTTCTGGGAGAAGGAAGTGTTGAAAGATACGGATGGGTGTGTTAATACGGTTCGAGAACTGATTGAGTGGAGAATTGAAGAAAGAATGGACGTCTGAAAACATCAGACGATGGTGGTAAAATGAATGTTACTTTTTTAATTGGAAATGGATTTGATATAGGAGTTGGATTGCATACAGGGTATAAGGATTTCTATAATATATATTGCAAAGAAAAAGAGTCTGATACGAGTATTATAAAACATTTTAAGGCGGATATATTAAGAGATGCAGATACATGGGCTGACTTTGAAAGTGCTTTTGGAGAATATGCGTTTTACCTCGAAGACGAAGAGGAGTATGTCCAGCTTTTTGAAAATTTTGTGGATGCCTTTTCCGAATATTTGAAAACAGAGGAAGAATCCTTTGATGAAACAAAACAAGAAGAAATTTTAAGAGGAATGAAAAAGGCGCTTACAAGCTACTATCATATTCATCCAGCAGATAGAATGCCGATTGAAAATTTGATTGGGCAGTACAGTACAACTTTCAATTTTATTACATTTAACTACACGCGGTGTTTGGATAAATGTGTGGAAACTGTGCAAGCAGCACCTAATGTAAAAGAATGTATTAATGGAGAAATAGGAGAAATCGTTCATGTTCATGGGTATACGGAACCAGATTTAATTATGGGGGTGAATGATAGCTCTCAAATTGAAAATGAAGCGTTCTCTAAGGATTCGACCATTTTGAATGAATTGGTGAAACCTAGACAAAATCAGATAATTCGTATGAATTATGATTATAATGCGACACGAGTTATAAATCAGAGCAAGATAATTTGTGTTTATGGAATGTCGATAGGAGAAACTGATAAGAAATGGTGGGAACTCATA
The DNA here is from genome assembly GCA_934525845.1 of uncultured Faecalibacterium sp. GTDB lineage: Bacteria > Bacillota > Clostridia > Oscillospirales > Ruminococcaceae > Faecalibacterium. The sequence continues at coordinate 33,822 of CAKSZS010000022.1, read as the reverse complement.
ATGAATTGGCTTCAAGGAAATCCTGATAGACACCTTATTGTGCTAAAACATGAAGCCGAAAAGAGGCAAGTGTTTAGATGGAGACGGTTTGTTGATCGAACACGAGAATATCTCTTTATGTATGGAGGCGTATCATCGGAAAAAAGAGCGAGTTTGGAGGACCAAATCCACGTTGATGTTGATAGGGATATTTTTTCAATGGATTTAAGAAAGCAAAATCATGCGTTTGTCTGCAAGTCGTTGTTGTAAAGAAAGCAATCTTATTTATAGATGCGAATTAGAGCCGATGATCGATAATAAAAAGTGCCCCATCTTTCCTACATCAGGACCTTGCGTGGAACGTAAGGCTTCGGAAGAGACAGAGCACTTTAAGCTAGTTTATGATAGATACTACAAATCTAGTATAACTATCTTTCAACTCAATTATACATGAAGTACCGAGAGTTGTCAATAAGTATATTCGGATTTCATTTCGTGACTTCTAAAAAGCCAATGTTCATAGGGGCTTTTTAGATGCGGAAAGTCATAGCCATGAGCCCCTGTTGATACTCCAATGTTGAAATTTGGATGAATCTGCTGAATTTGCTGGTTGATATGATTGTAAAGTTTTTCTTTGGCTATTGTTCGTTTACCACGACGATGAGTATCGGGAGATGTGACCTTATTTAACTTGTTTAATCGAAAATACATAGAACCTAACACAATGTCAAGACATTGTTGAATGACGTGTTCGCCTGAATCAATCTCAGCAATGTCCTCTTTTCTTATAATCAAGCCAGAATTTTCGAAAAGAGGAAGTGTTTGCATACGAAAAAGAAATTCTTTGAAATTATCGCAGCGTTCCTTTTTATCGGGAAGTTGATCCAAGTAGATTCGAACGCGAGTAGGGGTATCCGATGGGATGTCTTTTAATCCAAATGCGTGTTTAATAAATTGATAGTAAAGTTTGAAGTACTTATCATCAGCGCAGTTCAATAAAGATGGTGCAGAATCCTTCTTTCGGAACATGATGCGAATGCGAATCTTTCCTTCACGAACGTATTCGAAGAACAGGTCAATCATGGCTATGTACTTGTCGAGGTACTGTTCCGTAACTTTGGTCCACTTGATTTCTCTAAGGAGACCTAATTCTTCCTTCTTGGAGTTTAGATTTGCCGAAATTTCATCGATATATCTGCCGTCAACAAGGCAACCGCCGAAAAAATCAACAAAAAGGGAACCTTTGTCGGAAGATTCATCGCAATAAAGTACATATTCCATCAAAATTGTAAACCTCACAACCGAAATGATATAAAAGAGCCTTTCTACAAGTATACTGCATTTAGGACATATTAACAAGAGCAGGGATGTTTTAAATGATTTTACTACGCTTTTCGAGAAAGATCAATGCTTTTGTCTTTTTGAGAGGAGATTTTTTATTTAAAGGAATGAAATAGTACTTTTGTTGACGGATGGGCGGGCATTATTTATATGGTAAATGGTTATTTACGCTGACTTTTCGGGATTTACGCTGAAAATACGCTGACTTGGCATGGTTTGCGCTGAATTTACGCTGAAAACGCGCAATCGCGCGAACAAATCCGGCTGACCGCGAATAAACCGCGAACAAAAATCGCACGGGCGTGCATTCTTCATGCGTGGGAAGGTGCGACGTGAAAGTGAAAAATTGCAAAAATAAACTGTAATACGATTGAATTTCGGAAAAGTGGAATCGCACGCTGGAATGCACGCGTGCAATGTTGCCGGAATAAAAGTCAGCGATAAAAACGCGCGCCGCGCGATTAGCGGTTTTGCCGCGCGATTTCTAAGGCTCAATCCTCCAGCCTGCCGTGGTCGCAGCCGAGAGAAAGATAACGCTCCATCTCCCCTCTCAGCACCATCTGGGCATACTCCAAGGGCTTGTTCCACAGCAGCCAGTCCAGTTCTGCCCGCTGTGCCGGTGTGTTGCCGTATTCGTCCTCCACAGCGATGCAGTCGATGGCAAGGGTGGTGCCATCTGCGAACCGGGCTTCCACCCGGTTGGTGTCCATGTTGTAGCGGCAGGAAAGCAATTTCGTCATAATAGTATCCTCCAAGACTTGATTTTTGGTGTGCGGTCACTCGAACCAATGCCGTCAAGTCGTTGTCGGATGAAGTGGTTTTTAGTTTGTCCGGGAGTAAGTGCACGGTTTCTGCACGGTTTTTGCACGGTTTCAAAACGTGCAAAGGGTGCAAATCGTTGCAAAATCGGACAAAGGGTGCAGAAACTCGAAGCTCAAAACCTGCGATGTATCGCTTGGAAATGACGATGAAACGTAACTTCCAAAAATTGAGGGAATTGCCCGGCGTGCGCTACGAATCAGTAGGCCGGGGGTTCGAGTCCCTTCCATCGCACCAAAAAATGCCGTGAAATCGAAAGATTTCATGGCTTTTTTGTTTTGTAAGCCGTGTCTGCACGGTTTCTGCACGGTCGGTGTTATCCATGTCCGATGATGTAGGGCGCTGTATTGCATTGCAATCAGTGCCCTTTTTTGCATCAGGTGAGCAGTGCCAAGCGAAGTTTTGCCTTCATTTCCGGTTCGAGGGCTTCTTCCTCGATCTGGCGTGGATCGAACCGCCGAATAGAACGGCGATGGAAAATCGCCTGCATCACATCCATCGTTTTAAAGGACCTCCTTCCGGCACTGTGGGTCAGCGACGTAGAAATCGCCGTTCTCCCCACGGGCAACGGCCGGACAGCCCCCGGCAGAAGGCCGGCAGTTCACACTTGGAACATTTGGCAAAGCGGGTATAATCCCGGTATCGCTCCATCTGGCAGACCCACACATCGGCCAGTCGGGCCTCAAAGACATTGCCCGCCTTGCTGTTCTGCACACGGCAGCAGCATCGGGTGCCGGATCGCGCCAAATTGTTCCATGTGGAACAATTTGCCCGCATCAGGGAGGTCAACGGCAGGGATCGGTTCCGGAGGAGCGTGCTCTGCTGCCCCTGCCGGAAGCAGAGTCCGGGCAAAGGGCGCGGCCTCGACGTCACGGACAGGATTTTGCCGTGGGCGGCGGTGCGCCGGCCTACGGCTGCTGATACACGCAAAAGGCCCCTCTCTGCAGAGTGTTCTGCGGAGAGGGGCCTTTTTGGTCAGGCTTTGACGTCCCGTTTTTCCAGCAGGAACCGCGCCAGTACGAACATGGCGGCCAGCCAGAGCAGGCAGCTGCAGAAAAACAGGCCGTAATGCCCCGCAAGGGTGTCAATGCGCTTGTTGGCGTTCATGCCGGCCTGCATCAGGGCATAGGGCCACAGCAGCGAAAGCCCCTTGGAACCGGCAAAGATGCCGGAGATGCCGCCCAGCAGACCGAGAAAAATGGGTACGGCAAAACTGCGGAGGATCATGGAAAGCACCAGCTGTGCCGCAATGACCGCCAGTGCGCCCAGTGCGCCGCGCAGCAGATACAGCGGCAGGAGGACCGGCGGCCACCCGGGCAGATGGGCAAAGAGCTTGCCGCATACGGTGTACAGCACAAACACGAAGCCATGGGTCAGCAGAGCCAGTTTTGCCGTCACCACAAACTTGGCGGCAAACAGTTCCAGCGGCGGCACAGGTGCCGTCATGATGAGGTTCCAGTTGTGCCCCAGGTGTTCCAGCCGCCACAGATACGCGGCGTAGGCGGCCACCATGGCCGGGAAAAAGAACATGGAATAGAACAGGGTGTGCTGGGTCCACAGGCTGTACCAGCCGTCCGTCAGGATCTCAAGGTTCTGCAGGTAATTGAAGGTGCCGTACCCGGCCGAGATCACCGGCAGCAGAAAAAACATGATCCAGATGGGAGATGCGTGGAGTTTGCGGTTCTCCGCGCGGAGACAGCGTTGAAACATGATCTACACCTCCTCGGTCTGTACCCTGCGCCAGGCGGCATAAAACAGGCCGATGCCCAGCAGGATGGTGAATGCGAGCAGCCCCCAGCTGCAGGGCCGGGTGCCGTAGGTGACGGTGCGGGCGGTCGGATCCCAGTGGGCCACCACATAGGAACCAAGCGGGATGTAGTAGCCCCACGGCACAAAATAGCTGACCAGCGGCGGCATAAAGGCTGAGAACAGCCCTACCAGCGATCCCACGATGCCCACGCACAGCGCCGGGAGCGGATTGCCGCACCGCAGCATGAGCAGGAACTCGCCGAAGAACAGCATCAGGTCCACCGCCAGCGTGCAGACGAACAGATAGACGAATTGCGCTTTGGGAAAGGCCTCGGTGTAGCCGTGCACCATGCCCAGCACCGGGATGCAGGCCAGCTCCACCGCGACGGTCACCAGCACTTCCAGCACCCCGAACACCGCTTTGCCCGCGAACAGACTGCGGCGGCTCTGCAGAGTGTACAGCAGCTTGAGGGTGTTCCCTTTGACCTCCAGATCCCACAGGCGGGACGCCAGAACCGCCATCATGACCGGCAGCAGGATGGCTTCCAGGACCGGAATGCTGTAGAACAGCGCGCTGTAGGCATTGGACAGTTCGTCCTCGCTGGCCGGAGCCAGACCGCCCACCCACAGCACAAGGATGAGCGGCAGCAGCAGACAGAATGCGAGGTCGTGCCGCCGATGGGCTTTTTTCAGTTCTGCACGGAACGCGGCCATCTCACGCCACCTCCCCGCTGCTCTGGGTCAGGCTGAGGAAGATCTCTTCCAGCGTTTTTGTCTGGGCGGTCAGCCCGACCACGCCGGCACCGCTTTCGGCCAGCGTATGCACCAGCTCGGCCAGCGTTTCATCCGGCAGGGGCGGAAGCTGCAGGAGGCCGGGCTGCTGGGGCAGCGCGGCGGCCGGAACGCCCTGCCGGTCCAGCACGGCGATCCCCTTCTGCAGATCCAGCACCCGCAGAAGGAGACTGCCCCGGCTGTGGCGCTGCAGGTCGGTCAGCGGCCCTTCGAACAGCAGCCTGCCGTGGTTCAGGATGCCTACCTGGGTCACCATCTGCTCCATCTCCCCCAGCAGATGGCTGGAGATGAGCACGGTGGCTCCGGTGGTCTCCGGCATGGAGGCGATGAGACTGCGCATCTCCTGGATGCCGGCCGGATCCAGGCCGTTGGTGGGTTCGTCCAGGATCAGCAGCTTCGGACTGCCCAGCAGCGCAGCGGCGATGCCAAGCCGCTGTTTCATGCCCAGCGAATACTGCCCCACCTTCCGGTCGGCGTCAGCGGTCAGGTGCACGATGTCCAGCACCCGGCCGATGTCCTTTGCGTCCACCCCTTTCAGGTCGGCCGCGATGGAAAGGTTTTCCCGGGCGGTCAGGTGCAGGTACCCGGAGGGAGATTCGATCAGGCTTCCGGTCTGCCGCAGAAGAGCGATGCGGTTTTCCGCGTTCAGCACATGGCCCAGCAGCTCCACGCTGCCGCCGGTGGGGCGGCAAAGCCCCAGCAGCATTTTCATGCTGGTGGATTTGCCCGCACCGTTGGGGCCGAGAAAACCGTACACGCAGCCCTGCGGGACGGTCAGGTTCAGATGATCCACCACCGGATGGCCGTTGTAGCTCTTGCACAGGTCGTGGGTCTCAATGACAGGTTTCATAGAAATACCTCTTTCTTCCCGGAACGGAAGTATCGGGCGGTGAAGCCGTTCGTCTGGGAACACCCACAGGATACACCCGCCGCCTTAAATCGGCCGGAAGCCCAGCTTAATCTGCGCTTAAATTTTGCGGGAATGCCGGTCTGTGCGGAAAAAGTATGGTATAGTGGAACCGGACGAAAGACCAATCCTATGAAAGGATGCACTGCCATGAATACACTGTACGATGCAAAACTGCTGATCGTGGACGACAACCCGGATCTGCTGCAGCTCCTGCGGGAGCAACTCAGCGGAGCGGGCTATGTTCACATTGCCGCCGCAGCGGACTGCGCTGCGGCCCGGGCGGCGTTTGAAGCGGACCGCCCGGAACTGATGATCCTGGACATCAACCTGCCGGACGGCGACGGGTTTTCCCTGTTCCGCGCCTTGCGGGCAAAGGCGGATGTCCCGGCATTGTTTCTCTCTGCCCGGGATGCAGATGCCGACCGGCTGTTCGGGCTGGGGCTGGGCGCGGACGATTACCTGACCAAGCCCTTCCTGATGCAGGAACTCCTTCTGCGGGTGCAGCACATCCTGCAGCGGGTCTACCGCGCCGGGCTTTCTCCTGCCCGGGACGCGCCGCTTCTGCTGGGCGGCCGCACGGTGGATCTGCACGATGCCCTTGTCACTCTGCCGGATGGCAGGACCCTTGCCCTGACGGCCACCGAGCGTTCGCTCCTGCGCAAGCTGGCCGAAAACCGGGGGCACATCGTTACCTACGATGCCCTCTGCGAGGCCGTCTGGGGTGCGGATTATTACGGATACGAGAACAGCCTGGGCGTGCACATCCGCCATCTGCGGGAGAAACTGGAGACCGAACCCGGAAGGCCCCGCTTTCTGCTCACGGTGCGGGGCATCGGCTACAAGCTGGCAAAGGAGGAACCGGTATGAAGACCTTTGCGCGGCTGATCCGCCGGTATGTGCTGGCGGCGGCGGGCATGGTGCTGGTGCTGGCGGTGCTGGGCATCGGGTTCATCGGCTGGCTGGGCTGGCGGGAAAGCACCCGTGCCCCGCAGGAAACCTATTCCTCCGGACGCATCGCGGATGCCATGGTGCGGACGGCGGACGGCCTTGCTTTTGGGGCGGAACACACGCCGGAAGAATGGATGGACGGCTACGCTTGGGCCATGGTGCTGGATGATGCAGGCGAGATCACATGGAGCTATGCCCTGCCGGACGCTCTGGACCGCCGCTACACGCCCCGGGATGTGGCGCGTTTTGCCAAGTGGTATCTGGAGGATTATCCGGTGTTCTGCTGGACGGAAGCGTATGGACTGTTCGTCATTGCCATGCCGAAGGGCAGCGTGTGGAAGTACAACCTCTACAACTCGCCGGGGTTCCTGACCGATGCGGCGGGCAGCCTTCTGCCGCTCGTTCTGCTACTGCTTGTGCTGGGGTTGGCGGTCTGCCTGCTGGTGAGCTGGCGGGGCGCCCGGCAGCTGCAGACGGTGGCCGACGGACTGGATGCGCTGGCGGATGGCCGGACGGTGCAGCTGTCCACAGCCGGCTTTGCCGGGGCGCTGGCCGAAAAACTGAACCAGACCAGCACCCACCTGCAGCTGCAGAACGAAATGCTGGCGCGGCGGGACGATGCCCGCACCCAGTGGATCGCCGGGGTGAGCCATGATGTGCGCACCCCGCTGGCGCTGATCCTGGGCTGGGCGGAGCAGCTGGAACGGGACGCTTCCCTGCCCGCCCCGGCGCGGCAGAAGGCCGGCGGCATCCGCACCCAGAGTGAAAAGCTCCGCGTCCTGATCGATGACCTGAACCTGACCAGCAAGCTGCAGTACGGCGCCCAGCCCCTGCGCCGGGAAACGCTAGCCGCCGGGCCGCTGCTCCGGGAGCTGGTGGCGCAGTTTTATGAAAGCCCGCTGGCAGAGCGGTGTGAGCTTTCCCTGACCCAGACCCCGGCGGCAGAACAGGCACTGCTGCAGGCCGACCGCGCCCTGCTGGGGCGGCTGCTGGACAACCTGCTGAACAACAGCGTCCGGCACAACCCTGCCCCGATCCGGATCTGCATCCGGGCAGAGACGGTACGGGAGCGTCTCTGCCTCACGGTGGCAGACGATGGTGCAGGGTATCCCCCGGCAGTGCTGGCGGCGCTGAATGCACCGGAACCGGGCGAAAACGCCCCGCACATTCTGGGGCTGCACGTTGTGGAACAGATCGCTGCCGCTCACGGCGGAAAAGCGGTCTTCGGGCAGAACACGCCCCGCGGCGCCCGGGCGGTCATCTGGCTGCCGCTGGCGGCGGGAGCATGAAGCTGGAAGATTCCCCGCGTGCATTCCGGCACCGCCTGCGGTATAATACAGAAAATGAAGAACACCGGGAGGAAGTTTCCATGATCCATACCTATGAAGAATACCAGACCATGCCCCAGAGCCTGACGCTGGAACAGATGGTGCAGCTGCACCGGGAACTGACCGAAGAGATCGGGCAGGACGAGGACGCGCTGGAGCTGTACGACCTGCTGCTCCAGAACGCCGTGCAGTATGCGCAGATCCGGGCTTCCTGGGTGCTGATGACCCCGTCCCAGCGGGCCGACGCCGACAAGGGCCGCACCCTGCAGCACAACACCCTTATCGACAGCTTTGACATGATGGCGCGGTTCCTGCGCAGCATGGGCAAGCCGGCGGCCTGGCGGGATGCACTGGGCGACAACAAAACGGATCGTCTGGCCCGCAAGACCATCGGGGACTTCGGCTGCTACCTGGCCTTCGTGGGCGGGCTGACGGCACGATAAACGAGAACAAAGGAGCCTGCCGCGCAAACAATGCGTGGCAGGCTCCTTTTGATGGGAATGTACTTACTTTGCCAGCCCGGCCCACTGCTGCAGGCGGGCCTTGGCGAGGTGGTTGAAGAACCAGATCACCCGGCCCACACCGACCATGGACAGCACCGTGCCCAGACCGACGCCCAGCAGCAGGTCGCCGAAGCACAGGCCGATGACAAGGGAGCAGACCACGCAGAACGCATCAAAGCAGTTCTTGCACAGGCCAAGCTCCTTGTGAAACCGGTCCGCCAGGCTGCTGACGATGCCGTCGCCGGGGTTGGGGATGAGCTGCATATCCACCGTCATGGCTGCGCCGACGCCGGTGAACAGGATGCCCAGGGCCAGCACCAGCAGGTCGGTGGGCAGAAAGCCGCTCGCATACCGGATGCCGGTCTGGAACAGGGACAGGAAACGAGTGAACACGATGCTCACCACCACCTGCAGAAGGTCCAGTCCGGTGCGGTTCCTGCCCTTGATGAAAAACTGCGCCGCCACCAGCACACAGTAGGTGATGAGGGTCAGGTTGGCAAAATCCAGCCCGGTGCCCCGGCTGATGGTGTAGGGCACCGACACGATGGCCGAAGCGCCCAGGCCCGCCTTGGTGTTCAGGGTGATGCCCAGGGCCAGCAGTACCATGCCGCCCAGATAAATGGCCGCCCGCGCGGCCATTTGCTGTTTTTTCATGGAATGTCCCCTCCCCTGCGCTCACAGCGTTCCGGCTTCCAGCAGGGCGCGCACCGCGTGCAGGTCCGGGCATTCGGCGGTGTACAGGCGGCGCATCTCGTCGTCCGGCGGCATCAGATCCGGCACCATTACGGTGACGAAGCCCCCGGCGGCACCGGCCCGCACCCCGTTGTAGCTGTCCTCCAGCACAAGGGTCTCGGCGGGAAGGGTGCCCAGCCCCTGCGCTGCTTTCAGAAAGATCTCCGGATCCGGCTTGGAGGAAACAAACTGTTCTCCGGAGACGATCACCGGGAAGTAATGGGTCAGGTCCCATCCGTTCAGATGGTGCAGGATGGACGCCATCCGGCTGGAAGAAGCCACCGCCATGGGAATGTGATGGGCGTCCAGCCAGGCCAGCAGTTCGTCCAGACCGGGCTTCTTGTCCGGCCGCGCCGCAAAGGCGCGGTCGGCCTCCCGGTGCAGGGCCGCGTGGATGGCTTCGGCATCGCAGTCCGCACCGTAGAACTGCCGCAGGACCCGGCGGCCGGACTCTCCGGCGGTGCCGCGCATGGCCTCGGCCAGCCCCTCCTTGTACTCCATGCCCAGCGAGTGCAGGGCTGGCTCCCACAGGGTGGCCCAGATGCGCTCGGTGTCAAACATCAGGCCGTCCATATCAAAAATCACGCCTCGGATCATACAAACTCCTTTCCGGATGCAAACAGAGCATCGGCTCTGAAAAAATGACAGATACAATTCTATTGTACCATGTTTTTGGCATTTTGCACACAGAGAAGGTCACAATTTAGCGCAACTTACCGGGGCGAAAGATGAAACATTTTGCGATTCCTTGCAAATGTTGGTCATAATATTATAATAGAAAACAACATTCGGCGTTTGCGGGCGCAGAGCACGCGCTGCGTCCGAGATCAGGAAAGAGGGAAATTTTATCATGTTGGATATCAAGATCACCCGGACTGCTTCTCCCAAGCAGAAGCCCGACGAGAACAATCTGGGTTTTGGCAAGAAGTTCACCGACCATATGTTCGTGATGGACTACACCGAGGGCGAAGGCTGGCACGATGCCCGCATCGTCCCCTACGGCCCCTTTGAGCTGGATCCGGCAACCGTCGTGTTCCACTACGCACAGGAGATCTTTGAGGGCATGAAGGCCTACCGCACCGCAAACGATACCGTCCAGCTGTTCCGCCCGGACTGCAACGCCAAGCGCTTCCAGGATTCTGCTGACCGTCTGTGCATCCCCAAGATCCCGGTGGAGGATTACATCCAGGCTGTGGAGACCCTGGTGGATGTGGATCGTGACTGGGTGCCTCACACCGATGGCGCTTCCCTGTACATCCGTCCCTTCGTGTTTGCAAACGATGTGGGCCTGGGCGTGCACGCTTCCAAGCACTATATTTTCTGCATCATCTGCGCTCCCTCGGGCGCTTACTACGCAGAGGGCATCAACCCCGTGCGCATCTACGTCGAAGACGAGTACATCCGTGCCGCTCCCGGCCTGACCGGCTTCACCAAGTGCGGCGGCAACTACGCTGCTTCCATCAAGGCCGGTGAGCTGGCCGAGGAGCAGGGCTATGCCCAGGTGCTGTGGCTGGACGGCGTGGAGAAGAAGTACGTCGAGGAAGTCGGCAGCATGAACATCATGTTCAAGATCGACGGCAAGGTCTACACCGCCGCCACCGTGGGCACCGTTCTGCCCGGCGTCACCCGCCGCAGCTGCATCGAGCTGCTGAAGGACTGGGGCTATGAGGTCATCGAGGGCAAGCTGGCCATCGCCGACATCATGCAGGCTGCCCGCGAAGGCAAGCTGGAAGAGGTGTTCGGCACCGGCACTGCTGCCGTGGTCTCCCCGGTCAAGGAGCTGGTCTGGAAGGGCGAGCACGCTTACATCGGCGACGGCAAGATCGGCCCTGTCACCCAGAAGCTGTACGACACCATGACTGGGATGCAGTGGGGCAAGATCCCCGATACCAAGGGCTGGATCGTTCCGGTCGAGAAAAAGAACTGATATTCCCGTTCTCCATTCAGAATTTAGCAAACGCCGCCAGGCACACGCTCGGCGGCGTTTGCTGTATCTGGGAATACTCCTTCCGTCAAAACCCCAAAATTTTCCGGCACAATTGCATTCTGCGCGCGGCAGTGTTAAACTGAAATCCGACGGGTGCGCCTGCAATGCGGCGGGCGGCCTGCGCAGGAACGATTGAGAGGGAAACGTATTATGATCAAAAAATGGAGCGTGAGCTATCCTGCCGTCAACGGCACCGAGCAGCGCAGAGTCTATGTCTATCTGCCCACCATGTACGAGTCCGAGCCGGACCGCCGGTACCCGGTGCTGTATATGTTCGATGGCCAGAACGTCTTTTTTGATGAGGACGCCACCTACGGCAAGAGCTGGGGCGTGGCAGACTATCTGGATTACACCGACACCCCGCTGATCGTGGCCGCGGTGGAGTGCAACGCCGGCGCCAACAACGAGCGTCTGGTGGAGTATTCGCCCTACCGGTTCGACGATCCGCAGTTCGGCCACTTTGACGGCAAGGGTCAGGCCACCATGAGCTGGTACATCCACCGGTTCAAGCCCTTCATCGACCACAATTTCCGCACCCTGCCGGACCGGGAGCACACCTTCATCGGCGGCAGCTCCATGGGCGGCCTGATGAGCCTGTATGCGCTTCTGCAGTACAACGATACCTTCAGCCGGGCAGCGGCGCTGTCACCGTCCATCTGGGTCTCCCCGGAAAAGCTCGGCGGCCTGGTGGGCCGCGCCAAGCTGGCCCCGGGCACCGTACTCTACATGGACTACGGCTCCCGCGAAATGGGCAACCACGACGGGATGCGCAAGGGCTTTGCCGAGATGTGCAGCAAGATCCTGACCCGGGGCATCCACCTGACCAGCCGCATCGTGCCCGGCGGCACCCACAGCGAAGCCAGCTGGGAAAAGCAGCTGCCTTTCGTGTTCCACACGCTGATGTATGAATTGGAGGAGTAAAACCCTCTCAGTCATCGCTGCGCGATGCCAGCTCTCCCGAAGGGCGAGCTTTTATGCCTCTGACCGGAAAGCGAAAAGCCTTCCCCCAGACGGGGGAAGCCTGAATCAAGAAGGAGGAACCACTATGGAAATGCAGTATTTCAAGGATTACAGCCCCGCCCTTGGCCGGGATATGGAGTGCAAGATCTACGGCCATGCAGGCCGTCCGGTCCTGTTCATTCCCTGCCAGGACGGGCATTTCTACGATTTTGAGAACTTCCACATGACCGACACCCTGGCCCCGTGGATCGAGTCCGGCCAGATCATGGTCCTGTCCATCGACACGCTGGATCAGGAGACCTGGTCCGACACCCAGGGCGACCCCTACTGGCGCATCCGCCGCTACGAGCAGTGGCTGCGCTACATCGTGGAGGAGGCCGTGCCCAAGGTACAGTACCTGGCCAAGGAGCGCAACGGCTGGGACGACCTGCCCGGCGTCATCGCCTTTGGCTGCAGCCTGGGCGCGACCCACGCGGTCAACCTGTACCTGCGCCGCCCGGACATCTTCTGCGGCTGTCTGGCCCTCAGCGGCATCTACACCGCCCACTATGGCTTCGGCGACTACATGGACGAGCTGGTGTACCAGAACTCTCCCGTGGACTATATGCGGAACTTCCCCACCGACCACCCCTATATGGAGCTGTACCGGAACCAGAAGGCGGTCATCTGCTGCGGTCAGGGCGCCTGGGAGCAGCCGGACACCACCTGGTACCTCAAGCGCATTTTCGAGGCCAAGGGCATCCCCGTGTGGGTGGACCTGTGGGGCCACGACGTCAAGCACGACTGGGACTGGTGGTATAAACAGGTCGTGTATTACATGCCGTATATCCTGGGACAGCAGTAAAGAAAACTCCCTCAGTCTCGCATTCGCTCGACAGCCTCCTCTGGGAGGGGGCCTTTGCAGTGGGCGAAACCGTCTCTTCAAGGCTCCCTCTCCGAGGGAGCTGGCACGGCGTAAGCCGTGACGGAGGGAGTTTTTTATAGAGGAAAGAGGAAAATCATGAAGAATTTTATTTTTATCTCGCCGAACTTCCCCACCAACTACTGGCAGTTCTGCCGGGAGCTGAAGAACGATGGCATGAACGTGCTGGGCATCGGCGACCAGCCCTATGATGAGCTGAAGCCGGAGCTGAAGGACAGCCTGAACGAGTACTACAAGGTGGGCAGCCTGGAAAACTACGAGGAGGTCTACCGCGCGGTGGCCTTCTTCACCTTCAAGTATGGCCGCATCGACTGGCTGGAGTCCAACAATGAATACTGGCTGGAGCGCGACGCCGCCCTGCGCACCGATTTCCACATCACCAGCGGCTTCCAGACCTCGGATATGCCCCGCATCAAGTACAAGAGCAAGATGAAGGAGTATTACCAGAAGGCCGGCATCGCCACCGCCCGCTATCACATGGTGGACGATCTGGCAGGCTGCAAAAAGTTCGTGGAGGAAGTGGGCTACCCGGTGGTGGTCAAGCCGGACAACGGTGTGGGCGCTTCCGATACCCACAAGCTGGCCAGCGACGCCGAGCTGGAGGCCTTCCTGGCCTACAAGGCCAAGGAGCACCCGGATGTGGAATACATCATGGAGGAGTTCGTGCGTGCCGAGGTGAACAGCTACGACGCCATCATCGACGGCAGCGGCAACCCCATCTTTGAGGCGGGCAACGTCAGCCCCATGTCCATTATGGATATCGTGAACAACGACGACAACTCCATCTACTACATCATCAAGGATCTGCCGGAGGACACCCGCGCCGCAGGCCGTGCCGCCGTGAAGAGTTTCGGCGTCAAGAGCCGCTTTGTCCACTTTGAGTTCTTCCGCATGACCGAGGATCAGGCCAGCATGGGCAAAAAGGGCCAGATCGTGGCCCTGGAAGTCAATATGCGCCCCTGCGGCGGCTTCACCCCGGACATGATCAACTTTGCCCGTTCCACCAACGTCTACAAGATCTGGGCGGACATGATCGCCTTCGGCGGCACCGATATGCCGGTGGGCGAGCACTTCTACTGTGCCTTCGCCGGCCGCCGCGACGGCAAGAGCTTCGTCTACAGCCACGAGCAGATCATGCAGAAGTATCAGGACAATATGCGCATGGTGGACCGCATCCCCGATGCCCTGTCCGGTGCCATGGGCAACCAGATGTATGTGGCCAACTTCTCCACCCGTGAGGGCATGGAGCAGTTCTACTCCGACGTGCTGGCGGTCACCGATGCCGCCAACGCACAGGTGCAGGCCGATCTGACCCAGGTGCTGGCCCTGGGCGAGCCGGATCCCGCCCCGGCCGCAAAGCCGGCGGAAAAGCCCGCAAAGCCGGCCCGTAAAACACGGAAATAATTCGACAAAATAAAGAAGCCCGCACACGGTGACATACCGGGTGCGGGTTGCTTTTTGTCAGAAAGTATGTTATTTTAAAAATGCCCGCCGTATCATGCGGTGGGCAGAGCACTGCAAAACAACGGCAGGCGGTTTGGCTCTCACTTCCGGAAGGGGGTGAGTATATGCCAATTACTTTGACATTCCACTTGTTTGGATTGACATTCACCATTCGCGTGAAAAAGTAAGAACCGCCACCCGGCACGGTGACGGTTCTCTTTTGAAACCCTAGCTAAACCGGAGCCAACCGCTTGTCAGCAGTGCTCTTTCTATTGCTATTATAGCAACCCGCCGCAGGCGTGTCAAGCCTGACGGGGGCTGCTTTTTTTGCGTCCGGATGTTTTATTGTCCCCCGCCGCAGAATGTGCTATACTGGGAGAAAACATTGACAGAATGAGGTACCTTTCATGAAAATTCCCGCAAACGGATTCACCCACGCCGGCAAGTTCCACGCCGACGATGTGTTTGCCACCGCACTTTTGCAGATCCTGCGCCCGGACATCAAGATCACCCGGGGCTTTGCCGTGCCCGATGATTTTGACGGCATCGTATACGACATCGGCTTCGGGATGTTCGACCATCATCAGGAACCCCGGGAGTACCGCGCCAACGGGGTGCCCTACGCCGCCTTCGGCCTGCTGTGGCGGGTGCTTGGCCCCGGCCTTGTGGGGGAGCGGCAGGCCCGGCTCATCGATGAGAATTTCATCCAGCCGCTGGACCTGAACGACAACACCGGCGAGCAGAACAGCCTGTGCGATGCCATCGGCTTCTTCAACCCGGTGTGGGACTCCAAAGAGGACCAGGACGCCTGCTTCTTTAAAGCCGTGGCCGTGGCCAAGCAGATCCTGGAGCACCAGATCGACGCCGCCAACGCCGTGAACCGCGCGGACGAGAAGGTCCAGCAGGCCTACAAGAATTCCCGGGACGGCATCGTGGTGCTGCCCTGCTATCTGCCCTGGAAAAACGGCCTGTACAAGACCGATGCCCTGTTCGTGGTCTATCCCAGCCAGCGCGGCGGCTGGAGCGCCCAGTGCGTCACCGACCATAAGACCAAAAGATCCAAGCTCCCCTTCCCCCAGTCCTGGGCAGGCCAGCCGCAGGAGGTCATTGAGCAGAAGAGCGGCATCCCGGGCATCAGCTTCTGCCATGCCAGCCGCTTCCTCATCACCGCCAAGGACAAGGAGACCGCGCTTGCCGCCTGCCGTCAGGTGCTGAAAAACAATGGCCGCATCTGATCCCGTGCGTCCCAAGCCGGCGTTCGTGTATATGGTGCGCTGCTCCGGCGGCACCCTGTACACCGGATGGACGAATGACCCGGCTGCCCGCCTGCGGGCGCACCGCAGCGGCAGAGGTGCCCGCTACACCCGCGCAAAGGGTGCGGTGGACTTTGCTTACCTGGAACGCTGCGCGGACAAGTCCGCTGCCCTGCGGCGGGAGATCGCCCTGAAAAAACTGCCCAAAGTGCAGAAAGAACGGCTCTGCGCCGCCTGGCAGGCGGCAGGAAAGCCCTTTGCACCGTGATACAACAAGAGGAGCGCCCCAGCCATGCGGCCGGGGCGCTCCTCTTGGTTTTTGCAGTGCAGAAGGGAAAGTTTATGCCAGATCTTCGCCGTTGGTAGCGATGACCTTCTTGTACCAGTCGAAGGACTTCTTCTTGTAGCGGTTGCCGGTGCCGGTGCCGTCGTCGTTGCGGTCCACATAGATGAAGCCGTAGCGCTTGCGCAGTTCGCCGGTGGTGAAGGACACCACATCGATGCAGCCCCAGGGCGTGTAGCCCATCAGGTCCACACCGTCCAGCTCCACGGCCTTCTTCATCTCCTGGATGTGGGCGCGCAGATAGTCGATGCGGTAGCTGTCATCGCAGGTGTGGTCCGGCTTCAGCTCGTCAATGGCGCCAAAGCCGTTCTCCACGATGAACAGCGGCAGCTCGTACCGCTCATACAGGGTGGCCAGCGAATAGCGCAGACCTTCCGGGTCGATCTGCCAGCCCCAGTCGGAAGCCTTGACGTATACTTACGAATGTCAGTACTGCGGCTGGACCAGCGGCGGCGGAAAGATCCCGGCCGCCGGCCACACCATGGTCGAAGACCCTGCGGTGGAGCCCACCGAGACCAGCACCGGCCGGACCGCCGGCAGCCACTGCAGTACCTGCGGCTATGTGGAAACGGCACAGCAGGAGATCCCGATGCTGGATCCCAGCATCGATCCTGTGCTGAACCGCACCGCCACCACGGTGGAGGACGCCCGGGCTGCGGGCTTTGACAGCGTGGAGCGCGTCAACGCCGCGCTGGATGCGGCGCTGGTGCAGGCCGGCTTCGACCCCGCCCACAGCGAGCACTTCACCGTGCAGGTGGGCAGCAGCATCGGCATCCTGCCCAACGACCGCTTCCCCGCCGGCGGCGTCACCGGCACCCTGACCCTGCCTGCAGGCACCCGGGGCAAGGCCGCACAGAACTATTGCGCGGTGCAGATGTTTACTGCCGACAACGCAGGCCACAAGGCCGGCGATGTGGTGGTGACCCCTATCCGCCTGCTGCAGAACGGCAAAAACGGCATGGAGCTGACCGTCTACAGCGAGGCTGTGCTGGCCATCGCGTGGAAGGCACAGTGACCTTCCCTTCCCTGCAGAAAATGCCCTGAAAAGCACCGGAGCGGCTCCCGCTGGGGAGCCGCTCCTTTTTTGCGGAACAACAAGAAACGCCGTCCGGCGTACCAGGCCGGACGGCGTTTTCTATGGAGAAGAAAGAATGAGAAAAGCTTGGATCAGGCCTTGGCCTCGGCGGCAGCGTTGGTGCCGGCGATACGGCCGAAGGTGATGATGTCGGGGTAAGCGTTGCCGCCCAGGCGGTTGTTGCCGTGGATGCCGCTTGCCACCTCACCGGCAGCGTACAGACCCGGGATGGCATTGCCGTCCGCGTTCAGAACGTGTGCATCGGTGTCGATCTGGATGCCGCCCATGGTATAGTGCACGGTGGGGGTGCGCAGGCTTGCGTAGAACGGAGCCTGCAGGATGGTGGAATCGGCGCTGGTGGCCTTGCCGAACTCGTCAGAGCCGGAGGTCATGCCGTCGTTGTAGGCTTCCACAGTGGCCTTCAGGGTGTCAGCGTCCACGCCGATCTTCTCAGCAAGCTCGTCCAAAGTGTCGGCCTTCACGGAGTGGCCGTCGTTCAGCAGCTTGTCGATCAGTTCGTTGCGGGTGTCATCGCCGGCAATGGCGCTGCTGTCCACGATCAGCCACATCTGGCCGTCGGTCTGCTGCAGCTCTGCCATGCTGATGGCGTAGCGGGTGTTGTCCTCGTTGATGAAGCGCTTGCCTTCCTTGTTCACGAACATATACTCGGTGGCGCTCAGCCAGTTGCCCACGAACTCGCTCACACAGCCGCAGTCATCGATGGGGTCGCCCAGGGGATGCACCTGGATCTGATCCAGGTTGATGAGATTGCCGCCCACGTTCTCGGCCAGAGCCAGACCGTCGCCGGTGCTGGTGGCAGCACAGCTGGTCAGCTTGGTGGTGATGGCGCCATTGGAGTACTTGTAGACCAGGTCGCTGGAAGCAGCGTAGCCGCCGGTGGCCAGGATCACGGTCTTGGCATTGACGGTGATGGTGCTGCCGTCGGTGCGCTCGGCGATGCAGCCGTTCACGCTGCCGTCATCGCCCACGGTCAGGGTGGTCACCTTGGCGTTGGTCTCGATGGTGGTGCCCAGCTTCTCCGCGTACTGCTGCAGCTTTTCGATGTAGATGCGGCCGCCGTTGTCGCTCTCCTTGCCGGTGGCGGCGATCAGATCCACCTGATGGCCGCGCGCCCACTTGCCGCCGATGGCCATGAAGATGTAGTCGTTCTTGAAGGGCACGCCGATGGTGTTCTCCAGCCAGTCCAGTGCATCCACCGCGCCGGTGGCGTAGCTGCGGATCAGCTTGATGTTGTCGATGGAGCCGCCGCCGATGTAGGTCTGCAGGGCGTGCCAGTTGGGGCTGTCGAACAGGGTCTTGCCGTCCTCGGCCTGCCACTTTTCGTAGTCGGCGCGGGTGTCGTCGATCAGAGCCTGGTATTCGGGGTCCTCGGTGGTCACAGCCAGGGCGGCTTCCACTTCCTTGCAGTTGTCTGCAGTCATAGTCAGCTGCTTCTGACGGGCGGCGTCGGCCACATTGTAGGTGCCTTCGCCCAGTTTGGTGTTGCCGCCGATGGAAGCGGCCTTTTCCAGCACCAGCACGCTTGCACCGTTCTCTGCGGCCGCGGCTGCTGCTGCCATGCCGGCACCGCCTGCGCCCACGACGGCCACATCCACGTCATAGGCGGTGTCTTCGCCCTTGGCGGCGGAAACTTCGCCGTTGTAGTCGTCGGGGTTGACGCCGGCAGCGGTCAGCGCGGCGCGCACGGCCTCCAGCAGGCCGTTGCTGGTAATGGTGGCGGTGGCAACGGCATCCACTGCAATGCTGTTGTTCTCCACCATCTGGGAGATCATCGGGTCAAAGGCGATGTCGCCGACACCGGGGGTCTCCTGCTGTTCCTTGACTTCAATGTTGGTGATGGCAGCGTTGTCATCCAGGGTGACAGCCACCACGATGTCGCCGTTGCGGCCCTTGCCGGTGCCTTCGTAGGTGCCGGCCGCCGAGCCGGATGCGGCGGTGCTGCTGGAGCTGCTGCCGCAGCCTGCCAGCAGCGTGAGGGTCATGGCGATGCACAGCAGCATCGCGATCCACTTCTTGCGCATGATTTACTCTCCTTATCGTGTGATCTTCTTCTCCTGCCCCGTGTGCGTGGGACACTGATATTATTTTAACGGAATGCCCGGCACGGAAACAAGATGAATTTCGCAATGGGTCGATAGCGCGGCGCTATCAATTGTGTTATACTTGTGAAAAACACGATCACAGGAGGAGGATCGGCATGACCCTGAATCAGCTGCGCTATTTCCGCATTCTGGCCAAAACGGAACATTACAGCCGGGCGGCGGATGCGCTGTCCATCGCACAGCCCACCCTCAGCCGGGCCATCGCCCTGCTGGAAGAGGAACTGGGGGTGCTGCTGTTCACCCGCCGGGGGCGCAACGTGGTGCTGACCGATGCGGGCCGCACCCTGCTGCGGTATGTGGAGGCCGGGCTGGATACGCTGGACGCCGGAGCCGCTGCCATGCGGGATTACCGGGATGGTGCCGAGCGGGTGACCCTGGGCAGCATTACGCCGGTGGTGAACACGTACCTGCCCCGGATGCTGGCGGATTTCCGCACCAGCACGGGCAGCAAGGCCAGCTTCAACATCCGGGTGGATCAGACCGAGCGCCTGCTGGCGGGGCTGAAAGCCGGGCAGTACGACCTGGTGTTCTGCAGCTACAAGCCCGGGGAGCCGGATCTGGTGTTCACCCCGGTGGTGGAGCTGCCCTTTGTGGTGGCCATGCGCCGGGACGATCCGCTGGCAAAGCAGCCGGAGCTGACGCCGGACCGGCTGAAGGGCCGCACCATGGTGTTCACGGACTCCCCCGCCTACTCCGACCTGCTCAACCGGATGCTGGGCGAATACGGCGTAAAGCCGGAGATCACCGGCTATTCCAACGAGGATTCCGTTCTGCTGAGCATGGTGCAGGCGGGCATGGGGGTGTTCATCAGCACCGACCACCCGCAGATGTACAGCCCGGATACCGTGCTGGTGCCCCTGCGGCAGGAGCGCTACCGCCGGTATGTATACATGGTCACCCGGCCGGGTCTGGCGTCCAGCACGGCGGCGGCGCAGCTCATCCGGTACAATCAGGGCCGTGCCGTCCGGGAGCGCGGCCGCCAGCCCCGCGCCGACGGCGGCACCGAGGACTGAAAAAACGCACAGCGCCCCGTCCGGGAGTTCCGGACGGGGCGCTGTGCGTTTATGGGAAAGGATCAAGAAGTGTCAGATTCAGCGGGTCTTCTGCAGATCCTGTGCGGCATTCCATGCCTGGATGACCTGCACGCGGGTCACATGGCTGTCGGGATTTGCGTTCTCGGCCAGCAGCTTCTGCTCCACGCACCAGGTCAGGGCCTTGTCGGCGTCAGTGCAGTCAGCGGGCAGCACGGCAGCGGGGGCCGGCTTGCCGGCTTCGTTCCACAGCAGCTGTGCCAGCTGGGTACGGGTGGTGGGGATGGAAGTGCCCTCGGGCAGCACGCTCTTGAGGTAAGCGGTAGTGCCTGCGTAGTAGGCCACGGTGCCCACGGCGGCAGTGCCCAGCACTGCGCCGCCTACGGCCAGCGCAATGCCGACCCCGGAGCCGGCAGAATCGGAGGGGGGATCCGGGGTGACCGGGTCAACGCCGGTGGCGCTGACGGTCACATTGCAGGCGGGCATCACAAAGAATGTGTCCAGCGCTTGCGGGTTGTCAAACGTCAGGGTCTTGGTCTCGTCGCCCAGAGCAGCCTTCCAGCCGGTGAATGCACTGGTCTCGCCGGTGTACTTCAGGTAGACCGTAGTACCGGCGGGAATGGCTTCCTCGATCTTCTGGCCAAAGGCACTGTCGTAGTAGGCTTCGCCGTCCTTGACGGTGAGGGTGTAAGTCTCGACGGGATCGGTGGAGCCGGCAACCGTGCGGGTCGCACCGGTGTTCAGCTCGGTGGGAATGTAGTAGCCGATGCCGCTGTCTGCCCGTGCAACACGGGAGGTGTCGTTTTCGGCTGCATAGAACGCAATGCTGTTTTCTGCGGCAGCAGGTTCCAGCACGGCATATACGGCGTAGGTGCCGGGCTCTTCGGGCAAAGTGTCATAGGCAGTGCCGGCAGCGTCACCGTCTTTATAATAATGGATACCGGTGACCACAGCGGGGATATCCATGACGGTGATGTCAGCGGCGGTCAGCTCCTGCTTGCCGGGAACGGTCAGGTCGCTGGCTTCCATGTCCAGAACGGGGGTCAGAACGGTGCTGCTGGACACGGTGGCGGTGTAAGTGCTGTCGGTGCTGGTCAGAGCAGAGCTGCCGTCGACGGAGCTGGAACTCATCCATGCGTGGAAAGTACGCCCTGCAGGAACGGTGTAGGAAACCGTGAGCTTCTGCTCGGTTTCACCGTTGACCACATAAGCGGTAGTGTCACCGGAACTGCTGCTCATGCCGTTGATGGTCACGCCCTCGGGGACGGTGACTTTTACAGCGGCAGTTTCGGTCTTGGGGTCTTCCAGGAACACGCCGCCGGTGGTAGAGCTGGTGTCCACATTGTCCAGACTGCCGCTGTAGGAGCCTCCCTTAAAGACGAACTTACCGCCATTTTCTGCGGTCAGCGTGCCAGTGATAGTGCCATCGTTGATGGTGACTGTTGCGCCCACGGTGGCAATGCTGCCGGTAATGGCGCCGCCATTGATTTCAACGGGGTTTGTGCAGTTGATGACCGCACAGGTGCCGTTGTTGAAGGTCAGGCTGCTGCTGCCAACGGCAACAAGAAAGGCAAAGTCGCCATCATGGATGGTGACGGAACCGTGGTTTGCAACAACGGCGTCTTTGAATTCGCCGCCGTTGATGGTGAGGATCTTGTCGGAAGTGCTGGAGTCTGTGGGATCGCCAAACGTGATATGGGTATTGTAAACGCCGCCGTCGATCTCAAGGTTGGCGTCATTGCAGCCAATGCCGGACTGGCCGCTGACCTGGCAGTTTGTCAGTTTGCAGTCAGTCTTGCAGGTCAGACCCTTGGTCAGAGTGCAGCCGGTCAGGGTCACGGGCTGGCCTGAAGCAGAGGAAGTAATGATCGTTGAACCATTGAAGGTGCAGTTCTGCGTGTTGGCGCTGATCTGGGCGTCCGAGTTGAAGGTGACGCCGCTCAAACCGTCCACGGCGCTGTGGACCGGGTAATCAAAGGTCCGGCCGGACAGATCCTGCGTAAAATTGCTCCGCAGGCTGAGAGTATAGGTGCCGCCGAAGGAAGCGTAGGACCAGCTTCCGTCCGGGGCGTCCGCAGGTGTTGTGCTGTGGTTGGTTGTGGCGTCGCCGCTGCTGGCCAGATACGGGTAGCCGTAGTTATCAAAGGCCAGCGTGCTGGTGGTTACTTCCGCAGAATCACCGGCAAAAACTGTCGGGGGGGGGTGGTGGACTGATCTGCCTCTCCGGCGGCAAATGCCGGGACCGGCAGAAGGCTCACTGCCATGCTGCCCGCAAGCATCAGGCTGAGTACACGCGTTTTCAGTTGCATAAGAGACCTCCTGTAAAAGTTGTAAGCAATCCCCCTGCAGAGAACCCTCTGCAGTTACCATAAAAATAGCACATTTCTGGCGGGCCTGCAACGGAAAACAAAAAACAGCGGGAATGTTTGTGCAATGTGGCGGGGGACATCCCGTATGCTGCACCGTGCACAACACGGGCCGGATGGGCCCCGGCGCCCGGATGCAAAAATACATCCGGATTGCATAATATACGAATATATTCTTTGAATAATGCATAAAGATGCAAAATAAACCAAAACGCACGGCAAAGCCGCTCAAGGTTTGGCGGTTTTCTGCATTGACGAAAAAACCGCGCGGCGTATAATAAAAAGCGTAAACAACAGCCGAACAGGACCGGGCACGACCGGGATGCCCGGAAGCGAAAACGAAAAAACAAAAGTGTATTTTTAAAAGGAGCAATCATCATGAAAAAGGAAAACATCAAGAAAGTCGTTCTGGCATACTCCGGCGGTCTGGATACCTCCATCATCATTCCCTGGCTGAAGGAAAACTACAACAACTGCGAGGTCATCGCCGTTTCCGGTGATGTGGGCCAGGGCACCGAGCTGGACGGCCTGGAAGAAAAGGCCAAGGCCACCGGCGCTTCCAAGCTGTATGTGCTGGACCTGAAGAAGGACTTCGTGGAGAACTACATCTTCCCCACCCTGAAGTTCGGCGCTAAGTATGAAGACTACCTGCTGGGTACCAGCTTTGCACGTCCCTGCATCGCCAAGGCGCTGGCCGACATCGCCATCAAGGAAGGCGCGGACGCTATCTGCCACGGCTGCACCGGCAAGGGCAACGACCAGGTGCGTTTTGAGCTGACCCTCAAGGCGTTCTGCCCCGATATGGCCATCATTGCTCCGTGGCGTGAGTGGGACATCAAGAGCCGTGACGAAGAGATCGACTACGCCGAGGCGCACCACATCCCCCTGAAGATCAACCGTGAGACCAACTACTCCAAGGATAAGAACCTGTGGCACCTGAGCCACGAGGGTCTGGATCTGGAAAGCCCCGCCAACGAGCCGCAGTACAACAAGGAAGGCTTCCTGGAGCTGGGCGTTTCCCCCGAGCAGGCTCCCGATACCCCGACCTACATCACCATCCACTTTGAAAAGGGCATCCCCACCGCCGTCAACGGCCAGGAGATGGGCGCTGTGGAGCTGGTCGAGTACCTGAACAAGGTGGGCGGCGAAAACGGCATCGGCCTGCTGGACATCGTGGAGAACCGTCTGGTCGGCATGAAGAGCCGCGGCGTGTACGAGACTCCCGGCGGTGCCATCCTGTACAAGGCCATCAACGTGCTGGAGACCATCACCCTGGACAAGGAGAGCGCACACTTCAAGGCTCAGCTGGCCCAGAAGTACGCCGACATCGTCTACAACGGCCAGTGGTTCACCCCGCTGCGTGAGGCTCTGGATGCCTTCGCCGACAGCCTGGAGAAGACCGTCACCGGCGACGTCAAGCTGAAGCTCTACAAGGGCAACATGATCAACGCCGGCGTCACCTCTCCGTACACCCTGTACGATGAGCAGACCGCTTCCTTCGGCGAGGACGACGACTACAACCAGGCCGATTCCGCCGGCTTCATCAACCTGTTCGGCCTGTCCATCAAGGAGCGCGCAAAGCTTTCCAAGAACTGGCCCGAGGTCAAGTAAGCAACTTGTAACATCTTCCCTTTCGTGTGTTTTCACACTTTCACACGGAAGTTCAACACAACCGGCATCGTTGCCGGCGGCACCGCCGCAGGAGCGTTTTCCCCTGCGGCGGCTTTGCCGTTTTTAGAGAGATTTAAAATGAGCGGGAAAAAGCGCCCTCATCCGTCATTGCCTGCGCAATGCCACCTTCCCCCGTCCGGGGGAAGGTTTTCCGGGAGATGACGTTCAGAATGGCTTCCCCCGGACGGGGGAAGCTGTCAGCGTAAGCTGACGGATGAGGGCGTTTGCAGCCGCTTCCCACAAAATCAAGGAGCTATTTATGGCAGAACAACTCTGGAAAGGCCGTTTTTCCAAAGCGGTGGACTCCCGCGTCAACGACTTCAACTCTTCCATCCGGTTCGACCAGCGCATGATCGCGCAGGATATGCGCGGCAGCGGCGTGCACGCCACGATGCTGGCCAAGCAGGGCATCATCTCAGAAAAGGACTGTGAGGACATCCTCAACGGTCTGGCTTCCATCGCCGACGATCTGGCGTCCGGTGCGCTGGAGATCGACCCCAACGCCGAGGACGTGCATACCTTCGTGGAGCAGACCCTCACCGCCCGCATCGGCGATGCCGGCAAGCGTCTGCACACCGGCCGCAGCCGCAACGATCAGGTGGCACTGGACATCCGCCTGACCCTCCGCGACTACAGCAAGACCCTGCAGGCTTACATCGTGGAGCTGATCCGGGTTCTCTGCAAAAAGGCGGCGGAGAACACCACCGCCGTCATGCCCGGCTACACCCACCTGCAGCGTGCCCAGCCCATCACTTTCGGTCATGCGCTGATGGCCTACGCTTCCATGCTGCAGCGCGACCTGCAGCGCTTTGAGGACGCTACCGCCCGCATGGACAGCCAGTGTCCGCTGGGTTCCGGCGCGCTGGCCGGTACCACCTACCCGCTGGATCGGCAGTTCACCGCCGAGAAGCTGGGCTTTGCGGCTCCCTGTGCCAACAGTCTGGACGGCGTGTCCGACCGCGATTTCTGCATCGAGCTGGCCAGCGCCATCTCCATCTGCATGATGCACCTGTCCCGCCTGAGCGAGGAGATTATTCTCTGGTGCAGCTGGGAGTTCAAGTTCATTGAGCTGGATGACGCCTTTACCACCGGCTCTTCCATCATGCCCCAGAAGAAGAATCCGGACGTCACCGAGCTGATCCGCGGCAAAACCGGCCGCGTCTACGGCGACCTGAACACCCTGCTGGTGATGATGAAGGGCATTCCCCTGGCCTACAACAAGGATATGCAGGAAGACAAGGAAGCCATCTTCGACGCCGTGGACACCCTGGAACTGTGCCTGAAGACGGTCACCCCCATGCTGGACACCATGAAGACCCTGCCCGCCAATATGCGCCGCGCCGCCGCCAAGGGCTTCATCAACGCCACCGACTGCGCCGA
The DNA here is from genome assembly GCA_934525845.1 of uncultured Faecalibacterium sp. Lineage (GTDB taxonomy): Bacteria > Bacillota > Clostridia > Oscillospirales > Ruminococcaceae > Faecalibacterium. The sequence continues at coordinate 8,167 of CAKSZS010000022.1, read as the reverse complement.
CTATCTCACCAAGAAGGGGATGCCCTTCCGCGATGCCTACAAGCTCACCGGCTGCATGGTGTCGGACTGCATCGCCAAGGACAAGACCCTGGAGGAACTGACCCTGGACGAGTTCAAGGGCTACAGCGGCCTGTTCGAGGGCGATATCTACGAAGCCATTGATCTGGTCAAGTGCTGCGAGGGCCGCACCAGCTACGGCGGCCCCAGCGAAGCCAGCGTGAAGAACCAGATCGCTCTGGCCAACGCGGCACTGGACGCCTGGGAGGAGGCAAACGCATGAGCGTAAAAGTATTCATCGACGGCTCGTCCGGCACCACCGGCCTGCGCATCGCGGACCGTCTGGCACAGCGCCCGGAAATTGAGCTGCTGTCCATCTCCGCCGAGGGCCGCAAGGATGTGAACGAGCGGGCCAAGGTCATCAACTCCGCCGACCTGGCGTTCCTCTGCCTGCCGGATGCGGCATCCAAGGAGGTCATGCCCCTGCTGCGCCCGGACGTGAAGGTGCTGGACACTTCCACCGCCTTCCGCACCGATGCCGCCTGGGATTACGGCTTCCCGGAACTGAAGGGCCAGAAGGAGAAGATCCGGAATTCCTACCGCGTGGCGGTGCCCGGCTGCTATGCCAGCGGCTTTATCAGCATCGCCCGCCCGCTGGTGGAGCTGGGTCTTGCCCCGACAGAGTATCCGTTCAGCTGCACCGGAATTTCCGGTTATTCCGGCGGCGGCAAAAAGATGATCGCCGAGTACGAGAGCGCCGACCGCCCGGCCCACAGCAAGCTGGATGCACCCAAGAGCTACGGTCTGGGCCTTGCCCACAAGCACCTGCCCGAGATGCAGAAGATCAGCGGTCTGGCCCATACGCCCATGTTCGTGCCGGTGGTGTGTGATTACTACTGCGGGATGCAGGTGCTGGTGCCGCTGGACCTGAACCTGGCCGGCACCACCGCCGAAGCCGTGGCCGCGGGCCTGGCCGATTACTACAAGGACGCCGCCACCGTCAAGGTGCATGCCCTGAACGAGACCCTGCCCGAGAACGGCTTGTACGCCAATGCCATGGCCGGTACCGACCGCATGGAGCTGTACCTGACCGTGAACGCCGCCGGCGATCAGATGATGCTGGTGTCGCTGTTCGACAATCTGGGCAAGGGCTCTTCCGGCGCAGCGGTCCAGTGCATGAACCTGATGCTGGGCCTGCCGGAGACCCAGGGATTGGAATAAACTTGTTTTTCTTTGTGGGAAAGGAAAATCGTTATGCAGTATAAAGAAGTTGCGGGCGGCATCTGCGCGCCCAAGGGCTTTGCAGCGGCTGGCGTGCACTGCGGCATCCGCGCAAACCATGCGGAAAAATACGATCTGGCACTCATCAAGGCGGACGTGCGCTGTGCCGCCGCCGGGGTGTACACCACCAACAAGGTCTGCGGTGCGCCCATCAAGGTGGACCGCGCCCATCTGAAGGACGGCTATGCACAGGCCATCGTGGTGAACAGCGGCAACGCCAACACCTGCGCCGCCAACGGCGTGGCCCTGGCGGAAGAGTGCTGTGAGCTGGTGGGCAGGGAACTGGGCATCGATGCCAACGACGTTCTGCCCGCTTCCACCGGCGTCATCGGCCAGCCCATGGTCATCGACCCGTTTGCCCGGGGCATTCCTGCCGCCGCCGCCAAGCTGGCCGCCACCGAGCAGGGCAGCACCGACGCCGCCACCGCCATCATGACCACCGACACCCACAAAAAGGAATACGCCATCCAGTTCGAGCTGGGCGGCAAGACCTGCACCGTGGGTGCCATCGGCAAGGGCAGCGGCATGATCGCCCCCAACATGGCCACCATGCTGGCTTTTTACACCACCGACGCGGCAGTCTCCCCTGCCCTGCTGGAAAAGGCCCTGAAGACCGTGGTGCCCGGCACCTACAATCAGATGAGCGTGGACCTGGATACTTCCACCAACGACACCCTCATCATCATGGCATCCGGTCTGGCCGGGAACCCGGAGATCACCGAGGAAAACGCCGATTACGACGCCTTTGTGGCAGCACTGACCGCCATTGCCGAGCATATGTGCGCCGAGCACGCCGGAGACGGCGAGGGCGCCACCCACCTCATCACCTGCGAGGTGACCCACGCTCCCGACCTGAAGACCGCCCGTGCGGTCTCCCGCAGTGTGGTCTGCTCCAACCTGTTTAAGGCGGCGGTCTTTGGCCGCGACGCCAACTGGGGCCGTATCCTCTGCGCCATCGGCTACACCCCCGGCGATTTCTCCATCGACAAGGTGTGTGTCTGGCTGTCCAGCAAAGCCGGGGAAGTGTATGTGTGCGAGAACGCCGCCTACCACCCCTACAGCGAGGACGAGGCCGCCAAGGTCCTGGCCGAGCACGACATTCTGGTCAAGGTGGATATGGGCACCGGCGACGCCAGCGCCAAGGCCTGGGGCTGTGACCTGACCTACGACTATGTGAAGATCAACGGCGATTACAGAACATGATGTGCCCTGCGGGCAATGATGCATTCCGCAGCGGCGGAACATGATGTTGTGCGCCCTGCGCACAAAAGATGAAATGCTGTTGGCAAAACTCCATATGCGCCGCAGCGTGCATCATCCCGGCACAGCCGGAACATCATTGCGAAGTACATCATTTGCCGGAAAACGGCAAACATCATTTTTGGTACGGCAAGAGGAACGGATATGAAAAACGAAGAAATGGCGCGCCTGTTTTCCGAGGCGACACCCTACATCCAGAAGTATCACGGAAAGACCATGGTCATCAAGTACGGCGGCAATGCCATGATCAACGAAGAACTGAAAAATGCCGTCATGAACGACCTGGTCACCCTCACCCTGCTGGGTGTGCGGGTCGTGCTGGTGCACGGCGGCGGCCCGGCCATCAATGAGATGCTGAAAAAGGTCGGGGTCGAGAGCCATTTCGCCAACGGTCTGCGGGTGACCGACGATGCCACCATGGAGATCGTCCAGCAGGTGCTGGCCGGTAAGGTGAACAAGGACCTGGTGGCCAAACTGCGCGGCCGCGGCGTCGGCCTGTGCGGCATGGACGGCCAGATGCTCCGCTGCACCGAGCTGGACCCCCAGCTGGGCCATGTGGGCGAGATCGTCCATGTGGACCCCACCCTGATCTCCAGCCTGCTGGACGGCGGCTTCATCCCGGTCATTGCCACCGTCGGCATGGATGACCTGGGCCAGGCCTACAACGTCAACGCGGACACCGCCGCGGCCCAGATCGCCATTGCGCTCAAGGCCGAAAAGCTGGTGTCCATGACCGATATCGCCGGTCTGCTGATGGACAAGGACGACGAGAGCACCCTCATCCCCGAGGTGGAGGTCTCCGAGATCGAGGGCTACAAGTCCGCCGGCATCATCGCGGGCGGCATGATCCCCAAGATCGGCGGCATGGCAGACGCCATTTATCAGGGCGTCCACGAGGCGGTCATCATCGATGGCCGTGTGCCCCACTCCATCCTGCTGGAGCTGTTCTCCAACCGTGGTTCCGGCACCCGCTTCTACCGCCGCAGCCATCGAGAATAAACGATTGCGGAAGCGCCGCACAGGCGGTATAATAAGAAAAATATACGGTTGACAGGTTCGCCCTCTCAGCCGCCTGTCGGCGACAGCTCTCCCAAAGGGAGAGCCCCTGGCAAAACCGGTAACTTTGCGTGGACTGTCAAAGCCTTCACCCCTTGGGGGGAAGGTGGCGCGAATGCGCCGGATGAGGGGTAATATCGCAGCAGTTGCTTTTCTGCGCCCTCATCAGTCGCCTACGGCGACAGCTTCCCCCGACCAGGGGAAGCCTTTGGCAAAACCGCAAGCCGCGGCGGAGAGGGTGAGGATGCTGCCGTTATGCAAGCAACGGTCTGTAATCGCATCAATAGGAGGGTACACCTATGGATTCTGAAAAAGTCATCAAGCGGGACAACGAATACGTCCTGCACACCTATAACCGCAACCCCGTGGTGCTGGCAAAGGGCCATGGTCTGTATGCCGAGGGTCCCGAGGGCCAGAAGTATCTGGACTTCACCAGCGGCATCGGCGTCAACAGCCTGGGCTACTGTGACCTGACCTGGGCGGAAGCCGTGTCCGAGCAGGCCCACAAACTGCAGCACACCTCCAACCTGTACTACACCTCCCCCTGCGGCAAGCTGGCCAAGAAGCTGTGCAAGCGCACCGGCATGAGCAAGGTGTTCTTCGGCAACTCCGGCGCCGAGGCCAACGAGGGCGCCATCAAGGCCGCCCGCAAGTACAGCGTGGACCACTACAGCAAGGACCGCACCACGGTCATCACCCTGGTCAACAGCTTCCATGGCCGCACCATCGCCACCCTGACCGCCACCGGTCAGGAGGTGTTCCACAACTACTTCGGCCCCTTCAACGAGGGCTTCCTGTATGCCCCGGCGGGGGACATCGAGGCCCTGCAGGAACTGGTGGACCGCAACACCTGCGCCGTCATGCTGGAGCTGATTCAGGGCGAGGGCGGCGTCATGGCGCTGGACCCGGATTATGTGCAGGCTGTGCGCAAGCTCTGCGACGAGAAGGACCTGGTCCTCATCGTGGACGAGGTGCAGACCGGCGTGGGCCGCACCGGCACCTTCCTGTGCTGTGAGCACTACAACCTCAAGCCGGACATCGTCACCCTGGCCAAGGGCCTGGGCGGCGGTCTGCCCATCGGTGCCGTGCTGCTGAGCGAAAAGGTCGCCGGCGGCATGGGCCCCGGCACCCACGGCTCCACCTTTGGCGGCAACCCGGTGGTCTGCGCTGGTGCCAACGTGGTGGTGGACCGCATGGACCAGAGCTTCCTGGCCAACGTCAACGACCGCGCGGTCCAGTTGCGCACCGGTCTGGCCAAGCTGCCCCACATCAAGAGCCTGTCCGGCATCGGCCTGATGGTGGGCATCGAGTTCTACGATGTCGCCGCCGCCGATGTGCTGGCCGCCTGCCGGGAGCAGGGCCTGCTGGTGCTCACCGCCAAGACCCGTCTGCGCCTGCTGCCCCCGCTGACCCTCACCGAGCACGATGTGGAGATGGCGCTGGACATTCTGGGCAATGTACTGCGCGGGATGGAGCCTGCGGCTCCGAAGGAGCAGGTATGAAAAATCTGCTGAAAATGAGCGACCTCACCCCCGAGGAGCTGACCCACATCCTGGATGTGGCGGACCAGCTCAAGGCCCAGCAGAAGCTGGGCGGCACCGCTCCCCTGCTGGCGGGCAAAAGCGTGGCGATGATGTTCTCCAAGGCATCCACCCGCACCCGCACCAGCTTTGAGGTGGGTGTGTACCAGATGGGCGGTCTGGGCAACTATATGAATACCGCCGAGCTGCAGGCCGGGCGCGGTGAGCCGCTCAAGGACACCGCCCGGGTGCTGGGCCGCTACTACGACTGCGTGGTCTGGCGCACCTACCGGCAGCGGGACCTGGAAGAGTTTGCCGAGCTGGCCGGGGTGCCGGTCATCAACGGCCTGACCGACTACGCCCACCCCTGCCAGGTGCTGGCCGACCTGATGACCATCCGGGAGTACCGGGGCCAGCTGGCCGGGCAGAAGCTCTGCTTTGTGGGTGACGGCAGCAGCATGGCCAACAGTCTCATCGTGGGCGGTCTGCTGGCCGGGATGCAGGTCACCTGCGTCTGTCCTCCCACCTACCGCCCGGCGGCGGACGTGCTGATGTTCGCCCACAAGTACGGCAGCGCTTTCCACTTCACCTCCGACCCCGTCGAGGGCGTGCGGGACGCGGATGTGGTGGCCACTGCCGTGTGGAACACTGCCGCTCCCGGCACCGCCGAGAGCGAGCAGCGCCTGCGGGATTTTGTGGGCTTCCAGCTCACCGGCAAGCTGCTGGAAGCCGCCAAGCCCGACGCCATGGTGCTGCACTGCCTGCCCGCCCACCGGGGCGAGGAGATCTCCACCGCCGTATTTGAGCAGCACGCCGCCGAGATCTTTGACGAAGCCGAGAACCGCCTGCACGTGCAGAAAGCCGTGCTGGCCATTCTTCTGGCGGGCAAGTAAAACCAGAAAACACAAAAAATGCCTCCGGCATCTGCCGGAGGCATTTTTTGTCTGGAGGCGTTTACCCACCATACGTTTCGATGTAACGGAAAAACAGGTACTCGCACAGCATCAGGAGCTGAACGCGGGACTGACCTGTCCGTATCAGGCAGGGCAATGATTCATTCCCCCCTATCCGCAAAAAGGCGTCTGCCAGATGGCAGACGCCTTTTTGTATGCGGTCAGACCCTTGCGGCACCCTTGTCCAGGATCTTATCGAACCGGGTGAAGAAGGTGATGGTGGTAATGGTCGCGGCCAGAATGTCGCTGACCGGCTCCGCCAGAAACACGCCGAACACGGGATCCGGCAGCAGATGCGGCAGGATGAAGATGAGGGGGATCAGCAGGATGATCTTGCGCAGGCAGGCCAGCAGCAGGCTCACTTTGGCCTGCCCCAGCGCCATAAAGCTCTGCTGGCAGGCAATCTGGAAGCCCATGGCAAAAATGCCGGCCATGTAAATGCGCATGGCCCAGGTGGTGTAGGAGATGAGGGTGCTGTCCGAGGTGAAGATACCGGCTGCCGCGCCGGGCACCAGCATCATCAGAAGCCAGAACACGCAGGTGTATACGCCGCACAGGGTCAGCTGAAAGCGGAAGGCTTCCTTGACGCGGGGCTTTTTGCCTGCGCCGAAGTTGAAGCTCGTCACCGGCTGGCCGCCCTGACAGATGCCCTGAATGGGCAGGGTGCACAGCTGGGACGCGCTGGTGATGACGGTCATGGCACCCACGGCCACGTCACCGCCGTAGCGGGCCAGACTGGAACTGAAACTGATGGACAGCAGGCTTTCGGTGGAGAGCATCACAAAGGTGGAGATGCCCAGCGCCATCACCGGCAGGATGATCTGCTTTTCCGGGCGCAGATAGTCCTTGCGCAGGTGCAGGAGGGTCTTTTTGCCGGTGAGGAACCGCAGGATCCACGCCGCACCCACGGCCTGGCTGAGCACCGTGGCAATGGCGGCGCCCCGCACGCCCAGCCCGGCTCCGAAGATGAGGATGGGGTCCAGAATGATGTTGATCACGGCACCGATGACGGTCGTGAGCATACTGGTTTTGGCAAAGCCCTGGGTTGTGATGAAGGGATTCATGCCCAGCACCAGCAGTACGAATACAGAACCCAGAATGTAGATGCGGCTGTAGCTCAACGCATACGGCAGGGTGGCGTCACTGGCACCGAACAGCCGCAGCAGCGCGGGCGCACCCGCATAAAAGCCGATGGTCAGCACCACTGCAAAGAGCATCAGCACCGTAAAGCTGTTGGGGATGATCTTTTCGGCCTGCTGCCGGTCCCCCTGCCCCAGTGCGATGGCGGTGCGCGGTGCACCGCCCGCGCCCACCAGCATGGCGAACGCGTTCAGCAGCATGAGGATGGGGGTGAACAGTCCCACGCCGGTGAGCGCGGCTGCGCCGATGCCCTCAATGTGCCCGATGTAAATGCGGTCTACGATGTTGTACAGCAGGTTCACCACCTGCGCCACCACGGCAGGGATCATCAGCTGCAGCATCAGCTTTCGGACGCTGCCGGACCCCATGTCCTGTCTTGCCTGCGCCATGGGAAGAAAAACTCCTTTTTACTTCAAATTTGAAATAGTTCTCCCCTATTATATCCGAATCGCACAAAAAAGAACAGTCCTTTTTATAAAAAGAACGCTCTGCAGCGGCGCAACTCCCTCATGCCGCTGCCCGGCAGGCTTTGCCGCCCGCGGCAGAAGCAGAGAAACCGGTTGACGCAAAGCCCCTTTTTTGCTATACTATAAAGGCTATCATATGGAGATGTATCGAAGCGGTCGTAACGAGAACGACTCGAAATCGTTTTGTCCTTAACCGGGCACGTGGGTTCGAATCCCACCATCTCCGCCAGAAGTCGCAGATTCAAACGAACCTGCGACTTTTTCTTTTGCATCAAGCAAAGAAAGACCGCTTTTTCCTCATCACAGTATGCTTTATACATGAACGATAAATCTATAATTATTTGGGGAGTTTGGATTCTCCCAAAAGGTTCGCAATGACCCCAGCAGACCCCTGTTTGCTTTTGTAATCGAGATGTGCGTAGATGTCAGCGGTGGTAGAAAAGGTGCTGTGCCCCAGCCATTCCTGAACCTGCTTCATGGATACGCCGTTCAT
>CAKSZS010000021.1 GCA_934525845.1 uncultured Faecalibacterium sp. | reverse complement strand
GCCAAGTGCCTGCTGTACGCCATCAACGGCGGCGTGGACGAGAAGAGCCACGAGCAGTGCGGCCCCAACTACGCCCCCATCACCGGCGAGTACCTGAACTACGACGAGGTGCTGCCCAAGTACGTCAAGATGCTGGACTGGCTGGCCGGCCTGTACGTCAACGTGCTGAACCTGATCCAGTATATGCACGACAAGTACTACTACGAGGAAGCCGAGATGGCCCTCATCGACACCGATGTGCGCCGCACCTTTGCCACCGGCATTGCAGGCTTCTCCCACGTCATCGACTCCCTGAGCGCCATCAAGTACGCCAAGGTCAAGGTCGTGCGCGACGAGACCGGCCTGGCCACCGGCTTTGAGGTGGAGGGCGACTTCCCCAAATACGGCAACGATGACGACCGTGCCGATGAGATCGGCGTGTGGCTGCTGCGCACCTTCCTGGAGATGATCAAGAAGCGCCACACCTACCGCAACTCCGAGGCTACCACCTCCATCCTGACCATCACCTCCAACGTGGTGTACGGCAAGTACACCGGCGCTCTGCCCGACGGCCGTGCCGCCTTCACTCCGTTTGCACCTGGTGCAAATCCCAGCTATGGCGCCGAGCAGAACGGCCTGCTGGCCTCTCTGAACTCCGTGGCCAAGCTGCCCTATCACTGGGCACTGGACGGCATTTCCAACACCCAGACCATCAACCCCGACGCTCTGGGCCACAGCGAGGGCGAGCGCGTCGAGAACCTGGTGCAGGTCATGGACGGCTACTTCGACCAGGGTGCCCACCACCTGAACGTCAACGTCTTCGGCAAGGAGAAGCTGCTGGACGCCATGGAGCACCCGGAAAAGGAAGAGTACGCCAACTTCACCATCCGCGTCTCCGGCTACGCGGTCAAGTTCATCGACCTGACCCGCGAGCAGCAGATGGACGTCATCTCCCGTACCTGCCATGCCGTCCTGTAACCCCATCGGCTACGTCCACTCGCTGGAAAGTTTCGGCTCTGTGGACGGCCCCGGCGTGCGCTTCGTGGTCTTTCTGCAGGGCTGTGCCCTGCGGTGCAAGTACTGCCACAACCCGGAGACCTGGGCTGTGGAGGGCGGCGAGGAATGGACGGTGGACAAGCTGTTCCAGCGGGTCTACCGCTACCGCAACTACTGGGGCAAAAAAGGCGGCATCACGGTCAGCGGCGGCGAGCCGCTGCGCCAGATGGAGTTCCTGACGGCATTCTTCGAACTGGCACGCTCCAAGGGCGTGCACACGGCCCTGGACACCGCCGGGCAGCCCTTCCGCCCCGAGGACCCGGCCTACCTGGCCGATTTCGACCGCCTGATGCGCTCCACTAGTCTGGTCATCCTGGACCTCAAGGAGATCGACCCGGAAAAGCACCGCCGGCTCACCGGCAAAGACAACGCCAACATCCTGGCCATGGCGCGGCACATCTCCGACCTGGGCGTCCCGCTGTGGATCCGCCATGTGCTGGTGCCCGGCCTGACCGACGATGAGGAGGGTCTGCGCAGGACCGCAGACTTTATCCGCAGCCTGAACACCGTGCAGCGGGTGGAGGTCCTGCCCTACCACACGCTGGGGCTGTTCAAGTGGCAGAAGCTGGGCATCCCCTATCCGCTGCCCGACGCTGTGCCGCCCACGGCCGAGCAGGTGAAGCGGGCTGAGGAACTGCTGGAAGTGGACCGGTATCCCGGCTGACCTCCCCGATTTGCAACGCGACCGTTTCCGGTGCACAAATGTGCCGGGAGCGGTCGCTTTTTCTTGACTTCCCCGCCACGCCCCGTTATAATGAAATCCATAGCAAAGGAGAAGTAGCCATGCAGATTTTCAACACGCTGACCCGTCAGAAAGAAGAGTTCGTGCCGCAGGTGCCCGGCGAATACCGCATCTACGTCTGCGGCCCCACCGTATACAATTATATCCACATCGGCAACGCCCGTCCGCTGATCGTGTTCGACACCCTGCGCCGCTATCTGGAATACCGCGGCAACAAGGTGATCTATGTTTCCAACATCACCGACATCGACGACAAGCTCATCAAGAAAGGCCAGGAAGAGGGCACCTCCATGAAGGAAGTGGCCCAACGCTTTGAGGCCGAGTACCTGAAGGATGCCGCCGGTCTGAACTGCAAGAAGCCCACCGTCCAGCCCCGTGCCACCGAGCACATCCAGCAGATCCTGGACATCGTGAAGGACCTGATCGACTCCGGCCACGCCTACGTTGCCAAGAACGGCGACGTCTACTTCCGCGTGAAGAGCGACCCCAGCTACGGCAAGCTGAGCCACCTGAAGCTGGACGATCTGGAGAGCGGCAACCGCGAACTGCGCAGTCAGATGGACGATGACCTGAAGGAAGACCCCGCCGACTTCGCCGTCTGGAAGGCCGCAAAGCCCGGCGAACCCGCCTGGGAAAGCCCCTACGGCCTGGGCCGTCCGGGCTGGCACATCGAGTGCAGCGCCATGAGCCGCACCCATCTGGGCAAGACCATCGACCTGCACTGCGGCGGTCAGGACCTGATCTTCCCCCACCACGAGAACGAGATCGCCCAGAGCGAGTGCGCCAACGGCTGCGAGTTTGCCCGCTACTGGATGCACAACGGCTTCATCAACGTGGACAATCAGAAGATGTCCAAGAGCCTGCACAACTTCTTCACCGTGCGGGACGTGGCCAACGTCTACGGCTACGAACCGATCCGCTATTTCATGCTGACCGCCGGTTACCGGATGCCGCTGAACTACACCGTGGATCTGATCGAGAGCTGCAAGAACAGCCTGGAGCGCCTGTACACCTGCCGTGAGAATCTGGACTTTGCCCTGACCAAGGACAGCTTCGGCACCGACGAGAGTCTGAAGGAAAAAGCCGCCGAGGCCAGGCAGAAGTTCTGCACCGCCATGGACGATGACCTGAACACCCCCGACGCACTGGCCGCCGTGTTCGATCTGGTCAAGGACATCAACACCCTGTCTGCCGTCTCTTCCAAGGCCGCTCTGGAGACCGCTGCCGCTGCCTTCGATGAGATCACCGGCGTGCTGGGCCTGCTGTACAACCGCAAGAAGGACGAAGTCCCCGCCGAGGTCACCGAGCTGGTGGAGAAGCGTGCCGCCGCCAAAAAGGCCAAGGACTGGGCCACCGCCGATGCCATCCGCGCCCAGCTGACCGAGATGGGCTGGGCCGTCAAGGACACCGCCCAGGGTCCCCAGCTGAGCAAGATTTAACGTTTCTTTTTTCAAGCCGTCTGTACGCTGTGCAGGCGGCTTGATTTTTGGTATGCGCGGCCCACTCAGGTAACCATAGGCTGGCAAAGTTTCCTGTATTGGTGTAGGGAACGCATTCATGCGTTCCCTTGTTTCCCAGCAGATGGTGCTTTCCTGCGGAACGGATCCATCCGTTCCCTACAAAAACCGGAAGCGTTCGGGTTTCGGCAATGATATCCTTTACATTTTCCCATCCGTTTGCGATAATAAGAGAGAACTCAGCATATTTTCGGAGGACACCACAATGAAGGTCATGGTTTTTGACGTAGGCGGCACCGAGATCAAATATTCGGTGATGGACGAGCAGCTGAACCGCACCGATGCCGGGTCAGTGCCCACGCCGCAGGACACCCAGGAACACTTTCTCGACGCCGTTTACACCCTGTATGCCCCGCACCGGGACGAGGTGGACGGCATCGCCATGGCCCTGCCCGGCTTTGTGAACAGCAAGACCGGCTTTGTTTCCAACGGCGGCGCGCTGCTGTACAACTCCGGCACCCCAGTGGGACAGCGCCTGGCCGAAAAATGCGGCTGCCGCGTCCTGCTGGAAAACGACGGCAAAGCCGCTGCCATGGCCGAGCTGCAGAGCGGCGTCCTGCAGGGTTGCTGCAACGCTGCGGTGTTTCTCATCGGCACCGGCGTGGGCGGCGGCATCATCGCCAACGGACAGCTGGTGCGGGGCACCCACTTCACCGCCGGGGAGTACAGCTTTGTGAACACCAACGCGGATGCCTGGGCGGACGAGAGCAAGAACATGGCCTGCCAGTGCAGCACCCGCGCCCTGCTGGAATGGTACCGCGCCCGCAAGGGACTGCCGGAAGATGCCCCCATGGATGGCCGCCAATTCTTCGCCGCCGTCCACGCCGGGGAGCCGGAAGCGCAGGAGGTCCTGGACCGTTTCTGCCACGCGGTGGCAGTGCAGATCTTCAACCTGACCGTCCTTCTGGACGTGGAAAAGGTGGCCATCGGCGGCGGCATCAGCCGCCAGCCCGTCCTGCTGGAGCGCCTGCGCAGCGCGTACGAAGCACTGTATACGGCCCGTCCCTTCTCCGCCTATATGGTCGGCCTGCCCCGCACCGAGATCGTGGCCTGCCATTACGGCAGCGAAGCCAACCAGGTGGGCGCGCTGAGCGCTTATCAGCTCGCCTTCCACTGCTGAAAGCATTTCTGAACCATCCAAAGGAGGTATCGCAATGATCGTCAAAAACCTGCTGCCGCGGGAATTCGACCGCGCAGAAAAGATCCTGACCCTTACCCGCCAGAACACGCAGGAATCGGTCCGGCTCCCCGGCCTTTCTTCCGCGCTTTTTCTCGGCTTTGACGGCAAGGCGTTCCGCGTTGCTTCTGCCGCCGCCCGTGCACAGAGTGCTCCGGACAGCGTCTCCTCTACGGATGACGCCCGGATCACGTACCACAATGACACCTTCTTCCTGATCGGGGCACCCCAGCACCGGGTGCTCCGGAACGAGCTTCCGCTGACCCCCGGTACCGAATATTCCCTCCGGGTCGGCGACCGCATCACCCTCCACGAGGAACCGTTCCTGGTGGACTCCATTGACACCGTTTCCTACCCGGATTCTGTCCGCGGCGAATGGTTTGCGCCCGACATTGTTTATGCAGGGCCTGAATATTTCGGATTGCACTGATTTGTTTTTCTCAAGCCGCATTCTGCCGCACCATCCCGATGGAGGTTTTCCTGCTATGCCGAACCCTGTTTCCCGGTTTCCTCTGCGTTCCTGTGTCTGGGAGATCACCCTCGCCTGCTGCTTTTCCTGCAAATACTGCGGCTCTTCCGGCGGTATCCGGCGGGAAAACGAACTGACCACCGAGGAATGTCTCCAAGTCGCCCGGCAGCTTGCCGATGCAGGCTGCCGCCGCGTATCCCTGATCGGCGGCGAGGTCTTTCTGCGCCCGGACTGGGCCGAGATCGCAGCCGCCCTGACCGCACGCTCGGTGCGGGTGAACATCATCACCAACGGGTTTCTGTTCACCCCGGAGCTGATCCGGCAGATGAAAGAAGCTTCCATCGAGTCGGTCTCCGTCTCTCTGGACGGTTTGCAGCCGGTCCATGACCGGTTCCGTCAGGAGGGCAGCTTTGCCCGGGCAGACCGTGCCATTCAGGCGCTGGCCGCCGGACAGATCCCGGTTTCGGTCATCAGCACCCTGCACAGCCAAAACGCCCCGCAGCTGGAAGAATTCTACCAGTTTCTGAAAACGAGGCCGATCTTTGCCTGGCAGCTGCAGGCCTGCTCCCCTATGGGCAATGCTGCGCGCTCCGGGCTTTCCTATGCGTTCGATGCTGCTTCCGTGGCCCGGTTTGTCCGGGCACATCAGGACGAAGCGCCGTTCCGCATAGGGCTTGCGGACAACATCGGCTATTTTCCGCCGGATGACCCTGCATTCAGCCGCGGAACGCTCAGCTCCTCCCCCTGCTTCACCGGCTGCCACGCCGGCCTGACCTCGCTGGGCATCGACAGCATCGGAAACGTCCGCGGCTGTGAGTCCATGTACGATGACGCATTCATCGAGGGCAATCTGCGGCAGCAGTCCCTGCAGGAGATCTGGAACGACCCGGACGCTTTCGCCTACAACCGCAAATTCCGTCCGGAACTGCTGACGGGAGCCTGCCGCACCTGTCCGCAGGGGGCGCGGTGCGCCGGCGGCTGCCGCTCCTACAACTTTTTCACCCACGGCAGGCTGTATGAGGCCAAATACTGCCTTGCAGGGAATCCCTGAAGCCTTTTCCAAAAAAGCGGGAGCGTCTCCATCCGGAAACGCTCCCGCTCTTTCTTTTCTGTTATGCGCGCTTTTTTACAGGAAGAAGCGCTCCGAGATGATCCACCAGATGCCCGGCAGATTGATGGGCAGCAGGTTGCAGATCAGATTCCACAGTGCAGTAAACATCAGAATTCCTCCTTATGGTTCCGCCGTTGCAGCGGCATGACCGGGTACGGGACGTTGCTCAGCGCCAGACCTGCAGCGGCCGCACCGGCCGCCGGCAGGATCCGAATGGTCGTTTTCTTCATGAGAACATCCCTTTCAGAATGATCCAGAATAACTTTGCCAGGCCGGAACCGCCCAGCAGCTTGTACAGCATTGCCAGAGTAGACAACATAAAACTGTTTGCTCCTTTTGTGTTGTGTTATTCCGGGTCAAAAATCCGCCCGGCAGGCACCGAACGCCCGCCGGTTTTTCTTCGTTTTCAAGCCGATCAGATGGGCATCGGGGTATACGCCAGCAGCGTCAGACCCACCGCCACAGCACCGGCAGCCAACAGGATGATCACACCGATCTTTGCGTTCATACACAGTACCTCTTTTCTCTTTTGGATGGATGAAAAAGTCCGAGCGGTTTTTGAGCCGTTCTGTAAAGAATACGAATCAGATCCGCCGATTGTTGCAGAACTTTTGAAAATTTCCGAATTTTTTCAAGCACAAAAAAACGGCGGCACCCGCTGTGGGATGCCGCCGCTGCAGTGCACGCTTTGAAATACCGGGATCAGCGCTTCACATTGAAGGCTGCCATGCCGGGATACACGGCGCTGTCGCCCAGCTGCTCCTCGATGCGCAGCAGCTGGTTGTACTTGGCCACACGCTCGGTGCGGCTGGGTGCGCCGGTCTTGATCTGGCAGGTGTTCAGGGCCACGGCCAAGTCGGCAATGGTGGTGTCCTCGGTCTCGCCGGAGCGGTGAGAGCTGATGGCAGTGCAGCCGGCCTTGTGGGCCATCTTGATGGCCTCCAGGGTCTCGGACACGGAACCGATCTGGTTCAGCTTGATCAGGATGGCGTTGCCGGCACCCAGCTGGATGCCCTTGGCCAGACGCTCGGTGTTGGTAACGAACAGGTCGTCGCCCACCAGCTGGACCTTGCCGCCCAGCTCGCGGGTCATCTCCTGCCAGCCCTCCCAGTCCTCTTCATCCAGACCGTCCTCGATGGAGATGATGGGGTACTTTTCCACCAGACTCTTCCAGTGTGCGATCAGCTCGCTGGAGGTGAACTCGGTGCCGGCCTTGGGCAGCTTGTAGAAGCCCTTGCCCTTGGGGCTCTTCCACTCGGAGGAAGCAGCGTCCATGGCCAGCATGAAGTCCTTGCCGGGCACATAGCCGGCCTTCTCAATGGCGGCCAGAATGGTCTCGATGGTCTCCTCGTCGCTGGACAGGTTGGGGGCAAAGCCGCCCTCGTCGCCCACGGAGGTAGCCAGGCCCTTGGCCTTCAGGATGGAAGCCAGAGCGTGGAACACCTCAGCGCACCAGCGCAGGGCCTCCTTGAAGGAGGGAGCGCCCACGGGCATGATCATGAACTCCTGGGTATCCACGGTGTTGGTGGCGTGTGCGCCGCCGTTCAGGATGTTCATCATGGGCACGGGCAGGCGGTTGCCGTTCACACCGCCCAGGAAGCGGTACAGAGGCATCTCCAGCGAAGCAGCAGCAGCACGGCAGGCAGCGATGGACACGGCCAGGATGGCGTTTGCGCCCAGGTTGGACTTGTCCTTGGTGCCGTCGGCCTTGATCATGGCCGCGTCGATGGCGTAAATGTCGGAAGCGTCCATGCCCACCACAGCGTCTGCGATGACGGTGTTGATGTTCTCCACAGCCTTGGTCACGCCCTTGCCCAGGTAACGGCCCTTGTCGCCGTCACGCAGCTCCAGAGCTTCGAACTCGCCGGTGGATGCGCCGGAAGGAGCGCAGCCGCGGGCCACGGTGCCGTCGGCCAGGGTGATCTCAGCTTCCACGGTGGGGTTGCCGCGGGAGTCCAGGATCTCGCGGCCGACAACGGATTCAATTTCCAGATAATTCATATCGAAAACCTCCTGATATCATTTGCACCCTGCCCTGCCCGAGCGGCAGAAGGCCGGGGACGCATTTGCGGATAGTTTTATCTAACTAACCATTCATATCCTACCACGCTTTGCGCCCCAGTGCAAGCCCCGCCGGGGATGTTTGGCAGCATAAACTTTTTATCCTGTTCCAGCTTGCCCTGTCCGCCGGCTTTTATGCACGCATGGTCATCATGTAATTTTAATATGGCAGATATTCCAAAAATTTTCTTTACTTTTTGGTGCACCGGTTCTATACTGGGATTCGCAATTCCGGTCACACCTTTAGAGTGCAACTTTATGGTTTCGAGGAGGACTTTGGTATGAATAAGGATCTGACGGTCGGCAAGCCGTCGCAGGTGCTCTGGCAGTTCTGCCTGCCCATGTTCGGCAGCATCATCTTCCAGCAGCTGTACAACATCGCCGACAGCCTTGTGGCGGGCAAGTTCATCGGCGAAAACGCTCTGGCCGCTGTGGGCAACAGCTATGAGATCACCCTGATCTTCATCGCATTCGCCTTCGGCTGCAACATCGGCTGCTCGGTCATCGTGTCCCGGTACTTCGGTGCCAAGGAATACGATGACATGAAAACCTCGGTGTACACGGCCCTCATCGGCTCGGCAGTGCTGTGTGCAGCGCTGATGGTGTTCGGCCTGCTGGGCTGCCGCAGCCTGCTGGAGCTCATCAACACCCCGGAGGAGATCCTGGCGGACTCGTCCCTGTACCTGGACATCTACGTCCTGGGCCTGCCCTTCATGTTCTTCTACAACATCGCCACCGGCATCTTCTCGGCGCTGGGCGACAGCAAAACGCCCTTCTACTTCCTGGCCGTCTCGTCCCTGTCCAACATCGGCGTGGACATCCTGTTCGTGGCCGGGTTCCGGATGGGCGTGGCCGGTGTGGCCTGGGCCACCTTCCTGTGCCAGGGCGTCAGCTGCATCCTGGCCATGGTGGTGGTGTTCCGCCGCATGAAAGCCATTCCCTCTGCCCGCAGAACGGTATGGTTCTCCTGGAAGATGCTGGGCAAGATCGCGGTGGTCGCCATCCCCAGCATTCTGCAGCAGAGCTTCATCTCGGTGGGCAACATCATCCTGCAGAGCGTCATCAACACCTTCGGTGCCAGCGTCATTGCAGGCTACTCCGCCGCCGTCAAGCTGAACAACATGGTCATCACTTCCTTTACCACGCTGGGCAACGGCATCTCCAACTACACCTCCCAGAACATGGGGGCCGGCAAGATGGAACGCGTGAAAGAGGGCTTTGGCGCAGGCCGCAATCTGGTGTGGCTCATCTGCGTGCCCATCGTCATCCTGTACTTCTTCTTTGGCCGCACCCTGCTGCTGCTCTTCATGAATGACCCGCAGGGTCCCGCCATCGACACCGGTATGCTCTTCCTGCACATCCTGTCGCCCTTCTACTTCGTGGTATCCCTCAAGCTGGTCACCGACGGCATCCTGCGCGGCTGCGGCCTGATGGGCCGCTTCATGGTGGCCACCTTCACCGACCTGATCCTGCGCGTGGGCATGGCCATCGTGCTCAGCAGCACCGCCCTGGGCAGCACCGGCATCTGGCTGTCCTGGCCCATCGGCTGGTGCATCGGCACCGCCCTGTCGCTGATCTTCTACGCCACCGCCATCCGCAGGGCACTGGGCGAAGCTTCCCTCAAACAGGAAGCCGAGACCCTGGCGGAAAAGGTCCACGAGGAGCTGGAACAGCCCGCAGAGACGGAGCCGGAAGCCCTGTAACCTTTTTGCAATTTGTGAACACGATTCATCTGAGAATCAAACAAAATGAAGCATTTGAAATAGTGCACAAAAACGCGTTTTTCATTTTGTGTATTTTAGCAATAAAGTCGAGAAAAAGCCTCCAAAAGTATGGACGGTTTGTGAATTGCGGTTTTTCCGGCCGACGACTATAATATCAGTAACGAAGCAAGGTCGCTTTGAGGGAAAGGGCCTTGCTTCGTTTTTATCCACGAAAAACAAGATACTCCGAAGGAGGATATTTCCTATGAAAAAGATGATCTCTCGTCGTCAGTTCCTGGCCGCTGCCGGTGTTGTGGCTGCTGCTGGTGTCCTGACTGCCTGCGGCGGTTCTTCCAGCAGCACCGCTGCTTCCACTGCATCCACTGCTGCTTCCGCTGCCGCTTCCGGCGACACCATCAAGGTCGGTGTCATGGGACCCCTGACCGGTGATGTTTCCGTTTACGGCAAGGCTGTTGTCAACGGTGCTACCCTGTATCTGAAGCAGGTCAACGCCAACGGCGGCATCAACGGCAAGCAGATCGAGATCCTGACCGAGGATGAACAGGGCGATGAGACCCAGGCCGTGAACTGCTTCACCAAGCTGGTGGATGAGGGCATCACCGCTCTGGTGGGCGATGTCACCACCGCTCCCACCCTGGCTGTGGCTGCCGAGAGCGCCGACTACAATATGCCCATGGTCACCGCTTCTGCTACCGCTGAGGCTGTCACCTACGATGCCGAGACCGACACTGTGAATGCAAACGTCTTCCGTGCCACCTTCACCGACCCGTATCAGGGCGTCCATATGGCAGACTATGCTTACGAGAAGCTGGGCTACACCGAAGCAGCTGTCATCTTTGAGAAGGGTGCCGATTACAACGAAGGCCTGGCTGAGAACTTCATCAACGAGTTCGAAGCAAAGGGCGGCACCATCGTGGACGATGAGAGCTACTCCAAGGGCGATGTGGACTTCAAAACTCAGCTGACCACCATCATGGGCAAGAATCCGCAGGTGGTGTTCTGCCCCAACTACTATGAGGACGTGAGCAAGATCCTGAAGCAGGCCCGCGATATCGGCATGACCTGCCCGTTCCTGGGCGGCGATGGCTGGGACGGCCTGGAAGGCTACGCTACCGCCGATCAGCTGAAGGATGCCTACTTCTGCGCCAACTATGCAAAGGGTTCCAACTCCGACTTTGAGAACGCCTACAAGGAAGAGTACGGCGAGGAGTACCCCAACGGTTTCGCACCTCTGGGTTACGATGCCGCTATGACCGTGGTCTACGGCCTGCAGGCTGCAGAAGACGCTGGTCTGGAAGCTGGCTCCGATGAGTACAAGCAGGCTGTCATCGATGCCATTGCCTCCGGCACCATCGACGGCATCACCGGCACCTTCACCTTCAATGAGCACCACGATCCCGTCAAGCAGACCGCTATCCTGTGCTTCGACGGTGAGACCCCTGTGCTGAAGGAAATGTTCTGATCCCGCTTCTCCACCGCACACCGGTGCGCGGCATAAGGGCTGGAACCAGAAGGAAATGAACCATTGCGGAGACCGCCGGAACAGGTTTGCTCGGCTGTCTCCGCTTTTTTGGTCAAAAAGTGTATCCCAAAAGGCGTGCTGAACGCCGAAAAGAAAGGAAGTATCCATCCATGACAGTGTTCTTTAGCCAGCTGATCAATGGCTTGTCCCTTGGCAGCATCTATGCACTGATCGCACTGGGCTACAGCATGGTGTACGGCATCATTCTGCTGCTGAACTTTGCCCACGGCGATATCATCATGGTGGGCGCGTATATGTCCTGGTTCGTCATGAATCAGCTGGGCCTTGGCCCGGTCACTGCCGTGTGCGCCACCATCATCACCTGTACGCTGCTGGGTGTCGTGATCGAAAAGATCGCCTACACGCCCCTGCGCAGCGCCCCCCGCATCTCGCTGCTGATCACCGCCATCGGCGTGTCCTTCTTCCTGGAGTACACCGCCGAGCTGGTCATGGGATCCGGCGCCAAGGTCATCCCGGCCTACTATGACAGCAAGACCTTTATGATCGGCAAAGTCCCTCTGGGCCTGACCTCCATCATCACCCTGGTGGTCACCGTGCTGTCCATGCTGGTGCTGACCTTCCTGGTGCAGAAGACCAAGCTGGGCAAGGCCATGCGTGCCGTGTCCGAGGATATGGACGCCGCCCGCCTGATGGGCATCAACGTCAACAGCACCATCTCCTTTACCTTTGCTGTTGGCTCCGCTCTGGCCGGCATCGGCTCGGTGCTGTACTGCTGTTCCTATCCGCAGGCTACGCCCACCATGGGTTCCATGCTGGGCCTGAAAGCCTTTGTTGCTGCAGTCCTGGGCGGCATCGGTTCCATTCCGGGCGCCATGATCGGCGGCATTGCCATCGGCCTGTGTGAATGTTTTGTCTCCGCCATCGGTCTGTCTGCCTGGAAAGACGCTGTGACGTTTGCGATCCTGATCATCGTGCTGCTGGTCAAGCCCACCGGCTTCCTCGGCCGCAAGGTACAGGAAAAGGTGTAAGGAGGGGCAGAAAGATGAATACCAAACGCAAAACTTTGAAAATGCCCGTGCGCTATCTGATGAACGCCATTCTGGTGGTCCTGCTGTTCGTGGTGCTGTCCTATGTGACCGGCAATGTGCTCTCCACCTACCAGAACAAGGTCCTGCTTACCGTGGGCATCAACATCATCCTGGCTGTCTCCCTGAACGTTGCCACCGGTTATCTGGGCCAGCTGCCGCTGGGCCACGCCGGTTTCATGGCGGTAGGTGCCTACGCCTGTGCTCTGTTCACCAAGTACAGCACCCTGCCGCGCGGCATTTCCTTTGCCATCGGCCTGGTGCTGGCCTGCATCGTAGCCGGTCTGTTCGGTGTGCTCATCGGCATTCCCGCCCTGCGTCTGACCGGTGACTATCTGGCCATCCTGACCCTGGGCTTCGGCGAGATCATCCGCATCACCCTGAACAACATCGACGATGTGCTGGGCTTCAAACTGTTCTACGGCTCCAAGGGCCTGAAGAACATCCCCAAGTACTCCAATTTTACCAACGTGTTTATCTGTGTGGTCATCACCTGTTTCCTGATCCATACCATGATGAAGAGCCGCCATGGCCGCGCTGTGCTGGCCATCCGCGACAATGAGATCGCCGCCGAGAGCTGCGGCATCCAGACCACTTATTACAAGGTCATGGCCTTTGCCTTCTCCGCTGCTTTTGCCGGCATGGCCGGCGGCCTGTACGCCTGCTACATCGGCGTGCTGAACCCCTCCACCTTCGGCTTCATGAAGTCCATCGAGATCCTGGTCATGGTGGTCCTGGGCGGCATGGGTTCCATGCTGGGCTCCATCCTGTCTGCTACCGTGCTGACCGTCCTGCCCGAGGCGACCCGCAGCTTCGACAGCTACCGCATGGTCATCTACTCGCTGGTGCTGATCCTGATGATGATCTTCCGCCCGGGCGGACTGCTGGGCAGCTACGACTTCTCCATGAGCCGCATCGTGGAAAAGGTCCTGAACGGCGAGCTGTTCCGCAAGAAGAATGCAAAGGAGGGTGCGGACCATGAATGAGTTCCAGACCAAGTTACACAGTGTGCCCTCCGGCGGTTTTCTGACCGACCGCGACAAGGACAAAAAGCCCATTCTGGACGTGCGTGAACTGGGCATCGACTTCGGAGGCCTGACCGCTGTGGACGGCTTCAACCTGATGATCGGCCGCAACGAGATCACCGGCCTGATCGGCCCCAACGGTGCCGGTAAGACCACCGTGTTCAACCTGCTGACCAACGTGTATCAGCCCACCCGCGGCTCCATCCTGATCGACGGGATGCCCACCGCCGGCAAAAAGACCTACCAGGTCAACCGCATGGGCGTGGCCCGTACCTTCCAGAACATCCGCCTGTTCAAGGAACTGAGCGTCATCGACAACATCAAGGTGGGCCTGCATGAGTCCATGAAGTACAATCTGGCCTCCTCGCTGATCCGTCTGCCCAACTACTGGAAAGAGGAAAAGAAGTGCACCGAGCGTGCCTACGAGCTGCTGGACATCTTCCACATGGCCGACCTGGCCGATGTGCCCGCCGGCAGCCTGCCCTACGGCGCACAGCGCCGGCTGGAGATCATGCGTGCGCTGGCCACCAGCCCCAAGCTGCTGCTGCTGGACGAGCCTGCTGCCGGTATGAACCCCTCCGAGACCGCCGAGCTGACCGAGACCATCCGCCGCATCCGCGATGAATTCAACATCGCCGTGCTGCTGATCGAGCATGATATGAGCCTGGTCATGGGCATCTGTGAGGGCATCGCGGTGCTGAACTTTGGCCGCATCATCGCCAAGGGCACCCCGGACGAGATCCGCAACAACCCCCAGGTCATCGAAGCCTACCTGGGCAAAAAGGAGGGCTGAGCGATGGCCGATACCTTACTGAAAGTTGACAACATCAACGTCTTTTACGGCAACATCCACGCCGTCAAGGACATTTCCTTTGAGGTGGACCAGGGCGAGATCGTCACCCTGATCGGTGCCAACGGTGCCGGCAAGTCCACCACCCTGAAGACCATTTCCGGCCTGCTGCACCCCAAGACGGGCGACATCCTGTACAAGGGCAAGAGCATCAAGGGCGTGCGCGCCCACAAGATCGTGGAATCCGGTCTGGCCCATGTTCCCGAGGGACGCCATGTGTTCCTGCACATGACCGTGGAAGAGAACCTGGATATGGGCGCCTACACCCAGCCCGCTTCCACCATCGCCCCCAACAAGGAGAAGGTCTTTGAGCTGTTTCCCCGCCTGAAGGAGCGCCGCAAGCAGCTGGCCGGCACCATGTCCGGCGGCGAGCAGCAGATGCTGGCCATGGGCCGCGCCCTGATGAGCAATGCTTCCATGCTGATGCTGGACGAGCCTTCCATGGGCTTGTCCCCCCTGCTGGTGCAGGAGATCTTTGACATCATCAAGAACATCCACAAGGAGGGCATGACCATCCTGCTGGTGGAGCAGAACGCACAGATGGCCCTGTCCGTGGCCGACCGTGCCTACGTTCTGGAGACCGGCCGTGTGGTCATGGACGGCACCGGTGCCGAGCTGCTGACCAACGAGCGCGTGCGCAGCGCATACCTGGGCGGCTAAACCCTCTCAGGCTCACATACGTTCGCCAGCTCCCCCGAAAGGGGGAGCTTTTTTGCATCTATCAGTTTGCACCATAAAAGTTCTCCCTTCGGGGGCAACAGCGCCGACCGCCGCCTGCGGCGGAAACAGGGAGGAGCTGTTGGGGCAGCGGCCAGCAGGACACGCGTGCCGCCCAAGGCACGAAGTGGACGCTGGGTGCCGCAACCCGGCTGCTGGCATCGCACAGCGATGACTGAGAGTCTTCGTTTTTTCTCGCATTGCACTTTACTTTCGTAAAAGAATGTGCGATAATTTAACCAGTGTTTTTTGGTTTTGAAACCGCCGCCTGTTGGGAAAGCAGGCGAGCAGACAACACAAAGAGGGGTAATACTTATGAGCAAGATCATCATCCCGGAAAACTACACGCCCGCGCTGAACCTGTACGACACCCAGCGCGCCATCGGCACCGTGAAGCGGCTGTTCGCCGACACGCTGTGCGCCACGCTGAATCTGTACCGCGTGTCCGCACCGCTGTTCCTGGAAGCTTCCACCGGCCTGAACGACGACCTGAACGGCGTGGAGCGCAAGGTCACCTTTGACATCAAGGACAGCGGCACCGAAGCACAGGTGGTGCAGTCGCTGGCCAAGTGGAAGCGCAAGGCCCTGAAGGACTACGGCTTCCGCGTGGGCAAGGGCCTGTACTGCGACATGAACGCCATCCGCCGGGACGAGGAGCTGGACAACCTCCACTCCGTCTATGTGGACCAGTGGGACTGGGAGAAGGTCATCCGCAAGGAGGACCGCAGCGAGGCCTACCTGAAGAACGTGGTGCGCTCCATCGTGTCGGCCGTCTGCGCCACCGAGATGAATCTGCACGCCATGTTCCCCCAGCTGCAGGATCTGCCCCTGCACACCCCCAACGTGACCTTTATCACCACCCAGGAACTGGAGGACAAGTATCCCGACCTGACCCCGAAAGAGCGCGAGAACGCCTTCGTGAAGGAAAATGGCACCACCTTCCTGATGAAGATCGGTGCGCCCCTGAAGAGCGGCAAGCCCCACGACGGCCGCGCCCCGGACTACGATGACTGGGATCTGAACGGCGACCTGCTGTTCTGGAACGACCCGCTGCAGTGCAGCTACGAGCTGAGCAGCATGGGCATCCGCGTCAGCCCCGAGAGCATGGACAGGCAGCTGACCATGGCCGGCTGTGATGACCGCCGCGCCCTGCCGTTCCACAAGGCTGTGCTGAACGGCGAGCTGCCCTACACCATCGGCGGCGGCATCGGCCAGAGCCGGCTGTGTATGCTGCTGCTGGGCAGCGTCCACATCGGCGAAGTCCAGGCCAGCGTCTGGGATGAAGCCACCCGTGAGGCCTGCACCAAGGCCGGCATCCCGCTGCTGTAAGCACTCTTTGGAGATATCACAAGCCCCTGCGTGCGGCCGCACGCAGGGGCTTGTTCTTTTTTCTTTTTATTTTTTTGCAGGCAAAGCCCGGGTCGTCTCGTATGGAAGAATAGAAGCGCCTGTTCAATGATCGCGATCCATTCCACAGCGCAGAAAGACGGTGATACTGCACAGCAATTTTTCTGTTCTATCCAGCCCAACCCACAGTTTTACAGACTGATCTACCGATAAAGAGGATACGATTATGAAACATCTGATGAAAACCTTTGCCCTGCTGGGGCTGTCCGCCTGCCTTCTGACCAGCGGTGCCATTGCCGCCTGCGCACAGACTCCGGATGCGGTGCCGTCCGTTTCCGGGTTCACCGCCCTTTCCCGCAAGAACAGCGACTGCGGCGGTCATCACGCGGACGCTGCACTGACAGCACAGTTCAAGGATGCAGACGGCACCCTGCACAACTACACCCTCTGCGCCGAAGGCGGCGAGGTGGACGGCAAACGGAACGCCCTGACCAAAGTGCACGCGGTGTTCTCCCGGTACGATGGGGACGCCTACACCGGCACCCTGGACAACGGCGAACAGATCCTGACCCTCGTGTGCTACGAGGATGATAAGCACGCCGCCAAAACCGACGACACCACCGTCTATGTGCTCCTTTCTGTGCTGGAAGGCCATGACGCCTATCTGGTAAATGCAGACGGCACCGAAACGAAGATCGAGGTGCAGCCGGTCGGCCGTGAGGGCAAGTTCCACATCGATCTGCGGGACGGCGCGGCGCTGGTTCACCTCGTCCCCAAAGCGGAGCAGTAATGGCTGCCCTTTCTCCAGACCGTTTCAGCGCATAAAAAAGGTGCAGCACCGCTGCCCGGATCCGGAAGGATCTTCTGGGCGTGCAGTGCTGCACCTTATTTTTTATGTTCTCTTCTGCGATGCCGGATTTACCGGCTCTCTCCGCGCTGTGCCAGGCGGCTGAAGTGGTTCTTCTCCTCTTCGTTCGCTTTCTGCTCCGATTTTTCCACCGGCGTCAGACGCACCTCGGTCACACGGCGCTTGGCGGTGCGGGTGACCACACCGTCGTACTCACCCAGCGTGAAGCGGTCGCCCACCTTGGGCAGGTGGCAGGTCTTTTCCTGCACCAGACCGTTGACCGTGTTGGAGTCGATGTCTTCATCCTCGGGCAGGCCCAGCGTCTCGTAGAGGTCATCCACATTCGCGCTGCCCAGCACGATCCAGCTTCCGTCCGCCTGCCTGCGGAAATCCTCGGTCTCCTCGTCGTGCTCGTCCCAGATCTCGCCCACCAGCTCTTCCAGGATGTCTTCCAGCGTGATGATGCCCTCGGTGCCGCCGTATTCGTCCACGACCACCGCCATGTGGTGGTGCTGCTCCCGCAGGGTGCGCAGCAGCTGAGAGATCTGGGTGGAACCGGTGGTGTACAGGGTCGGGGTGACCAGATCTTCCAGCGTCACCTCTTTTTTCAGACGGGACAGGTAAAAATCCTTTTCATGAACGACACCGATGATGTTGTCGATGGTGCCGTGATAGACCGGCAGACGGGAGTAGCCGGATTCCGCAAAGGTGCGGGCCACTTCGTCCAGGGAGGTGTCATCTTCCACGGCGATCACATCCACACGGGGGGTCAGGATCTCTTCCACCTCCACGTCGTCGAACTCAATGGCGCTGCGGATGAGCTGGCTTTCCCGGTCGGTCAGCTCACCGTCGTTCTCGGCCTCGCTCACCATGGTCATCAGTTCACCCTCGGTGATGGTGTCCTCTTCCTTGCTGTGGATGAAATGCCCCAGCAGGCGCTTCCACTGGGTGAACAGCCAGGTCAGCGGGGTGAACACCACCATGAGCAGATTCAGCACCGGGGACACCGCCGTGGCCACCGTCTCCGGCATCTCCTTGGCCAGGCTCTTGGGGGTCACCTCGCCAAAGATCAGCACTACCACCGTCAGCACGATGGTGGACACGGTCGCGCCGCGCTCGGCTCCCAGTGCCTTGGTGAACAGGATGGTGCCGATGGAAGCGGCGGCAATGTTCACAATGTTGTTGCCGATGAGGATCGTGGAGAGCAGCTTGTCGTATTTTTCCGACATGGCCAGCACTCGGGCGGCGGAAGCGTCGCCGTCATCGGCGCGGCTCTTCAGGCGGATCTGATTCAGGGAAGAAAATGCGGTCTCGGAGGCGGAGAAAAAGGCGGAAAAGGCCACCAAAATCACCAGCGCTGCGAGAAGCGTCATACTGCCATCGTCCATAAAAAGGGAAATCACACTCAACTTTCTGTTTGATAATATAGAAAACATTCCGCGGACAAACTCCCCCAGTCTGCTCTGCAGACAGCCCCTCAAAGAGGGAGCCTTGCCGTACGGTCAGCCTCCCTCCCTGAGGGAGGTGGCGCGCGAAGTGCGACGGAAGGAGTTCTTTCCATATACCAAAAATGTGCTCTCCACCGTGGCTGTTCCGCGATGAAAAGCACATCAATGTTATTTGTTATAATACCATATTCTGTACGATGGTGCAAGCTTTCTGTCCGCGCCGGAGGTACAAAACAGGTAAAATCTAGGAAACAGAGGGGTTAATGCAGGGTCAGGGCACTGCCGTCGTAGTCCACCGTCAGGGTATTGCCCTCGGCAAAGCGGCCCTGAATGATGGCCTTGGCGATGAGGGTCTCCACCCGGCTCTGGATGAACCGCTTGATGGGACGGGCACCATAGACGCTGTCGTAGGCAGAATCGATGATGAAGTCCTTGGCGGCGGTGGTGACTTCCAGCTTGAGGTGCTTGCCCTCGTCCATGCGCTTGCGCAGGTCGTTCAGCTGCAGGTCCACGATGTTCCGCATCTCATCCTTGGTCAGGCTCTTGTAGTACACGATCTCGTCCAGGCGGTTCAGGAACTCCGGGCGGAACTTGGACTTCAGCAGCAGGTCGATCTGCTTGCGGGCGTCCTCGCTCAGCTCGTTGGAGCCGTTGGCACGGCGCTGTTCCAGGTCGTTCAGGATGATATCGCTGCCCAGGTTGGAGGTCAGGATGATGACCGTGTTCTTGAAGTCCACGGTGCGGCCCTGGCTGTCGGTGATGCGGCCATCGTCCAGCACCTGCAGCAGGATGTTGAACACATCGGGATGGGCCTTTTCCACCTCATCGAACAGCACCACGCTGTAGGGTTTGCGGCGGACGGCCTCGGTCAGCTGGCCGCCCTCTTCATAACCGACGTATCCCGGAGGCGCGCCGATCAGACGGCTGACGCTGAACTTCTCCATATACTCGGTCATATCGATGCGCACCATGTTGCGCTCATCGTCAAACAGGGCCTGTGCCAGCGCCTTGGCCAGCTCGGTCTTGCCGACGCCGGTGGGACCAAGGAACAGGAAGCTGCCGATGGGGCGGTTCGGGTTGGCGATGCCCGCACGGCTGCGCAGAATGGCTTCGCTCACCTTGGTGACGGCCTCGTCCTGGCCGATGACCCGCTGATGCAGCACATCGTCCAGATGCAGCAGCTTCTCGCGCTCGCCTTCCACCAGCTTCTCCACCGGGATGCCGGTCCAGCGGGCTACGATGCGGGCGATCTCCTCATCGGTCACGCGGTCCCGCAGCAGGCTGTCTTCCTTTTTGGCAGCGGCGATCTTTTCCTCTTCTTCCAACTGCTTCTGCAGCTGCGGCAGCTTGCCGTATTTCAGCTCAGCCGCCTTGTTCAGGTCGTACTCGCGCTGGGCTTTCTCAATGTCGGCGTTGGTCTGCTCGATCTGCTCCCGCAGGCTCTGCACCTTGCCAATGGCGTTTTTCTCGTTCTCCCACTTTGCCTTCATGCTGCGGAACTTGTCCTGCAGCTCGGCCAGCTCTTTTTCCAGGTCGCGCAGACGGCTCTGGCTCAGAGCATCGGTCTCCTTCTTCAGGCTCACCTGTTCGATCTGCAGCTGGGTGATGCGGTGGGCCAGATCGTCCATCTCGCTGGGCATACTGTCCATCTCGGTCTTGATCATGGCGCAGGCTTCATCCACCAGGTCGATGGCCTTATCCGGCAGGAAACGGTCGGTGATATAGCGGTCGGACAGCGTCGCGGCAGCGATCAGGGCGCTGTCGTTGATCTTCACGCCGTGGAACACCTCATAGCGCTCCTTCAGGCCGCGCAGGATGGAGATGGTATCCTCCACGGTGGGTTCATCCACCTGCACCGGCTGGAACCGGCGCTCCAGAGCGGGATCTTTTTCGATATACTGGCGGTACTCATCCAGCGTAGTGGCACCGATGCAGTGCAACTCGCCACGGGCCAGCATGGGCTTGAGCAGGTTGCCTGCGTCCATGGCACCGTCGGTCTTACCGGCACCCACGATGGTGTGCAGCTCATCAATGAAGAGGATGATCTTGCCCTCGCTCTTCTTCACCTCGTTCAGCACGCTCTTCAGGCGTTCCTCGAACTCGCCGCGGTACTTGGCACCGGCCACCAGAGCGCCCATGTCCAGGCTGAACACGATGCGGTCCTTCAGGTTTTCGGGCACGTCACCGCGCACGATCCGCTGGGCAAGGCCCTCGGCGATGGCGGTCTTGCCGACGCCGGGCTCACCGATCAGGCAGGGGTTGTTCTTGGTCTTACGGGACAGGATGCGGATGACGTTGCGGATCTCCTGATCACGTCCGATCACGGGGTCCAGCTTCTGCTTGCGGGCCAGATCCACCAGATCCTGACCGTATTTCTGCAGGGCATTGTAAGTGTCCTCGGGGTTGTCGTTGGTCACGCGCTGGTTGCCGCGCACAGCGGTCAGCTGCTGCAGGAATTTATCCTTGGTGATGCCAAAGGCACGGAACAGCTCGGTGGTGTTCGAGGTCTGCTCATCCAGCAGGCCCAGGAAGACGTGCTCGACACTGACGTACTCGTCCTTCATGGCCTTGGCTTCACGGGCGGCGGCACTCAGCACCTTATCGGCGGCCTGCGAGATATAGATCTTATCGGGATCACGGCCGGAGCCGGACACCCGAGACAGGGCGGACAGTTTTTCAGCCACGGCGGCGGCAAAACTGCCGGGATCCACGCTCAATTTCTGGAGCAGCTGCGGGATCAGACCCTGCTCCTGCGATGCCAGCGCGTGCAGCAGATGCTCCGGCTCCAGCGCGTTGTGCTGATACTCCACGGCCAGCTGCTGGGCTGCCTGCAGAGCTTCGAGGGTCTTCTGGGTATATTGATTGGTATTCATAAAGTCAAGCCTCCATTCATACCGGAAGGTTCAATTTAGCGGACGAATCATGCTTCTGCTAACCGCTCCGCTTGCAGAGGCCGCAGAACCGGAAGCATTGCAGAATTTGTATCTGTTTCATGATTTTGTGCACCTCCTGTCGAGCTATTCGTTTTTATTTTAGCACTCTATTCGTTCGACTGCTAATACTATACTCCAGTTCACCCACCTTGTCAATAGGGTTCACAAAAAGTTTGCAATTTACAGTTTCTTCCAACTCCAAAACATCCTCGTTTCCCTGCCGATTGAAAAATCGCACAGAATCGAGTATAATAGCAGCAGGATTCCTTTCATCCATCACAGAAAAGGAGCTTTCATGGCAAAATTTGTTC
Source organism: uncultured Faecalibacterium sp. (assembly GCA_934525845.1). Taxonomy (GTDB): domain Bacteria; phylum Bacillota; class Clostridia; order Oscillospirales; family Ruminococcaceae; genus Faecalibacterium. Next base: position 15,665 of record CAKSZS010000021.1, on the reverse strand, counting down.
CCTTCATTCTCCGGGTTGCTGATGATTCGCCCGTCGGCGTAAAAATCGTGAAAATGAAAAAATCAGATGCCGCCCAAACGGAGAAAGAACCTCTTTGGCAGACAAGCTGGCTGTCCGACTATATTCAGGATTCCGCTTTTGAAAAGTATGCCCTGAAAACAAACGAAGGTGAGCTGGTTGCACTCGCTGCTTATGAGATTCAGAAAAACGATGTAATGGTTCACATCACCTACATTGAAAGTCAGCCGGAAAGCAACCCAACGATCGTCGGGCATTCTAAAAAGTATACCGGCATTGGCCGCGTGTTAATTGCATACGGCATCAAGTTGTCCATCGATCACGCGTGCGGCGGAACGGTCACGTTTGAAGCCAAGATCCCTGAACTGGCCGAACACTACACACGAGATTATGGTGCCTGTGCCTTGCCTAGTTTTGGCGGTGCACCCCGCTATGAGCTTTCCGGCGAGGCTGCAATGAATGTATTTGTCACTTATCTGAAATGAGGTGTTTCTCTATGACAGCTCAAGCATATTTCCAGCAGGACCCGGAGCGCGAGGCCTTTTATCGAATCTTTTATCAGACTTGCCGTCGGTTCAATGTCACCTGGTCCTCTGCTTCCCCGGAGGTCAAAGCCTTTATCGAAGAAGCCGCACGGGTGGCTTATGAACAGGACAAGGCCCGCCGCAGCGGCCTTTCTGTCAGCACGGTAAAGCCTTTCTTTGGGGATACCGCGTGCTGACTTATCACACACAAAAGGGCACCGCACAGCTTTTTCAGCCATGCGGTGCCCTTCTTGTATTTATAAGGTATCAGTTCTGCTTTTTCCAGCGGCGCATGACGCCCATGCCCAGTGCATAGGGGCCGGTGTGCACCGCGATGGTGCAGCCGATCTGCAGCAGGCCCACTTCACACTGTGCGCCGGGGTACTTGGCACGCAGTGCCGCGCGGGTCTGCATCCACAGACGCTTGCCCTCGTCGTCATCGTAGCCGTAGCCCACCGTGATGCGGTAGTCATCCGGCGTGCCGCCGCGGGCATCCAGATAGTTCATGAGCTGTTCCAGCGCTTTTTCAAAGCTCTTCTGGCGTCCGCGCGCCACACCGCCGGAGAAGATCTCGCCGTCCTTGAACAGGATCATCGGCTTCAGACCCAGCATATTGGCGGCACGGCCCGTCACCTTGCCGATGCGGCCGCCCTTGATGAGGTAATCCAGGTTGCCCACCGTGAAGAAGATCTGGTTGGTGGCCTTTTCCGCTTCCAGCCAGGTCACGGTCTCGTCCAGCGTGCAGCCGGCGTCCCGCATGACCACTGCGTTTTCCACCATGGTGGACTCGGTGACGGTGGCAGCGCCGCTGTCCAGCACCTCGATGCGGGCATCCGGGTAATCTTCCAGCACCAGCTCCCGGGCGTTGCGGGCACTGCCCACACAGCCGCTCATCTTGCCGGTAAAGCACAGACACAGCACCGCCCGGCCAGCCTGCGCATGGGCGCGGAACACCTGCTCAAAGTCTTCCAGCGAGGGCAGACTGGTCTTGGGATACGCGGAGGGGTTGTCCACCATGAACTGGTAGAAATCCCGCACGGCGATCTCGGTGCCCTCCTTGCGGTAGTGCTCGCCGTCCAGCGAGACATAGAAGGGCACGACCTCAATGCCAAGCTGCTTGGCGGTGTCCAGCGTCAGGTCGCAGGCGCTGTCGGTCATGATATCAAACATCTGTGATGCTTCCTTTCCGGATGGATCTGGTCAGGCGGTGCGGGGATCAGACGTGGTGGATGTAAGCCTCACGCTCTGCACCCACGGAGATGTAGGTGATCTTGCAGCCAACGGCCTTTTCCAGATACTCGATGTAATCCTGTGCTTCTTTGGGCAGGTCTTCCCACTTGCGGGCGGCGGTGATATCGCAGTGCCAGCCGGGCAGATACTCCACCACCGGCTGTGCGGTGTCCAGAGCCTCGCCCATGGGGAAACGGGTGGTCGTGGTGCCGTCGGTCAGCTTGTAGGCGGTAACCATGGGGATCTTCTCCATGTAGTCCAGCACGTCCAGCAGGGTCAGAGCCACTTCGTCACAGCCCTGGCAGAACACACCGTAGCGGCTTGCCACCAGGTCGATGGGGCCGACGCGGCGGGGACGGCCGGTGGCAGCGCCATACTCGTGGCCAGCCTCGCGCAGGGCGTGCTTTTCTTCCTCGGTCATGGCCAGCTCAGCGGTGAAGGGGCCGTCACCGACGCAGGAAGAGTAAGCCTTCATGACACCGATGGAGTTGTGCAGCTTGTGGCCCGGGATGCCGGCACCGATGGGGGCATACGCACCGATGACGTTGGAGGAAGTGGTGTAGGGGTAGATGCCGAAGTCGATGTCGCGCAGAGCGCCCAGCTGTGCCTCAAACAGCACCTTCTTGCCGGCGGCGTCTGCATCGGCCAGGTACTGGCCCACGTCGCAGATGTAGTCCTTGAAGATGGCGGCATACTTCTGCAGCCATGCCCACATCTCATCCACGCTGATGGGTGCGGCGTTGTAGCTGCCCTCCATCACCAGATTCTTGGAGTCCACCATGGTGACCAGGCGCTTCTTGACGGCGTCGTCCAGGTGCAGCAGGTCGCCCATGCGCAGGGTCTTCTTCATGTACTTGTCGCCGTAAGCGTAGGCAATGCCGCGCTTGGTGGAGCCGAACTGTGCGCCGGTCTTGGACAGACGAGCCTCTTCCAGGCCGTCCTGATCCACATGATAGGGCATGGTGATGGTTGCACGGTCGGAGATCTTCAGGTTGGCCGGGCTGATCTCGACGCCCTGCTCGCGCAGCTTGTTGATCTCGCCGTCCAGATGATGGGGATCGATGACCATGCCGTTGCCCATCACGCAGACAACGTTCGGGCGCAGGATGCCGGAGGGCAGCAGATTCAGCACGAATTTGCCGCGCTCGTTCTTGACCGTATGGCCTGCGTTGTTGCCGCCCTGATAGCGTGCAACAATGTCATACTCCTGGCTGATCAGGTCGACCATGCGGCCCTTGCCCTCATCGCCCCAGTTGATACCCGTAATTGCAGTAAGCATAATAAATGACCTCTTTATCCTTTTTTCAAAAGACAGCCTTTTCCGTGCACCTTGCCCGGGATACGCCACCTTGGGAAACCGCCCGGTATGCACAGAGTACATACCAATGCAAGTATAGTATACCACAGTTTTTTGCACAAAAAAAGAGGAAGCCGCGGCTTTTGCCTGCGATTTCCTCCAAATTTATACGCCGGAACTTGTGCGTTCAGCTGCGGGGCTTCTTAGCACCGGCGCGGCGGGTCACCTTATGGATGGTGCCGTCCGGCTCCTGGATGGACGTGTGCTCCAGCTGAGCGCGCAGGCTGGCTTTCATGTCTTCCAGATATTCCTTGCGCAAAGCCTGCTGCTCGGCCTTTTCGGCCTCGGTCAGGCCGGTGGTCTTGCTCTTGTGCGCCAGCTCATTGATGCGGGCGATCTTTTCCTGGGTCATAGGGACCTCCTGTATTTTCCACTCAAATATGATATAATAAAAAAGGATACGCTCCGCTCCGGCCCGGTCGGCATGACTTTCCGGCGGGCGGAGCATTTTTCTGCAAGCAAGTATAACAAAGGATGATAAAAATGGCAACTCAGCTCAACTATGCCCAGCAGATGGATGCTGTGCTCAAGACCTTGACCGGCACGCGGCCCCGGCTGCTGCTGCACGCCTGCTGCGGCCCCTGCTCCAGCGCGGTGCTGGAACAGCTGTGCCAATATTTTGAGATCACGGTCCTCTACTACAACCCCAACACCTGGCCTGCGGAAGAGTATTTCCGCCGGGGCGAGGAACTGAAAAAGTTCGTGGCGCAGGCGCACCCGCTGGGCGTAACGGTCGTGGAGGACACCTACGACCCACAGGAGTTCTACTCCGCCGTGCAGGGGCTGGAAAACGAGCCGGAGCGCGGCAATCGCTGCACGGTGTGCTACCGTCTGCGGATGCGCCGGGCCGCACAGTACGCCAAGGATCACGGCTTTGATTATTTCACCACGACCCTGTCCATCAGTCCGCACAAGGACGCCAAGCGCATCAACGCCATCGGCCAGGAGCTGGAAGCCGAATTCGGCGTGAAGCACCTGCCCTCGGACTTCAAGAAGCACAACGGCTACCTGCGCAGTCTGCAGCTGTCCGAAGCGTACGGCCTGTACCGGCAGGACTACTGCGGCTGTGAGTTCAGCGCCAAAGCAAGAGGGATCAAGAAGTAACCCTCTCCGTCACGGCCTACGTCGTGCCAGCCCCCCCAAAGGGGGAGCTGGCGCGATAGCGTCTGAGAGGGTTTACTCCTCCGGCAGCTTTGCCACGAGGATGGAGAAGACGACCAGGCCCACGCAGGGGACGATGTTGGACGCCATACCGGCCACCAGGCCCGCCTTTTCCGACACCATGCCCACGATCCAGGGCATCAGGATGGCACCGCTGGACGCCGCCGGGAGCATGATGCCCATGCTGGTCACACTGGTCATGCGGCCCGCACTGGCCACGGCGGTGGGGTTCAGGCCCGCCATGGAGAACGCGAACGCAAACAGCAGGGCAATGGCCGCGCCCTGGGTGTGCGCCATGACCAGGAACACATAGAAGATGGTGCACAGCACGCTCATGCCCACCATGGCCTTGCGGGGCTTCTTGAAGGGGAACACAAAGGCGATGAGCAGGCGGGCCACCAGGGTCGCACCCCACATGACCGTGACCGTATAGGCGGCCAGAGTGCCGGTGATGATGCCGCTGCCCTTGAAATAGGTCACCATCCAGCCGTTGACGCTCTGCTCAGCGGCGTTCTGGAAGAACAGCAGGCCGGTCAGCATCCAAAAGCGGGTGGAGCGCAGGAAGCTCCAGTCGATCTGCTCCTTGCCCTTGGCGTTCTGGTTCTTGCTGTTGGCCTGCAGCGGGGTGAAGGCGTACACGAGCCACAGCACCAGGCCCAGCGCCGCCAGCAGGAACACCGCCAGTTCGGTGCTGACCCGGGCAGCGGCAGCGATGAGGAAGGGGCACAGCAGCGCGCCGCAGGCGTAGCAGCTGTGCATTAGGTTCATGCCGCGGGTGCGGTCGGCGGAGTTGCCGCTGACCAGAATGGTGCAGGTGTTGATAACGCTGCCTTTGGCGATGCCCACCACGAAGAACGCTGCCGCCAGCAGCACTTCCACGCCGGTCAGGCCCATGATGCCATAGCCCACCGCATAGCCGATGGTCAGCAGCAGCACACTGGGCTTCATACCCAGCACGCCCGGCAGCATCCCGATGAGGAAGCCCGCCATCAGGTTGCCCACGCTCATCAGAGACAGCAGGGTGCCGGTCATGCCGTAGGCAAAGCCGTACCGCTCCTGCAGCAGGCTGACCACCACACCCGCGCTGATGGCACAGATGCCGCTGAAAAAGAAGGTGACGAAGCCCACGTTCCGCAGGCGCGCTTTTTGTTGATCCATGATGTTCCTCTTTTCCGACCAGAAGCCGGCCTTTTCCACCGGCTTCTTTTTTCTTTTCTTCCATTAAACCATACTTTTGGCCCGATGCAACCGGATTTTCTTACAAAAAGCCGCAGAAATCCCCGCAAACGCAAAAAAGAAGGAGCGGACTTTCGTCCGCCCCTTCTCAGAGGTCGTGCTTATTCTGCCTTGGTCTCGGGCTTTGCCTCGGCCTTGGCTTCGGGCTTTGCTGCAGGTGCAGCAGCCGGAGCGGCAGGCTTTGCAGCGGCCGGCTTCACCACGGGCTTCGGGGGATACGGATCGTCCTTCAGCGGGAAGAGAATGATCTTCTTCGGGCACTTCTGGGCGCACATACCGCAGCCCTTGCACTTGTCGTAGTCCACGCGGGCAATGCCGTTCTCCACATGGATGGCGTCGAACTTACAGGTGCGCTCGCACATTCCGCAGGCAATGCAGGAGGTGGTGCAGGCCTTCATGGCCACAGGACCCTTGTCCTGGTTGGAGCACATGACCACCGGCTTGCGCGGACCGCCGGCATCGATCATGATGACCTTCTTGGGGCAGATGTTGGCGCAGGCACCACAGCCGGTGCACTTGTCCTTGTCCACCTTAGCCACACCGTCCACGATGTGGATGGCGTCGAACTTACACACCTTGGTGCAGTCGCCCAGGCCGACACAGGCGAAGGAGCAGGTCTTGGGGCCGCCGTACAGGGCAGCAGCCGCTGCACAGGTCTGGATGCCCTTGTAATCGTAAGCGGGCTTGCAGTGCTCGGAATTGCCCTGGCACTGGACCACAGCCTTCTTCTCCACAGCACTGGCCTCGCCGCCCATGATCTTGGCAATGGCAGCAGCAGCCTTGGGGCCGCCGGGGGCGCACTTGTCGCAGGCAACGCCGTCCATAACAACGGCCTTGGCGTAGTCGGAGCAGCCTGCATAGCCGCAGCCGCCGCAGTTTGCGCCGGCCAGGCAGTTGGCCACTTCCTCAATACGGGGATCCTCTTCCACCGCCATGAACTTGGAGGCTGCCACCAGAACGATGGCACCGACTGCGCCCACGATGGTACAGAGAATAACAGCAGATACAATATTCATAATCCTGTTCCTCCCTTACAGCGTGACATTGAACAGGTTTTCGACGATGCCGCCGAAGCCCATGAAGGACAGGCTGGTGATTGCGGCTGCGATCAGGGTGATGGGCAGGCCCTTGAAGGGTGCCGGGGGATCGCAGGCTTCCACGCGCTTGCGCACACCGCTGAACATGACCATGGCCAGCATGAAGCCGCAGCCTGCACCGATGGCGCAGATCAGAGCCTCAATGTAGGCGACGCCAAAGCCCAGAGCTTCCACGTCTGCGCCGTAGTCGCCGACGACCAGAATGGTGACGGCCAGCACGCAGCAGTTGGTGGTGATCAGGGGCAGGTAAACGCCCAGAGAGTTGTACAGCGCAACGACATACTTCTTCAGGAAGATCTCGATGAACTGCACCAGAACGGCAATGACCAGGATGAAGACAATGGTCTGCAGGTACTCCAGACCTGCCGGGTTCAGGATAAAGATCTGGATGGGGAAGGTAACGGCCGTCGCCATGAACATGACGAAGATGACGGCGCCGGACATACCAACAGCGGAATCCAGCTTCTTGGAAACGCCCAGGAACGGGCAGATACCGTAGAACTTCACCAGCACATAGTTGTTGACCAGGATCATGCTGAAGAAGATCGCAGCGAGTTTGACGAGCATCTTATTCCGCCTCCTTCTTCAGATTATCCACATCACAGCAGCTCTTGCGCTCGATGCGGGCGTCCAGCTTGCCTTCCAGCCAGACACAGCCGGCCATCAGGATGCCGAAGCAGAAGAATGCGCCGGGAGCCTGGGTCATGATGGAGACCTTGGCCACACTGTCCGGAATGACCTTGAAGCCCAGCCAGGTGCCGCTGCCCAGGATCTCACGGATGGAAGCCATCAGGGTTGCGGTCAGGGTGTAGCCGATGCCCATGCCCACGCCGTCCAGTGCGGAATCCACCACATTGTTCTTGCAGGCGAACATCTCGGCACGGCCCAGAATGATACAGTTGACAACGATCAGGGGCAGGAAGACGCCCAGCGCGTTGTACAGGCTTTCCATGTAGGCCTGCATGAACATCTGCACGATGGTCACGAAGCCCGCGATGATGACGATGTAGCAGGGCAGATGCACCTTGCCGGGGATGACCTTGCGCAGCAGGGAGATCATGATGTTGGAGCACACCAGCACGAAGGTGAAGGCGGCGCCCATGCCCAGAGCGCTGGAGACCGCCGTGGTGACGGCCAGAATGGAGCAGGTGCCCAGAACCAGACGCAGAACGGGGTTTTCTTTGATGATGCCGTTGGTAAGGATGCTTACCTTGGACTTATTTTCTTGTGCCATTTCTTACCAACCTCCTTTATGCGATCTCGTTGAAGCAGTTGATGCAGTCATTGATGGCAGCGAACAGCGCGGTGGAAGAAATGGTTGCGCCGCTGTATGCGTCGTAATCCTGGTTCATCACGATGTTCTGGGTGCCGTCCATGCCGGCAAACTGTGCAAGGAAGTCGTCGTTGGCCACGTTGGAGCCGATGCCCTTGGTCTGGGTGGAAGCATCGACCCAGATGCCGGTCTCGGTGCCGTTGGCGTCAAAGCCCATGATGACGGTCAGGGTGCCGCCGTCGAAGCCGGACTCGCCAGCCTTGATGGCCACACTGCCGTCCGGAGCCTTGACCACGCCGGTGACGTTTGCAGTGGTGTAATCGGTCACTTCTTCCAGCTCGGACGCATCCGAGACGGAAGGCAGCACGCCGACGTATGCAGCCAGCGTGGTGCGCTTGGTGTTCTCTGCGATGACCGGAGCGGTCATGGAGTTCACCAGAGCCAGCAGCAGGCTGACGATCAGGGCGATCACACTCAGCACCACAATGGGCTTGACGGTGCTCTCCCAATTGGAATTCGAGGACTTACTCATTTGCCAGCACCCTCCTTCGCTTTCTTTGCAGGCTTGATGTAGCCATACGGGGTCTGACGGGTCAGATCATTGATGTAGGGGACCCACAGGTTCATGAACAGCAGCGCGAAGGACACGCCCTCGGTGTAGCTGCCCCACCAGCGGATGGCAAAGGTGACGATGCCCAGGCAGACGCCGTACACCAGCTTGCCCTTCAGGGTAAAGGGGCTGGTGACATAGTCGGTGGCCATGAACACGGCACCGAACAGCAGACCGCCGGACAGCACGCCCACCAGAGCGGCGTGCAGGCTGTGAGTGGCGATCAGGTAGAAGATGAACATACTGCCGACATAAGAAGCCGGGATGGCAATGCTGATGGTCTTGGTAGCGACCAGGTAGATCAGGCCCAGCAGGATGGCCAGGGCGCAGGTCTCACCCAGGACACCGCCATGGATGCCCATGAACAGGTCCAGCAGGCTCAGCTTGGAAGTATCGGCCACAGCCAGCGGGGTCGCGCTGGACAGCTGGTCCACCGCTGCATCCGGGAACACCCACTTGTTCATGGAACCGGCAAAGCTGATGAACAGCACGATACGGCCCACCAGAGCGGGGTTGGCAAAGTTCATGCCGATGCCGCCGAACAGCTGCTTGACCACCACGATGGCCACCAGGTCGCCGATGATCAGCTGGCCCAGGGGCATGCCCACGGGCACGTTCATGGCCAGGATGATGCCGGTGACCACAGCGGACAGGTCGCTGATGGGGTTGGGCTTCTTCAGCAGCTTGCAGTACAGCCACTCAAACACGACACAGGCGATGACGGACACGGCGGTGACCAGCAGTGCACGCATGCCAAAAATGATCGCAGAGGCCACCACGCAGGGGCACAGGGCGACGATCACGTTGGCCATCAGGCCCTGGGTGGTCTCTTCGCTGCGCACGTGCGGGGAAGCCGAAACAATAAGCTTCGTATCCATTACTTATTGCCTCCTTTTTTGATTTCACCAAGGTAGAACGCCTTTGCCAGACTCATCATCTGGGTGACCGGGCGCTTTGCCGGGCAGACGAAGGAGCAGCTGCCGCAGTTGAAGCAGTAGTCTGCATGGAGCTTGCCCAGCTCCTGCACATCACGGGCTGTATAAGCCTGGTTGACCTCCACGGGCTCCAGACCCATGGGGCAGTACTCCACGCAGCGGCCGCAGCGGATGCAGGGGTTGACGGGTGCGGGCGTTGCCGCAGCCTCGCTCAGCAGGATCAGACCGGACGTGGTCTTGGTGGTGGGGTAGCTCAGATCCTGCACGGCGGGACCCATCATGGCACCGCCGGCCACCACCTTGCCCAGCTTGACGCCGCCCTTGACGCCGGCGAAGTCGATGATGTCCTGGTAGGAAGTACCCACCGGCACCACAACGTTCATGGGCTTTGCGCAGGCATCGCCGTCCACGGTGATGGTGCGCTCCACCACCGGCATACCGGTGGCCAGATACTTGCCCAGGGTGGACACGCTGGTCACGTTCATGACGATGGCGCCTGCATCGGCGGGCAGACCGCCGTGGGGCACTTCGCGGCCCAGGCACTTCTCGATCAGGATCAGCTCTGCGCCGGTGCCGTAGACACTGGGCAGGGGCTTGACCTCGATGGTGCTGTCGCCGCTGGTCTTCTTGCACAGCAGGTCGATGCACTCGGGCTTGTTGTTCTCAATGCCGATGACGCACTTGGGAATGCCGGTGTACTGCAGAACGGCCTTGATGCCGCGGATGATGTCATCGCTGCAGTTCAACATCTCCTGGGTGTCGCTGGTCAGCCACACTTCGCACTCGGAAGCGTTGATCAGCAGGGTATCCACCGTCTGCTTGGGCTGCAGCTTGACGTCGGTCGGGAAGCCTGCGCCGCCCAGGCCGACCAGGCCGCAGGCACGCACAGCGGCCAGGAAGCTGGCCTTATCGGTGACCTCGGGTGCTTTGACGGACGGGTCCACGGTCTGCTTGCCATCGGTCTTGATGACCACAGAATCGCAGGCGCGGCCGTTGGAAAGACGGAAGGTCTCCACAGCGGCCACCGTACCGGAAACGCTGGAGTGGATGTTTGCGGAAACGAAACCGCCTGCCTCACCGATCTTGGTGCCGACAAACACTTCGTCGCCTTTTTTGACCAGAGCCTTGGCGGGAGCGCCAATGTGCTGGCTCATCAGGATGCGTACCTGCGCGGGCAGAGGCATCGGAACAGGTTTGCTTGCAGCAGTTGCTTTGTCATGCGGCGTATGCGCGCCAAGCGCCGCACGTTTCAGCTTGTTCAACATGGAATCAAATCCCCCATTCTGCTTGAATTGCCGCCCCCACGCCCATGCAGGCGCACTGGTACAGGGACAGCAGCTGCTTAACATACCCATTGTATCATTTTGGCGTCGGAAGTCAACGACAACCCCGCAAAAATGATGTGATTTCCTGAACTTTCTTGTTCTTTTTTTGTGGTTAGTTCCAACCAACCACATTATTTTCGCGTTTTTCCGACCCCGGTCGGGTTTGCCTTTGCTGCAGGAATATGGTATACTGGAACCATCTTCAAAGGCCGGAACGTCCCCCGTTCCACGTCAGACTTGTTCAAGGAGGCTCTACACCATGAAAGTTCTCAAGGCTCTGCTCGCCGTGCTCACCACCCTCGCCGTCGTTCTCACGGCTGCGCTGCTGCTGTGGAAGGATCAGACCGCGCCTCGCTATATCCAGATCTACACCGACGAGAAGTGATCCCGTCCGCTTTTTTGCATCAGATCGCCCCCAGCCTGCGGTGCCAACGACCCGACGGGCTGGGGGCGTTGTGTTTTCTGCGGTTTGTTTTATCGTAAGGCTTCCAACAAAAAAGTCCTTCTTCGTTCCGTTCTTCTGCACCGCCCGGATTCCGGCAGTTTGTCTGTACTGCTTTTAACACAAACGATCCGCAGCTTTTTGCGTCCATCCGGCTCCGATTCCCTCCTGTTTACGCCTTAACAAAGTTTAAGGCGTCTGAACGTTTCTTTTTTCACAAATCAAATTGACACACTTTTCACATTCATGATAGAATAATGCTCGGTCGGCCGGGCATTGTGCTCCCGGCCCGGAATATGAGAAGAAAGATTTCGTAAATGAAGAAAAGGAAGGAAGAACCCATGAACAAGATCTCCCGCAAAGGCTTTCTGAAGATCGCCGCTGCTGCCGCAATGAGCGGTGTCACCGCAGGCGCTCTGGCTGCCTGCAACGCTGCAAGCTCCTCTGCTTCCACCGCCGCATCCGGCAGTGCTCCCGCCGGCGGCTACATCCCCGGCACCTACGAGGGCACCGCTGAGGGCATTTCCTCCACCGTCAAGGTCACCATGACCTTCTCCGACAGCGCCGTGACCGACGTGGTCGTGGACACCTCCGGCGAGACCGCCTCCTTCGGTGCCGCTGCCGCCGACGAACTGCGCCAGCAGCTGCTGGACGCCGGTTCTGCCGAGATCGACGGCGTCTCCGGTTCCACCGTCACTTCCGAGGCCGTCATGAAGGCCGCCAAGAGCTGCTTTGCACAGGCCAAGGGTGAAGCTACCGTTTCCTCCGTCCAGCTGCCCTCCGGCGATGAGAACGACTGGCTGGGCACCGAGCCGGACATCGATGACGCTGCCATCACCGAGACCGTGGATACCGACATCGTCATCGTGGGCGCCGGCAACGGCGGTATGTTTGCCGCTGCTTATGCCGCTGCCAACGGCCTGAACTTCCACATCATTGAGCAGAACGCCAACGTCCAGGACACTCGTCACTGGGTTGGCGCTGTTGACGGCTTTGGTGCACAGGAGCAGGGCATCCAGATGGATCGTGCCAAGCTGCTGAGCGAGATCTCTCGCTATGCCTCCGGCAAGTGCGACCAGCGTGTGGTCAAGACCTGGATCAACGAGTCTGCCGAGATGATCGGCTTTGTGCACGAGATCATGACCGAGAAGTACGGCGTAGACATGATCTACACCTATGGTGACGAGGCCAAGTGGCCTGCAGAGAACGCCGAGCACAACACCGATTTCATGTATCCTGAGATCGAGTACACCTATGATCGCAGCAGCGGTGTTGCCCGTAACGAGCTGCTGCTGCAGTACATCCAGGAGCTGGGCTACGATGTAGACTTCAAGACCAGCCTGGCCAAGCTGGAAAAGAACAGCGAGGGCCGCATTACCGGCATCATCGCCCAGAGCACCGAGGATGACCACTTTATCCGCTACAACGCCAACCAGGGCGTTCTGCTGGCCTGCGGCGGCTTCCCCGGCAACCCCTACATGATGGAGCAGCTGGACCCCCTGGGCACCAGCGTCACCACCGCCTGCTCCTACTCCCCTGCCGACAAGGGCTACGGCATCCGTGCAGCCGTGTGGGCCGGTGCAAACCTGGACAAGGAAGCTGCTCCCATGCTGTTTGACCGTGGCATCGTGGCCCCCGGTGTGGACGGCGGTTATGTGGACAGTGATTCTGCCTTTGGCGGCAAGGCCTTCCCCGGCAAGATCCGTCAGTATAACCCCGGCACCCAGCCCTTCCTGAAGGTGAACCGCAACGGTGAGCGTTTTGCCAACGAGAGCTGCCCCTACAACGATATCGTCTACGCCGCTGCCCACCAGCCGGGCCGTGTTTACGCCCAGATCTGCGATGCCAACATTCTGGAGGACGCAAAGCGCTTCCACACCATCGGCTGCTCTGCCCAGACCCGCAACGGCGGTGAGAAGTACATTCAGGGCAAGATGGACGAGGCTATCGAGGCCGGTGCACTGTTCAAGTGTGACACCCTGGAGGAGCTGGCCGACAAGATGGGCTTTACCGGTGCTGCCAAGGACACCTTCCTGGCTACCGTGGAGCGCTACAACGAGCTGTACGATAAGCAGAACGACGAGGACTTCGGCAAGCCTGCTTACCGCCTCAGCGCCATCCGCACCGCTCCCTTCTATGGCTGCTGGCTGGGTGCCTCTCTGCTGACCACCGAGCAGGGCATTGCCATCAACGAAAAGGGCCAGGCTCTGGACACCAACAACCAGCCCATGCCCGGTCTGTACGTCACCGGCGATATGTCCGGCAGCTTCTTCGCCAACAACTATCCCTGCCTGATGGCAGGTGTGGCCATGGGCCGCACCCTGACCTTCGCCATGAAGGCCATCAAGCAGATGGCTGGCCTGGAATAAATTCAGCTTCCTCCATTCTTTCTATTTTCGCATACAGGAAAGCGGACCTGGCACGCTGTATTGCAGCGCGGCAGGCCCGCTTTCTTTTTGTTTTTATTCCGATATGCGGTAGTGCCCCACAATGTCGTTCCGCCGTTCCAGAATGTCCTGTTCATAGGCGGTCTGCCATGGGTCATTGTGGTGGATCACATAGGGCACGCCGTTCTGATTCCGGCGGTCAGACACAACGCCGATGTGCTTTGCAAAGATCACGATGTCCCCGCCCTGCCACTGTTCCACGGCGGAAACCTCGGTGGTCAGGGCAATCGCCTTGTGCGCGAAGAAGACTTTCAGGTTACGCACCCGGCGAAAGTCGATGTTTGCATCCGGCGCAGTGATATCGTATGCCTGCGGATCCTCCCGGATGTCCGCATCCACCAACGCCTGCAGGTCATATCCGGCGTTCTTCAACGCATAGGCCACCACATCCGTGCACACGCCATAACCGTCATTCGGCGTTCCGCCCTGATAATAGCGGCTTTTATACTTAGGATGGGTGTTCACATAGTCCAGCGCACCCTTCAGGATGTCGACCTGGTCATCGATCCCGTCCCCATCCGCGTCTACGGTACTGTGCAGCTGCGGGATTCTGTCCGCATAGCAGTCTTCCGGGCGGACGGAGGAAGTATGCTGGTACTGCAGTGCCAGAAAAAGCATTGCGCCGCCGCACACGATTCCCAGCACCAGAAAAAGAAAACCGCAGCCGTTCCGTTTTGCCCGCCGCTTCTCTTCAGATCCGTCCAAGCAGCCGCACATCCCTTCCGTACCAGTCATAGCGCAGCCAAAGCAAAAATGCGCCAAGCAAAAGGCTGCCGATCGTCATCGGCCAGACCGGAATCCTTACAAATACGATCTGCCCAAACAGCTGATACAACATCGAACCAATTCCATAGAGTACCGCTGCATAAAGAACCAGATAACCAGCATATTTCAGCCGATGTGCACAAGGCGGAAAGCCAACTTTCTCCATCATTCGCCGGAACAGCTCATACGAGGACGCCATGCAGACGCAGACCTGGATCAGATATCCGAGTGAAATATCAAATCCGTAGTCCGGGACGATCGAAAGAAGAAGTGGATATAGAAAGAGTCCTTCCACGCCATACCCAAAGAAAAGAAATACCGGAATTTCAATCGTAAAGAAATCAAACCAGCTTAGTCGTTTCAGTCCCGGTTTCACCTCGTCCACAAAAGTTTTCGCGTCCGAGATCACACTGAACAATTCCTGTCCTTCCTCATTGGCACGCACAGCAATGTCGATCAAATCACTGTATACCAATTCTACGCCGCACACATCCCAGCTGACACGCCGCAGATAACGGACAACTTCCTTGATCTGCCGCCGGCTTTTCTCGGTAAGAAGCTTTACACGCAAACGATTTGCTTTTCGCAAGGTAAAATAGTTGTTCATTCCCTATTCCTCCTGGAAGATTTTCTCCACAAGCTGACACAACCGGCTCCAATCCTGCTGAAAATTCAAAAGGGCCTCCTTTCCGCTCTCTGTAATAAAATAATATTTCCGACTCGGCCCTTTTGGGGACGGCTTCCGCTCTACAGTCACCTTTTCCTGCTGTTCCAAACGCAAAAGCAGCGGATACAATGTGCTTTCACTGATGTCCGCAAATCCGACCTGTTTCAGCTGCATTACGAGATCATAACCATAGGTGGGTTCTTTCGCGATCAGCTTCAGCACGCAGTATTCCAGCACACCCTTTCGAAGCTGTGCATTGTTTTCCATGGGAGTTTCCTCCTTTCCAATCTATTATGTAATGCGTAGTAGTCTAGCTACATTGTATTGCATAGTAGTAAAGATGTCAAGCAAGGCGACCCCCTTCTTCTGTACAAAAATATCCCAAATTTTTGAGCATAGCAAACAAATCCGTTTTCAAGGCGCTCAGCTCGCATCGAACATCGCAGCCCAAATGAAAAAAGCTCTGAGCGTTTCTTCTCAGAGCCATACAGAACAAACAAAAAAGCCCTGAGACAAACGTCTCAGGGCTTTCTGTTCAAGTCGGCGACTACCTATTTTCACGCGCCGTTTCCAGCGAA
>CAKSZS010000020.1 GCA_934525845.1 uncultured Faecalibacterium sp. | reverse complement strand
TGTTTTTCCAACACGAAAATAGGTTCCGTTACAAGTTTTTCGATATTGTTCAATTTTCAAGGTCCTGTGCGCCTCAACCTTTCGGCTGAAAGCTTATTTATTTTACCACTTTCGTGGCAACCTGTCAAGCACTTTTTGAAAATCTTTTGGAAGTTCTTGTCGAACTTTTCCGGATTCTCAACGTTTGAACGTCTGTTTTGAAGTGTTTCATTCTGTCGGACGTCCGCCTGACAGTAATGTATTTTAGCACAGCACCTGCCAAAATGCAAGCTTTTTTGCAAACTTTTTGATGCAAAGTCTTTCTTTTGACTTATTGCCCAGTTTTTTCTTTCCATTTTGGAAATCTTACCACTCATTCCTCCAAGAGAAAGGCCCGAAGCTGTCCCAGAAGCTTCCGTTCCCGCCGGGAGATCTGCACCTGCGTGGTATGCAGGACCTTTGCTGTCTCACTCTGGGTCCGGTTTGCATAAAACCGCAGATGGATCAGCTGCTGATCCTGTTCCGGCAGTCTCCGAAGCGCCTGTGCCAGACTGAGCCGGTCTGCCAGCGCTTCCTCCGGGGACTCCACCGGAATGTCCAGCTGGTGCTCCCCTTCTTCGTTCTCCGGGGTCAGGCTCATGGCCGGCTGCGCTGCCTGAATGGCCAGTGTGATCATTTCTTCGCTTTCTCCCAGCAGCTGAGACAGCTGGGAGATCGTCGGCTCTCTGCCGCACAGCTTTAGGGCGTGCTCCCGTGCAGCCTGCACACGGATCCACAGTTCTTTCAGGGAACGGCTCACCTTGACCGTTCCGCCATCCCGGAACAGCTTTTTGATCTCTCCCAGGATCACCGGCACCGCATAGGTGGAAAAGCAGACGCCGCGGTTTGCATCAAAGTTATCGCAGGCCTTCACCAGCCCCATGCAGCCTGCGCTGTACAGATCGTCGTATTCGATGCCGCGCCCCCGGAACCGCCCGGCACAGGCGTGCACCAGCCCCAGGTTCTGTTCGATGAATGCTTCCCGCCGGGTCTTGTCCGTTACCATGTGATGACCGCCTTTCTTTTTATGTAGCAGTCTCCCGTTCCGTCAGGCGTTTGATGAGCAGCACCCTGGTCCCCTTGCCCGGGCGGGACGTCACCCGGACCTTATCCATAAAGCTCTGCATGACCGCAAAGCCCAGGCCGGAGCGTTCCTCCGGATTGCCGGTGGTGAACAGCGGCTCCATGGCCTGTGGAATGTCCGGGATGCCGATGCCCTGATCGCTGACCGTGATGTGCACCTCCCGTTCCGGGTACACCGCCACGCACAGCGTCACCGGGCCGATGCGGTCCGGGTAGGCGTGCACGATGCAGTTGGTGACGGCTTCGGACACCGCAGTCTTGATGTCGGCCAGCTGGGGCACCGTGGGGTCGTACCGGGCCAGAAAGGCGGCCACCGCCCCGCGGGCATAGCTTTCGTTGATGCTGAGCGAATCAAATTGGATCTTCGTTCGGTTTTCTGCTTTCATGGTTCATCCCTCCTGCCCGGGTGCATCGGTGCACCGGATGTTTGCCAGCTGCATGACCTTGCGCAGTTGTGCCGGGGCGTGCTGGATCTGCAGGATCGTGCCCAGCGTCCGGGCACAGCGCTGCCGCCCGAGGATCAGCCCCACCCCGGAGGAATCCATAAATCCGACCCCGCCGAAGTCCAGAATGAGCACCTGCGGCGTGCGGCTGACCAGCGCATCGTCCAGCTGCATCCGCAGGCTTTGTGCCGCATCGTGATCGATCTCGCCGGTCAGATAGGCGTACAGGGCCTCCCCTGCCGCGCTGAAGCGTACCGTTGCCATGGCCTGTCCATCTCCTTTTACATAAAAAAGATCCCGTACACGCTTCAGTGTACGGGATCCTTGCCTTATTTTTTAGGGAAGTGTGTCGCTCAGCCGTTTTCCAGCAGGACAGCCGCTTCCAGGGCGGCGGCCTCACTGCCGCAGACCAGCAGGCCGCGGCGGGTGTTGGCATGGGCCAGCTTCACCGCTTCGTCCAGGGTCGCGCAAAGCTCCGCATCAAAATGGTACTTTGCCTTCTCGGTCAGGCGCGCGGTCATGGAGTCATCGCCGCCGGCGGGCGTGACGAGATATACCTTATCAAAGGGATTCTCGTTCATGCCGGGCATGGTGGACTTGTCCTTCTTCTGCTCTTCCGGGGTCAGACCGCTTTCCAGCGCTGAGAAGAATGCTTCGGCGCCTTCTTCCTCGGCCAGCCCGATGATGGCGCTCATATGGCGCACTTTGGCCATGTTGAGCACCCGCAGAAGGGCTGCAGCCTGCTGCGGAGTGCGGCAGGCGTCCAGGATGACCAGCGGGCGCTGGGACAGCACCCGGATGCTGCTGCGGTTCTCCACAGCGGCAAGGCCTTCCAGAATGGCTTCGTCCGGGATATCAAAGCCCTTCCGGCAGAGTGCCAGCGACAGCTCCACGGCCATGGCCGCATTGCCTGCCGCGTGACGGCCCAGAAAGGCCAGCGGCACGGTGTAGCCGCCGTAGTCCACCTTACTGGCAAACTTTTCGGCTTCCAGGAAGGTGATGTCCTCCGGGTCCGGCACCACCAGCTCGCAGTCCGCCTTGCCGGCGGCGACGATCAGCTCACTGAGCACTTCCTTCGACTGTTCCGGTGCGGTGACGCAGATGGAATCCCTGCGCATGACGCCCGCTGCCAGCGCGGCCAGACGCTCCACCGAGCGGCTCACACCGTCCGGGCCGACGGATGTGACGGCACACACCGGCATCTGGGGCAGAGCCTCTGCCAGACCGGCGTCCGGCAGTTCCACCACGGCCAGGGTGCAGCCCGCCTCGCCAAAAACATAAGCCGCTGCGGCCAGCTCGCCGGCATCCACCGGCAGCGGCTCTGCGGCAGACAGGGCGTCTGCCGCAAGACAGAACAGCCCCGTATCCGCCGGGGCAGCGTCCACCCGGATGCGGGCGGACAGCGGCTCACAGCCTGCATGGTACAGACCGGCATGGATGCCGGCGGAACGCAGAATGGCTGCCAGCAGCGCGGCCACCGCCGTTTTGCCGGCGGTACCCGCCACGCCCACAAACTGGACCTTCCGGACGGAAGCCGGCAGGGCGGCCTGCAGTTCCCCGGTGGAGGCAAAGCCCTCCGGCAGGGATGCAAAATACTGATTTGCCTGTTCGATGGTCATTGGTTTCTCCTTTTTGCGTGATGAAACAGCAGCCTGCACAGCGCCATGAAGACCAGCGCCGCCAGAATGCCCACGAGCACCCCGGCAGAATCCAGCCACACATCAGTGACCTGGCTGCTGCGGCCCGGGGAGAACAGCTGGATGGTCTCATCGGTCAGTGCCGTGAGCACCCCGCCCAGCAGGGGCACGCTGAGGTGCCGGACGTACCGCCGGGTATACACCCGCATACAGAGCATGAGCAGGAAACCCTCCAGCATATACTCGCAGAAGTGCGCCATCTTGCGCACGATGTGGTCGGTCAGGCGCCGGGCAAGCGCCGGGTGGCCCATGCGGCGCAGGATGCCCTGCAGCAGGGTGAGCACCCGCCCGCTGGACGTTGAGGACACGGACGCGATCTTCATGGAATTGGAAAAGATGAACGCGATGCATCCCGCAAGCGCCAGCGTGAACACGACCCGCCCGGCCGTGAGCCACGGAGACGGGCGTTCGTTTGCATTGATCGAGTTGTTCACAGTTTAACCCAGAGCCTGGATGCTCTGCTCAATGTTGGCCAGCTTATCCTGGCTCTTGGCGTACTTATTGCGGATGTCCTCCACCAGGGCGGCGGGCGCACGCTCCACGAACTTGGGGTTGTTCAGCTGGTTGCCGAACATGGCCAGTTCCTTTTCGGCCTTGGCCTTTTCTTTGTTCAGGCGGGCCAGCTCCTTGTCGCGGTCGATCAGCTCCATCATGGGGATGAAGCCGCGGGCGGCGTGGGTGGACACCTGCACCATGCCGTCGGTGCTGCCCTCGTACTTTTCGGTAAAGGTCACGTCAGTGGCAAAGGCGAACTTGGCCAGATAGACCTGTGCGTTCTGGAACGGAGCGGCATCGGCGGTCTCGATGATCATGCTGGTCTTCTTGGCGGGATGGACGTTCATCTCGGTGCGCATGGTACGCACAGCCTTGATGTAGTCCATCACCTTCTCGAAGGCTTCCTCTTCGGCGGCCCAGTTGTGGGCTTCGTCGAAGGTGGGCCAGCTCTGGGTCATGATAGTCTCGGCCGAGCCGGGCAGGGCCTGGTACAGTTCCTCGGTGATGAAGGGCATGAAGGGGTGCAGCAGCTTGAGGGCCTTGTCCAGCACATACACCAGCACACGGCGGGCGGTGTCGGCCTGCTCGGCATCGCCGGAGTTCAGGCGGGGCTTTGCGATCTCGATGAACCAGTCGCAATAGACATCCCAGATGAAGCTGTTGATCTTGGCAGCGGCCAGACCCATCTCGTAGTGGTCGAGGTTGTCGGTCATGGCACCGGCCACCTGGTTCAGTTTGGTCAGGACCCACTTGTCGCTCATGTCCAGCCGGTCGTCGGCGGGCAGGCCCGGCTCAAAGTCTTCGGGCAGGTTCATCAGCACGAAGCGGGTGGCGTTCCACAGCTTGTTTGCAAAGTTGCGGGCAGCCTCCACCTTCTTCTCGCTGTAACGCATATCGTTGCCGGGGGTGGAGCCGTCCAGCAGCATGAAGCGCAGAGCGTCCGCGCCGTACTTGGCGATGACCTCCAGCGGGTCGATGCCGTTGCCCAGGCTCTTGGACATCTTGCGGCCCTGGCTGTCGCGGACGATGCCGTGGATGCAGACGGTGTCAAAGGGTGCCTTGCCGGTGTAGGCAAGACCGGAGAAGATCATGCGGCTGACCCAGAAGCCGATGATGTCGTAGCCGGTGACCAGGGTGTTGGTGGGGTAGAAGTACTTCAGGTCGGCGCTGTCCTCGTTGGGCCAGCCCAGGGTGCTGAAGGGCCACAGGGCGGAGGAGAACCAGGTGTCCAGGGTGTCGGGATCCTGGGTCAGCTTGGTGCTGCCGCACTTGGGGCAGGTGCAGGGCGCGGTCTTGGCCACGACGGTCTCGCCGCAGTCGTCGCAGTACCAGGCCGGGATCTGATGGCCCCACCACAGCTGACGGCTGATGCACCAGTCGCGGGTGTTCTTCATCCAGTTCATATAGTTCTTGGTGAAGCGTTCGGGCACGAACTTGATCTCGCCCTTTTCCACGCTCTCGATGGCGGGCTTGGCCAGCGGCTCCATCTTGACGAACCACTGCTTGGACACCATCGGCTCGATGGTGGAGTGGCAGCGGTAGCAGGTGCCGACCTCGTGCTTCAGCGGCTCGATCTCCTTCAGGAAGCCGCCCTCTTTCAGGTCGGCCAGAATGGCCTTGCGGGCTTCCAGGGTGGTCATGCCGGCGTACTTGCCGCAGTCCAGCACTTCCGGCTCGTTGATGGTGTTCTTGCCGGAAGCAAACAGGGCATCGGCAGCGGCCTTGTCGGCAGCGCCGGTCATGTGGCCGTCGTAGGTGAACACCCGCACGATGGGCAGATCATGGCGCAGACCGACCTCAAAGTCGTTGGGGTCGTGGGCCGGGGTGATCTTGACCACGCCGGTGCCCTTGGTCATGTCGGCGTGCTCGTCGCAGACGATGGGGATTTCCTTGTTCAGCAGGGGCAGCACCACATGGCAGCCGTGGAGATGGGCGTACCGGGGGTCATCGCCGTTGATGGCCACAGCGGTATCGCCCAGCATGGTCTCGGGACGGGTGGTGGCCAGCTCCAGCATCTCACCGGTCTCCTTGACCGGGTACAGCAGATGCCAGAAGCTGCCGTCCTTTTCCTCGTACTCCACCTCGGCGTCCGAGATGGAGGTGTTGCAGTGGGGGCACCAGTTGACCATGCGGTTGCCGCGGTAGATCAGGCCCTGGTCGTACAGGCGCACGAACACTTCCTTGACGGCCTCAGAGCAGCCCTCGTCCATGGTGAAGCGCTCACGGTCCCAGTCGCAGCTGCTGCCCAGCTTCTTCAGCTGGCTGACGATGCGGTTGCCATACTTGGTCTTCCAGGCCCAGGCGCGGTCCAGGAAGCCGTCACGGCCCACCATCTCCTTGGTCAGGCCCTCGGCGCGCATGGCCTCCACGACCTTGGCCTCGGTGGCGATGGAGGCATGGTCGGTGCCGGGCACCCACAGAGCAGCGTAGCCCTGCATCCGCTTGGTGCGGATCAGGATATCCTGCATGGTGTTGTCCACGGCGTGGCCCATGTGCAGCTGGCCGGTGACGTTCGGAGGCGGCATGACGATGGTAAAGGGCTTCTTGTCCGGATCGGCCTTCGTGTGGAAGTAGCCGCCGTCCAGCCAGAACTGGTAGATGCGGTCTTCCACCTGGCTGGGATCATACTGCTTTGCGAGTTCTTTCATAAGATCCTCCCGATAAAAATTGATGAAGTGGGACGAAAAAAGCCGCCCCACGGAACGTTCCATGGGACGGCTGTAGCTTACACGACCGCGGTACCACCCAAATTGCGCGGAACACTCCGCGCCCCTTGATGCCCCGGTAACGTGGGGCAGCCCCGAGAGCGGCTAACCTCCCGGCTCACCGCTCCTGCTCAAAAGTGACAGCACACCGCCCCGCCGTACCGGATTCACAGCCAAGCTCCGGCTCTCTGAACGGCAAAAACAGCGCACACTCTTTTTCAACGCATTTATAAAAAGAATATAGCGGTTTTTGTGCGATTTGTCAATCCTTTATTATTTCTTCGTTCAGCCGGGCGATCAGCCGCTCCATCAGGGCCACCCGGTTGAAGGGGGTCATCAGGTAGAAGCCATCCGCATAGGGCAGGGCCGCCTTTGCCGCCTGCACCGAGATCTCCAGGCCCAGCTCCTCACCCGCCGCGCGGTCCAGTCCGGCAAATTTTTCAATGATGGCCGCATCCACATGGATGCCGTTGACCTCGTTTTCCATAAAAATGGCGTTGCGCTGGCTGACCACCGGCAGGATGCCCGCCAAGATCTTAGCGTCCCCGCCCAGGGTCTCACGGGTCTTTTTCAGGTTCTCCACCGCCTGCGCCGACAACACCGGCTGGGTGAGGAAGCCGCTCATGCCGTTGTCCAGCTTTTCCCGGGCGCGGCGCAGTTCCACATCAAAGTTGCGGGCGTTCAGGTTCAGCGCCCCGAACACGGTCATGGGGCTGGGCATCTCCCGGCCCTCGCCCGCCAGGGACACGATGTACTGCGCCAGCTTGCGGGAATTGAACTGGTACACGTTTTTCACCTCGTCCCGCTCGGCGGTGGGGATGGGGTCGCCCGTGATGGCCAGCACCTCCCGCACGCCCTCGGCATACAGGCCCAGCAGCAGAGCCTTGGTGGCGTTCAGGTTGCGGTCCCGGCAGGTCATGTGGGGCAGAACGTTCAGCCCCAGCTCCCGGTGCACCCGGCAGGCCACCAGGGAGGAATCCATCCGTGCCCGGGCAATGGGGCAGTCCGCAATGGTCATCAGGTCCGCACCGGCGGCCTGCAGGCGGCGGGCACCTTCCAGATAGCCGGTCAGGTCCGCATCCTTGGGGGAATCCAGCTCCACCGCGATGACCTTCTGGCCGGCGTTCAGTTTGCGCAGGAATGCGTCATCTTTTTCCACTTCCGGCCGGGCGGCGGTGGAAACCGCTGCGGCCGGGGCCGCAGACTGTCCGGCGGGCAGGGCATCCAGTGCCGCCCGCAGTGCCGCGATGTGGTCCGGGGTGGTACCGCAGCAGCCGCCCAGAATGCGCACCCCGTCTGCCGCAATGCGCACCAGTTCCCGGGCAAAATACTCCGGCTTGCCCTGATACTGCACCTTGGTGCGGGTGACCACCGGATAGCCCGCGTTGGGCATCACGGAGAGAGGCAGGTCCGTCCGGCCCAGCCGCTGCACCAGTGCCCGCATGGCACCGGGCGCCGATACGCAGTTCAGGCCCACGGCATCCACCACGCCGCTCTCGGTCATGCGGCGCACCAGCGCACTGCAATGCTGACCTTCCCGGGTGTAGCCGTCCGGCAGCACCGCAAAGGACACCAGCACAAAGGCGTCCGGCACCTCCGCTTTGAGGGCACGCACCGCTTCCACGACGCCGGCATCGGTGCTCAGGGTCTCGAACAAATAATTCTTTGCACCCAGTGCGGCAAAGCGCTTTGCCGCCGCGGTATACAGCTGTGCCGCCGGGACGGCTTCGGTGTCCGGGGCGGGGCCGAGGTCCGCAAACACGGCGGCACCGGTCTCAGCTGCGGCTTCTGCGGCCAGACGCCAGCCCTCATCCGCCAGCGCTTCCCACACCGGGTTCTGCGCCGCCGCCATCCGGGGCAGGCCGAAGGTGTTCGTTTTGATGGCATCCGCGCCGGCGTTCAGATACGCACGGTGCACGGCCTGAACGCCCGCCGGGTCCAGCAGATTTGCCTGCTCGCACTCCTGCCCGGGCGCCGTTTTATAATAGGTTCCCATGCCGCCGTCGAACAACAGCGGACGCCGGGCCAGAATCTCACGCACATCCATTCTGAGGTATCCTCCCTTATTCCTATGGAATCGCTTGGATTTCAGTTTAACGTAGAATCCGCATCCGGTCAAGCAGTTTTTGTGCCCGACGCTTGCAGGAACGCCGATTTTGTGCTATCCTATGCATACTTTCGAAACATGGAGGGATGCACCATGCGCCACGCCGGCACACAGGAACTGGAAACCAAACGGCTGCTTCTGCGCAGGCTTCTGCCGGAAGACGCCCCGATGATGTACGCCAACTGGGCGTCCGACCCGGAGGTGACCCGGTATCTGCGGTGGGAGCCGCACAAAAGCGCCGCCGAGACCCGGGAGCTGCTCACAGCCTGGGCTTCCCTCTACCCGAACCCGGACTACTATCAGTGGGCCATGGTGGAAAAGGCCACCGGGCAGGTGTTCGGTTCCATCAGTCTGGTGAACTCCCTGCTGGGGGAACCTCAGCAGAAGACCGAATGGCCCGGCCTGGACCTTTCAGACGGCATCTGGGAGCCAGGCTACTGCATCGGGCGGGCCTGGTGGAACAAAGGCTTCACCACCGAAGCGCTGAAGTCCGTGGTCCGCTTCTGGTTCACCCAGACCGACGGGGCGTTCCTCACCTGCTGCCACGCGGTGGACAACCCCGCCAGCGGCAAAGTGATGGAAAAAGCAGGCTTTGCGTCCCACCACGATGCCGTCTATCACAAATTCGACGGCACCCCGGTGGAGTGCCGGAGCTATCTGCTGACGAGAGAACAGTACGAAAAGAGATAAGGACCCTCTCAGCCGCCTACGGCGGCAGCTCTCCCGAGGGGAGAGCTTTTTTGCGATTTTCCGGAAAGTTTCACCCCTGATTATAAAGAAAATATCTACCGGTTCCCGCTCATAAAGCTCCCCCTTTCGGGGGAGCCGGCAATGCTGCAAGGCATTGCCTGAGAGGGTTTCATCTGAAAAAGAAAGGACTTATTTTGAGCGAACTTTACGACATTTTAGTAGAAACACCCCCGACGAAGGTCATCCTGCTGGCACTGGATCAGGGCCTATGGGACTGCGAGCGCAGTCTGGCCGAGCTTTCGGCCCTGTGCGAAGCCAACCACATGGAAGCCGTGGCCCAGGTGACCCAGAAGCGGCAGACCCCGGAGACCGGCATCGTGCTGGGCAGCGGCAAGCTGGAAGAAGCGTCTCTCGCCGCCGGGGAGCTGGGGGCCGAATGCGCCGTGTTTGACGGCGAACTGACCGGCAGTCAGATCCGCAATATCTCCAACGCCCTGGGCGGGCTGGAGGTCATCGACCGCACCATGCTGATCCTGGAAATTTTCCGCAGCCGTGCGGTGACCAACGAGGGCAAACTGCAGACCGAGCTGGCACTTCTGCGCTACCGTCTGCCCCGGCTGCAGGGCATGGGCGAGGCGCTGAGCCGTCAGGGCGGCGGCGGTGGCGGCGGCGGCGGTGCCCGGCGTGGTGCCGGCGAGACCAAATTGGAGCTGGACCGCCGTCATGTGCACGCCCGCATTGACGCGCTGGCCGAGAAGCTGGCCGAGATGGAAAAGCGCCGGGGCGAGATCCGCAAGGCCCGCGCCAAAACCGGGATGCCGGTGGTCAGCCTGGTGGGCTACACCAACGTGGGCAAATCCAGCCTGATGAACGCCCTGTGCGGCCCCAGCGTGGCCGAGGCGGATATGCTGTTTGCCACCCTGGACCCCACCAGCCGCAAGCTGGTGCTGCCCAGCGGCATGGCGGTGCTGCTGGTGGACACGGTCGGTTTCGTGTCCCGCCTGCCCCACAATCTGGTGGAAGCCTTCAAATCCACCCTGGAAGAAGCCGCCTGGTCGGACGTCATCGTGCGGGTGGCCGATGCCGGGGACGAACAGCGCGAAGAGCAGCTGGCCGTGACCGATGAAGTGCTGGACGGGTTGGACTGCGATGACATCCCCCGTCTGACCGTGTACAACAAGTGCGACAAGCCCGGCGCACTCTCCTTTGACCCGGACATCCTGCTCACCAGCGCCAGGACCGGCTATGGTCTGGACAAGCTGCTGGCCAAGCTGGACGAGGTGCTCAGCGACCGGGTGCACACCCTGAAGGTGCTGCTGCCCTACGACAAGCTGGGCCTGGCCGCTCCCATGCGGGAGCGCGGCAGTGTGCAGGTAGAGGAATACCGGGAAGACGGCCTGTATCTGGAAGGCATCGTCAAGACCGAAGATCTGCACTGCTTTGAAGGGTATCTGGTATAAAAGCCGCTTCCGGCAGGACAGCGGGGAAATCGTATCTGTCCAGCTGCGCAGCCAACCGAACCAAACCGATCCTGCCATTTCCATACGAACAGCCTCGTCCCCAAAAATAAAAAATCCCCAGCAAACACAAAAACCCGCCTGGCAGCGGGTTTTTGTGTATAGAGGGGTGGGAAAGTATATAAAGTGGTGAATCTCAATTCCAACGGCGCGCCTTTGTGCGGGGCGCTGCCTTGCATGATGTATTATACGCCTTTTTCTTTTCTTGTCAAACAAAATTTTCCCGTTTTGCTTTAAAATAATGCTTTACTTTTCGGTCAAAACTTTATATAATTAACACAAAGCAAAGCAAAAGCGTACTTTTTCAATCTTTGTGCGTTTATACCAACAATAAAACTTTACTTTCTGAAAATTTTATACAATCCAACATATTTCAAAGGAGAATCTCCCATGGATGATCTGGATCGCAAAATTCTGTCCCTTCTGGCCAAAAATGCCCGTATGCCGGTCAAGGAGATCGCGGAGCAGGTGTCTCTGACCAGCCCCGCCGTTTCCAGCCGGATCCACAAGCTGGAGACCGACGGCATCATCAGCGGCTACACCGTCACCCTGAACCGCCCCACCGACCGCGTGTATGTGGACGCCCTCATCAGCCTGTCGGTGGCGCCTTCCCGGCAGGACGCTTTTCTGGAGCTGCTGCAGAACAGCAAAGAGGTGCTGCAGTGCTACCACGTCACCGGAGCCTATACCTTTCTGGTCAAGGTCAGCTGCGGCAGTATGCCCCAGCTGGAACACCTGATCCTGCAGTTCCAGAAGCTGGGCACCACCAGCACCCAGATCATCCTGTCCACCCCGGTCAACCACAGGGAGCTGGACGCCCTGATGCTCTGAGGTGTCCGTTCATAAATCTGTTACCTTTTTCCTGCAATCCTGCGGGTGCCTGATTCGTATATAGTATACCAGCCGCAAAACCGCACACACTACCGGTGAACACACGGCTGTGCTCCGACACGAAGCTTTTTTCACACGAAAGGAAACGGACCTATGAAACGACTGATCGCCGCCCTTCTGGCAGGGCTGACCCTGCTGGCCCTGGTGGGCTGCGCCGGCAGCAAGCCCGGCTCTTCCGCGTCTTCCGCCCCGAAGGATTATTCCCAGATCCTGCACGATGCCCGCACCGATGAAGAGAACGAGGTGGACATGATCTTCACCAAGGGCGCGGACGGCAAGTTCACCGCCATCGACGGCTACAGCGCCGAGTACGAGGCCGACCAGCTGAACGACGAGATCCAGAACATGATGCTGCCCCTGCTGAACCTGGAAGATGACCTGTACACCGACTTCGCCGCTTCCCTTTCCGCCATGATGGTGCGCAGTTACGCGGTGGCCATCGTCAAGCCCGCCGAGGGCAAGACCGATGCCGTGAAGGAAGCGCTGGAAGCCTATGTGGCCAGCGAGCAGCAGTCCATGGAGCACTATCTGGAAGACCAGTACCAGATCGCCAAGGCCGCCACCGTCACCGTTGCCCCCACCGGAGAGGTCATTCTGGTCTGCGCCGAGGACCACGACACCGTACTGGCCAACATCGAAAAGGCTCTGGCCGCCTGATTTTTGCCGCATCGGAAACCGCATCCCGTTGGGATGCGGTTTCTTTTTGCACGCAGATATGCTATACTGTTCGGGTAATTGTGCACACAAACAGGAGCGTTTTTATGTATAAAGCAACCATCGTCATCCCAAACATCAACGGCAAGGGCTGGCTGAAGGACTCCATCGAGTCCGTTTACGCTCAGACCGAACAGGATTTTGAACTCATCATCGTGGACAACGGCTCCACCGACGAAAGCCTGGAGCAGGCCCGCAGCTACTGCAGCCGCCCCAACTTCACCCTGATCGAAAACGGCACCAACACCGGCTTTTCCCACGCGGTGAACCAGGGCATCGCCCGGGCGCAGAGCGAGTATGTGGTGCTGTTCAACAACGATGCCTTTGCCGAACCCGATTGGCTGGCGGAGCTGATCCGCGCCGCCGAGACCGACCCCAAAATTTTTGCGGTGCAGAGCCTGATGATCCGCCACTTCGATCGGGAGCTGGCCGATGACGCCGGCGACTACGTCACTTGGATGGGTTTTGCCTGCAAGACCGGCGACGGCCGGAAAGCCAGCCGCTACACCCGGCAGAAGCGCATCTTCTCGGCCTGCGGCGGCGCGTCCCTCTACCGCAAACGCATCCTGGACGAGATCGGCGGCTTTGACGAGAACTTCTTTGCCTACTTTGAGGATGTGGACTTAAGCTGGCGCGCCAACAATGCCGGCTACAAGAACATCCTCTGCCCCACCGCCAGGTGCTACCACATCTGCGGAGCCAGCACCGGCGCAGTGCGGTACAATGCCTTCAAAAGCCAGCAGAGCGGCCGCAACAGCATCCTGCTGCCGCTGAAAAACGAGCCGCTGCTCATGCTGGTGCTCAACTTCATCCCGCTGGCCGCGGGCTACCTGCTCAAGTGTTACAAGTTCCACAAGCAGGGTTTCGGCGAAGCCTGGGACAAGGGAATGCACGAAGCCTTTGCCCTGCTGAAAGCCGGAAAGCTGGGCAAACGCCCCTTCCGCCTGAAAGACCTGCCGAATTATCTCCTCATGGAGCTGTGGATGATCTGGAACATGGTGCCCTATCTCTGGTACCGGCTGGTGGTCGTGCGGTTCGATCTGAAATAACTCCTTCCGTCACGGCTTACGCCGTGCCACCTCCCTCAGCGAGGGAGGCTTTCTCAAAAAAAGACACCCGGCTGTGATGTTTCACAGTCGGGTGTTCGTTTTTACAGGTATTATGCAGCCGTGCTGGAAGCGCCGTTATCGGCGGCATCTGCTTCGGCGGCGGTGCTGTCAGCAGCCGGCTCGTCCAGGCTCTGGGTGTCCGGCTCGGCAGCTGCGTCCGAAGCGGCATCGGAAGCCGCCTCCGAGGAACCGGCGGTGGCCAGGATGGCATCCTGCACATCGCTTTCGGCCATGGGCTGCGGCTGGCTGGCGGCCTCGGTGCTCGCCGTGCTGTCAGGCTTGGTCTCGCTCTCGGTCAGACCGGTGAGATACCAGCTGCCGCTCTGGCGCTCGAACAGGTAATCCATATACTTGGTGGGCGTGTCCGAGGACTGGTTGATGATGCTGTCATCGGTGCTGGAGGTGGGAATATAGCCCACGGTGACGTGCAGCTGGCCGCTACGCTTGAACAGCCGGGTGACCACGGCGCGGTAATAGCCCACCGTACCGGTGACCGGGATCTTGTAGCACTGGGTGGTCTCATCGAACTCGATGGACATATCCTCCATCTCGAAGCTGCGGTGGGTCAGCTTGAAGCCGGGGCCGACCAGCCTGGCCAGATAGGCGTCCACATCCACCGAGGGCAGCAGCAGCTGTTCGGTGTCCGGGTCGGTGCTGTAGTTGTCAAAGCCGCCCTGCGTCTCCTGAATGTTGTAGATGCAGCCCCATACGGCAGCTTCCCGCAGTGTCAGGTCATCGAGGTTTTCCAGCCCGTCAAAGGGCATGGGGTCGAACAGCACCAGGCCTTCCAGCTTGTCCTCGTATTCCTGCTTCTGGGCGGTATCATCAAACAGGTTGGCCACCAGCCCTACACCGGTGCGCAGCACCGTGACAAAGCCGACGATCACCAGCACCGCGATGAGCAGACCCAGCGCCTGCCGGCCGCGGCGGCGCTGCTGCCGGGCGTGTTCTTCCGGGGTAATGTAATGTTTCATTGGTTTTCGTCTCCCA
This sequence comes from uncultured Faecalibacterium sp., assembly GCA_934525845.1. GTDB lineage: Bacteria > Bacillota > Clostridia > Oscillospirales > Ruminococcaceae > Faecalibacterium. The sequence goes on along the minus strand of CAKSZS010000020.1, from coordinate 24,809 downwards.
GGGTTTCATTTGCTTTACAGCTCAGTATACCACATCCGGCGCACTTGTGCAAAAGCCTGCCGGTGTTTTTTTGGTGAAAGTGCGTCGGATCTCCGCTTACTCCCAGTCCTTCCAGACGTCCGGCTGGTAGCCCACGGTGGCCTTGCGGCCATTGCGCACGATGGGCGTGCGCAGCAGCTGCTGGTTTTCGAACAGCTTGTCCTCTTTCTGCCAGTCGATGAGCGCGTCCAGCAGTGCCAGGGTCTGCTTGTCCCTGGCGTTGGGATCCACCATCTTTTCCCAGCCGCCCAGAGCGCGGGCCACGTTGTCGAACTCGCCCCGGCTCATGCCTTTTTCTTTCAGGTCGATCATCTGGAACTTGATGCCCCGCTCCTTGAAATAGCGCTGGGCCTTTTTGGTGTCAAAGCACTTGCTCGTGCCGAAGATCTGAATGTTCATGGTCGTACTCCCTCCTGAATCCTTATTGTACCACAGTCCCGCCCAAATGCCTAGGCATAATTCACGCTCCGCCGGGCAACACTATCCCCAAGGCATCCGCCCAAGGAGGTACTGTTGATGAATGCATTCGTTGATCCCGATCTCTGCATCGGCTGCACCCAGTGTGCGGCCCTGTGCCCGGCCGTGTTCCAGATGGAGGGCACCCTTGCCATCGCGGAACCCGGCCCCATCCCGCCGGAGGAAGTCCCGCAGGCCGTGGACGCCGCCAACGCCTGTCCGGTGAGCGCGATCCGCGTGGAGGAATAAGAACCCTCTCCGTCACGGCTTATGCCGTGCCAGCTCCCCCGAATGGGGGAGTTTTTTGCGCGTACTCGTAAGATGCAGAAAAGCTCGCCCTTCGGGAGAGCTGGCAAACCCGTCAGGGTTTGTCTGAGAGGGTCTGTCTTCCCCCCTCGGGGGAAGGCTTTTTTGTTTTTTCTCCAAAAATCTCCCGCCCGCTGGGGTTTTGTGCTATACTATAGGCTGTGAAATGATCGATTGGAGGACACTGCGCTATGCGTTTACTGGTCATTGACGGCAACAGCATTGCCAACCGTGCGTTTTTCGGCATCAAGCTGCTGACCACCAAGGACGGACGATACACCAACGCCATTTATGGCTTTCTGAACATTCTTCTCTCTCTGCTCAAGGAGTGCCAGCCCGACGAGGTGGCCGTGGCCTTTGACCTGAAGGCTCCCACCTTCCGCCACAAGATGTACGACGGCTACAAAGCCAACCGCCACGGGATGCCGGAGGAGCTGGCCCAGCAGATGCCGGTGCTGAAGGAGATCCTGGCGGATCTGGGCTACCGCACCGTCACCGCCGAGGGCTGGGAAGCGGACGACATTCTGGGCACCCTGTCCGCCGCCTGCGCGGCCCGGCAGGATGACTGCTTTCTGGCCACCGGAGACCGGGACAGCCTGCAGCTGGTGAGCAGCACCACCACGGTGCTGCTGGCCGCAACGGTCATGGGCCGCAGCAAGACGGTGACCATGGACGTGGATGCCATCCACGAGAAATACGGCATCGAGCCGAAACAGCTCATCGAGGTCAAGAGCCTGATGGGCGACACCTCGGACAACATCCCGGGCGTGAAGAGCATCGGCGAAAAGACCGCCCTGAGCCTGGTGCAGAACTTCGGTTCGCTGGAGGGCGTGTACGCCAACCTGGACGACAAGCGCATCAAGCCCAAGCAGCGGGAACACCTCATTGAAGACAAGGCGCTGGCAGAGCTGAGCCACACCCTGGGCACCATCCGCACCGATGCGCCCATCGACACGGCCGTGGGCGCTTACACCGTGGGCGAGGGCAACAAGGCCGCCGCCGTGCGCCTGCTGCAGGAATTGGAGATCCACTCCCTCATCCCGCGCTTCGGGCTGGGGGGCATCGTCCCGGAAGCCGCCCCGGAGGAAGCTGCGGCCGATCTGCCGGAAGCAGAGATCGCCGCTCTGCCGTTGACCCCGTCCGGGCATTATCTGGTGGCCGCCCGCCCTGCCGTCACCGGCAAAGTGGGTGCCCGCAACGTTGTTTTGCAGCCGGAAAGCTGGTACGCCGTGCAGGATGCCGTGGTCTACCCGCTGGAGGACGCTGACCTGGTGCGCCTGCTGGACGATCCGGACGCGACGCTGGACGTCTTCCACTCCGCGCCCCTCTACGCCAAGGCCATGGCCGCAGGCGGCTGGGGCAGCAGCATCGTGTGGGACGGCAAGCTGGCAGCGTACCTGCTGGACGCTTCCGCTTCCAAGTATCAGGTGGGCGAGCTGGTGACCAGCTATAAGGCTTCCGCCGCGTTCACCTGCACCGATTACCCGGATGCCGGACGGCTGGCGGATCTCTTTGCCAAAATGAAGGCGGAGATCACCGCCCGGGACGAGGACGCCCTGTACAGCGACATCGAATTCCCGCTGGCGCAGGTGCTGGCCGACATGACCCGCATCGGCGTGCTGGTGGACAAGGACGGCATCGAGCAGTTCGGCGTGAAGATGCGCGACGAGCTGGAGCAGGTGCTGGGCCGCATCCACATGGAGACCGGCAGCACCAGCTTCAACCCCAACAGCCCCAAACAGCTGGGCGAGATGCTGTTTGACACCATGGGTCTGCCCCACGGCAAAAAGACCCAGCGCGGCTGGTCTACCGACGCCGAGACCCTGGAAGCCCTGCGGGACTACCCGCTGGTGGAAGATATCCTGCAGTACCGCGCCTACCAGAAGCTGAACTCCACCTATGTGGAGGGCCTGCTGAAGGTCATCGGAGAGGATGGCCGCATCCACTCCACCTTCAACCAGACCGAAGCCCGCACGGGACGGCTGTCTTCCGACAACCCCAACCTGCAGAACATCCCCATCCGCACCGAGCTGGGCAGCCAGCTGCGGGCCTATTTCATTGCAAAGCCGGGCTGTGTGCTGGTGGACGCCGACTACAGCCAGATCGAGCTGCGCATCCTGGCCCACATCACCGGTGATGCTCATATGCAGCAGGCCTTTTTGAACGGCGAGGACATCCACCGCAGCACCGCCGCCAAAATTTACGGCATCGCCCAGAGCGAGGTGACCCCCCGCCTGCGCTCTTCCGCCAAGGCCATCAACTTCGGCATCATGTACGGCAAGGGCGCTTACAGCCTGGCCAAGGACATCGGCGTGACCGTGAAGGAAGCGGACGCCTTCCTCAAGAACTATCTGGCCGCCTTCCCCAGTGTCAGCGGCTACATGGACAAGACCATTGCGGACGCCAAGACCAACGGCTATGTGTCCACCCTGTTCGGGCGCCGCCGGGCGCTGCCGGAGCTGGCAAGCTCCAACTTCAACGTGCGTTCCAGCGGCGAGCGCATGGCCCGCAATACCCCCATTCAGGGCACCGCCGCCGACGTCATCAAGCTGGCCATGGTGCGGGTGTGGAAGCGCCTGCGGGACGAAAAAATGGAAAGCCGCCTGATCCTCACGGTCCACGACGAACTGATCGTGGAGGCGCCGGAAGCCGAGGCCGAAAAGGCCGCGCAGATCCTGCGGGAGGAGATGGAGGGCTGTGTGCAGTACGCAGTGCCCCTGAGCACCGATGTGCACGCAGGCAAAAACTGGCTGGAGGCCCATTAAACATGATCGTTTTAGGAATTGAATCCACCTGCGACGAGACCGCCGCTTCTCTGGTGGAGGACGGCCGGCACCTGCTGAGCAACGTCATCTCCACCAGCGTGAAAGAACAGGCTCTGTACGGCGGCGTTGTGCCGGAGATCGCCAGCCGCCGCCACTGTGAGTTCATCAGCGCCACCGTCAAAAAAGCCCTGCTGGACGCCGGCAAGACCATCGACGATGTGGACGCCGTGGCCGTCACCTTTGCACCGGGCCTCATCGGGGCCGTGCTGGTGGGCGTGAACTTTGCCAAGGGCCTGGCCTACTCGGCGGGCAAGCCGCTGGTGCCGGTGCACCATCTGCGGGGCCACATTGCGGCCCTGTACCTGACCCACCCGGAGCTGAAGCCGCCCTTCCTCTGCCTGGTGGCCTCCGGCGGACACAGCCACATCGTGGAAGTGCAGGACTACACCCACTACCACATTCTGGGCCACACGGTGGACGACGCCGCCGGCGAAGCCTTTGACAAGGTGGCCCGCACCTTGGGTCTGCCCTATCCCGGCGGCCCCAGTGTGGCCAACGCCGCCAAGACCGGCGACCCCAAGGCCTACCGCCTGCCGGTGCCCCATGTGGAGGGCAAGTACAACGTGAGCTTCTCCGGCCTGAAAACCGCCGTGCTCAACGAGGTGAACAAGGCCCAGATGAAGGGTGAGGCGGTCAACGTGCCCGACCTCGCCGCCAGCTTCCAGGACCGCATTTCCGGCATCCTGGCCGAAAAGCTGCTGCTGGCCGCGGCGGACACCGGGGCCAAGCAGGTCTGTCTGGCCGGCGGCGTTGCCGCCAATGGCCGTCTGCGCCAGCTGGTCAACGACGGTGCCCAGAAGCTGGGTGCCAGGGTCTACCTGCCGGAGCTGAAGTTCTGCGGCGACAACGGTGCCATGATCGCGGCCCAGGGCTACTATCAGTACATCGCGGGTCATACCGCCGGGCTGGAACTGAACGGCCTGCCCACCCTGCCCATCGATTACGAATAATCGTTATGCAGGCCAGCGGGGAGCTTTCCCCGCAAATGGAGCCCGGAACCCACGGTTCCGCCCCAGTGCTGCGCACCGGGGCCCCACTTCTCTGGACATTTGCTTGGGAAACTTCCCGCCGTCCTGCCGGGAAGATGCATCTATCCAGGGCCGTGGGCCGGGAGTTTTTCCGAGAATGATCCGGCGGGTGGGTCCCTGCTGCCAAAGGCAGTAGGGCGGGCAATGGAATGGCCTGCAACGGCAGCGACCGCCGCCTGCGGTGGAAACAGGAAGCTGCTGTTGGGGCAGCGGCCAGCAAAACGCAAGTGCCGCTCAAGGCACGAAGCGGATGCTGGGGGCCGCAACCCGTATCCATTCGAGGAAAAAGCTACCGGAACGCGGCCCGGCCCGCACATTCTATATCAGGAGAAATTTCCAATGAACGAGATCCTGCAAAGCCTCTATGCCCGCAAATCCGTGCGGGTGTTTGAAGAAAAAGCCATCCCTGCTGAGATGAAGCAGAGCATTCTGGAAGCTGCCGCCCAGGCCCCCAGCGCGGGCTGCCAGCAGCTGTACACCATCCTCGACATCACCGACCAGACGCTGAAAGACGCTTTGGCCGACCGCTGCGACCACCAGCCCTTCATCGCCAAGTCCCCGCTGGTGCTGGTGTTCTGCGCTGACTGCAAAAAGTGGTACGATGCCTATCTTGAGGTCGGCTGCACGCCCCGCACGCCGGGCGTGGGCGATCTGATGCTGGCCGTCACCGACACTTCCATTGCGGCGCAGAACGCTGTGGTGGCTGCCGAAAGCTTCGGCATCGGCTCCTGCTACATCGGCGACATCATGGAGAACTGTGACGCCATCCGCGCCCTGCTGCACCTGCCGGACTATGTGTTCCCGGCGGTCATGCTGGTGTTCGGCTGGCCCACCCAGCAGCAGAAGGACCGGGCCAAGCCCCAGCGCTGTGCCATGGAGCACATCGTCCATGAGAACGGCTACCGCTCCATGGACGGGGCGGAGCTGCGGGAGATGTTCGGCTACAAGGCCGCAGCCGTCTCCTTTGACCAGTGGTGCACGGCCTTCCACAACCGCAAGTACGACTCTGCCTTTGCTCGGGAGATGAGCCGCTCGGTGGCGGAGTACTTAGAGCAGTACAAGTAACGCATAAAAAAGCAGGGAGCTTGTCCATCCGGACAGGCTCCCTGTTCTTTTACTTGAAATATTCCTGTGCGCGCTGCGCGGCGTTGTTGATGCAGTCCCGCAGCTCGTCCAGCGTATCGAACTTCTTGCTGGGGCTGAGATAGGCGTGGAACTCCACCACCGGGTCGGTGCCGTACAGGTTGCCGGAGAAGCCCGGGATGAAGGTCTCGCAGGTCACCTTGGTGGCGTCCGCATTCACGGTGGGGCGGCTGCCCAGACCGGTGGCGGAGGGATACCAGACCCCATCGATGCAGGTGCGGGTGATATAGATGCCGCTGCGGGGCATCTGGAACCCCTGCGGGTACAGCTGGTTGATGGTGGGCACGCCGAGGGTGTGCCCCAGCCCTGCCCCATGCTGCACCGCAAACCGGATGGCGTAGGGCATCCCCAGCATGGCGTTGGCCGCCGGGATGTCGCCGCCCTCCAGCGCCGTGCGGATGCGGGTGGAGGACACCGGCTTTTCCTCGAACTGCGCCATGGGCACGACCACGACCTCCACCCCCAGCGGCGCACAAAGCTTTTTCAGCAGTTCCGGGTTGCCGGCCGCGCGCGCCCCAAAGGTGAAGTTCTCGCCGCAGAACAGCGCCCGTGCATGGCAGTTTTTCACGATGCCCTGCACGAATTCTTCCGGGGTCAGCCCCTTGATCTGCTCAAAGTCCGGGGTGAGGTAATACTCCACGCCCAGGCTGTCGATCAGCGCGTGCTTGTCCGCCGTGGACAGCAGGCGCTTGCCCTTCATTTTGTTTTCCATCGGCAGCTTGAAGGTGAACACCGCCGGCGCGGCGGCGTGCTCCTTCGCCCACTGCACCGCGCCGCAGATGACCGCCCGGTGGCCGATGTGGATGCCGTCAAAAAAGCCCATCGCCACGGCCGTGCCTTTTTCCGGCGCGGCCAGCGGCAGCGGCCCAAACTGTGAAATGATCTGCATGGGTTTTGTTTCCTTTTTCTTCAATTCCGCTCTACGAACAGCTTTTCCACCTTGAGCACGCCCCCGGTGATCCGAGCCAGGCCCAGGAACTGCCCCGCCGCATTGCGCACCCGGTAGCGGCCATCCGCCGCCGGGTAGCGGCTGGTGGGGCACCCGTTGTACAGGTGCTGCTCCACCCAAGGCTCCACCACCAGCAGGGGCAGCGGCGCAAACACGCTCTCCACCGGCAGCATCAGAGCTTCCAGGGCGTCCATGCCCTGTTCCTTCGCGGCCAGGATCTCGTCCAGCGTGTGGGCGTCGGCTTCGGTGTACAGGCCCGCCGCGGTGCGGCGCAGGGCGCTCATGGTGCCCTTCTGCCCCAAAGCGGCGGCGATGTCTTCCAGCAGGGTGCGGATATAGGTGCCCTTGGAGCACTTCACGTTCAGCACATACTCGTGCTCCGCCGGGCTGCCGCCGTATTCAATGCTGTAAATTTCAATGGGGCGGGCTTTCCGCTCCACGGTCTTGCCCTCCCGGGCCAGCTTGTACAGCGGCTGGCCGTTGATCTTCACCGCTGAGTACATGGGCGGCACCTGCATCTGTTTGCCGACGAACTGCGGCAGCACCGCCAACAGCTCTGCTTCCCCTGCCGTGACCGGGGCCGTTTCCAGCACCGTGCCGGTGATGTCGCCGGTGTCGGTGCGGGCGCCCAGCCGCAGGACGGCACGGTAGCTCTTGTCGTGGTCCAGCTGCAGATCCACCGCCTTGCTGGCTCCGCCGCAGAACACCGGCAGCACGCCGGTGGCCATGGGGTCCAGCGTCCCGCTGTGGCCCAGCTTGCGGGTGCCCAGCACGCCGCGGAGCTTGGCCACCACGTCAAAGCTGGTCCAGTCCATGGGCTTGTCTACGATCAGGATGCCCTGCATTTATGCTTCCTCCTGCGGTGCGTCCAGCTCAGCTTCCACCTCGGCCAGGATCGCATTCTTGGTATTTTCCAGGTTGCCCAGCAGCTCACAGCCCGCCGCGCGGTTGTGGCCGCCGCCGCCCAGACGCCGCGCGATGGCGCAGGCATCCACCCCTCTGGCGGTGCGCACGCTGATGCGGTAGCTGCCGCCGGGCTGCTGGCGCAGGGTCAGGCCGACCTTCACGCCCTCGATGCTGATGGGCAGGCTGGTCAGCTCTTCCAGATCGGCAGGGTCCACGCCGCTGTGCTCGATCTCATCCCGGGTGAGGTAGATGAGCGCACAGCGGCCGTCCAGATAATATTCCAGATGGTTGCGGGCGATGCGCTCGGCTTCCATGCGCGCCCGGGGCTTGGTGTCGAACAGCAGGGTGTTCAGCTCCTCCACATGACAGCCCGCTTCAATGAGCTTGGCGGCGGTCAGGTGAGTGTTGGCCGTGGTGGAGGAGAACTTGAAGCAGCCGGTGTCGGTGGCAAGGCCGGTGTACAGGCAGTCTGCGATGTGGGGCGTAATGGCCGCGCCCATCGCCGCGATGACCTGATACAGCAGCTCTGCCGCGGCGGCAGCCTGGCCGTCCAGCAGGGTGAAATCCGCATAGCCGCTGTTGCCGGCGTGGTGGTCGATGCACAGGTCCACATGGCGGCTGTACTGCGGCAGGCCGTTGTTTTCGCCAAACAGCTGCACGCCGGCCACATCCACCGCCACGATGGTCTTCGGCTCAAACTCGCCCTTGAACAGCCGCGCATTGGTAAAGGCGTAGCGGGACGGGATCGGGTCGGAGCAGAGCACCGCCGCATTCTTGTCCAGTTCCTTCAGGGCATAGTACAGGGCGCTGCCGCAGCCGATGGTATCACCGTCCGGGTTTTTGTGGCACAGGATCAAAATATTGTCGGCAGCGGTCAGGCGCTGCGCCATCTGCTGCACGTTCAGTTGTTCTGTCATCCCATGATCCATCCTTTCCGCAAGGCTTGGGAATCCGCCCCGCAGTGCCGGAACCGCGTCCGGACTGCAGCGGCAGGGTTCGGATTATTCCTCGGTCTCCTCAGGCTGAGCGGTCTCTGCATCGCCGTTCACATTCAGGCTGCGCAGCAGCTCGTTGATGTGGGCAGCATACGCCGCGCCGTCATCCTCCACGAAGATGAAGCGAGGAGCCTTGCGGATGTGCATCTTCTTGCTCACCTCGGTGCGCACATGGCCCGCCGCACGGTTCAGTGCGTCGATGGCGGGCTTGGGGCCGTCTTCGCGGCCCATCACGCTCACATACACCTTGGCTACATCCAGGTCGGGGGTCACGTCCAGACGGGTCACGGTCAGCAGACCGCCCTCCAGACGCGGGTCTTTCAGCCGTCCGATGATGGCAATGATCTCGCGCTTCATATCCTGCGCCAGACGGCCCATATTTTTCTGAGACATTTGGTTTCTCCTAAATCTTCTGCACAGCGTTCCAAAGCCTTCCCCCGTTCGGGGGAAGGTGGCATTTCGCGCAGTGAAATGACGGATGAGGGCGCACGATTCACATACTGCGAAAGATACGCCCTCATCAGTCTCACTTCGTTCGACAGCTTCTCCCGTCCGGGAGAAGCCTTTTCTGCCGGGAAGCTGCCTTATTCTAAAACTTTAGTCGCGGTACTCTTCCATCTTGAAGGCCTCGTACACGTCGCCTTCCTTGACATCGGCGAACTTGGCCAGGGTCACGCCGCACTCGTAACCTTCGGCTACTTCCTTGGCGTCATCCTTGAAGCGCTTCAGGGATGCGATCTCGTCCTCGGTGATGACGATGCCGTCACGCACGACACGCACCTTGCTGTCGCGGGTGATCTTGCCGCTGGTCACGCGGCAGCCTGCAACGGTGCCCACGTTGGAGATTTTGTAGACCTGACGGACCTGCAGCTCGCCCAGAGACACCTCGCGGAACTTGGGCGCCAGCATACCCTTCATAGCGTCGGTGACATCGTTGATGGCATCGTAAATGACGCGGTACATCCGCATTTCCACCTTGGTGGCAGCGGCTTCTTCCTTGGCCACGTTGTCCGGGCGGACGTTGAAGCCGATGATGATGGCGTTGGAGGCATCGGCCAGATCCACGTCGGACTTGCTGATGGCGCCGACACCGGCGTGGATGACGCGCACGCGCACCTCGTCGTTGGAGATCTTCTCCAGGCTCTGCTTCACAGCCTCGGCAGAACCCTGCACGTCGGCCTTGACCACGATGGCCAGTTCCTTCATGTCGTTCTGTGCCATCTGGCTGAACAGGTTATCCAGGGTGACCTTCTGGAAGGCGGAGAACTGCTTCTCCTTGGCGGCAGCGATGCGCTGCTCGGCCAGCTCACGGGCCAGGCGCTCGTCCTCAACGGCCTCGAACAGGTCGCCGGCTTCGGGCACAGCGGTCAGGCCGGTGATCTCCACAGGGGTGGAGGGGCCTGCAGTGCTCAGCAGCTGGCCCTTGTCGCTGCGCATGGTGCGCACACGGCCCACGGCGGTGCCGGCAATGATGACGTCGCCGGAGTGCAGGGTGCCGTTCTGCACCAGAATGGTGGCAATGGGGCCCTGGCCCTTGTCCAGACGGGCCTCGACGACCGCACCCTTGGCGCGGCGGTTGGGGTTGGCCTTCAGCTCCATGACCTCGGCTTCCAGCGCGATGCGCTCCAGCAGGTCGTTGATGCCCATGCCGGTCAGGGCAGACACCGGGATGCAGGCCACGTCGCCGCCCCAGTCCTCGGTGATGATGCCGTACTTGGTCAGGCCTTCCATCACCCGCTCGGGGTTGGCGGTGGGCTTATCCATCTTGTTCATGGCCACGATCAGCTTGACGTTGGCGGCCTTGGCGTGGTTGATGGACTCGATGGTCTGGGGCATGATGCCGTCGTCGGCTGCCACGACCAGGACCGCGATATCGGTCATGTTGGCGCCGCGGGCACGCATGGAGGTGAATGCCTCATGGCCCGGGGTATCCAGGAAGGTGATCACGCTGTCGTTGACCTTGACCTGATACGCACCGATGGCCTGGGTGATGCCGCCGGCCTCGCCTGCGGTGACGTTGGTCTTGCGGATGGCGTCCAGGATGCTGGTCTTGCCGTGGTCGACGTGACCCATGACGCAGACCACCGGGGGACGCTCCACCAGATCTTCCTGTGCATCCTCTTCCTGGGTGAACAGGCGCTCTTCGATGGTGACGTGCACCTCGTGCTCGACCTTGGCGTGGAACTCCTCGGCCAGCAGGGACGCGGTATCGAAGTCGATGACATCGTTGATGGCGTGCATCTCGCCCATCTGCATGAACTTGGCAATGACCTTGCCGGCCTGCTGCTTCAGGCGGGCAGCCAGCTCGCCGACGGTGATCTCATCGGGGATCATCACCTTCAGCTGTGCGTTGCGGGCCTTTTCCAGCTGGATGCGCTGCAGGCGCTCGAACTCGGTCTCGCGCTTGCCCTTCTGGAACTGCTGGCGCTGGCGCTGGCCGCGCTGGGTGAACTTCTGCTTGTTGCCCTGCGGGGTGGGCTTGCGGCGGTTCTCGGTGTTCTTGGTGGAAGCCAGATCGTCGTAACGGGCATCGAAGCGGTCCACGTTCATATCCACGGTGCGGGTGTCCACGGTCACCTGGTTGTCCTCGCGGCGGACAGACACCGCCTGGGCCGGGGCAGCCGTGGCCTTGGCACCGGTCTCACGGGCCAGCTCGCTCAGGGAGACGGTCTTCTCCTCGCGCTTCTTGTGCTGCTCGTTCTTCTTGTCGCCGTGCTTGCTGCCGGCCTTTGCCTGCTGGTTCTGCTGGGCAGCGGGCTGTGCCTTCTGCTCCGGCTTCTTCTCCGCAGGCTTCTCTGCCTTGGGCGCCTCGGCCTTCTTCTCGGCGGGCTTCGGCTCTTCCTTTGCGGCCTTGCCGCTGTTCAGGAACTCGTCCAGATTGTCCACGCTGCCCGCCTTGCTGAACTTCTCCAGCAGGTAGTTCAGCTCGTTCTCTTCCAGGTTGGAGCTGTTCTTCTTGCCGGTGCTGCCCATGGCGGTCAGCTCATCCAGGACCTTCTTTGCAGGAATGTTCAGGTCCTTTGCAAAATCAATCACTCTATATTTTACGATCATTCGCTCATATCCTCCTCATTTTTGATTGCTCCGCAGTCCTTCAGACGGTCAAAGCAGAGCTTTGCGAGGTTGCGGTCGGTCACCGCGTAAACAGCCACGGGCTTGCGGCTGATGTCGGCCAGTCTGTCCTGGGTCAGCGGCATGGAAACCACGTCCAGCAGGTCTCCCACCGCATAATTCAGGCGCTGCACGGTCTTGGCGCTGGCATCGGATGCCACCATCACCAGCCAGGCTTTGCCCTTGACGCAGGCGTCCTCCACCGCGTCAAAGCCCATGGTCAGCGCGCCGGCCTTGCGGCACAGGCTCACCGCCTGATACAGCGCCTCTTCCGGTGCCAGGGCAGGCTTTGCGGGGGCGTTATGCTTCTTTGCCATGGCTTGCGGCCTCCTTTGCAGCTTCGGTCAGCTGGGCTTCCAGCGCCTCATACACTTCGGCGGGAACCGGCTGCTCAAAGCAGCGCTCCAGCGCCTTCTTCTTTTTTGCCTTGGTCAGGCAGGCGGGGTCCGGGCAGAGGTATGCGCCGCGGCCCGGCTTTTTGCCCACCAGATCGATGCTGATCTCCCCGCTGGGTGCGCGCACCACGCGCACCAGCTCCTTTTTGGGGCGGCTGGTCATGCAGCCAATGCACTGGCGGGCAGGGATCTTTTTCTGTGCCATCCGGTTTCCCTCCTTTGGCATCCTGGGCCGGGCTTATTCGGCAGCGGCCTCTTCCTTCTTCGGCTCTTCCTCACCGTAGTAGCCGCTCTCGGGACGGATATCGATGTTATAACCGGTCAGACGGGCGCACAGGCGGGCGTTCTGACCCTTGTTGCCGATGGCCAGGCTCAGCTGCTGGTCGGGCACGGTCACGCGGCAGGAGCGGGTCTCGCCGGGCAGCAGCTCGACCTTGAGCACCTTGGCGGGGCTGAGGGCTGCGGAGATGAACTCGGAGACATCCTCGCTCCACTTCACGATGTCGATCTTCTCGCCGCCCAGCTTCTCGACGACAGCGGCCACACGGTCGCCGTGGGGGCCGATGCAGGCAGAAACGGGGTTGACGTTGGGGTCCTTGGACCAGACGGCCATCTTGGTGCGGGCACCGGCCTCGCGGCTGATGGCCTTGACCTCGACGGTGCCGTCGTAGATCTCCGGCACTTCCAGCTCGAACAGACGCTTGACCAGGCCCGGATGGGTGCGGCTGATCATGACGCGGGCACCGCGCTCACCGCTGACGACGTCCACAACGTAGACCTGCAGGGTCTCGCCCTCGGTGTAGGTCTCGCCGGGCACCTGCTCGTTGCGGGGCAGGATGGCCTCGCCGCCCTTGCCCAGGTCCAGGGCCACGATGCCCTTCTCGTTGTCCACACGGGTCACGGTGGCCTGGATGATGTCATGGGCGCGGCTCTGGATCTCGCTCAGCTGCTGGCTGCGCTCGGCCTCGCGGATGCCCTGACGGATGACGTGCTTTGCGGTCTGGGCTGCGATGCGGCCGAAGTCCTTGGTCTTGAGCGGGGTGACGACGCGGTCGCCGATCTCGTAGCTCTTGCGCAGCTTCTGGGCCTCGGTCAGGCCGATCTCAGCGTGCTCATCGTACCAGTCCTCATCGGCGACGACGTTCTGCAGCAGGGCCACATTGAACTTGCCGGTGGCGGGGTCGATCTCGACCATGACGTTGTCGTCCTCGACCTCGTAGTTCTTCTTGACAGCGATCACGATGGCTGCCTTGATCTTCTCGATCAGGTACTCCGCGGTGATGCCGCGCTCGTGCTCCAGCATGGAGAGAGCTTCAAAAAATTCATTATTAGCAGCTGCCATTTTTCGGGTTCCTCCTAATTCTTTCTCTTTTTCAGTCAAACAGATCCTCGTCGTCGCACAGACGCACGGTGCTGGCGGCCGACGCTTCAAAGTTCACGGTGCCGTTCTCCGTCTCGACCGTGATGGTGCTGCCCTCGCGGCCGGTCAGGATGCCGGAAAACTCCTTGGTGCCGTTCTCGTTGGCGCGGAACAGCTTGACGCTGACCTTCTGCCCCTTGACGGCCTCGTAATGTTCCGGGCGGGTCAGCTTGCGGCCCAGGCCGGGGCTGCCCACTTCCAGATAATAGCTCTGCTCAATGGGGTCTGCCTCATCCAGGATGGGGTCCAGCGCATGGGAGACATCGGCACAGGTGTCGGTGTCCATGGTGGTGCCGTCCGTCTTGTCGATGAGGACGCGAAGATACCAGTCCGGCCCTTCCTTTTCAAACACAACGTCCCACAGGCGCAGCCCCATGCCCTCCACGGTGGGGCGGACAAGCGCTTCGACTCTCTGGGCGGTATTGCCGCCAGACTGCTTCGCCATAAAAACCTCCTGACAAACAAGAAACGCGGACCTTGCGGCCCACGTTTCAGGTTAAACTATATCGTACTACTAGAATATACCATACTCACGCAGGTTATGCAAGCTTTTTTCCGGATTTTTTTCGCCGCAAGGCACTTTCGGCACAGTTTACAGCGCCCAAACGCCGTCTTTGAACAGCTGCACGGTGCGGCCGTCACGGCATTTGCCGATGATCTCGCTGTCCTCCGCACCGATCATCACATCTTCGTGCAGAGAAGAATGGTTCATGCCGCGGGCATCCAGCTGTTCGCGGGTCAGCGTGGTGCCGCCCACGGTGGTGCCGGGGTAGCTGTCGCCAAAGGCGATGTGGCAGGCAGCATTTTCATCGAACAGGGTGTTGTAGAACAGTTTGCCGCAGCGGTTGATGGGGCTGGAAGCCGGCACCAGCGCCACCTCGCCGATGCTGCGGGCGCCTTCATCGGTGTCCAGCAGCTGGCCCAGCAGCTCTGCGCCCTCCTCGGCGCCGTGCTCCACCACCCTGCCGTCCTTAAAGGTAACGTGGAAGCCCTTGATGAGCTGGCCGTTGAAGACGTAGGGCTTGGTGCCGTAGACGATGCCGTTCACCTTGTCCTTGTGGGGTGCAGTGAACACTTCCTCCGTGGGGATGTTGGGCAGGAAGACCACGCCCTTTTCGTTCTTGCTGGCGGCGCTCTCCCAGGTGGCCTGGTCGGCAATGCCCACGGTCAGGTCGGTGCCGTTGCTGCTCCGGAAGTGCACGCTTTCCAGATCCAGGGCGTTCATCTTGTCGCGCAGGGCGGTCAGACGGGCCAGATGCTCCTTCCACTCTCCCACCGGGTCGCCGCCGGTGACGCGGCAGGTATCAAAGATCAGCTTCCACTGCGCCTCGATGGCCGCGGCGGTGTCCAGCTCGGGGAACATCTTCTTTGCCCACGGTTCGGAGGGCATGGCCGCGATGGACCACTGCACCCGGTCGTTCATGGTGTACTCCCGCCAGGGCTGCATGAAGGCACGGTTGGCGCTGTTCACCCGGCTGATCTTCGCGCCATCCAGCCCCGCGAACAGCTCCGGGTCGTCCGCAATGAGGTGCAGCACGCAGACGCCGCCCTCGCTCTCGGCGTAGTCCAGATACCGGCGCAGCTGCCAGCCCTTGTGATCGGTCAGGGCTTCCTCGCTGCACAGTTCCATGCGGGTGCGGGTCACGGCGTCATCCGTCCAGTTCATCTGCACATCCCGGGCACCGGCTTCAAAGGCACTGCGCACGCACAGCCGCGCCAGCGGTGCGCCATCCAGCGGGCAGTTGATGATGAGGGTCTGCCCCGGCTGAGGGTTGACGCCCACCCGGACGATGAAATCGGCATACTTCTGCAGCAATTCGTTAAAGTTTTCCACAACAAAACCTCCCACGGTGTAAAATCACATCTGTTTTGATTTTAGTATACCGCAATCCGGCCCGATGCACAAGCGGAAGCCTTTTTCCGCAAAAAACAACACATCCCGCCGGGATGCCGGACGGGATGCAACCGTTCCGGGCAGCGGCGGGATGTGCCGTTTCACAAGGAAGGAGAAATGATAAGGGAAGGTATGCTTTCACGAACCGGCAGGACAGGGCCGCGCAGGACGGTCCGGCCCGCCGGGGTTCGCACTTGCAGAATTATTCCGGGTCGGTGCTCAGCATCTTGTACGGGAAATAGATGTTGGCATCCAGGTAGCCTGCCCAGCGGCCCGGCTTGCGGGTGTAGTAACCGGGCTGAATGGTGCCGTTGATGACATCGCGCACCAGGATGAGCATATGGCGCACATAGTCCACCGTGAAGGGCTGCAGGTTCTCCCAGTGGCCGGTGAGGAACTCGTAATCCACATCTTCATTGCGGAGCAGGATCTCTGCCATGAAGTGGTTCAGCTGCGGATAGTATTCGTCAAAGGCGGCTTCCAGCAGGAACAGGTCGCCGGAACCGATGGCGTCGCCGGTGAAGATGTAGTCCTTGTAGAAGAAGACCACCGAGCCAGCGGTATGGCCTGCCACCTGAATGACTTCCAGCTCCTCGCTGCCGATGCGGACGGTGTCGCCCTCCACCACGTTCTGCAGCTTCATATCCTCTGCGGTCAGGCCGAAGTAGCCGCTCATGGTCTGCAGGAAGGCTTCCTTGTCATCCGGGTGGATGTAGGTGCGGCGCACCTTGTCGGACTTGAGCAGGGACGGGATGCCCAGGATGTGGTCGCCGTGCTTGTGGGTGAGCAGGATGTCGATCTCTGCATCCGGGTTGGTGAACACGTTCTGGCGCAGGTAGGCGTACAGGTCTGCCTTGCCGGAGCCGCCCATGGCGGTATCAATGATGAGCACTTCCTTGCCCTGATCCAGGACCCACAGGGTATCCATGCCGAAGTCCATGACGCGGGTGATGCCGTACTTCACGCCGAAGTGGCTGAACATCATGGAGGGATCCAGTTTTCCGTGCTCGGTGCGGGTCAGGGACTGGGTGAACATCCAGTTGTACGGGGTGCCGATGCTGTACACACGCTCCCACACCTTGTGGGGTTCCGGCATGGAACCGGGGGTGAATCCCTCGTACTTCACGCTGCCGCTGCCGGCATCCTTCAGGGCCTGCACTGCGTTGGCGGTCTCACTTTCCGGCATCTCGGGGTCATCCTTGCAGTGGTAGGCCCAGATGGGGGTGTTCTTCTGGCTCTCAAATGCGCCCGGGGTGCTGTACCACTTGGCGGGCACCTTGCCGCACATGGGGATGGCGGCGGCGAAGAAGTTGGGGTAGGTGAACAGCATATTCCACACGCCGGTGCCGCCCATGGACATTCCCTCGATGTAAATGCGGTCGGTGTCGATGCGGTGGGCGGCGGCGTAGTCGTCGATCATCTGCTTCACAGCGGTCACGGTGTCCGGGTCGGTCCAGTTGTCGCCGGGGCACTGGGGCGCGATGAGGTAGGTGGGGTTCTTGGCGATCATCGTCTCCGAAACGTAGAAGGTGGCGCCATCGTTGGCCAGCAGCTGGGCACCGTTTTCGCCCTTGCCGTCCTCGCCGTGCAGGAACACGATCAGGGGCAGCTTGCCGGTCAGGTTCGGATGGTACAGGCGGGGGTTGTAGGCGCAGTATTCCAGGCTGCCGGACTTGCCTGCCTTGAAGCGCTTGGCGATGTCATTGCGGCTGTCGGCGGCAATGTTCACGATGCAGTTTTCGTCTGCATCGGCGGCAAAGGCGATGCTGCTGGTGCCCAGCACACTGGCAACGGCGGCAAAGGCGGCGGTGCTGCGGAGAAAGTCACGTCTGCTCAGTTCCATAGGGGGTTCCTCCATGTTCTCAATTTCCAAATACTCTCTTGCGGCAGGGCGGGAACGCCCGAGGAAATGCCCTGCTCTTTTGTAATATACTAATATATTCTCCGTCGGTTCGTCAAGACTTCCTGTGCAACTTTGGCGTAGTTGACATACTAGTATATCAATCTTTGGAGGAACTCACAGATTTGGCGGAAACCGGCCCGCCCGGGAGAAGGGAAGCCGCCTCTTCCGGCCGCAAAAAAGAGCCGCCCCTTCTGCGTGCGCAGAACAGGGCAGCTCTTCCGTCGGTTGATGAATTTTTTAGAACTCGATCTTGCTCTCGATGTAGCTCTTCAGCTCGCTGATGGGCATACGGACCTGCTCCATGGTGTCACGGTCACGGATGGTGACGCAGTTGTCGGCCACGATGCCCTTGGCCTCGTCGCCCACGGTGTCGAAGTCCACGGTGATGCAGTACGGGGTGCCGATCTCGTCCTCACGGCGGTAACGCTTGCCGATGGAACCGGTGTCATCGTAGTCCACCATGAAGTACTTGCTCAGCTCGTTGCGGATCTCCATGGCCTTTTCGCCCAGCTTCTTGCTCAGGGGCAGCACGGCGCACTTGTAGGGTGCCAGAGCCGGATGCAGGTGCAGCACGGTGCGCACATCCTCCTTGCCCTTGCTGTCGGTCAGGTGCTCCTCGTCGTAGGCTTCGCACAGGAAGGCCAGGGCCACACGGTCACAGCCCAGAGACGGCTCGATGACATAGGGGATGTAGTGCTCGTTGGTCTCGCTGTCGAAGTACTCCAGGCTCTTGCCGGAAGCTTCCTGGTGGCGGGTCAGGTCGTAGTTGGTGCGGTCGGCAATGCCCCACAGCTCGCCCCAGTCGGTGAACGGGAAGGCGTACTCGATGTCGGTGGTAGCGCGGCTGTAGAAGGCCAGCTCTGCGGGCTCGTGGTCACGCAGGCGCAGGTGCTCCTTCTTGATGCCCAGGCTCAGCAGCCAGTTCTCGCAGTAGTCCTTCCAGTAAGCGAACCAGTCCAGATCGGTGCCGGGCTTGCAGAAGAACTCGCACTCCATCTGCTCGAACTCGCGGGTGCGGAAGGTGAAGTTGCCCGGGGTGATCTCGTTGCGGAAAGCCTTGCCCACCTGGCACACGCCAAAGGGCAGCTTGCGGCGGGTGGTGCGCTGGATGTTGGCAAAGTTGACGAAGATGCCCTGTGCGGTCTCGGGACGCAGATAGCAGGTGGAAGAGCTGTCCTCGGTGACGCCGATGGCGGTCTTGAACATCAGGTTGAACTTGCGGATGGGGGTGAAGTCATGCTTGCCGCAGACGGGGCAGACGATGTCCTCATGCTCTGCGATGAAGGCATCCATCTCGTCAAAGCTCATGGCGTCCACGTTCACTTCGGGGTGCTCCTCGCCGATCAGCTTGTCGGCGCGGTGGCGTGCCTTGCAGGCGCGGCAGTCCAGCAGGGGGTCCGAGAAGCTGGACACATGGCCGGTGGTCACCCAGGTCTGGGGGTTCATGATGATGGCTGCATCCAGGCCCACATTGTAGGGGCTTTCCTGCACGAACTTCTTCAGCCATGCCTTCTTGACGTTGTTCTTGAACTCCACGCCCAGGGGGCCGTAGTCCCAGCTGTTGGCCAGGCCGCCGTAGATCTCGGAACCGGGGAACACATAACCACGGTTCTTGCAGAGGTTGACGATCATGTCAAGGGTCTTTTCGCTCTGTTCCATTGTAAATACATCCTTTCCGTCCGCGGCTGGTTTGCCGTGTCGTGTGGTAGATTCGTCCGGCAGCTTTCCCGACCGCCGGGTGCGCCTTTTCTTAATAAGAAGCGCACAGTATCTTTACTGTACCATGTTTTGCCCGGCTTGTAAAGACAAAACCCGCCTTCCGGCGGGCTTTGTGCGGGGAAAATCACTTGTGGTATTTCATTCCGGCGTTGATGGTGCAGGCCCGGTAGATCTGCTCGGTGAGCACCAGACGCGCCAGCTGATGGGGCATGGTGATGCGGCCCATACTGAACTTGAGCGCTGCGGCCCGCTTCACCTCGTCGGACAGGCCGTGAGACGAGCCGATGACAAAGGCCACGTCCCCTGCCCCGCTGTTGGCCCGGTCCGCCAGGAACTGCGCCAGGTCCTCGGAGGAAATTTGTTTGCCCTCGATGCACAGGGCCACAATGGCCGCGCCCTTGCGCACGTTGGAAAGGATGGCCTTGCCCTCCTTGTCCAGCGCTTTTTTCACAACGGCATCGGAAGCGTTCTTTTCTTCGATTTTTTCTTCCGGCAGCTCGACGATGCGGAAAGACGCAAAGGCGGACAGCCGCTTCTGGTATTCGGCCACGCCCTCGGCGAAGTATTTCGCGTTGAGCTTGCCCACACAGATCAGGTCAATGTTTTGCATATTTTTTCCTTTCCAAATGCTGAAATGCAGGCCAGCGGGGAGCTTTCCACGCAAATAAACACGGGTTGCGGCACCCAGTATCCGCTTCGCTCACGCTTGCGTCTTGCTGGGAGCCGCAACCCGTATTCGTGTCCGAGGAGAAAGCTCCCGGTTCACAACCTTGCTCTCTGTTACAGCAGCGTCATCTGCTCCCCTTCATCCTCCGCGCGGATGAGGGCGCCGGTGGCGGGCAGACTGCGCACCCGGTAGCGGTGCGGGTTGGCCAGTTCCAGCGTGTCCGCCGGGACCACCGAGACGATGGTCTGATTCTTTTTCAGGGTGACCACCGCCACGCCCTGGCTGTCACGGGTGGCCTTGGCGGCGATCTGCGCCGACCCCACCAGCAGCATCCGGCTGGCGCTGGTGCGGATGGCCAGTTCGGTCTCCTCCGGCAGGTAGAGCATGACCGCCATCGGCTCCTTGTCGCAGTAGGCCTTGAGCAGCTTGCGGCGGTTCAGCTTGGTGGCGTAGGAGTTCAGCGGGATTTTCGCGCACTTGCCGCTGGCAAAGAAGAACAGCATATGGCCGCTGTAGTCGCCGGTGATGACCATGGCGAGGATGTTCTCCCCCTCGTCCATGCCAAGACGCCCCGGCACAAAGATGCCCATCTGAGCCACCTTGCCGTCTTCCAGCTCGGCCAGACGCACCTTGTACACCTGCTGTTTGTCGGTGAAGAACAGCGCTTCCACGTTGTTGCGGGTCTCCACCTGCTGGATGATCTCGTCGCCCTCCTTGAGCTTGTGGGCACCGGCGGTGCGCAGGCTCTGGGGCGGAATTTTCTTCAAGTAGCCTTCGCGGGTAAAGAAGACGGTGACCGGATAATCCGGCACGGTCTCTTCCTCGGCGGCGGCTTCCTCCTCCGGCAGGTCGTACAAAATCTCACTGCGGCGGGGCTGGCCGTACTTCTTGGCCACCTCGTTCAGCTCGCTGATGATGATGCGGCGGATGCGGGCCGGCCGGGCCAGAATGTCGTTCAGGTCGGCGATGTCCTTTTCCAGCTGGTCGATCTCGCTGGTGCGCTTGAGGATGTATTCCCGGTTCAAGTGGCGCAGCTTGATCTCCGCCACATAGTCTGCCTGCACCTCGTCGATGCCGAAGCCAATCATCAGGTTGGGCACCACTTCGCTCTCTTCCTCGGTGGTGCGGATGATGTGGATGGCCTTGTCGATGTCCAGCAGGATGGCCGCCAGACCCTGCAGCAGGTGCAGGCGCTTTTCCTTGCCGTGCAGGTCATAGTAGGTGCGGCGGCGCACGCACTCCATGCGGAACGTGGTCCACTCTTTCAGAATCTCCCGCACGCCCATGACCCGGGGCTGGCCGGACACCAGAATGTTGAAGTTGGCGCTGAAGCTGTCCTCCAGCGGGGTGGCCTTGTAGAGCTTGACCATGAGCTTTTCGGCGTCCACGCCGCGCTTGAGGTCCAGGGTCAGCTTCAGGCCGTTCAGGTCGGTCTCATCGCGCATATCGCTGATCTCCTTGACCTTTCCGGCCTTGACCAGCTCAGCGATCTTGTCCATGATGGCTTCCACCGTGGTGGTGGGCGGGATCTGGGTGATCTCGATCATGTTCTCGCCCGGCACCGTGTTGTAGCGGGCACGCACCTTGACGCTGCCGCGGCCATGCTCGTAGATCTCCCGCATCTGCGCTTCATCGTACAGGATCTGACCGCCGCCCACAAAATCCGGAGCGGGCATGGTAGCGGCGATGTCGTGGTGTTCATCCTTCATCAGGGCGATGGTGGTGGCGCACAGCTCCGCCAGGTTGAAGGAGCAGATGTTGCAGGCCATGCCCACCGCGATGCCCAGGGTGTTGTTGGCCAGAATGGTGGGGAAGGTCACCGGCAGCAGGGTGGGTTCAGTGGTGGTGCCGTCGTAGTTGGGCACAAAGTCCACGGTTTCCTTGTCGATGTCCCGGAACAGCTCCTCGCAGACGCCCTCCAGCTTGGCCTCGGTGTAACGGGCGGCGGCGCAGGACATATCCCGGCTGTAGGCTTTGCCGAAGTTGCCCTTGCTGTCCACATAGGGCACCAGCAGGCTCTCGTTGCCGCGGCCCATGCGCACCATGGTGTCGTAGATGGCGGCATCGCCGTGGGGGTTCAGGTGCATGGTGCTGCCCACGATGTTGGCGGACTTGGTGCGCACGCCCTTGAGCAAACCCATGCCGTACATGGTGTACAGCAGTTTGCGGTGGGCCGGCTTGAAGCCGTCGATCTCCGGCAGCGCACGGCTGACGATGACGCTCATCGCATAGGGCATATAGTTGGTTTCCAGCGTGCGGGTGATGGGGTCTTCCAGCACACTGCCTGCATTCAGGATCTCAACGCCGTCGCCCAGCTGGGGCCGGACCGGCTTGATGGTTTTCTTGGTTGATTTTCTAGGCATCTTCTAACCTCTTGACGATTTTAAATGGGCGCCGCTCTCGCTCTGCCCATATTCAGCGGAACATATTTTTATTTTTGCAGTTCAGAATGGCCTGCGGGCCATTCTGAACTGCTCTTTCACCGATGGAGGCCGTTCCGGTTTTCTGCATTTTCCCTTAAAATGTCTTGACCCGTTGGGGCCTTCCTCGTGAAAACGTGCTTTGGAGCAGCCCGCAGGCTGCGACAAAGCAACAAATCAAAACAACATTACCTCTGTCATTGCCAGAGCGCAAGCGGAGGCAATTTAAAATCATCAGCTCACATCCAGATCGTCCAGATATTCTGCGCCGTGCTCCGCGATGTGCTCCTTGCGGCCAGCCAGGTTGTCACCCAGCAGCAGGTCAAACACGCGGGCCGTTTCTTCCACATCCGCAGGCTGTACCTTGATCAGGCGGCGGCTCTCCGGGTTCATGGTGGTCAGCCACATCATCTCCGGGTCGTTCTCGCCCAGACCTTTGGAGCGCTGGATCGTGTATTTTTTGTCACCGATCTCCTTCAGGAAGGTGGCCTTCTCCGGCTCGGTGTAGGCAAAGTAGGTGTGATCCTTGGTGTTGATCTCGTACAGCGGAGACTCCGCAATGTACACATAGCCCTCGTTGATCAGGGTAGGCGTGAGCCGGTACAGCATGGTCAGCACCAGAGTGCGGATCTGGTAGCCGTCCACATCGGCATCGGTACAGATGACGATTTTGTTATACCGCAGGTTATCCAGATTGAAGGTAGCCAGCTCCTTGTTGTGCTTGCCGCCCAGCTCCACGCCGCAGCCCATGACCTTGATAAGGTCCACGATGACGTCCGACTTGAAGATGCGGGCATAGTCGGCTTTCAGGCAGTTCAGAATTTTACCGCGGATGGGCATGATGGCCTGATAGTCGCTGTCGCGGCTCTGCTTGACCGCGCCCATAGCGGAATCGCCCTCCACGATGTACAGTTCGCGGCGGGAAGCGTCCTTGGTGCGGCAGTCCACGAATTTCTGCACCCGGTTGGCCAGGTCGATCTGGGTGGACAGGGTCTTCTTGATGCTCTGGCGGGTCTTCTCGGCGTGCTCGCGGCTCTGCTTGTTCACCAGCACCTGCTGGCAGATCTTCTGGGCTTCCTCGGGCTTTTCCAGGAAGTACACTTCCAGATAGTGCTTGAGGAAGTCGGTCATGGCCTGGGACACGAATTTGTTCGTGATGGCCTTTTTGGTCTGGTTCTCGTAGCTGGTGCGGGTGGAGAAGCTGGAGGACACATACACCAGGCAGTCCTGCACGTCCTGGAAGCTGATGGCGCTCTCGCCTTTTTTGTAGAGATTCTTGTCCTTCAGATACTTGTTGATCTGGTAGACGAACGCCGTGCGCACTGCGTGCTCCGGGCTGCCGCCGTGTTCCAGCCAGGACGAGTTGTGGTAGTACTCCAACAGCTGTACCTTGTTGGAGAAGCAGAACGCCGCGCTCATGCGCACCTTGTAGTCCGGCTGGTCCTCGCGGTCCCGGCCCACGGCCTCGCTCTCACAGCTGAACACCGGGGTCAGGCTGTCCTCCCCTGCAGTCTCGGCCACATAGTCCGCGATGCCGTGTTCGTAGCACCAGCTTTCCTTCCAGGCTTTGCCGGTGGCGGGGTCCTTTTCCTTTTCGTCGGTGAAGTTCAGGGTCAGGCCCGCGTTGACCACGGCCTGCCGGCGCAGGGTATCCTTATAGTAGCTGCCGGGCACATCGATGTCGGTGAACACCTCGTCATCCGGCTTCCAGTGGATGACGCTGCCGGTGCGGCGGCCCTTGTAGGGTTCCTTCTGCAGGCCGCCCACGTTCTCGCCCTTCTGGAAATCCAGATGGTAGTGATATCCGTCGCGGTAGATGTCGGCGGTCATCCAGGCGGAGGCGTACTGGGTGGCGCACAGGCCCAGGCCGTTCAGGCCCAGGCTGAATTCGTAGTTGTCCTCGCCCTCGCCGTACTTGCCGCCGGCGTACATCTCGCAGAACAGCAGCTCCCAGTTGTAGCGGCCCTCGCCGTTGTTCCAGTCCACGGGCATTCCGCGGCCAAAGTCCTCCACGATGACGCTGCCGTCCTTGCAGCGGGTGACGTTGATGGTGTCGCCGTGGCCGTCGCGGGCCTCGTCGATGGAGTTGGAGACGATCTCAAAGATGGAGTGGGCACAGCCCTCCACGCCGTCCGAGCCAAAAATGACCGCCGGGCGCTTGCGCACACGGTCGGCACCTTTCAGAGAAGTAATGCTTTCGTTGCCATATTCCTGTTTTCTTGCCATGCTGATCCTCCCAGCCGGTGCAGCATTTCCGCCCCGGCCGCTTGTCTGTCAAATCAAAAACGCTTTTGCCCTCCCTTTTTCTTATATAGGTATAAGCGGGGATTTCCGGGCGAAAAGCGTCAATGTCCTTTCTTTTTATTAAACCATAGGTTGTTTTTAAAGTCAAATATTCTTTCATTTCTTTCGTCCGGGAAACGCACTCCAAAAAAGTCATTCTTATTTTGCACGATGTCACGGCTGTTTTTGAAAAAGTTTTGGTTTTTTCAAAAAAATTCGCATTTACCCCTTTACAAAATCGAAATTTCAGGTATAATAATCATCGTCCGGTGCGCCTCTGTAGCTCAGTCGGTAGAGCAGGGGACTGAAAATCCCCGTGTCATTGGTTCGATTCCGATCGGAGGCACCAC
>CAKSZS010000019.1 GCA_934525845.1 uncultured Faecalibacterium sp. | reverse complement strand
TTGGGGCCATCGGACAGCCAGATGGCGGGCACCCCCTGCCGGGGGTACGCCTGGGTCTGCCAGGTGTTTTTGCCGGATAGCAGCGCGCATTTCTGCTCGATCGTCAGTTTGGAAATGATGTCCTGATGTTTCACGGGAAAGCTCCTTTCAATGGAAACGGGATCGCCTTTGGAAGCAGGACCACGCCGAAGGAGAGACGCGTGATCCTGTTTCCAAAAGGGGTGCGGCTGCATGGAGGACAGCCGCACCCAGTTCTATGGGGGAGAAATTGGAATTACGGTTCCAATTACCACTCGACCTCAATGGTACCGCCATTGTTGGACCAGGTGCCGTACTTGTGTGCCGCCGTGATCGGGCCGGCCGCTTCCACAGTCAGCTCTGCGGTGCCATCACTCATCAGCTGCAGGCGCATATCCACATCAAACGGTGCGTTGGGGTCGCCCTTGGCCAGCAGATAGGTATAAGCGGCACCCTCGTCCGGGGTATCGGCCAGCGTAGCCGTGGTCTTGAAGAAATCGTGTCCGCCGATCTTGAAGGTGAAGCTGCTCTCGCCCTCTGCAATGGTCAGGGCGGTGGGCTTGACCTCCCAGCCGGCGCCCATGCCGCGCGGCTTGACGTAATCTTCCGAAGCCAGCTCCTCCGTGCCCAGTGTCACGTTCAGAACGCCCGCCTCGCTCTCCGGCGCGGTGACCCATCGCGGCACAGGAAGACCGGCTGGAAGCGGTGCAGAAGGAGCTTTACGAACCGCTGGCTGAGCAGTACGGCTGTGAGTGGACGGCCATCCAGAGTATGGTTCGCCGTGCGGCCAAGACCGCGTGGGCGGTCAACCCGGAACGTGTGCAGCAGCTGGCGGGCTATCCGCTCACCGGATGCCCCAGCGCGGTGCAGTTCTTGGAGATGGTGTACAATGCCGTGGTGAGAGGGTAAAATGAAAGGCCGTTGTGCATATAAGCGCACAACGGCCTTTCATTGCAGTTTAAAAAGTGGGTTACAATGTGGGTTTTCTCAAAAGAAAAGCACCCAGAAACTTACGTCTCTAGGTGTTATTTCTTGGTGGGCGCGGGTGGATTCGAACCACCGAAGCTGAAAGCAGCAGATTTACAGTCTGTCCCCATTGGCCACTCGGGAACACGCCCTCATATTCTCTTTGCCGTCTCGCGGACTGCTTGTATATATTACCACTGCGTTCGTAGTTTGTCAACTACTTTTTGCAATTTCTGCAGAGAGCATCGGTCTCTTTTCTGAATTTTCCCTGTAAAGACATTCCCGCGCATTTCTTTTTCTCATTTCTTGCATCGTTTTTGTTCTTTGTCCGCAGAAATCCCCGGAAACATCCGCAGAAATCCCCGGAAACATCCACTGAAATCCACTCGCAAATTTGCCCGCCTGCTGCAGCCGCACAGGCAGTTTCAGACGCTTTTTCTGCAAAAAGAAAACGCACAAACGATTCAAATCCATCGTTTGTGCGTTCATTTGTGGAGCTGGTGACAGGAGTTGAACATCTAAGAGGAAGCATTTCTGCAAAAATCCAGTACTTTCAGCCCGGAAACATGACATAAAACCGTCATTCTGGTTTATCCCTGTGAATCATATTTTCAGGTTTACGGAATAAAGTGTTGTCCAAAGTGTTGTCCGCTCAGCTGTTGCCCAGCAGCTTTATAAACTCTGCATCCACTGCGCGTGCAGTATTCTCCGCATCGCCGTTCAGAGCGTGGGCATACACTCCCAGCGTGTCCATGCTCTTACTGTGGCCCACAAGTGCCTTAACATCCCCGGCGGGCAGGTTCTTCACGATGGACACGAACGTGTGCCGCAGCGAGTATAGGGACACCGGCGGAAGATCGTTTGATTTACAGTATACTTGCCAGCGCTTATAAAAATAGCCCTCGCTGCCAATGTCAAACACGCTTTCCCCTGCCCCGGTCACTTCCCGCTGCTGTTCCAGCACTGACCGCGCAAAGCCTGACAGGGCAAAGGCACGCAGCGCGTTCTCGTTCTTGCCCTGCGTTTCCTCGCCCAGTACATTCACGGCGCGTCTGATCGTGACCGTATCGCCTTGCACATCTGCCCAGCGCAAGCCCAGCAGTTCCCCCGGACGCAGGCCCGTAAGAACTTCAAAGCGGTATGCACAGATAAAATCATCCCGGCGGCGCTTGCCCCTGTAAAGGGTTGTATCCACGCTGAACAGCGTTTTAAGTGCATCCGGCTGTAATATCGTCTTGCCCTTCAAACGCGCCCCGGCGGGAACGTGCAGTCCCTCAGGGTGGAAGGTGGTAAGTTTCCGCGCCCGGCAGTATTTGCAGAACGCCCGCATATCGGCGCAGAGGGATTGCAGCGTCTTTTTGCTCAGACCGTCCGCAAATGCCTTGTTGACCACGTTTTGCAAGTCCTGTTCCGTTAAGCTGGTGATCTTCTTCCTGCCGATCGCGGGGAGTATGCGGGTGCGCCAGCGGCTTTCTACGTTCCTACAATTCCCGGTGCCGGTTGTCTGTTCCAGCGTGGCATACCATTCCGCATAGAGTTTTTCTATCCGTTCTCCACTGGGGTTGACACCGGTTTCCAACCACGCATCCGCTTTTGCCTTTACTTCGGCCTGCCCTTTGCGGCCCGGCAGGCTGGAATAGAAGAACTTGCGTTCTCCGTCTTTCTGGGCAGTGGTGTACCAGCGTCCCCGCTTTGGTTCCCACTTGACCGCGCTTGTGCACTTGCTCATCTGGCTGCACCTTCCTTCTTTTTGTGCATTTTGTCCCCGGCGGCGCTCTGATCGCGGGGTGCTGCATCGCACATAACCGGCAAAATGCCGAATTTCACGCTCACAGCTGCCCGCTGTGGGCGTTTTTCTTTTTATTCCGGGTCGTTTTCGTCACCAGTGCCCGCGCTCTGGGCGCTGTCCCCGGCGGGGTGTTTCTGGTATTTCGGCAACTGCGCAAGTTCTTCCACGCGCTCAACAGCTGTATGTTGACCTTCTGTATTCATTGAATCGTAAGCCTCTAATAGTCTTATTTTTTGTTCATCCATTCCAACTAAAAACGTGGTGCCTTCAATGGTGTTCCACGGATTTACCACAGAATCTGCAAGTTGAATACCTCGAAGAGCCTCCAGTGCAACCGGTTCATCATAAACCGCAAGAAAAATTTCCGCAAGGGAACAGTGCAGTGCCCTTGCAATCGCTCTCATCACGTCAATTGTCGGTGTAACAGTCCCATTCTCTATATTTTTAATATCCTGTAAGTCAAGACCAGTTTCTTCGGCAAGCTTCTTTTGCGTCAGATTGCAGCTTTCCCGAAGAGCTCCCAGCGATTTTATTTTTTTCCAAAAAGACTGTGATTCATCTAATTCAGCAGGATTGCACTCTAGCGCAACTGAAAGTTTCTGGATTGTCTCACGCTTTGGTGTTCTTGAACCAGATTCATATTGTCCATAGGCTTGCTGACTGATTCCCATTCGTGAAGCAACTTGCTTTTGCGTCAACTGTTTTTCTTCGCGTATGGTTTTTAATTTTTCTGAAAAAGTCACAAAATCACCTCCACCAGTAATATAGCAGATACTTGAACCAAAAACAAGAAAATTCTTTTGTTTGCTATTGACACAAGAATTTTCTTGTGCTATATTCTTTTAAAACAAGATTTTTCTTGTTTCATTGGAGGTGAAAAAATGTCAAAATCTATCGTTGTTGACCGTGTAAAGGTAATCGCAGAGATGGCACGCCAAAACATGACCGGTGCAGAACTGGCGCAGAAGGCCGGAGTGGGCGGCTCTGCAATCTGGAAAATGCGTCAGGGCAAACCTGTGTGGCGCACCACCGCCGGACACGTTGCCGCCGCTCTGGGTGTGACCGTTGATGAATTGAAGGAGAACTAAACCATGTACAGACCATTCAAAAAACTGCGCTTGCGCATGGTCGAGATGGACTATAACCAGAAAGACCTTGCAAGGGCAGCGGGCATTGTACCCAGCACGTTCAGCCTGCGGATCAGGGGAAAGCAGCCCTTCAACAGCGCCCAGATCGCCGCGATTGCCCGCGTGCTGAACATCCCCACAAGTGAGATCGGCGCGTATTTCTTTGAAGAACCAGCCAGAACGAAGAAAGCAGGGTGATTGAGTGCGAGAGGACGAATTGGAAAAGAACCTGCAACCGTTCCTTGAATACCTAGCCCAAACGCCTGTAAACGAGCTGCTGAACGATTATACATATCAGCTTGTTTTTATCGGTCATGATGCTTATGAACAGGAAATGCGGTATCAGCGCCTTTGTGACGTTGTAACCGCTCCCGGCACAGGCATCAAGTGGACACAAGTTGACACATGGCGCGCCGGATGTGCAAAACGCGCAGCTGACGACCCGGCGGGGTTCTATGAAGCCGGCGACCGCTGGCATGACAGGCATTTCGGAAAGAAGCCTGCGCCGGTACGTATGGAAAATGTGCAGCCAGAGGAAACGCAATGGCTTGTGCCCGGCCTTATCCCTTTGGGGGAGATTTCAGTGTTGGGTGCAGATGGCGGCACCGGTAAAGGTATCTGGCAGGCGCAGCTGATCGCTTACGTGACCACCGGCAAAACATCGGGGTTCTTTCCCATGCCAGCGCCGCAGACGGGGAAAGTTCTTGTGCTATCCGGCGAGGACGACCCCGGCAGGGTGCTGGAACCCCGGTATCAGGCGGCAGGCGCAGACCTGAGCAAAATTTTTGTCATGACCTCAGATGATTACTATGAAAAAACCGGGCGGCTGCTATCCATCAAAGATAAAGCCCTTGAGGATTTCGTGGACACCTGCGAGCCGATTTTGATTATCATTGACCCGCTGCAAAGCTTTCTGCCGTCAGATCTGGAAATGGGAAGCCGCAACCAGATGCGCGGCATCACGGTGCCTTTGAAGAGCATCAGCAACCGGCGCAACTGTTCAAGCCTGATTTCGATGCACACCAACAAGAAACAGGGTGTGTCAGGCCGCGCCCGTCTGGCTGACAGTTCCGACATCTGGGATATTGCACGCAGTGTGCTGATGATGGGCCGCTCCAAGAATGACGGGAAGATTTACCTCAGCCACGAGAAGAGCAGCTATTCAAAGCCACAGCAAACCGTGCTGCTGCACATTGATGATACCCGCGTAAACGGCATTCGGACCGCCTGTGCTGTGTTCGATGGCTACACCGACAAAAAAGACGCTGATTTCATTGAAGAGAAACGGTTCAGACTGGCCCAGACAAAGGATGATGCAGCCGCCGCTATCTTGAATGTGCTGGCCGAAAGCAATACGGCCAGTATGGCAAGCAGCGAACTGCGTGCGGCTGTTATTCAGGAAACCGGATGCAGCCAACGCACTTATGAACGTGCATATCGAAGCCTTGTTGAATCCGGCGAGATTGCAAAGTTCCAGCTGAATCAACCCGGCGGCGTCCGTGGATGGTTTACGCGCCTTTGCTATCAGAGTGAAGCAGATGGCGAAGTGACAGAATAATAATTTATTTATGTTATTTTTTGTCTGTTCGCCAGTTTGGCGAAGTGACCACTATTGGCGAAGTGAGTTTATTCGCCAGCCCCTTGTCATTTCGCCACGTTGGCGAAGTTAAATTTTGAACGTTGTAGCGTTTATAAAATGTCATTTCGCCATTTAACATCACTCTACACGTGCGCGCGCGTTATATAGCGCAGAAAGAAGCAGCCTATGAAGCACACCTATTACACCATTTGCCCCTATTGCGGCGCAAACCTTGACCCCGGCGAAAGGTGCGACTGCCCACGTGCATCCCCCGGCGGGTACCAGTATGGAAACAAGACGGGTGCAAAAAGTGCACCGGTGCAGATTGTGCACCCCAACCTGCCCGGCCTGCCTGTGATCGTGTTTTGTCACGGCAAGCCGCAGTCAGACCCCGGCCAGATTGAACCCCAGTCAAATTGACGGGGGTGTCACCCGCAAAAAGAAAGCCGCTCACACTGTACCAGCAGCGTGGGCGGCAGATGGGCGGTAAAGTTTAGCAGACAATACCGCCTCTATTATATCAAAAATGGAGGATTTTACAATGCTTGGTTATACTGCATATCAATTGTCTATCGTGGGCCCGTTCGCTCTGGTCTGTTTCTTTGGTGCCGCTGTGATGTGGTTCAGCGGCATCCGGTGAGGGGGTGGGCATCATGAACGAGAACCAGACCGCCCAAGCGCTGGCATACCTGTCCCCTGACGTCTGCTTCATCATGGATGACGACAGCATGGAAGGTGCAGGCATCTTCGCCGGTGATATCGTGGCCTTTACCGCCTGCGACCATGCAGAAAACGGCCAGATTGTGGCCATACAGACAGACAGCACCGTTCTACTGTTTCGTGCAATCAAAAACGGACGGTTTTTTATCACCTGCCCCACGGGCGACGCTATCCCCTGTCTGTACTCCCTGAGTGAACTGCCCGGTGCAAAAATCATCGGCAAGGCTGTGAAAGTCCTGCATGTTCTGAACCCGGCGGGAGAGTCCGTCATCCCGCAGGCCGAGAACGAGAAGGAAGGTTGAAACCAATGGAACAGGCACCCTATTTGCGTAAAAATGTATCTGCCGTTTTAATCGATGATGTTGCATTTGAACTTGAATGCGGCATTGCTCTAGTAAGTGCAATCAGTGACGGGATTGTTGGAGATCGTTTTTCCCGTGAAGTGTATGCACAAGCTTTATATGCGGCTGTGGAATACTTGCAGCGTTCGCACCAGCATTTGAAGGATCAAATCTATACCAGCACCCCGGCGGGGTCTCCTGAAAGCACCCTGCCTCAGAATGACCCAAGGGGGGTACCGGTATGAAAGTAACCCTCTCCTATACCCTCAGGGAGCTGGAACAGGCCCAGAGGGCGCAGGCCGTACTGGTGAAGCTCTTTGGACGCTGCCGCGTACATAGCAGCCAGAACGGCGACCGCTGCATGATCTATTTGACGTTTCGTTTCTAACATGGTATACTGAGCCTGTAAGGCATAGAGTACCGCACAGACAGGCGTCTGTTAAGCTAATAAGCACAGGGAAAACGCTTCTATTGAGCGGTTCTCTGTGCTTTTTTATTTTGCCTGCTTTTCTGTGCCGGCGCTCTGGGTACTCTCTGAATGCTGCTTTGCTCTGTGGTTTCGTTCTCCTTCCCATGGCCCGCCCGGAATGCCGCAAAAACAGTGAAAAAGGGCAAAATAAGCGGTGTGTTTGTGGCTGTTTCTATGCCTTACTTTTCAGCCGCAGGCGTGCCGCCTTTGAATGATTTTTGCCCGATAAATCGTTATTTGCGCAAGGTCTGGCACGGGGTGGGGAGGGACCCCCTCCCGTGCCCTCGGCGACCCCCAGTGCCGTCAGCGCCGATTTACACACAGGGAAATTTACAAAAGGGCTTTTTGATGGTCTGTCACCCCTCTTGTGGGGGTGTGGATGAATAGAACCGTATACGGCCACGGAACAGGCCGGGAAAGGAATTACACCATGAACGAAACTGTCAATCAGGAACCCGTTACCACTGCAGCCGGAGAGCAGCAGGAACTCCGCACTTTCACGCAGGCCGAGGTAAACAGCATCGTTGCTGACCGCCTGAACCGTGAGCGCACAAAGTATGCCGATTATGACGATCTGAAAACCAAGGCCCAGCAGTTCGACACCACAAAGGCCGAGCTGGACGCACTGAACGCTGCCAACGCCCAGCGGGACATGCGCGCCCGTGTGGCAGCTGCTACCGGCGTCCCTGTGGAGCTGTTGACCGGCGACACCGAGGAAGCTTGCACCGCCCAGGCACAGGCCGCTTTGAAGTTCGCAAGGCAGAAACCTGGCTATCCCATCGTAAAGTGTGCAGGCAACGCTGAAACAAATGCAAGCGCCTTCGGAAGTGAGCCTAGCGCCGCTTCAGCCTTTAGCCGTGACCGGAAGCATACCCCCAAGCCTTACCCTTACTATTAACGATCAAACGAGGTTTTAACATATGTCCGTTGAACTTACTACTAAATATGCCCCGCAGACTGATGAGCTTTTCAAAGCGGAAAGCAAGATCAGTCTGTTGACTAACACCGATTTCGATTGGAGCGGTGCCCACAGCGTCAAGCTGTACAAGATCAGCACAACCCCGCTGAACGACTACAGCCGCAACCGCAGCACCGCTCCTGAGGATACCGAAGATCAGCTTTCGCGCTATGGCAAGCTCCTTGACCTGAATGCCACCACTGAGGAGCTGCTGTTGAAGCATAATCGTTCTTTCATCTTCAATGTTGATAAGCTGGACAACGACGAAACACAGGGCCAGCTGGAAGCAGGCACCGCGCTGGCCCGTGAGCTGCGCGAGGTCGTTATTCCTGAGGTGGACACCAACGTTTACACCGTCATGACCACCGGCGCAGGCCACAAGCCCGCCGCTGCAGCGCTCACCAAGTCCAACATCTACGCCGCAATTCTGGCTGCGTCTCAGGCGCTGGACGATGCAGAGGTGCCCGAAACCGAGCGCGTGTTGGTGGTCACACCTGCAACTTATGCCATTCTGAAACAGGCCGTTGAGTTCGATCATACCGAGATCGGCGCAGAAATGCGTGCGCGCGGCGTTGTGGCCATGCTGGACGGTGCAGTTGTGGTAAAGGTGCCCTCTGCCCGCCTGCCGGAAAAGTTCGGCTTTATGCTGGCGCACCCCTCCGCAACCGTGGCCCCTGT
This sequence comes from uncultured Faecalibacterium sp., assembly GCA_934525845.1. Lineage (GTDB taxonomy): Bacteria > Bacillota > Clostridia > Oscillospirales > Ruminococcaceae > Faecalibacterium. The sequence continues at coordinate 32,251 of CAKSZS010000019.1, read as the reverse complement.
CAAACTGGAAGATTTCGGCATTCACAATGATACCCCGCTTTCCAGCGGCAGTATCGTGACTGGCCGCATCTGCTATGATGCATTCGTGCTGGACAACAAAAAGACCGGCATTTACTATCAGTCCATTACCTGATTGTGCATTTTGCTATCGAATCCGGCCCGATCGGCGTGTGCTGCATCACTGGTTTTCGTCAAAATGCCAAAATTAACGCTCACAGCTGCCCACTGTGGGCGTTTTTTCTTTGGAAGGGAGTGCAGCACGTGACAATTGAGCAGAAAAAGGAATGGTTATACCGATACCAGAACAGCCAGCGCAGACAGGAGATCATATTGTTTCAGATCGAGGACGCACGCAGCCGCGCAACGTCTGTGCAGAGTACCCCCGGCGGGGTGCGTGTTGCTCCTACGGGTCTACGCTCTGACCGTGTCGCAGACGCTGTGCAGCGCCTTGACGAACTGCAAAGAGCGTATGACGCAGAGGTTGCACAGGGCTGTCAGATCTATGCCGAGATTCAGACCGCAATAGAAGCGCTGCCGGATATCATGCAGACCATGGCCGTTTACTACCGATATCTGCAAGGCATGAAGATTGATCTTGTATGTGTTAAACTGGAGCGCTCTGCATCAACCGTCACAAAGCTGCTTGCCGCAGCCCTTGATGCGCTGGAAGTGCCGGAGATCACCCAGTAAGCTGCCCGGCGGGGTGCATTGCGCTGGCAAGCAGTGCGCTTTGGTACCAGCAAGCAGTGCTTTTGTATGTACAAAAGCGCCGTTCCGGTTACTTGTTGGGGAATATCCCAAACCCTTTAGAAGCTGCCACAAAGCACGAAATGTTGTCCAAAATGTTGTCCACATAGCAAAAGCCGCCTAGATTTCTACGAATCTAAGCGGCTTTTCTTGGAGCTGGTGACAGGAGTTGAACCTGCAACCCACTGATTACAAATCAGTTGCGCTGCCATTGCGCCACACCAGCAAACACTGCTTGATTATTATACCACTGGTGTGCGTTTTTGGCAAGGACTGTTTTTACTGGGCGTTCTTCCCGGCAGCGAGCGTCTGCTGGATCTTTGCGAAGTCCTCCAGCGTGAGCGCCTCCGGGCGGATGCGGGCATCGAAGCCTGCCGCCTCAATGGCGCGGATAACCTGCTCCTTGGGCAGGCTCAGACCGCCGGCAATGGCGTTGGCGGCGGTCTTGCGGCGCTGGCCAAAGGCCGCACGGATCAGGGCAAAGTAGCCCTCCTCGTCCTCTACCTGCACAGCGGGCTGCGGGCGGATATCCATGCGCACCACTGCGCTGGTGACCTTGGGCGCCGGGTAGAAGCTGCCCGGCGCAGCGGTGAACATCAGCTTCGAGGTTGCGTAGTAGTTCACGGCGCAGCTGATGGCGCTGGACGCCCGGGTGCCGGGCACTGCGGCCAGGCGGTCGGCAGCTTCCTTCTGTACCATGACGGTCAGGCTCTCGATGGGCAGACGGTCGCCCAGCAGCTTCATGACGATGGGGCTGGTGATGTAATACGGCAGGTTCGCACAGACGGCCACCGGCATTCCGGGAAACTCCTCTTCAATAAGAGCTTTCAGGTCTACCTTCAGCACGTCCTGCAGGACCAGCTTGAAGTTGTCCACTCCAGCCATGGTCTCGGCCAACAGGGGCGGCAGACGTTCGTCCACCTCAATGGATACCACTTTGGCCGCACGCTTGGCCAGTTCTTTGGTCAGCACGCCGATGCCGGGGCCGATCTCGATGACGCCGCAGCGTTTATCCACACCGCTGGCGTCCACGATCTTGGTGGGGATGCCCGGGTTGATGATAAAGTTCTGTCCAAAGCCCTTGGAAAGCGCAAAATCGTATTTTTCGCACAGGGCGCGGATCACGGAGAGGTCGGTCAGTTCGGGCATGGATTCCATCCTTTCTCAGAAAAAAGGCTGTTGCAAAATTTGCAGCAGCCTTTTAAAGTTTTTTTGCGATTTCAAACGCCCGCTGCATTTGCTCCGGGCATCTTCAAGGGGAACGGGTCATTCCGCACTGGAAGAAGCAGCAGCTTCGCTGGAAGCACTCTGCTCTCCGGCGTCACCGGTCTCCTCCGAGGAAACGGCTTCCGGCTCGGCTGTGCTGTCCGCTGTGTCGGCCGGCTCACTGTCGGCGGCGGCAGAGGAAGCACTGCTGTCGTTGGCAGCACCCACGGTGGATGTACCGCTGAGCTGCTGGGCCGCACTGACGGCACGCTGGATCTGCGGGTCGGTCTTCGGGGTGTAATCGTAGAAGCTGCTGGCTTCATCGGCGCTCAGGGCACGCTCCACGTCTACACTCAGGCCGGTGCCGTCAAAGCAGGAGCCGTCGCCGCAGACGAGCTTTGCCACCGTGATGCTCACGGCGCTGCCATCGGACAGGCGCTGGGGGCTGCTCTGGATGGTACCCTTGCCATAGGTGGTGGTGCCCACCAGGCGGGCACCGTTCAGGGTGCGCAGGCTGGCGGCGAACAGCTCGGCCGCGCTGGCGGTGTTGCCGTTGACCAGGCAGACGATGGGCAGGGTGACCTGGTTTTCGTCATCGCTGCTGCCGATGACCGTGCGGTTTCCGTTCTTGTCCTCGGCATAGGCCACGGTGCCTTCCGGGGCGATCAGGTCGATGCAGCTGATGGCATCGTCCAGGATGCCGCCCGCATTGTCCCGCAGGTCGAACACCAGGCTGGCAGCCCCGCTGCCGGTCAGGGCGCGGATGGCGTAGTCCAGTTCACTGGGGGTGGTGGCGTCGAACTGGCGGATCTTGATGTAGCCCACATTGTCCAGCATCTGATAATCCACGGTGGTGCTGGTGTAGCCGGAGTGGGTCAGGTCTGCCGTATGGGACGCTGCCTCACTGTCCAGCCAGGTGACATTGACCGTGGTCCCGGCCTCGCCCTGCAGGCGGGACTGCACCGCATCCACGGTGGTCAGGCTCTTGACCTCGGTGCCGTCGATGGCGGTGATGTAATCGCCCACCACGATGCCGGCCTCCTGGGCGGGAGAGCCATCGTAGACCTTGGTCACCTTGGCATAGCCGGTCTGATCCAAGCCCAGCTCTACGCCGATGCCCACGATGGTGCCGTTCTGGATGTTCATCAGTTCCGCGTAGCCGGTGGCGGTGTAGTACCGGGCGTACTTGTCACCGGTGCCCAGCAGGTAGCCGGCGGTCAGGCGGTCGTACAGCACTGTCTCGTCAATGGTGTAGTAATCGTTGCTGCGGACATAACGGTCCACCTCCGCGATCTTGTTGTACATACTTTCCTTTTCCTTGACACTGCTGACCGTGCTGTCGAACAGCCGCATCGCCACCAGCATGGTGATGGAAAAGGTGACCGTGATGGCCAGGATCACAATGGTGACTGCCATGCCCACAGAAATTTTACGGTTCATAGGGTGTTCCCTCCTGTTACAGCAGCATCAGCAGGACGCTTGCCAGCAGCGAGATCACAAACAGCCCCGCCATCGCCAGGCAGGCAATGCGCAGTGCACGCTTGCGTTTTTGTTCTTTCATAAAAACCAGACTCCTTCATCAGTTGTGCGGAATGGGAATATACTTGCGGGGATTCACAGCATTGGCCTTATTGCCGCCCTGCCACACTTCCAGATGCAGATGATTGCCGGTCGAGTTGCCGGTGGTGCCCACATAGCCGATCAGCTCTCCCTGCTTGACATACTTGCCTGCGCTGGTGGCCACCGACTTCATATGGCCGTACAGGGTGCTGTAGGTATTGCCATCCGACATCTTACCGTGGTAGATGATGACGTAATTGCCGTAACCACCGCTGGACCAGCCGGCCACCTGTACATAACCGCTGGCCGCTGCGTAGATGGGCGTGCCGCTGGCGGCTGCAAAATCCATGCCGGCGTGCAGGCGGTTGACGCCGGTCACCGGGTTCTTGCGCCACCCGTACTCACTGGACACGCGGCTGTAGCTCTTCAGCGGGCACATAAAGCCGGTAAAGCTCAGCTGCGGCTTCGCAGCTGCGGCAGCGGCGATCAGCTTCTGGATTTCCTTCTTGACGGCCTGATAATTCAGTTCGTCCGACTCAATGGCCGCCTGCGCATCCTTCTGCGCCTGCTGGGCTTCCGCCGCAGAAAGCTTTGCGTCCGAAATGCTGTTGGTCAGCTCGGTCTGCTTGGCCTTCATCTGTGCGTTCTGGCTGTCCAGATCCGCCTTCTGGCTCTTGAGGTCGGCGCGCTGGGCTTCCAGCTCGGTCTTGTCGTCTTCCAGGACCTGCTTGGCGTCTTTCATGTTGTCCATGATCTCGGTATCCTTCACCGAGATGTCCTGCATGACCTCATTGAAGGTCAGCAGCTCGTACAGATCCTTGACCGAGCTGAGCATGGCAACGCTGCCGCCGTCCCGCAGTTCCTGCATGGCCGACATATGCTTTTTGAACGCATCCCACTGCGCTTCGATCTCGGTCTCCTTCTGGGCGATCTCGGTCTCCTTGTCGCTGATCTGCTGCTCCGTCTGGCCAATGCTGTTCTGTACGGATGCGATCTGGCCGCCGAGCACAGTGATCTGATCCTGCAGGACCGCAACCTTTTCTTTCAGCTCCGCTTCCAGCTTGTTGGCTGCAACTTCCTTCTTTTTGGCATCCGACAGTTCCTGCTGGTGCTGCTTGATGGACTCCGACAGCTTGTCCAGCTTGTTCTGCAGCGCCGACATACTGCTGGAGCTGCTGCTCGCTGCAGCAGACGCTGCCGGATAGACCGCCATAGCCGTCAGCAGACAGGCACAGGCCAGGCACAGGCTCACCGCCCGCACCAGCCGGGTACGGCTGCTTTCCGGTTTGGCGTGCCGGGGCGTATAGCCGGTCAGCTTCCACTGGAACGGCTTTGCGTGCATTGCTTTTTTCACAGAGGATGCTCCTTTCGATCAGACATTCAGATGCTTCCGGAGGGAGAACAGGCTGCCCAAGCCGCCCACAAGGGCACCGCCTGCCAGGCTGAGGGTCAGGATGGTCGGCCAGACGTTGGCCACCGGCACCAGCGCATGACCCATGAGCAGCTTCCAAAGACCGCCCAGGGTGCTGGCCGCGCTGACCGTATAGGAGTATGCCGCCACGCTGACGCCTGCCGTGATGCCGCCGGAGATCAGACCGATGGCCAGACCCTCGATGACAAAGGGCAGGGTGACCAGCGCATTGGTCGCACCCACATATTTCATGATCTCGATCTCACGCCGCCGGGCGAACACGCTCAGGCGGATGGTGCTGCCCACGGTGACGATGCTGACGATCATCAGCACCAGCACAATGGCGCGCCCGCCCCGGGTCACGGCCTGCTGGATCTGCACAAAGATGTTGGTCATTTCCACAGGCGCCGTCACACTGTACACGCCCGGGATGGCCTGCATCTTCCGGGTCAGTGCGGACAGACGGCTCAGATTCCCCACCGTCACCCGGTAGTTTGCCTTGAAGGGGTTGTCCGTCTCAAACTCGTCCCACAAGGAGGAGTAGTCTTCCATGTAGCCGCGGTAGGTGTCCAGCACATCCTGCTTGGAAACGTACTGCACCCCGCTGATGCCGGGGATCGCGGCCAGCTTCTGGCCGACTTCTGCGGCGGTCTCCTCGTCGCAGTCCGGATCCAGATAAACGACCGTTTCGTTCTGGGTGCCCAGATAGCTCACCAGACTGTCCACGTTGACCTCCGCCAGACTGGCAAAGGTATTCAGGGTCATGCAGACACTGAGCGACGCAATGCAGGCGATGGTCATGGCCCAGTGTTTGCCCAGGTTGCGCAGACCGCGCCGGAACAGAAAAAAGAAGGTGGAGATGTGCATCATACCGCTGCCGCCTCCTTTTCTTCTTTTTCTTTGCGGCGCTTTGCCACAGCCTCAGGGTCTGCGGGCACGTCCGAAACGATGCGGCCCTCTTTCAGGGTGACCACCCGCTGGTGGAACTGATGCACCAGCTCGTGCTCGTGGGTGACCACCAGCACCGTGATGCCGTTCTGGCTCACCCGTTCCAGCAGCTCCATCATTTCCAGGCTCAGTTCCGGGTCGATGTTGCCGGTGGGTTCGTCCGCGATGACCAGCTTGGGGCCGTGCACCAGCGCACGGGCCACCGCCACACGCTGCTGTTCGCCGCCGGACAGGGTATCCGGATAGACGTTTGCCTTATCTTCCAGATGCACCAGTTCCAGCATATACTGCACCCGTTCCCGGATGAGCTTGCGCTTGACGTTGGTGACGTGCATGGCAAAGGCGATGTTCTCATACACCGTCATGGAGGGGATCAGCCGGAAATCCTGAAAGATGATGCCCATCTGCCGGCGCAGATACGGCACCTTGCGGCGGCGCAGACGCCTGACGTCCTGCCCCAGCACGGTGACCTTGCCGGAGGTGGGCAGCTCTTCCCGCAGGATCAGCTTCAGCAGGGTGGATTTGCCCGCACCGGAGTGCCCCAGCAGAAAGACGAATTCTCCGTCATCCACATGAAGGTTGATGTCCTCCAGCGCCAGACGGCCGCCTTTTTTGTATTCTTTGGAGACGTGTTCAAAATCTATCATCGAATAAAATAGCTCCTGACATCAAAATTTTTTTGATGGTCATACCCGCTTTGTTCAGCCGCTTTCCCAAGCGCGTTTTCTGCGTCTGCCGGACTGCGCTTCCCGCTCCGGAGAAGGTTTCTCTGCAAGCAAAAAGAACCGGCCAGCATCGGTTGCGAGCGGCCGGTTCTGTGCCGCCAGAGGATGCTGTGCGGCAGCTGCATCAATATTTGGCCGGGTTGTTGGACAGGTACTTCTTGACCATCAATGCCACCTTGAAGACGATGGCATCGTCGAACTCACGCAGGTCCAGGCCGGTCAGCTTTTTGATCTTTTCCAGACGATACACCAGCGTGTTGCGGTGCACAAACAGACCGCGGCTGGTCTCAGAGACGTTCAGGTTGTTCTCAAAGAAGCGCTGGATGGTGAACAGGGTCTCCTGATCCAGGCTCTCGATGCTGCCCTGCTTGAACACCTCGCGCAGGAACATCTCGCACACGGTGGTGGGCAGCTGATAGATCAGGCGGGCAATGCCCAGGTTGTCGTAGCGGATGATCTGCTTTTCGGTGTCGAACACCTTGCTGACCTCCATGGCGATCTGGGCTTCCTTGAAGGAAGTAGCCAGATCCTTGACGTTGGAGATCGGGGTGCCGATGCCCACGACAGCCTTGATGTAATGCTCGCCGGACAGGGTATCCACAATGCTGGCCGCCAGCTTTTCCATATCTGTGCGGTCGATGCCCTTGCGGATCTCCTTGACCAGAACGGTATCGGTCTCGCTGATGTTGAAGACAAAATCCTTCTGCTTGTCCGGGAACAGGCTGCTGACCACATCGTAAGCGGAGATATCGCCGCCGCTGGTCACCCGCACGATGAACACCACACGGGACACGTCGGTGGCAAAGTGCAGCTCACGGGCCTTGGCATAGATATCGCCGGGCAGGATGTTGTCCAGCACCACGTTCTTGATGAAGTTGGACTTGTCGAACTTTTCATCGTGGTACTGCTTGATGCTCTGCAGGCTGATGGACAGGACGGCCGCAAACTGACCCGCCGTCTCGTCCGCGCCTTCCACGAACACTGCATAATCGTTATGCTTTGCGCTGGAGAACTGCTGATAAGTGTAGCCATCGCGCACAAAGCGGTCGCCTGCGGTCAGACGCTCCGCCATAAAGCCCTCGCGCACCTCGCCGATCAGATTCAGCTCCGAGCAGGAAATAACAGCGCCGGTCTCATCCACCACGCCGACCACCCGGTTGATCGCGTCTTTCATCTGGTAGATCACGCTTTGAAATACTCTATTGGCCATAATGGATACCCCTTTTCCTCATTTGTACAGACCGCAGCGGCAGCGCTGGTGATTTTCACCAATTTCGCTGCATTACAATCTATATTTTACACAAAAGAATTTACTTTTGCAACATATTTCAACAAAAAAGATAATTCTTTCTTGTTGAAATTATCTTTCCGGGGCATTCCACGCCAAAAAAGTGCCTTTTTGCGTGGTTCTTGGTACCATTTTAGCCTGAAATTGTGATGTTTTTTTGAAAATCAGGTGAAAAGGGCAGCGCCCAGCATGGAAATTTTTTCCACCTCATCGTCCGAAAGTTCCCTCCACTGCCCTGGTGCAAGCGCCGGATCCAGGGCCAGCCCGCCGATGGCGTCCCGGTGCAGGGTGTTGACCCCCGCGCCGTACACGCCGAACATCCGCTTGATCTGGTGGTAGACCCCCTGCCGGAGCACCACCCGCACGGTCAGGCCGTCCTCCGTCAGGGCGGTGACCTCGGCGGGCGAAAGGGCCGTACCATCCGCCAGCGTGACCCCCTCGGCAAAGCCGGTGCGCATTTCCTCGGTCAGCGGAGTGTCCAGGGTCACGGTGTAGGTCTTGGAGACGTGGCGCTTGGGGGCCAGGATATCGTGGGCAAAGCCGCCGTCATCGGTCAGCAGCACAAAGCCGGTGCTGGTCTTATCCAGCCGGCCCGCCGGGAACAGCTCCCGCCGGGGGTAGGCATCCCCCACCAGGTCCACCACGGTGGTGTCCCGCTTGTCGGTGGAGGCACTCACCACCCCCTCCGGCTTGTTGAGCATGAGGTACACGAATTTCTGATAGGCCAGCGCCTTGCCGTCCACGGCCACGGTGTCGCTCTCCTTGAGCTGGGTGTCTCCTTTTTTGCACACGGTGCCGTTCACCTGCACACGGCCCTTGGCCAGCAGGGCTTTGGCTTCACTGCGGGTGCACTGGGCGGTCTCGGCTAAGTATTTATCCAATCGCATGATGCGCTACTCCTTTTTCGATGGGTTTGCTTTCAGTGTAACATGATAGGAGAATTTGTGCAAGGGACGCAAAAAAGGCCGCCGCCTTTCGGCGACGGCCTTTTATCCCTGAAAACAGGAACGGGGAACGGCATCAAAACCGTTCCCCATCGAGTGGCATCCGGCAGGCGTGGCGTTCTCCTGCATCTCTCAGGGCAAAGCCCTTGTCGTTACCAGCGGCGTGTGGCTGCCACGAAATTGACCACCTCAGATGCTCTCTTATCCTATGTACAGGATAGCACATTTATTCTTTTTTGTAAAGCATTTCTCCCTGCCGAAGCAGACGCAGAAAGCGTTTTTTACTGATTTTCCACATCGTAATGATCGAGTTCTTATAATCCACCGGATCACTCGATACCTTCAGCCGCAGGATCACCTCTGCTTCAAATTCCGGCGTTTCAATCCGCTTCAGAACCAGCGCCGTATGCGGACGATTTCCCCGTAAAATGTAATCCGGGTCCTGCAAAATCTGTGGAATGTAGTCCGCAAGGCGTTCAAAATCTCCTGGGTGTCCCTCTTCAATATGAAGGACCTGCTGTTCGGTAATAATAACCTCATCTGTCACCAAATCTTCTTCAACCACCCGATAAAGCTCCCGATTGATTTTGCAAATAAAATTCACGTCCTGTTTCACGCCCATCCTGTTTTATAAGAGCAGTATACCATATCTCACTCTTTCTGTATAGAATTTCCGCACATAACAGCAGGGAGAAGCCCGTAGACTTCTCCCTGCTGTAAAAATACGATTCTTCTGCGATTACACACTCAAGGATGCGTGCTGCTCCACGGCATCGGGGTTGGCGTCAAAGATGGGCTGCAGCACGTTGGCGATGAACTCCTCCACCTGCTGGGGTGCACGGCCCACAAAGTTCTCCGGCACCAGACCTGCCACGATCTCCTCCTTGGTCAGGCCAAAAGCGGGGTCGGCAGCAATGCGGTCCACCATGTCGTTGGGCAGGCCTTCTTCCTTGACCTGCTTGCCGGCGGCAATGGCGTGCTGGCGCAGGCGCTCGTGCAGCTCCTGACGGTTGCCGCCCTTTTCCACGGCCTGCATCATGATGTTCTCGCTGGCCATGAAGGGCAGCTCGGCCATCAGGCGGCTGCGCACCACCTTGGGGTACACCACGATGCCGTCGGTGACATTCAGCATGATGTTCAGGATGGCGTCGGTGGCCAGGAAGCCCTCGGCCATGGCCACGCGCTTGTTGGCGCTGTCGTCCAGGGTGCGCTCAAACCACTGGGTTCCGGTGGTGAAGCTGGGGTTCAGCACATCCACCATCAGGTAGCGGCTCAGAGCGCAGATGCGCTCACAGCGCATGGGGTTGCGTTTGTAGGGCATGGCGGAGGAACCGATCTGGTTCTTCTCGAACGGCTCTTCCATCTCCTTGAAGTTGGCCAGCAGACGCAGGTCGGTGGCAAACTTCATGCAGCTCTGACCGATGCCGGCCAGGGCGTTCAGGATGAAGGCATCCACCTTGCGGCTGTAGGTCTGGCCGGACACCGGGATGACCGCCTCCGGCGCAAAGCCCATCTCCTTGGCGATGGATGCATCCACGGCGCGGATCTTGTCGGCGTCGCCCTTGAACAGCTCCATGAAGGAAGCCTGGGTGCCGGTGGTGCCCTTGACGCCGCGCAGCTGCAGGGCAGCCAGACGGTGGTCGATCTCCTGCAGATCCATCACCAGCTCGTTGGCCCACAGGGTGGCACGCTTGCCCACGGTGGTGGGCTGGGCGGGCTGGCAGTGGGTGTAGGCCATGCAGGGCATATCCTTGTACTCCTCGGCGAAGCGGCCCAGCTTGGCCAGCACGCCGATGAGCTTCTTGCGCACCAGCTCCAGGCCCTGGCGCATGACGATGATGTCGGTGTTGTCGCCCACATAGCAGCTGGTGGCACCCAGATGGATGATACCCGCTGCCTTGGGGCACTGCTGGCCGTAGGCGTACACATGGCTCATGACGTCATGGCGCACCAGCTTTTCGCGCTCAATGGCCACTTCGTAGTTGATATCGTCCACATGGGCTTCCAGCTCGGCCACCATGTCGGGGGTGATGTTGGTCAGGCCCTGGTTCATCTCGGCCCGGGCCAGTGCCACCCACAGACGGCGCCAGGTGCGGAACTTGTTGTCATCCGAGAAGATGTACTGCATCTCGTCGGAGGCATAGCGGGTGGAAAACGGGCTGATATAACGGTCATGCTGAGACATTGGTTGTTTCCTCCTGTGATTTGATGGAGATTCTGGGCTTCTGCTTCTGGTGCGCCCTCATCCGGCTCGCAAGCTCACCACCTTCCCCCGTCCGGGGGAAGGCTTCAACAGCATCACGGTCACGGCAAAGCCCTCACCCGGTCGGGGGAGGGTGTCAGCACCGCAGGTGATGACGGGTGAGGGCGCATCTTCAGCAGACAGCTTTTCTTTTTTGCTTTATTGTACCATCAAATCTTGAAATAGTCCACGCCGCCCTCAAAGATCGGCTGATATTTGTCGCCGGTGACGTTCTTGTACAGGTACTCGCCGCTGCGCTCCGAGTGGCCCATCTTGCCGAACACGCGGCCGTCCGGGCTGGTGATGCCCTCGATGGCCAGCACCGAGCCGTTGGGGTTGTAGCGCTGGTCCATGGTCGGGTTGCCGTCGTGATCCACATACTGGGTGGCGATCTGGCCATTCTTCAGCAGGGTGTCCAGCACCTCCTGCGGGGCCACAAAGCGGCCCTCGCCGTGGCTGATGGCGATGGTGTGCTCGTCGCCCACGGCGCACTTGCTCAGCCAGGGGCTGCCGGTGGAAGCCACACGGGTGCGCACCAGCATACTCTGGTGGCGGCCGATGGTGTTGAAGGTCAGGGTCGGGTCATAGGACGTGATGGGGCGGATGTCGCCGTAAGCGGCCAGGCCCAGCTTGATGAGGGCCTGGAAACCGTTGCAGATGCCCAGCATCAGGCCGTCGCGCTGCTGCAGCAGGCGGCGCACTGCCTCGGTGACCTCCGGGTTCCGGAAGAAGGAGGCGATGAACTTGGCACTGCCGTCCGGCTCGTCGCCGCCGGAGAAGCCGCCGGGCAGCATGACGATCTGGCTGTTGTCGATGGCCTTGACCAGCGCCTGGCAGCTCTCGGCCACGTCGGCGGGGGTCAGGTTGCGGATGACCAGGATCTCCGGGTCAGCACCGGCGCGGGCAAAGGCGTGGGCGGTGTCGTACTCGCAGTTGGTGCCCGGGAAGACCGGAATGATGACCTTGGGCTTTGCCACGCCGATCTTGGGCGCCGCGGCGGGAGCGGCCAGCTTGCCGGTGATCTTTTCCACCGTGGGGCCTGCCTTGCGGTAGGGGTACACCGGCTCCAGCTTGCTCTCCCAGATCTCCTGCAGCTCAGCCATATCCATCTTCTCGCCGCAGGCTTCAAAGACATAGTCCTTGGTGGTCTCGCCCAGGATCTCACCGGCGGGCGAATCGGAAACCATTTCCAGTACGATGGAACCATACATCGGCTCGAACATCCGGTGGGTGGTCATGTCGGCCCGCATCTTGAAGCCGATGTGGTTGCCCAGACCCATCTTGAACAGGGCCTCGGCGATGCCGCCGTAGCCCACCGAGCAGGCAGATGCCACCATGCCTTCTTCGATCATGTCTTCCACGATCTTGTAGTTGGCCTTGAGGGAGAAGAAGTTGGGGCAGCCGGTCTCCGGGTCGATGATGGGGCGCACCACCACCACGGTGCTCTCCGGCTTCTTGAACTCGGTGGACACCACTTTGTTGGCCTTGCCGATGGCAGTGGCGAAGGAGACCAGCGTCGGGGGCACATCCAGCTTTTCAAAGGAGCCGGACATACTGTCCTTGCCGCCGATGGAGGCAATGCCCAGACCCATCTGGGCATCCAGTGCGCCCAGCAGAGCGGCCAGCGGCTTGCCCCAGCGCTCCGGCTGGGTGCCCAGGCGCTCGAAGTACTCCTGGAAAGTCAGATATGCGTCCTCATAGCGGAAGCCGGTGGCCACCAGCTTGGTGACGCTCTCGATGACCGCCATCTGCGCACCCTTGTACTGGTCGGCACTCATCAGATAGGGGTTGTAGCCCCAGGCCATGCCGGAGCAGGTATTGGTCTCGCCGTCCACGGGCAGCTTTGCCACCATGGCGTTCTGCGGGGTGAGCTGGTAAGCGCCGCCGAAGGGCATCAGCACGGTAGCGGCGCCAATGGTGGAGTCGAACCGCTCGGACAGGCCCTTCTTGCTGCAGACGTTCAGGTCGCCTACCATGCTCTTCATCTTCTGGGCAAAGGTCAGGCCCGCCCACTGGGGCTGCCACACGGTGCCGCGCTCCACATGGACGTTCTGGTGCTTTTCGGCACCGTTGGAGTTGAGGAACTCGCGGCTGATGTTCACGATGGACACGCCGTTCCACACCATGTTCAGGCGCTTTTCCTCGGTGACCTTGGCCACCGGGGTGGCCTCCAGGTTCTCTTCGTTGGCCAGGGCAATGAACTTGTCCACATCCTCGGGGGCCAGGGCCACAGCCATGCGCTCCTGGCTCTCACTGATGGCCAGCTCGGTGCCGTCCAGGCCGTCATACTTCTTGGTGACCTTGTTCAGGTCGATGTACAGGCCGTCGGCCAGCTCGCCGATGGCCACAGAAACGCCGCCGGCGCCAAAGTCGTTGCAGCGCTTGATCATCCTGCAGGCATCTTCCCGGCGGAACAGGCGCTGCAGCTTGCGCTCGATGGGGGCATTGCCCTTCTGCACCTCGGCACCGCAGTGCTCCAGGCTGTCCAGCTTGTGGGCCTTGGAGGAACCGGTGGCACCGCCCACGCCATCGCGGCCGGTGCGGCCGCCCAGCAGCACGATCACATCCCCGGGAGCCGGGCACTCGCGGCGCACATGGGAAGCCGGGGTGGCACCCACCACCGCACCGATCTCCATGCGCTTGGCCACATAGCCGGGGTGATAAATTTCATCCACCTGGCCGGTGGCCAGGCCGATCTGGTTGCCGTAGGAAGAATAACCGGCGGCGGCGGTGGTCACCAGCTTGCGCTGGGGCAGCTTGCCGGGCAGGGTCTCGCTGACGGGCTTGAGCGGATCACCGGCACCGGTGACGCGCATGGCCTGATAGACGTAGCTGCGGCCGGACAGCGGGTCACGGATGGCACCGCCGATGCAGGTAGCCGCACCGCCGAAGGGTTCGATCTCGGTGGGGTGGTTGTGGGTCTCGTTCTTGAACAGGAACAGCCAGTCCTCGTCCTTGCCGTTGACGTCGCACTTGATCTTGACGGTGCAGGCGTTGATCTCGTCGGACTCGTCCAGGTTCTTCAGGATGCCCTGCTTCTTCAGCTCCTTGGCACCGATGGTGGCCAGGTCCATCATGCAGCGGGGCTTGTTCTCCCGGCCCAGGTCCTTGCGCATGGCCATGTAGCGGTCAAAAGCGGCCTGCACCACCTCATCATCGATCTGGACGTCATCCAGAATGGTGCCGAAGGTGGTATGGCGGCAGTGATCGGACCAATAGGTGTCGATCATCTTGATCTCGGTGATGGTGGGGTCGCGCTGCTCGGAGCGGAAGTACTCCTGGCAGAACTTGATGTCGCCCAGATCCATGGCCAGCCCCTGCTCACCGATGAACTTCTTCAGGCCCTCTTCGTCCAGCTGGTTGAAGCCGTCCAGCACGGCCACTGCGGTGGGCACAGGGTACTCCATCTTCAGGGTGGACTTGGTGTCCAGCGAAGCCTCGCGGGCCTCCACCGGGTTGATGACATACTTCTTGATCTCGGCCACCTGCTCGTCGGTCAGGGTGCCTTCCAGCAGGTAGACCCGGGCAGAGCGCACCAGCGGGCGCTCGCCCTGGCTGATGAGCTGGATGCACTCGGCGGCGGAGTCCGCACGCTGGTCGAACTGGCCGGGCAGGTACTCCACCGCGAAAGCCACACCCTCGTGTGCGGGCAGCTCTGCATAGGTGTTGTCCACCGGCGGCTCGCTGAACACGGTGTTGGCGCACTGGTTGAATAAGGCCTCGTCGATGCCCTCCACGTCGTAGCGGTTGAGCAGACGCAGACCGGTGAGCGACTGGATGCCCAGCAGGCTGGTCAGCTCATTTTTCAGACCATTTGCCTCGACGTCAAAGCCGGGCTTTTTTTCCACATAAATACGATAGACCATGGGTAAGTTCCCCCTTAATCATTTTTACTGCTTTTCTGCCAGTGCCTTCAGCGCCCGCAGGCCGATGTCATTGCGCTTGTGCAGCTTGTCGAACGAAATCTTCTCTGCGGCTTCATAAGCGTGGCTCAGGGCGTTGGTCAGGCGCGGGCCGGTGGCGGTCACGCCCAGCACACGGCCGCCGTTGGTGACAAGCTGGCCGTCCTCGGTGAGGGCCGTGCCGGAGTGGTACACCGTCACGTTCTCTTCGTCGGGCAGCTGGCCGTCCACCAGGCCGGAGATGGGCTTGCCCTTCTCATAGGCCACCGGGTAGCCGCCGGAAGCCAGAATGACGCAGGCGGCTGCGCCGTCCGAGAACTTCACGTCCTCGTCGGCCAGGGTGCCGTTGGTGCAGGCCTCCATGATGTGCAGCAGGTCGCCCTCCAGCAGGGGCAGCACCACCTGGGTCTCGGGGTCACCGAAGCGGCAGTTGTACTCGATGACCTTGGGGCCGTCCGGGGTGAGCATCAGGCCAAAGTACAGGCAGCCCTTGAAGGGGCAGCCCTCGGCGTTCATGGCGCGGATGGTGGGCAGGAAAATTTTCTCCATGCACTCGGCGGCAATTTCCGGGGTGTAGTAGGGGTTGGGGGCCACGGTGCCCATGCCGCCGGTGTTCAGGCCGGTGTCGTGGTCGTTGGCACGCTTGTGGTCCATGGACGACACCATGGGCTTGACCACCTTGCCGTCGGTAAAGCTCAGCACGCTGACCTCCGGGCCGGTGAGGAACTCTTCCACCACCACATGGTTGCCGGATGCGCCGAACTTCTTGTCCAGCATGATCTCCTTGACGCCGTCGGCGGCCTGCTGCTCGTCCTCGCAGATGAGCACGCCCTTGCCCAGAGCCAGACCGTCGGCCTTGATGACCACCGGGTACTTGCCCTCGGCCTTGATGTACTCCATGACCTTGGCAGGGTCATCGAAGGTCTCATACTTGGCGGTGGGGATGCCGTACTTCTTCATCAGGTCCTTGGAGAACACCTTGGACGCCTCGATGCGGGCAGCGGCCTTGTCCGGGCCAAAGGCCGGGATGCCGGCCTTTGCCAGCGCGTCCACCATGCCCAGAGCCAGCGGGTCATCCTGTGCCACGACCACATAATCAAACTTTTCCTCGACCGCAAAGCCCACCATGGTCTCCACATCGGTGGCCTTGATGTTCTTGCACTTGGCGTCGTAGCGGATACCGCCGTTGCCGGGCGCGCACCACACTTCGCCGCAGTCGGGACTCTTTTTCAGTGCCTTGATGATGGCGTGCTCGCGGCCGCCGCCGCCAACCACCAGAATTTTTTTGCTCATTTTTACACCTTCTCTTAGTGATGGAACAGCCGCAGGCCGCAGAAGGCCATGGCGATGCCGTACTTGTTGCAGGTATCGATGACCTGCTGGTCACGGATGGAGCCGCCGGGCTGCACGATGGCGGTGACGCCGGAGCGGCGGGCACGCTCGATGTTGTCGCCAAAGGGGAAGAAGGCATCCGACCCCAGGCACACGCCGGTGACCTGGCTCAGATAGGCTTTCTTTTCCTCGGCGGTCAGGGGTGCGGGCTGCTCGGTGAAAGTCTCAGCCCAGACATCATCGCCGATGACGTCTTCCGGCGTATCGCCGATGTACACGTCAATGGCGTTGTCCCGGTTGGGCTTGGCGATATCGTCACGGAAGGGCAGGTTCAGCACCTTGTCCATGTGGCGCAGCTGCCAGTTGTCAGCCTTCTGGCCTGCCAGACGGGTGCAGTGGATGCGGCTCTGCTGGCCGGCACCCACGCCGATGGTTTGACCGCCTGCGGTGTAGCACACGCTGTTGGACTGGGTGTACTTGAGGGTGATGAGGGCAATGACCAGGTCACGCTTCTGCTCCTCGGTCACGTCCTTGTTCTCGGTGACCCAGTTGTTCAGCATGGTATCGGCGTTGATCTCCAGCTCGTTGCGGCCCTGCTCAAAGGTGATGCCGTACACCTGCTTGTGCTCGATGGGGGCGGGCTTGTAGGCCGGGTCGATGGCCACCACATTGTAGCTGCCCTTCTTCTTGCCGGCCAGGATCTTCAGGGCTTCCGGCTCGTAGCCCGGGGCAATGATGCCGTCGGACACCTCATGCTGGATGAGCTTTGCAGTGGGCACATCGCACACGTCCGACAGAGCGATCCAGTCGCCGAAGGAAGACATCCGGTCCGCGCCGCGGGCACGGGCATAGGCACAGGCCAGCGAGGACAGTTCCATATCCGGGGCGATGTGGTACATCTTGCGCTCCACCTCGGTCAGGGGCAGGCCCAGAGCCGCGCCCGCCGGGGAAACGTGCTTGAAGGAGGCCGCGGCAGGCAGGCCGCAGGCGGTCTTCAGCTCCTTGACCAACTGGATGGAGTTGAGGGCATCCAGAAAATTGATGTAGCCGGGCTTGCCGTTCAGCACGGTGACAGGCAGGTCGGAACCATCTTCCATATAAATGCGGCTGGGCTTCTGGTTGGGGTTGCAGCCGTACTTCAGTGCGAGTTCATTCATTGGTGCATCCTCCTGATATCCTCAGTTTTACTCTTATTCTTCCGCGGCGTCAAGCTTCTGGAGCAGTTCCAGTTCTTCGGGCAGCAGTTCCGGCTCCTCGGGGTCGTCCAGATCACTGTTGACTGCCTCGTACTTGTTGAAGATCATGTCGCCGCTCTCGCCGGTCTCCAGATCAATAACCCGGGCGAACAGGCTCACCTTGTTGTCGGGGTTCAGGTTCTGCCACAGGCCGTGGGCAAAATCGCCGATGGTGCGGGGGCAGGCAAAACGCAGGGGTTCGCCCTCAAAGCTGGGGATGGGATTGCCGTTGTGCTTGTAGGTGCTGATGAAATGGCCCTCCCCTGCCACAGGCTGGGGGTAATCGAAGAAATAGCGCTGGACGCTCTCGCCGTTGCCGTCGGCGGACTTGAGGATGCTCATCTGGTAGCTGCCGTCCTCGTACACCACCGCAGAGATGCGGGGGGTGTAGTTGGGGCCGTCCGGCTCAAAGGTGCGGGTGCGCAGGCTGTCGGCAAAGCTCTTGCCGCGGCTCATGCCGTCGTAGATGGTATCGGTCTGGTCGCCGTTGGTCACGATGTGGGTCTTGCCCAGGGTCAGCACCGGGTTGTAGATGATGAGGCTGGGGTCTTCCAGCTTGTCCGGGTCAGCCGCCATGGTGCAGATGCCGCCGCGCTCGGGCACGGGGTCAAACACGCGGTTGCGGCTGTTCTCGCTGCGGCCCATGATAAAGTAGCCGATGAACATCTGGCGGCCATCCGGGGCCATTGCCACCGCAATGCCGCGGCCGGGGTACTCGTTGGATGCAAGATATTCGTTCAGGTTGATTTTTTCCATTGTTGTTCTCCTTTTACAGGCGTTTCCCCGCGAAAGGCTTCCCCCGGCCGGGGGAAGCTGTCACCGCAGGTGACTGATGAGGGCGCACCGGGTGATCGTTCTCCCCTCATCCGGCCCTTCGGGCCACCTTTCCCCCAAGGGGTGAAGGCTTCCGGCCTTTCTGCTTTCCGTTATTGGATCTCTCCGCTGCAAACCATGGCCACTGCCTTGGGTAGCAGCTTCCACTCGGCCTGCTCCATGACCCGCTTCTGCAGCACCTCGGGGGTGTCGCCGGGCAGGATGTCCACGGCCTTCTGCAGCAGGATGGGGCCGCCGTCACACTCCTCGTTCACAAAGTGCACCGTGGCGCCGGTCACCTTGCAGCCCCGAGCCAGTGCGGCTTCGTGGGGGCGCAGACCGTACATCCCCGGCCCGCAGAAAGACGGGATGAGCGCCGGGTGCACGTTCAGGATGCGGCGGGGATAAGCTTCAATGACGCTGGGGCCCAGCACGGACAAAAAGCCCGCCAGCACCACCAGGTCAATGTGGTGCTCCTTCAGGGTCTTCAGCAGGGCGGCGTCAAAAGCTTCGCTGTCGGCGTAATCCTTGCGGCGCACCACACAGCTTTCCACACCGGCTTTGGCGGCACGCTCCAGTGCATACACGCCGGGCTTGGACGCCACCACCAGGGTGATTTTACCGTTGGGGTTCTCCCCCCGGGCCTCGCTGTCCAGCAGGGCCTGCAGATTGGTGCCGCCGCCGGAAACTAACACTGCAATGTTCAGCACAGCTCGACACCCTCACCTTCTGCGATGACGCCCAGACGGTAGGCTTCCGGCTCGCCGTTGGCGTGCAGGATATCCAGCGCCTTGTCAGCCTGCTCGGCGGGCACGGTGAGCACCATGCCGACGCCCATATTGAAGGTGTTGAACATATCGTGCTCCGAGATATTGCCGGTCTTCTGCATCAGGTGGAACAGAGCCGGGGTGCGGACGTCCTCCTTCTGGATGCGGGCGCAGCAGCCCTTCTTCAGGCTGCGGGGAATGTTCTCATAGAAGCCGCCGCCGGTGATGTGGGAGATGCCCTTCACGTCCACCTCTTCCAGAACCTTCAGCACCGGCTTGACGTAGATCTTGGTGGGAGCCAGCAGGGCTTCGCCCAGGGTCTTGCCGCCCAGTTCGGCAGGAGCGGTCTTCAGCACGTCGGGGTTGCCGTCGATGTCAAAAATTTTGCGCACCAGCGAGAAACCGTTGGAGTGCACACCGGTGGAAGGCAGAGCGATGATGACATCGCCGGGCTTCATGCTGTCGTTGTTCAGGATTTTCTCCTTGTCCACCACGCCCACGGTGAAGCCGGCCAGGTCGTACTCCTCCTCCGGCATCATGCCCGGGTGTTCAGCGGTCTCGCCGCCCACCAGGGAGCAATCGGCCTGCACACAGCCCTCGGCCACACCCTTGACGATCTCGGCGATCTTCTCCGGGATGTTGCGGCCGCAGGCGATGTAGTCCAGGAACACCAGCGGCTTTGCGCCGGCGCAGATGACATCGTTGACGCACATAGCCACGCAGTCGATGCCGATGGTATCGTGCTTGTCCAGAATCATGGCGATCTTCAGCTTGGTGCCCACGCCGTCGGTGCCGGAGATCAGCACCGGGTGCTGGTAGCCGGTGCAGTCCAGCTCAAACAGGCCGCCAAAGCCGCCCAGACCGCCGATGCAGTGCTCGTTCATGGTGCGGGCCACATACTGCTTCATCAGTTCAACGGAGCGATAACCGGCGGTGATGTCCACACCGGCGGCTGCATAGCTTTCAGAATAGCTCTTTTCCATGGTCTTACTCTCCTAACTTTTTCTCGTCCTTGGGGCGGTCGTTCAGGTGGCGTTCGTGAATATCGGTGGAAAGCACCTCTTCCGGCTTCACAGCGTATTCGCCGGTGAAGCAGGCGGTGCAGAATCCGCAGTGTGCGTTCTTGGCCAGCTGCACCACGTGTTCGGTGGACAGATAGCCCAGGGTGTCGGCCCCGATGATCTCGTTGATCTGGTCCACCGTGCGTCCGGTGGCCACCAGCATCTTCTGATCCGGGATGTCGGTGCCGAAGTAGCAGGGATACTTGAACGGCGGTGCCGACACCATAAAGTGCACTTCGGTGGCACCGGCGTCCCGCAGCAGCTTGATGATGCGGGCGGAGGTGGTGCCGCGCACGATGGAGTCATCCACCAGCACCACGCGTTTGCCCTTGACGGTGCTGGAAATGACGTTCAGCTTGATGCGCACGCTGTTCTCGCGCTGCTTCTGGCTGCCCTGGATGAAGGTGCGGCCGATGTACTTATTCTTAATGAAGCCGATGCCGTAGGGGATGCCGCTCTCCTGGGAGTAGCCCAGGGCGGCGTCCAGGCCGGAGTCCGGCACGCCGATGACCACATCGGCATCCACCGGGTGTTCCTGTGCCAGGAACCGGCCGGCCTGCTTGCGGGCCTCGTGCACCGAGCTGCCCTCAATGATGCTGTCCGGGCGGGAGAAGTAGATGAACTCGAACACGCACATCTGGGTGTCCGGGCGTCCCACATGGTCGGTGATGCTGCGCAGTTCGCCGTTCTTGGCGTCGGCCACCACGATCTCACCGGGCTTCACATCCCGCAGCAGGGTGGCACCCACGGCGTCCAGCGCACAGCTCTCGCTGGCGAAGACGTAGCCGCCGCCGGGCAGTGTGCCGATGCACAGGGGCCGGTAGCCGCGGGGGTCACGCACGGCGATGAGCTTGGTGGCCGACATGACCACCAGGCTGTAGGCACCTTCCAGCACGTCCATCGTCTTGCTGATGGCGATCTCGATGCTGCCCATGCGCAGGCGGTTGCGGGTGATGAGGTAGCAGATGACCTCGGTGTCCGAGGAGCCGTGGAAGATGGCGCCCTCGTTTTCCAGCTGGCGGCGCAGCTCAATGGCGTTGGTCAGGTTGCCGTTGTGGCACAGGGCCATGGTGCCGCGGCCATGCCGGACGATCATAGGCTGGGCGTTGGCCCGCACCCGGCTTCCGGCAGTGGCGTAGCGCACATGACCGGTGGCCATATGGGCGCTGGGGTTGGCCAGGCTGCCCAGCACCGCCGGGGTGAACACCTCGTTGACCAGGCCCAGATCCCGGTGGCCCTGGATGACGCCGTCGTCATTCACCGCGATGCCGCAGCTCTCCTGACCGCGGTGCTGCAGCGCATACAGGGCCGAGTAAGTGGCCGCGGCCACATCCTCGGTGCCCGCGCGGTCGTAAATGCCGAAAACGCCGCATTCTTCGTGCAGCGGATATGCAAAATCAGACATTGGTTCTCCTTTTGTGACTTGAATTGGAAAGCTCCTTGAGCCTTACGCCCTCATCCGGCTCGCAAGCTCGCCACCTTCCCCCGTCCGGGGGAAGGCATCCCGCACTCCAAAGCCTTCACCCCTTGGGGGGAAGGTGGCTGCGACCAGCGGGAGCAGACGGATGAGGGGTACTAATTCACAGCTCCTTGATCTCTGCCTGCAGTTTTTCCTCTTTGGCAGCGATCTGTGCGGCCATGGCGGTGCGCTCGGCGGCCAGCTTGTCGGCCAGGGCATCGTCGCTCAAGGCCAGGATCTCAGCGGCCAGCCAGGCGGCGTTCTTGGCACCGTTCAGGGCCACCGTTGCCACCGGGATGCCGCTGGGCATCTGCACAGTGGCCAGCAGGGCATCCAGACCGTCCATCGCGCCGCCCTTCATGGGGATGCCGATGACCGGCAGGGTGGTGTTTGCGGCAAAGGCACCGGCCAGGTGGGCCGCCATGCCCGCCGCACAGAGGATGACACCGAAGCCGTTGGCCTTGGCGCTCTTGGCAAACTCTGCCGCTTCCGCCGGGGTGCGGTGTGCCGACAGGATATGCGCCTCAAAGGGGATGTCCAGCGCCTTGAGCTGGGCACAGGCACCCTTCACCACCGGCCAATCACTATCGGACCCCATGATCACAGCAACTTTACGAACCATAATCCAAAACCCTCTCTTTCATCCAAACAAAAAAGGCTGTGGTACACCTGCACCACGGCCTTTTGGTTTCCTATACCGTTCACGCACCTTGCGCAGGGCTGCACGATGCCCGTGACATACACGAATGCGACTCTGATTCGTGAGACCCAGCATTTTCCGCATCGAAGCTTCCCTCCGCCGTTCCTTTTTTCGCGTTTTCAGACAACGTTTCCGGCGCATCGGTGCACCGGCCGTCTCTGTACTACATACAGTTTACGGCAAAAAAACGCCTTTGCAAAGAGCGTTTGGGCAAATTCTCCCTTGTGTTCTCCTGCCGTCAAAAAACTTTCAAAAGTTTTGTGCAGTTTCGACATCGTTTTTCTTTTTAAGTATGACTTATGGTTTGAGTATATTTTCCGTAAAATCTTCCAACCGTCTTTGTCCCAAAAGACGCACTTTTCTGCTCTGTTCAGAAGATGATCTTCGCGGTCGTGGCCCGGGCGGCGCGGATGAGGTCCGCCGGGGCACAGCACACCTGGGTGCCGATGCGCCCGCCGGAAACATACACCTTCTCCTGGGTCAGTACGCTCTCGTCAAAGACGGTCTTGTACTGCTTCTTCATGCCCACGGGGCTGCAGCCGCCGCGCACATAGCCGGTGACCTTGTTGATGTCCGCCACATGGATCATGGCCACGCTCTTTTCGCCCACACTGCGGGCAGCGGCTTTCAGGTCCAGCTCCGCGGCCACCGGGATGACGAACACGAAATAGTTTTTGCTGCTGCCCTGGGTCACCAGCGTTTTGTACACGCAGGCCGGGTCTTCGCCCATGCTGCCGGCCACATCCACACCGGCCACGGCCACGCCCTCTTCATGGGCGTACTCATGGGCCGTGTAGGGCACCTTTTCCCGTTCCAGAATGCGCATGGCGTTGGTTTTTGCTTCTTTTCCCATATCTAAAATCCTCTTCTCTATCGGTTCAACCCTCTCAGTCAAACCCTTTTGGGTTTGACTGCTGTTCCCCTTTTTGGCTTCGCCATCTTCCCCCTGCCGGGGGAAGTCTGTCCACTCAGGGGGAGCTTTTTTCTGCGAATCCAAAGCACGCGCCCTGTTAGAAGGTCTGCCTACTCTATATAGCGCGTAAAGCTCGCCCTTCGGGAGAGCTGGCGCGTCAGCGCCTGAGAGGGTTCGTCTCCATTTTACCACGTTCCCCTTTTAAAATACAGCCCCTTTCGCCTTCGGTTTCGTCAAAAAGCTTATATTTTTCCCTGCAAAACCGGTTTTCTGCACAAATTTCAGAAAAATGAAACTTTCTCTTGACTTCAGTTTCCTGAAGTGATATCATAGCATCACTACTTCAGGAAACTGAACTTCAGATTTCTGAAGTCAAGCATTGCAAACCACGGCAAAGGAGTCGGTCTCCCTCGCCGTTTGAAAAAAGGAAAAGGCAAAGGAGACAAAAACTTATGATCATCGTACTGAAGCAGGACGCCCCCGACGTCCAGGTCCGCGAATTCTGCCACGAACTGCAGGACATGGGCCTGCAGATCAACGACTCCAAGGGCAGTGACACCCACATTCTGGGCCTGATCGGCGACACCAAGGCCATTGCCGAGAGCTGGGTGCTGGCCAACCCGGTGGTCGAGACCTGCCGCCGCGTGTCCGAACCTTATAAAAAGGCCAACCGCAAGTTCCACCCGGACGACAGCGTCATTGATGTGAACGGCGTGAAGATCGGCGGCGGCAACTTTGCGGTCATCGCAGGCCCCTGCAGCATCGAGAGCGAAGAGCAGATCACCTACTGTGCCCAGCGCGTGAAGGCCGCCGGTGCTTCCCTGCTGCGCGGCGGCGCGTTCAAACCCCGCACCTCGCCCTACTCCTTCCAGGGAATGCGCAGTGAAGGCCTGGACCTGCTCAAGCTGGCCCGCCGTGCCACCGGTGCCCCCATCGTGACCGAGATCATGAACACCGAGCACCTGCCGCTGTTCGAGAACGTGGATCTGATCCAGGTGGGCGCCCGCAATATGCAGAATTTCGAGCTGCTGAAAGCGGTCGGCCGCCAGAACAAGCCCGTTCTGCTCAAGCGCGGCCTGGCCAATACGCTGGAAGAGTTCGTCATGAGCGCCGAGTACATCATGGCCGAGGGCAACGAGAACGTCATCCTCTGCGAGCGCGGCATCCGCACCTTCGAGACCAGTATGCGCAATACGCTGGACCTGGCCGGCGTGGTCATGCTGCACAAGATGACCCACCTGCCCGTGGTGGTGGACCCCAGCCACGCCTGCGGCCACGCCTGGATGGTGCCGGAGCTGGCCAAGGCAGCGGTCGCCGCCGGTGCCGACGGCCTGATGATCGAGGTGCACAACAACCCCGCCAAGGCCAAGTGCGACGGTGCCCAGAGCCTGACGCCCGACCAGTTCGATGAATTGATGCAGTTCATCCACAAGGAAGTGGAGTTCTTCGGCAAAAAGATGAACTAAGTTCCCCGTTTATACAGAGAAGCCGATGTGCCCACCAGAGGCATACCGGCTTCTTTTTTGTGGAAAAAGCAGTTCTGCCGCGCAAAACGATCCTGTGCGGATCTCCGCCGGACTGTCTGCCGCCCCTTCCCGGGAGCGTCAGCAGTCCGCTTTCTTTTGCGCCGCATCGCCATTTTTGTCCGGAACAGGGTACCCCCCCCCCGGTGTTTTTTCTCTTTCCAGCGATTCCAGCCCCAGCCGGATCAGCTCCACCGTTGCTTCGGAGCGCGTCTGGTACCGGTGCGCAAACCGGAAATCCTCGATCTGCTGAAACATCTCTTTGTCCACCGAGACCGTGTAGCGCGGTTTTTCTGTTGCCATGCCATTTTCCCCTTTCTGCCTCTGTGCTTCCCGATTGATTTCCCTCCTAAACTATACCTTATTATGCAAAAATTGTAAAGCACACAGAATTTTCACTCTTGACAGTGGTTCACTGAACCACTATAATAGGGGCAAGCCAAGGGTGAACCACTGAACCACCCTTAGAATGTTTCTGAAATGCGATGCGCCTGCCGTCCATGCATGGATGAACTGCGATGCAGCGCGTGGAAGGATCAAAAACTTTGTTGTGTAAAGGAGATCTGTTTTATGAAACTGAAAAAGCTCAGCGGCCTTCTGTCCGCCGTGCTGGCAGGCGCAATGGTTCTGTCCATGGCTCCGGCTGCTTTCGCTGCTGCAACCGGTGAAGAACATACCGAGTATCAGCCCTCTGATTCTACTCATCATAATGTTGTCCATTACGAGGCTGACGGCACTTCGAAAGTCTGGTCTAACGATGTGCCTTGCACTTTTGAGTATAATGCTCAGGGTACTCACGTTGGCACCGAATCCGGTACTTTCTGTATCTGTGGAAACGAAAAAGCTGCAGAGCCTGTTGAAGAACCCGGCACCACTTATATTCCGGTCGATGCAACCCATCACCGTGTTCACACTGTCGATGAGAACGGCAAGGTCACCTACGACGAGGTCGCGGCCTGCGTTTTTGAGACCGGCACCTGTGTCTGTGGCAACACCTGCCCTCACAGCACCTTCAAGTACGAGAACAACGGCAACGGCACTCACAAGGTCATCTGCGCTGACTGCGGTGCAGTCGTGACCGAGGCCGCCGCCTGCGTCTACGGCGATGACGGCAACGGCACTTGCGTCTGCGGCGCTACCAAGCCTGAGGAAGTTGGCACTACCTACACCGTGATCGATGCTACGCATCATCACGTTCACGCTGTCTACGAGGACGGCACCGTCTATGACGATGATGTGGCCTGCGTTTTTGAGACCGGTACCTGTGTCTGCGGCAACACCTGCCCCCACAGCACCTTCAAGTACGAGAACAACGGCAACGGCACTCACAAGGTCATCTGCGCTGACTGCGGTGCAGTTGTGACGGAAGCTGCTGAGTGTGTTTACGGTGAGGACGGCAAGGGCACCTGCGCCTGCGGTGCCGAGTATGCCTGCGACCACATGGGCAACCACTGGAAGTATGTTGACAACGGCGATGGCACCCACAACGTGGTCTGCGCTGACTGCGGCGCTGTCGTTTCTGCAAACGTGGCCTGCAACTACAAGAATGGCGTCTGCATCACCTGCGGCGCAAAGCAGCCGGCCAAGGCCGATGACGGCATCGCTACCAAGCCCGGTCACGGCACCATCGATCCCAACTTCGGCGTGGGCTATCACCCCATCTGCGAGTTCTTCCGCGCTGTGTTCCGTTTCCTGTTCGGCCGTCACTGATTTTTTCACGCTGTATCATGCGGCCCGAATCCCCAAATCCTCAGGCCGCGTGATCTCTCCTCGTAAGCTTACATTCCCATGCAAACTGTAAGTTTACAGGCCTCACATTCCCTATTTAATCCCTTGAAAAAGAGCTGCCGCCCCCGGCAGCTCTTTTTCGTTTGTCCGGACACATTTTCTTTTCCGTGCATTTATGGTATACTAAAGTGTATTTGAACAACCTGCCTGTTTCTGAAAGAGGTTTTGAACATGAAAGCACACATTGCACGCAACCAGAACGCCGGCGTCCCGCTGGCGCTGGGCTGGAACCTTTCTGCGGCTGACCGCGGCAAGCTGGAGGGCATGGCCCCCGCCTTCGGCATGAAGCTGCTGCTCGTCTCCCCCGCCGATGCCGGCAAAACGGTGGCCCAGCTGCTGGGTGAAGTGGAGGTCAAGTCTCCCCG
Organism: uncultured Faecalibacterium sp.; assembly: GCA_934525845.1. Lineage (GTDB taxonomy): Bacteria > Bacillota > Clostridia > Oscillospirales > Ruminococcaceae > Faecalibacterium. The sequence goes on along the minus strand of CAKSZS010000019.1, from coordinate 5,322 downwards.
CACCCTGGCGCTGGAGCCGGGTGCCTATCCCCCGGCGCTGGTGCTGGCCAACTTCAAGGACAAGGACGTGGACACCCTGCTGGACCTGATGAAGCAGGTACAGGTGACCATTCCCCTCAAGGCCGTGGTGACCCCCGCCAACCGCAACTGGATGTTCGGGGACCTGCTGGCTCACCTGCAGGAGGAGCACGCCGCCTTTACCGCCGCAAAGGAGAGCCAGACCGTATGAAACGCACCCTTGCAACCCGTCTGACCGCCGCCCTGCTGGCCGGCGTGCTCTGCCTTTCCCTGCTGACCGGCTGCAAGCCCCAAAAGGAACTAACCCGGTACAGCACCATCTTCTACGACGTGTTCGACACGGTGACCCAGGTGATCGCCTACTGCGAAAGCGAGGACGAATTCAACGCCCAGATGGATGCCCTGCACGCGGATCTGACGGCCTACAACCAGCTGTACGACATCTACAACGACTACGACGGCGTGACCAACGTCAAGACCATCAACGACAACGCCGGTGTGTCTCCCGTGCAGGTGGATGACCGGATCCTGTCCATGCTGGAGCTGGCGCAGAAGATGTACAACACCACCAACGGCAAGCTGAACATCGCCATGGGCAGCGTGCTGAACATCTGGCACAACTACCGCGAAGCCGCTGAGCAGAACGCCAGCGAAGCGGACAACACCCTCCCCACCCAGGAGGAGCTGGACGCTGCCGCCCAGCACTGCGACATCCAGAATGTCATCATTGACGAGGACGCCAAAACGGTCTATCTGGCTGACCCGGAGATGTCGCTGGACGTGGGCAGCGTGGGCAAAGGCTATGCCGTGGAGATGGTCTGCCAGGCCGCGCAGGCCCGGGGCCTGACCAGCGCTCTGGTGAGCGTGGGCGGCAACCTGCGTGCCATCGGCACCAAACCGGACGGCAGCCAATGGACGGGCGGCGTTGAGAACCCCTGGAACGCCTCGGATGTGTACACATCCGGCTCGGTGTTCGGCTCGCCCATCAACATGAGCGATATGGCGCTGGTGACCAGCGGCGACTATCAGCGCTTCTTCGTGGTGGACGGCCAGCGCTACCACCACCTGATCGACCCGGACACCCTGTGGCCGGCCACCTATTTCAACAGCGTGACCGTGCTGTGTGCGGACTCCGGTCTGGCCGACTGCCTGACCACCGGCCTGTTCTGTATGCCGCTGGAAGAAGGGCAGAAGATCGTGGAGAATCTGGACGGCGTGGAAGCCATGTGGTGCACACCGGATCAGCAGGCGGTCACCTCTTCCGGCTGGGATGCCCACATCAAGAAGTCGTGAGGGAAACCCGCTCCGTCAAAACCCAAAGGGTTTGCCAGCTCCCCCGAAAGGGGGAGCTTTTTGATGCTTTCTGTGCGCGGGGACGTTCGCCTTTGTGAAAATGTTTCCCACAACAAAAAGGACTGCTGTACAGCTTGTACAGCAGTCCTTTTCGTTTTACGTTGCGTTAAAATCCCGTGGGCGGCACATAGTAGCTGGGCAGCGTGCCTGCCCCCTTCTGCATCGCCATCGCCTGCTGACGCAGTGCCGAACGGGTAACTTCCGCCCAGGAGTACTGGGTCATATACTCGCCGCGGTACGAATTGATGGAGGAACGGTCTCCCCGCAGGAAGTTGTAATAATCACAATCCACCTTGCTGGTGTCAATGGCCAGCGTACTGCGTCCGCGCACCAGAAGCCCCCGCACACCGGCATCCTCCAGCGTGTGGTTCAGGTCAAAGATCAGGTTGCGCAGATGGCTGTGCAGCGACGCCGTATCGGGCTTGTCCTCCCACAGCACCGCCAGCATTTCGCCGTTGGTGCAGGTGGCGCCGTTGCGGTCCACCAGATAGGCCAGCAGCTCCTTGCTCTTGCTGCGTTTGAACGCCAGCGGCCGCCCGCCGACAAACACTTCAAAATTGCCGAAGCACTGCACCTTGACGCCCGCCGGGGCATCCTCCGGCGGATAGCGCAGGTTTTCCAGCACCATGCGCACGTCCGTCTCCGTGGCCGGCTTGAGCAGAAAGCCACTGACAAAGATCTGCAGTGCTTCCAGCGCATATTCCGGATGTTCCGTCACGGCGATCAGGTTGCAGCGCGGCTGGATCTTCTGCGCCATCCGTGCCATCGTCAGCCCGTTCATCCCCGGCATTTCCAGGTTCAGAAAAGCCGCATCCATCGGACTCTGCCGCAGCCAGGTCAGCGCATCATCCGTTGTCATTGCACTGATATAATCGCAATCCGGTGCTACCCGGCAAAGGATCCGGATCAGGGAATTGATCGCAAGCTGTCCGTCATCCACGACCAAGATCTTCATCCTCATACCTCCCGCGCGTTCCCAAATACGCGCTTCTACATTGATACTTTCAGTTTATCACGCGAAGCGAAATATGGCAAGTTCTTTGCCCGAAAAAGCCCAAAAGAGTCATGGAAAGTACAAATTTGTGCGGGTTCCCCGCCCGCAGCCTCCCGCCAGATTCTTTGCAGAAAAACATACAGACCCCGGCAATCCAGCGCATTCCTGCATTGTCGGGGTCTGTGCTTGTTCCGGAAGCCGCTTTCACGGACGGCTTTTTATTTCAGATCCAGCTCCGGCGGAACATCGATCTGATCCGAAATGTATTTTCCGTTTTTCTTGCGCTGGCGCACACACTCGGTGAGCAGATACTCAATTTGTCCGTTCACTGAGCGGAAGTCATCCTCTGCCCAGGCGGCAAGGGCATCGTAGAGCTTGGCGTTCAGGCGCAGGGGGATCTGCTTTTTGGGTTCTGCCATCAGTACAGACTGCCGCTGTTCACGATGGGCTGGGCGTCACGGTTGCCGCACAGCACCACCAGCAGGTTGGACACCATCGCCGCCTTGCGCTCGTCGTCCAGTTCCACCACCTTGTTCTCGTTCAGACGATCCAGCGCCATTTCCACCATGCCAACGGCGCCGTCCACGATCATCTTGCGGGCGTCGATGATAGCGCTGGCCTGCTGGCGCTGCAGCATGACCGCCGCGATCTCCGGCGCATAGGCCAGGTAGGTGATGCGGGCTTCCACCACCTCAATGCCGGCCTGCTCCACGTTTTTCTGGATCTCGTCCCGGATGCGGGCCGCGACCACCTCGGAAGAACCGCGCAGGCTGCCTTCGTCGGCCACACCGTCGCCGGTGGTGTCCACGTTGGGGGCCACGTCGTAGGGGTAGACGCGCACCACGTTGCGCAGGGCGCTGTCACACTGCAGGGAGAGGTATTCCTTGTAGTTGTCCACGTTGAACACGGCCTTTGCGGTGTCGGTCACCCGCCAGATGACCGCAATGCCGATCTCCACCGGGTTGCCCAGGCAGTCGTTGATCTTCTGGCGGGAGTTGTTCAGGGTCATCATCTTGAGGGAGATCTTCTTGCTCATGCTCTCGGTGGTGATCTGGGCACTCTGATTCCCGCTCTTGAGCAGGGCGGCCACACCGCTGTCACCGCTGTTCACGTCGCCGCTCTGGCTCAGTTTGGTGCCGGCAGCGGGGTTGACGGCGGTGCAGAAGGGGTTGACCCAGTAGAAGCCCTGCCCCTTCAGGGTACCGATATAGTCGCCGAACAGGGTGAGCACCAGGGCCTCCTGGGGCTTGAGCACCTTCAGGCCGCAGAACAGGAAAATGCCGGCAATGCAGTAGACGATGGACAGGATCAGCAGCAGGATGCCCGGGAACAGGCTGGTGTCCAGCAGCACGATGCTGTACACGAACAGCGCCACAGCCGCCGCATAGCCCAACAGGGTGAGCAGCAGCACGGCCATGCCGTTCTTTTTGGTCTGCAAAATCTTCTCTTCCATAACAGGTCCCTCCTTCTCAGGGTCGGAAGCGTTTCTTTCTGATATCAAAATCATATCATTTTGAAAGAGAATTGTCAAGAGGGAACCCTCTCCGTCATCTCCCTTTGTTCGATGCCAGCTCCCCCTAACAAAAAACACCCGTCTCCCCGGAAGCTCCGGAGAAATCGGGTGTTTTCCAATTTTGGGAAGATTTAACGCTTATACTTGGCCGCGGTCTGCAGGCGCTGCATCGCACGGTTCAGCGCGATCTTGCTCTGATAATATTCATGCATACTCTGCTTGTGCTGCAGGCGCTCTTCCGCGCGGATGCGGGCTGCCTCAGCGCGGTTCTTGTCGATTTCCTCCGGGCGCTCGGCGCTGTCCACCAGCACCATCACATAGGCCGGGGTCACCTCGGCAATGCCGTCGCCCACCAGCACATCGCGGCTTTCACCGTTCACCTCAAAGTGCAGCATCCCCATGTGCAGAGCCACCAGCACCGGGCTGTGGCCGGCCTGCACGCCGTACACGCCGTCACCGATGGGCAGAACGAGGTTCTCACAGTCGCCCTGGTAGAACTCGCCGCTGGAGGCCGTGATGTTCAGCATGAACTTGTTCATCAGACGGCACCGCCCTTTTCTTCCGCCTTCTTGCGGGCATCTTCCAGCGTACCCACGTTGAAGAAGGCCCACTCGGGCAGATCATCGACTTCGCCGTCCACGATGGCGGCAAAGCCGCGCACGGTGTCGGCCAGCGGCACATACTTGCCCTGCAGGCCGGTGAAGTTCTCGGCCACGGCAAAGGGCTGGGACAGGAACTTCTGCAGCTTACGGGCACGGGCCACGGTCAGCTTGTCGTTCTCGTCCAGTTCGTCCATGCCCAGGATGGCAATGATGTCCTGCAGTTCCTGATAGCGCTGCAGGATGGACTGCACCTTGCGGGCGACGCGGTAGTGCTCCTCGCCCACGATGTCGGCTTCCAGAATGCGGGAGGTGGAAGCCAGCGGGTCCACAGCGGGGTAAATGCCCTGCTCTACGATCTTACGGGACAGCACGGTGGTGGCGTCCAGATGGGCGAAGGTGGTGGCGGGGGCCGGGTCGGTCAGGTCATCGGCGGGGACATAAACGGCCTGCACCGAGGTGATGGAGCCGTCCTTGGTGGAGGTGATGCGCTCCTGCAGAGCGCCCAGCTCGTTGGCCAGGGTGGGCTGATAGCCCACGGCGGAGGGCATCCGGCCCATCAGAGCCGACACCTCGGAACCTGCCTGCACGAAGCGGAAGATGTTGTCGATGAACAGCAGCACGTCCTTGTGGGTCTCTTCACGGAAGTACTCGGCCATGGTCAGGCCGGTCTCCGCCACACGCATACGCGCTCCAGGAGGCTCGTTCATCTGGCCAAAGACCAGCGCGGTCTTGTTCAGAACGCCGGATGCGTTCATCTCGCCCCACAGGTCGCAGCCCTCGCGGGAGCGCTCGCCGACGCCGGTGAAGATGGAGTAGCCGCCGTGCTCGGTGGCCACGTTGTG
>CAKSZS010000018.1 GCA_934525845.1 uncultured Faecalibacterium sp. | reverse complement strand
CCTGCGCGGTCACGGCTCAGACCGCCGGGGCCCAGAGCAGACAGACGGCGCTTGTGGGTCAGCTCAGCCAGCGGGTTGTTCTGATCCATGAACTGGGACAGCGGAGAGGAGCCGAAGAACTCCTTGACGGCAGCCACCACAGGGCGGATGTTGATCAGGCTCTGCGGGGTCATCTGGTCCTTTTCGTCCTGGCCCTGCTGCAGGGTCATGCGCTCGCGGATCACGCGCTCCATGCGGGAGAAGCCGATGCGGAACTGGTTCTGCAGCAGCTCACCGACACTGCGGATGCGGCGGTTGCCCAGGTGGTCGATGTCATCGGTGGTGCCGATGCCGTGGCCCAGGCCGTTCAGATAGTTGATGGAAGACAGGATGTCGTCCACGGTCACGGTGCGGCCGATCAGCAGATCGTGATTGTTGCGCAGCATGGCCTTCTGCTCTTCCACATCGGAAGTTGCATCGAGGATCTTGCGGATCTCCTTGAAGGAGCAGCGTTCGTTGATGCCGCACTCCTTCACATCAAAGGAGAAGAAGCCCTGTGCATCCACACAGCCGTTGGTGATGACCTTGACCAGCTTGTCCTCGACCTTCAGCATGACCACGTTCACACCGGCGTTGTCTGCCTTTTCGGCCAGCTCGCGGGTGATCTTGGTGCCTTCCTCGATCAGGATCTCACCGGTCAGCGGATCGATCACGTTCTCGGCGGCAGTGCTGCCGGCAATGCGGCGGGCCAGAGACAGCTTCTTGTTCATCTTATAGCGGCCGAAACGGGACAGATCGTAGCGGCGCGGATCGAAGAACAGCATATTGATCTGGTTGGTCGCAGATTCCACCGTGGGAGGCTCGCCGGGGCGCAGCTTGCGGTACACTTCCAGCAGGCCTTCCTCGCGGTTCTTAGTGGTGTCCTTTTCCAGAGTGGCCAGGATGCGCTCATCCGGTCCGAAATAGTTCAGGATGTCCTCATCGGTGGACAGACCCAGGGCACGGCACAGCACGGTGACGGGCAGCTTGCGGTTCTTATCGATGCGGACATAGAACACGTTGGAGGCATCGGTCTCGTACTCCAGCCATGCGCCGCGGTTGGGGTTCATGGTGGCGCTGTACAGGTCGTTGCCCACCTTATCCTTGGCATCGCCGTAGAACACGCCGGGAGAACGAACCAGCTGGCTGACGATCGCACGCTCTGCACCGTTGATCACGAAGGTGCCGGCATCGGTCATCAGGGGGAAGTCGCCCATAAAGATATTGTTCTCTTCCTTTACCACGCCGGTCTCCTTGTTCAACAGACGGGCGGTGACGCGCAGGGGTGCCGCATAGGTCACATCGCGCTCTTTGCATTCCTTGATGCTGTACTTCGGCTTGTCCGCCAGGCGGAAGTCCACGAAGCTCAGTGCCAGATTGCCGGTGTAGTCCTCAATGGTGCCGACGTCGTGGAAGACCTCTCGCAGGCCCTCGTCCAGGAACCACTGATACGAGTTCTTCTGAACCTCGATCAGGTTCGGCATACTGATGACTTCGTCGATGTGGGAGAAGCTCATGCGCTCGGTTTTGCCGAGCTTGACGGGCTTGACTTTCATCATAAAATCAACCACTCCTTACTTTTGTAACTCTACGGGGATGTCGTATACACGGGTCAAATTTGAGCAGACACACATAATTCGACCCGCGTCGAAGAGAACGTTTCGGCGTTTTTCACAAACTTTTCGGTCGGAACCGTTTTGCGTGTCCCGAAGCATTCCCCTTTTTGGCGCACTAGTCCATTATGTGATACTATTATAGTATACACTGAAAAAGCCTTGCTGTCAAGCCATTTTTCGGTTTTCAGCGTGATTTTTTTATTTTTTCAGCGCTTCTTTCGAACGCCCGGATGCGTGTACGTTTTTACTGTTTTGGGGATTGATTTTTTTATTTTGCACGTTCCACACCAAAACACCCTTGTGCAATTTGTCTATCTTGTCTCTTGTATTTTGTTGCGGAACTTTTACATGGGGGAGCTTTCACGGCCTTGCCGTGACTGAGAGGGTTTCCTCCACGCAAAAAGGGAAAGCCCGCGGGCTTTCCCTCTTCTCTCTCTTACTCATCCAAATAATCCCGCAGACGCTTTGCCCTGCTGGGGTGCCGCAGTTTGCGCAGGGCCTTGGCCTCGATCTGCCGCACCCGCTCCCGGGTCACGTTGAACTCCCGGCCCAGCTCTTCCAGTGTGCGGGAACGGCCGTCCTCCAGCCCGAACCGCAGGGTAATGACCCGCTCCTCCCGGGGCGTCAGGCTCTTGAGGACGTTCAGCAGCTCCCGATGCAGAAGCTGCCGTCCGGCTTCCTCCACCGGAACGCCCGCCTCTTCGTCCTGGATAAAATCTTCCAGGTGGGCATCCTCTTCCTCCCCCACCGGCGTTTCCAGGCTCACCGGATCCTGCGCCAGCTGCAGCAGTTCCCGCACCTTGTCCGGTTCCAGATCCATCCGGACAGCGATCTCCTCCACCGTCGGCTCCCGTCCGTTTTTGCGCAGCAGCTCCCCTGCCGTCTTCTTGACCCGGTTGATGTTCTCTACCAGATGCACCGGGATCCGGATCGTCCGTCCCTGATCCGCAATGGCGCGGGTAATGGACTGCCGGATCCACCAGGTGGCATAGGTGGAGAACTTGAATCCCCGTTCCGGCTCAAACTTTTCTGCTGCCTTCATCAGACCGAGGTTCCCCTCCTGGATCAGATCCAGAAACGGCAGGCCGCGCCCGGCATACCGTTTGGCCACCGATACCACCAGCCGCAGGTTCGCTTCGCTCAGTTTCCGGCGGGCTTCCTCGTTCCCGGCCTGCGCCGCCCGCGCCAGCTCCATTTCCTGCTGTGCCGAAAGCAGCGGCACCTGCCCGATCTCCTTCAGATAGGTCTTGACCGGATCCTCCAGCGCCACACCCTCGGCAGACAGCTCCTGTTCCAGCGCCCCGATCTGCGCATCGTCCAGCGCAGGCAGGGTCTCCTCGGCATCCTCAGCCAGCTGCACCCCGCGGGCTTCCAGTGCGGTATACAGCTCGTCCAGCTGTGCCACATCGTAGTCCTGCTCATCCATGGCGCGGCTGATCTGTTCCGGCGTCAGCGTGTGCCGCCTTGCCCGGGCTGCCAGCGTACGGGCCAGTTCTTCCGTCTGCGACAATTTCTGCATGATTCCTGCTCCTTTCCACTCCTGCTCCAGCCGGAGGGGAAAGCGGGGCCGAGGAGCCGCTTCCGAAAACGGTTCCTTATTCTTCGTCGGGAAGGTTTCCCTGCTTTTTTTCACGCATCGACTGAAGATACCGGGTGATCTCATCACCGGACATTTCCGCTGCCTTCTTCGCCACAGGCATTCCCCGGGCGATGCGGTCCAGATACAGTCGGATGTCGTCCGGTGTGCAATTCACATCGCTGTATTGTGCCGCAAGATGGCTCAGTTCATTCAATGCTTCTTCGCTGACATAGGTGCGCAGGGTCGCAAGGCTGATCTCCACGCCCTCCTGCCGGCAGCGCTGCATCGCTGCAAACAGCTCCTTCTGGGCCGGCTGGATGAACTGCTCTGCCGTCAGCTGTCCCTGCACCAGATCCAGATACTGCGGTTCCCGCAGGATGGCCGCCAGCAGCCGCTGCTGTGCACTGACGATGCCCAGCGCCTGCTGTCCCCCATCGGTGTAGGCGATCTTGATCTGGTTCATCTCACCGGAGCGCAGAATCGCCTGGCTTCGTTCCCGGCGGCGTTTGCTGCCGGCCTTTTTGACCGCACCCTCCAGCTGGGTCATGATGGCATTTTTGGAGATGTTGGTCTCCTCTGCCAGACGCCCTGCATACACCTCCTGTTCCGTGGGGCTGGAACGTTCTGCCAGCAGCTCCACGGCCTGCTTGACGTATTCCAGCCGCTGCGCATCCTGTTTCAGGTCGTACTGGCTCCGCAGGCGTCCCAGCCGGAAATCCAGCGCGTTGCCCACGCCGTCCAGCAGTGCCTTGAACCGCTCTGCGCCGTATTTTTTGATGTACTCGTCCGGGTCTTTTGCGCCCGGGATCTGCAGCACGCCCACCTTCACCGGGCTGTTGCGGAACAGTTCCAGCGAACGCAGGGTGGCTTTCTGCCCGGCTTCATCCGAGTCATAGCTCAGGATGACCTCCTCTGCGTATTCGCTGATGAGCCGCACCTGCTCGGGGGTCAGGGCCGTGCCGCAGGCGCAGACGGCGGTGTCGATGCCCGCCTGCTGCATACTGATGACGTCCATGTAGCCCTCACACAGCACGAACCGGCGGGAGGCACTGCGCTTGGCGATCTGCAGCGCAAACACCGTCTCCGATTTGTGGTAGACCAGCGTTTCCGGGCTGTTGACGTACTTGGGCTTGGAATCGTCCAGCACACGCCCGCCAAACGCGATGATGTTGCCCCGCAGATCGAAGATGGGGGTCATGACCCGCCGCCAGAACAGACAGTAGATGCGTCCGGTCGGACTGCGCTTGAACAATCCGCTGGCATCCAGCTCCTGCTGATTGTAGCCTTTGTCCCGCAAAAACTGGTACAGTGCCTGCCCGTCATCGGGGGCGTAGCCCAACCCGAACCGGACGATGGTCTTGTCATCCAGCCCGCGGCGGCGCCAGTAGGCGCGCGCCTGCCGGGCTTCCTCCACAGTGGAGTTCAGGCAGGCGTGGAAGAAGCGGGCCGCCTCCTTGTTCATGGACAGGATGCGGCTGCGCATCCGGCCGGTATGGTCATCCTCCTGCGGCTCCGGCATTCCGGCCCGGGCAGCCAGCAGCTTGACCGCTTCCGGGTAATCAATGCTGTTGATCTTTTTGGCAAAGGCAATGGCATCGCCGCCGGCTCCACAGCCAAAGCAGTAAAAGCTCTGGGTGTCCGGGTAGACATAGAAAGACGGGGTCTTTTCGCTGTGGAAGGGGCACAGGCCGCCATACAGCCGCCCCTTGTGCTTGAGCTGCACATAATTGCCCACCAGCTCCACGATGTCGGTGCGGCGGGTCAGTTCTTCAATGTATTCGTGTGGGATCATGGATCTTCAAACGACCTTTCCTCGCTTCTGCATCCCTCCTTCGCGGTGCAGCCGACCCAATTGCTGCGCCTGCGGCAATTGTAGCACACCTGCGGTGTCGAAGGGGGAAGTTCGCTGTCGGTTTGCAAAAAAGACTTGGTTTCTCTCAAAAGGGCGCGTAGAAGGGTTTGGACACTGTGACCTGTGCACTGCCCCGGGTCAGTTCCCGGAGCTGTTCCAGCAGCGGTCCTTCGGTGTGTTCCGGCATCTGCCAGCACAGGGTCACCCGGTCGGTGAACTCCGGTGCCGCCTGCTTTGCCCCTGCGGCATCAATGAGCAGCGACGCCCGTTCATATAAGGAGTACTCCACCGTCACCCGCAGTTCGATCACACTGCGCACGGTCACGACCTCGGCATTTTCCAGTGCCCGGCTGGTGGCGGTGGTGTAAGCACGCACCAGGCCGCCGGTGCCCAGCAGCACCCCGCCGAAATACCGGGTGACCACCACGATCAGATCGGTCAGGCCGCTGTGCTGCAGCACTTCCAGTGCCGGCGTTCCCGCCGTCTTGGCCGGTTCGCCGTCATCGGAATAGCGCTCCCGGTTGCCCTCCCGCAGGCGGTAGGCATAAACGTTGTGCCGTGCCGTGCGGTTGGCCGCACGCACCTGTTCCAGAAACGCCACGGCAGCTTCCTCGCTGTCTGCAAAGGAAAGCGAGGCGATGAACCGACTCTTCTTTTCTTCATATTCACCGGCGGCGGTGCCCCGGATGGTACGATAATCCTCCACGATGGTTCCTCCTGTCAACGATTCAGTTTAAGTATAGCATAAATCGCTCATTGTGCAAGCAAAAAGCCCGGCAGCGGCTGCTGTCGGGCTTTGCGCGGTATTTTGAAGGGTCGGAACGGAATCTCACTTGGTGAAGATCTGGATCCACTGGTGGCCCCAGGTACTGCTGCTTTTGTAGTAGTAGCCCACGCCCATTTTGCGGGCATCGGGGTTCAAGATGTTGGCGCGGTGGCCGTCGGAATTCATCCAGGCTTCCACGACCTCTTCCGGAGAGACACTGCCCCAGGCTGCATTCTCCCCGGTGGGGGCATCGGACACGCCATACTCATTCAGGACGGTAAAGCACTTCGTGCCATCGGGACGGGTATGGGAATTGACCGTGGCGATCTCCTCGGCACGCTTCTGGGCAGCAGCGGTCAGGTTCGCATCGCCCATCACCAGCGGGGTCAGACCGCGCTTGGTGCGTTCTGCATTGACCAGATCCAGCACTTCCTGGCGGAAATCATCCATATGAGAATTCTCGGGGTAAGAGAAGATCAGGATCCAGTAATTGCCGTAGGCGCCGCCCTCGTAGTGGCCAACGCTCACGGTGGCGGCATCCGCGTTCAGGATGCGTTCCCGGGCAAAATCCAGATTCATCCACTGTTCCATGGCCGCATCCGGCGTGGACACGCCCGCCAGATAGTTCTCGCCGACCGACACATCCTGGATGCCGTTCTCAGTAAAAACAGTGAAATCGCGCTGACCATTGGGACGGACATACGAATACGTGGTCGCCAGTTCTTCGGCACGCTCAGCCGCGGCGGCATTGTGACTGCTGTCTCCCAGCTGCACACTGCTCAGGCCAGCCTTGGCACGTTCCTTGTTGATGAGACGGAGGAAATCCTTCTGATACATCTGATCCTGAGCACTCACGAATCCATTTTCATCGTTCAGCTCAGCAGAAACCGAAGCAGCAGCCTGCACAGCGCCGGCAGCCACCGGCTGCAGCGGAGATGCGACGCCAAAAGCCACAGCCAGCGTCAGTGCAGCGGCTGCGATCTTCTTAACCATCCGCATTTCAAGTTTCATAAGACATCCTCCTGATACAGCTTTTTGCATAAAAGCTGTTTTGCAGTTGTGTACTTCCGGGTCGTACGCTCTTTGTGCAACTCGTTCGTTTCACAAGTGCAACTCTTGTGTAACAAGAGTATCGCAAGAATGTCTTTCCGTCAAGGACTTTTTCGCGTTTTTCAGGATAAAATGTCAAATTATTCAAAAAACGATTCCGTTTGAACCGTAACACAAGTGTAACAGCGCTTCGAAGTGCCACGTTCTGCAGTTGCGCTTGTGTTGCATTTTATGGTTTATTTTCCTGAAGCGCAACACTTTCATCTCTTTTTTGCCTTTTTTAGACAATGGGCCGCCTTCTTCGCTTTGCATATTTTTGTATATTCATTCATTATTGTGCATACTGTTTCTTTTTTTCCTGCACGCAAAAAATATCCGGCATCCGACGGTTCATCGGATTTTGGTTAGTTCTATCAAACCTCGGTGTATCATATCATGCTTTTCCCTTTCTGTCAAGCTCCTCTTTCAAAACGGTAAAGCTGCCCGCTTTTTCCGATCAGAGCATTCCCTTTTCCCAACAAAAAAGGAGAGCGGCTCCGAAGAGCCGCCCTCCCACAATTCAGGCAAGTTTGCTATTCAGGAATCAGGATCTGCCGATCACTGTGCAGCCTTGGCTGCCTCGATCTGCTTGATCAGTTCGGGCACGACCTTGAACAGGTCGCCCACGATGCCGTAATCGGCCACGCCGAAGATGGGTGCGCCCTCGTTCTTGTTCACGGCGATGATGCACTCAGAATCCTGCATACCAGCGGTGTGCTGGATGGCGCCGGAGATGCCCAGAGCCACATAGATCTTGGGGTGCACGGTCTTGCCGGTCTGACCGACCTGATGGTCAGCGGTCATCCAGCCTGCGTCGGTCACGGCACGGGAAGCGCCCACGACGCCGCCGCCCAGAGCGGCAGCCAGCTGCTCAGCCAGCTCGATGCCCTTGTTGACATCCTTGCTGATGCCGCGGCCCACAGAGACGATCACGTCAGCGCCGATCAGGTCGACCAGCTTCTCAGCAGCCTTCTCCACGCTCAGGACTTCAGTCTTGATGTCCTCTGCGGCCAGGCTGAATGCGGGCTTCACGATCTGGCAGGCATCAGCCTTGGCCTGATCGAAGGGAGCCTTCTTCATGACGCCGGGACGCACGGTGGACATCTGGGGACGGAAGCGGGGGCAGATGATGGTAGCCATCAGATGGCCGCCGAATGCGGGACGGGTCATCTTCAGGTTGCGGTCTTCCATATCGAACTTCTGCTTGGACAGGTCGATGGTGGAGCTCTCCTTCAGGAAATCGATGTACTTTGCAGTGTCGATGTCCAGATGGGTCGCATCAGCGGTCAGGCCGGTGTGCAGGCGGGCTGCGCAGCGGGGGCCGAGGTCGCGGCCGATGTTGGTTGCGCCGATCAGCAGGACTTCGGGCTTGTACTCGTTGACCATGTCGCACACGACCTTGGCGTATGCATCGGTGGTGTAGTCCTTCAGCAGGGGGCTGTCGCAGACCATGACCTTATCGGCACCATAGCCGCCCAGCTCCTTGGCGATGCCTTCCACGTTGTCGCCCAGCAGCAGGCCGGTGACCTCGCAGCCCAGCTCGTCAGCCAGCTTGCGGGCCTCGCTCACCAGCTCGAAATCGGTGGACATCAGTGCGCCCTGGCGCTGCTCGCAGAAGACCCAGACGCCCTTGTATTCGTTAAAATCAGCCATTGTAATCCTATGCTCCTTTCATCAGATCAGGTGCTTCTTGGCCAGGATACCAGCCAGCTGTGCGGCAGTATCGTCGCCCTTGAGCATGGTGCCTGCGCCCTTCTGCGGAGGAGTGAAGGACTTAAAGACGTTCGTCGGAGAACCCTTCAGACCAATGGTATCGACCTCGATCAGCGGATCGTCCTTCAGTGCGTTGTAATCGAACACTTCCATCGGCTTGTCGTAGCAGGTGAAGATGCCGTTCACGCTCATGTAACGGGGCTGGTTCAGCTCCTTGATGCAGGTCAGCAGGCAGGGGGTCTGCACCTTGACCATCATGTAGCCGTCTTCCAGCATACGCTTCACGGTCAGGGTATTGCCGTCCTTCTGGATGTCAGCAACGTAGGTGACCTGCGGCAGATGCAGCTTCTCAGCGATCTGCGGGCCGACCTGTGCGGTATCACCATCGATTGCCTGACGGCCGCAGAAGACCACGTCCTCGGGGCCGACGCCGATCTTGTTGACGGCAGCAGCCAGGATCTGGCTGGTTGCGAAGGTATCGGAACCGCCGAACTCACGGCCGGAGACCAGAACAGCCTTATCTGCACCGCGGGCCAGCAGCTCACGCAGCATGCCTTCTGCCGGCGGAGGACCCATGGTGACAACAACGACTTCGCAGCCGGTAGCGTCCTTGAGCTTCAGAGCAGCCTCCAGAGCGTTCAGGTCATCGGGGTTGGTGATGGTTGCCATGGATGCACGATCCAGAGTTCCATCGGGCTTGACGGCCACCTTGCCGGAGGTATCAGGAACCTGCTTTACACAAACAATTGCTTTCATTGTAACTCTTGCCTCCCTTACTTCAGCAGCGCGCCGGAAATGACCATCATCTGCACTTCGCTGGTGCCCTCGTAGATCTCAGTGATCTTGGCATCACGCATCATGCGCTCGATGGGGTAGTCACGGGTGTAGCCGTAACCGCCGAACAGCTGCAGGCAGCGGCGGGTCACGTCGCTTGCGGTGCGGGCAGCGATCAGCTTGGCCTGTGCGGCCTCGACGCTGTAACGAACCTTCTTGCCGTTCATGGCCTCCTGCTTCTTCAGAGCGGCAGCGTAGACCAGATACTTGGCAGCCTCAACGCGAGCCTTCATCTCAGCCAGCTCGAACTGGGTGTTCTGGAATGCAGCAATGCTACGGCCGAACTGCTTGCGCTCCTTGACGTAAGCAACGGTCTCCTCCAGAGCGCCCTCAGCGATGCCCAGAGCCTGGGAAGCGATGCCGATACGGCCGCCGTCCAGAGTAGCCATGGCCAGCTGGAAGCCCTTGCCGCGCACGCCCAGCATACGATCCTTCGGGATACGGCAATCCTCAAAGATCAGCTCGCAGGTGGAAGAACCACGGATGCCCATCTTGTCCTCAGCCTTGCCGACGGAGAAGCCCGGGTCGGTGCGCTCCACAATGAAGGCAGAGCACAGCTTGGTGGGACGGCCCTTCTTGTCCAGCACATGGTCGGTGACCGCGATGACGATGAACACGTCTGCGAAGCCGGCGTTGGTGATGAAGATCTTGGAACCGTTCAGCACCCAGCAGTCATCCTCTTCCTTGGCAATGGTCTGCTGACCCTGTGCGTCGGTGCCGGCGCCCGGCTCAGTCAGGCCGAAAGCGCCCAGCCACTCGCCGCTGCACAGCTTGGGCAGGTACTTTGCCTTCTGCTCGGGGGTGCCGTTCTCGTAGATGGGAGCAGCACACAGGCTGGTGTGAGCAGAGACGATGACACCGGTGGTGCCGCAGACCTTGCTCAGTTCCTCAACTGCCATGACGTAGGACAGCACGTCGCCGCCTGCACCGCCCACGGAAGTGGGGAAATAGATGCCCATCATGCCCAGCTTGCCCATCTTCTCGACGGTCTCTTTGGGGAAGTATTCTTCCGCATCAACCTTCTTGGCCAGGGGCTTGACTTCATTTTCAGCAAACTCGCGGTACATCTTCTGTACCATCTGCTGCTCTTTGGACAGAGTAAAATCCATCGCTATATCCTCCTAACGGGTCTTTTTCATTTACCGGGAAATGCTGTACGCCTGCCCGGTGCAAACAAATTCCTCCCGGCCGCTTTCCCACAGCCGGGAGAAACGTTTTTCAGAACTTACAGCTGGTCGACCGGGGTCTTGGTGCGGTCTGCGTTGTAAACGTAGAAGCCCTTGCCGGTCTTGCAGCCCAGGTTGCCGCCGCGGACCATCTTACGGATCAGCGGGCAGGCACGATACTTGCTGTCGCCGGTCTCCTTGTACAGGACGTCCATGATGGCCAGGCAGATGTCCAGACCGATGAAGTCGCCCAGTTCCAGGGGTCCCATGGGGTGGTTTGCACCCAGCTTCATGGCGGTGTCGATGCCAGCGATGTCCGAAACGCCCTCCATCTTGATGAAGGCAGCCTCGTTGATCATGGGGATCAGGATGCGGTTGACCACGAAGCCTGCAGCCTCGTTGACCTGCACCGGCTGCTTGCCGATGGCCACAGAGATCTCCTTGATCTTGGCAACGGTCTCAGCGGGGGTGTTGCAGCCTGCGATGACCTCGATCAGCTTCATGCGGTCAGCGGGGTTGAAGAAGTGCATACCGACCAGAGGACGGTTCACGCCCTTGCCGATCTCGGTGATGGACAGAGAAGAGGTGTTGGAAGCGAAGATGCACTCGGGCTTGCAGATCTTGTCCAGCTCGCCGAAGGTGGTCTGCTTGACCTTCATATCCTCGAAAGCAGCCTCAACGATCAAGTCGCAGTCTGCGCACAGATCTTCCTTCAGGCCCGGGGTGATGGCAGCCACGATGGCGTCTGCCTTTTCCTGGGTCATCTTTCCCTTGGCGACCAGCTTCTCGTAGCCCTTCTTGATCTTTGCCAGACCATTCTCAGCCCACTCCTGCTTGATGTCGCACAGAGCAACGGTGTTGCCCTCAACCTGTGCAAATGCCTTTGCGATGCCCTGGCCCATGGTGCCAGCGCCAATAACACCGATCTTCATAGGAAATCTCTCCTTTAATATCAAAAATTGTATAGTTGATTAGTTGTTGGTGAACACTGCCTTGGGCTTCGGCTTCTCACGGCTCAGGAAGCAACTCATGCCCTCCACCTGATCGTGGGTCTCGAAGCAGTCGCCGAACAGCTTCTCTTCGACTTCCACAGCCTTCTCGATGGGCAGGCTGATGCCGTCGTTGATGGCCTTCTTGCAGTTGCGCACGGCGATGGGAGCGTTCTTGGCGATCTTGCCAGCCAGCTTCAGGACGTTCTCCATCAGCTCAGCCTGGGGATACACGGCATTGACCAGGCCGATGCGGTAAGCCTCGTCGGCCTTGATGTTCAGGGCCGAGTAGACCAGCTGCTTTGCCATGCCCATGCCCACCAGACGGGCCAGGCGCTGAGTGCCGCCGAAGCCCGGGGTGATGCCCAGGCCGACTTCCGGCTGACCGAACACAGCGTTGTCGGAGCAGATGCGGATGTCGCAGCTCATGGCCAGCTCATTGCCGCCGCCCAGTGCAAAGCCGTTGACGGCTGCAATGACGGGGATGGGGAAGCTCTCGATCATCAGGAACACGTCATTGCCCAGCTTGCCGAAGGCTTCGCCCTCTGCCTTGGTCATGGTGCTCATGGAGCCGATATCAGCGCCAGCGACGAAGCTCTTGTCCCCCTCGCCGGTCAGAACGATGCAGCGGATGGTCTCCTGATCGACAGCCTCGAATGCTGCCTTCAGGTCTGCCAGAACCTCGGGGTTCAGGGCGTTCAGTGCCTTCGGACGGTCGATCGTAATAATCTCAACTGCGCCCTGCACCTCGGTTTTTACAAATGCCATTGTGAAAACCTCCTATCAGATCTCTCTGTTTTCTCACAAAACAGCCCCCGGGCCAGAGCAGGCTCTCCGGTTCCTTCCCTGCCCCGGGTCTGTCATTCAGTCAATGTTCAAAGGCGGGATGCTCAGTCCATCTCAACGATGGTAGCGCAGCCCATGCCGCCGCCGATGCACAGGGTAGCCAGACCCTTGTGAGCACCACGGTGCTTCATAGCGTACAGCAGGGTGACCAGGATACGAGCGCCGGAAGCGCCGACCGGGTGGCCCAGAGCGATTGCGCCGCCGTTGACGTTCACCTTGCTCATATCGAAGTCCAGAGCCTGGCTGACAGCCACAGACTGAGCTGCAAATGCCTCGTTGGCCTCGATCAGATCCATGTCAGCAACGGTCAGGCCGGTCTTGGCCATAACCTTCTTGGTAGCAGCGATGGGGCCCAGGCCCATGACTTCCGGCTCAACGCCTGCCAGAGCACCAGCCACCCAGGTAGCCAGAGGCTTCACGCCCAGCTCCTTGGCCTTCTCCTCGCTCATGACGACCAGAGCAGCAGCACCATCGTTGATGGCGGAAGAGTTGCCGGCGGTGACGATGCCGTCCTTGGTGAAAGCGGGCTTCAGCTTTGCCAGCACCTCGGGAGCGCTCAGACGGGGGCCTTCATCGGTATCGAACACGGTGTCGCCCTTCTTGCCCTTGATGACAACAGGAACGATCTCGTCCTTGAAAGCGCCGTCCTTGATGGCCTTGTCAGCCTTCAGCTGGCTGTTGTATGCGAACTCGTCCAGCATCTCGCGGGTGATGGGGCTGTAGCCGTACTTCTTCTGGTAGGTCTCGTTGGTGCAGACGTTCTCAGCGGTCATGCCCATGTGCTTGTTGAAGCCGGTTGCATCCCACAGTGCATCGTTGACCATGGTGTCCACGATCTCGCTCTTGCCCATGGGTGCGCCCATGCGGTAGCCGTAGCGAGCCTTCTGCAGTGCAAAGGGAGCCATGTCCATGTTCTCCATGCCGCCTGCGACCACGATGTCGGCATCACCGGCCTCGATCATCTGGGCAGCCATGTTGACGCAGTTCAGACCGGAACCGCAGACCACGTTGACGGTCACGGCGGGGGTCTCGATGGGCAGGCCAGCCTTCAGAGAAGCCTGACGAGCGACGTTCTGGCCCAGACCAGCCTGGATGACGCAGCCCATGTAAACATGATCGACCTGCTCGGGTTTCACATTTGCACGGTTCAGGGCCTCCTTGATGACGATGGAGCCCAGCTCTGCTGCGGGAACGTTTGCCAGGGTGCCGCCGAACTTACCAATTGCGGTACGGCAAGCAGATGCGATAACGATCTTTTTCATGTGAATAGCCTCCTGAATTGTGTATGTGTTTCTTTGCGTAAACCTTTTTATCAAAATGCCCTGTGGACATTTTTGCAAACAGATCAGAGCTTGCCGTTCCGGCGCCGTTCATCGAACTTTTCGTTGACGGCCTTTTCCACGTTGGGCGTCACGAACTTGCTGATGTCGCTGCCGTAGTAAGCGGCCTCCTTGACGATGGTGGACGAGAGGTAGCTCCATTTGATGCTGGTGGCCAGAAACATGGTCTCGATGCCGGGCATCAATGCGTGGTTGGTCTGCGCCAGCTGGATCTCGTTCTCGAAATCCGTGACCGCCCGCAGCCCCCGCACCATGACCGAAGCGCGGCGCTTTTTGGCGAACTCTACGGTCAGGCCGTCAAAGCTCTCCACACTGACATTCGGGATGCCCTTGCAGCACTCCTTCAGCAGCTCCACCCGTTCTTCTACGGTGAACAGCGGGTTCTTGGCGCTGTTGATCAGCACGGCCACGATCAGATGGTCGTTGATCTTGGCGGCACGCTTGATGATGTCCAGATGACCTTTGGTGACCGGATCGAACGACCCGGGATAAACGGCTGTTGCCATCGTTGGTGTCCTCCTTGTGCGCTTTGAAAAGCGCGATTTGGTTCTGCCATGATAGCACTTTCCAGCTTCCGGTGCAAGGCGCGCATCCCTGCGGGGCGATTCATCGTTATTTTTTAAACAATCGAACCCGCACTGCGGCGCACCGCCTTGCCACATCCCTAGTAAACCACATCGTCAAAATTTTATCAAGTCTTTTTTGCCAGATTTTTGGCCTTAGCATACCAAACAATTCTCTAGAATCTCTACAAAATTTGTCCATATTGCCAGTTGGCGAAATTTTTCACGAAATTCTATTGATTCCGTACATTGTTAATGTTATAACTAAGTTGTGCAAGTCCTGCCTTTCGGGCGGACACGGTGCATCTGCCGGATGCCCCGGCCGGAAAGGTTCCGGCGCACAGCTGGATCTGTTCCCAAAGGATTGTGAAAAGTTTACAATTCTTTTATGTATTTTAAGGGAGGATGGTTTATAATGGATTTTATGGAACTGTATGCGCAGAAAAAGATGACTGCCGCACAGGCTGCTTCTCTGGTCAAGAGCGGTGACTGGGTAGACTACGGCTGGGCCGTGAATACCCCCGTGGCCGTGGACGCCGAGCTTGCCAAGCGCCTGCCGGAACTGGAGGGCGTCAACTTCCGCGGCGGCATCCTGATGTGGGTGCCCGAGATCTTCCAGATCGACGATCCCGCTGCCCACATGACCTGGAACAGCTGGCATATGGGCGGCATTGAGCGCAAGGCCATTGCCCAGGGCTTCTCCTTCTACTCTCCCATCCGCTACTCCGAGCTGCCCCGTTACTACCGGGAAAGCCCGGATCCCGTGGATGTGGCAGTGTTCCAGGTGACCCCCATGGACGAGCACGGCTACTTCAACTTCGGCCCCAGCGCATCCCATCTGGGCGCTGTGTGCGAGAAGGCCAAAAAGATCGTTGTGGAAGTCAACCAGAATATGCCCCGGTGCCTCGGCGGCATGGAGAACTGCATCCACATTTCCAAAGTGACCGGCATCGTGGAGGGCACCAACCCGCCCATCGGCCAGATGGCCGCTCCCGGCGCCGCCACCGAGGTGGATCTGAAGGTCGCCAACCTGATCGTGCCCCAGATCCCCAACGGTGCCTGCCTGCAGCTGGGCATCGGCGGAATGCCCAACGCCATCGGCAGCCTGATCGCCCAGAGCGACCTGAAGGATCTGGGCGTGCACACCGAGATGTATGTGGACGCTTTCGTGGACATTGCCAAGGCCGGCAAGATCACCGGCGCCCGCAAACAGCTGGACAAAGGCCGTCAGGTCTACGCCTTCGGTGCAGGCACCCAGAAGATGTATGACTATCTGAACGACAACCCGGAGTGTATGTCTGCTCCCGTGGACTACACCAACGATATCCGCAGCATTTCCGCCCTGGACAACTTCATTTCCATCAACAACGCGGTGGACATCGATCTGTTCGGCCAGGTGAACGCGGAGAGCGCCGGCACCAAGCACATTTCCGGTGCAGGCGGTCAGCTGGACTTCGTTCTGGGTGCATACCTTTCCAACGGCGGCAAGAGCTTCATCTGCCTGTCCTCTACCTTCTTTAATAAGAAGACCGGCAAGCTGGAGAGCCGCATCCGTCCCACCCTGGAGAATGGCAGTATCGTCACCGATACCCGTGCCAACCTCCACTATCTGTGCACCGAGTACGGCTGTGTGAACCTGAAGGGCCTGACCGCATGGGAAAAGGCTGAAGCACTCATCAGCGTTGCTCACCCCGACTTCCGCGAGGAGCTGATCCAGGAAGCCGAGAAGATGCACATCTGGCGCAGGAGCAACAAAATCTGATAAGTGCTGCGGGGATTCCTGCTGCCCGCAGCGGGAATGGAGTTTGTCATGATGGACAAAAAGCCACACATCAAGCCATACCTGTACGCGATGCTGGCCGGGTTTGGCGCGATCGCCCTGAGCATCATCTTTTTCTTCTTCATCTACCGGTACGAAGGCTTCGGAGATGCGGTCTCCACCCTGACCGGCATCCTGATGCCGTTCATCTACGGCACAGCGATCGCCTACCTGCTCAAGCCGGTGTGCAACACCATTGAAGCATTCCTGCGGCGGTTCATCCCGGAAAAGTGGAACGGCCTGATCAGCGCGCTGTCCATCGCGGCCACCATCCTGTTTGGCCTGCTGGTCATCTACGCCCTGCTGATGATGATCATTCCGCAGCTGGTCTCCAGCGTGACCGCCCTGTACTATACCGCACAGGCCAACATCACAAAATTCGTGCGGTGGGCCAATCATGTGGAGTTCGTGGAGAGCAACCAGTTCATCAACGATGCCCTCAACTCGGCTTATCGGGCACTCAATGTGAACCTGGACAACCTGGATTCCTGGATCAAGAGCAACCTGATGCCTTCCATGCAGAACATCGTCAGCGGCGTGGGCATCGGCGTGCTGAGCGTTGTGACCTGGGTGAAAAACCTGGTCATCGGCATCATCGTGGCTGTTTATATGCTGGCCAGCCGTAAGCGGTTCGTCCAGCAGGCCAAGCTGATCCTGTACAGTCTCCTCAAACCCCGCTGGGCTGAACTGATCATCGAAGAAGTGAAGTACGCGGACAAAATGTTCGGCGGCTTCATCAACGGCAAGATCATGGATTCCGCCATCATCGGCGTGCTGTGCTACATCGGCTGCATGATCTTCAAGTTTCCCAGCGCCCTGCTGGTGTCGGTCATCATCGGTGTGACCAACGTCATTCCCTTCTTCGGCCCGTTCATCGGTGCGGTGCCTGCCACCCTGCTCATCCTCATCCAGGATCCCATCAAGGCATTGTGGTTCATCCTGTTCGTGCTGGTGCTGCAGCAGCTGGACGGCAACGTCATCGGCCCCAAGATCCTGGGCAACACCACCGGCCTGTCCAGTTTCTGGGTGCTGTTTGCCATCCTGCTGTTCGGCGGCCTTTGGGGCTTCGTGGGCATGATCATCGGCGTCCCGCTCTTCGCGGTCATCTACGATATCATCAAGAAGCTGGTCTTCTTCGGCCTGCGCAAGCACAACGAAACGACCCTGCTGAACGAATACCACAACAAGTTCGGCGACCCGGAAGATAATGTTCCGGCCGCAGAAGCCCCTGATGCCCCTGCAGAACACTGAGCTTTCAAAACGCTCTTCCCTGCCCCGTACCTGAAAAGGCGCGGGGCTTTTTTGTGCATCTTCCGTTTACGCACTGTACCTATTATCAGCGACCTCGCCCTCTCCGTCATCGCTAGCGCGATGCCACCTTGTTCCCCTTTTTGTCGCTTACGCGACATCTGTTCCCCACTTTGTCACCTGCGGTGACATTTCTCCCCGGCGCGGGGAGAATCTTTCCCGACCGGGGGAAGTCTTTCAAAGGGAGAGGCTTTGGCAGTCCACGCAAAGTTTCTGGTTTCGCCAGAGGCTCTCCCTTTGGGAGAGCTGTCACCGCAGGTGACTGAGAGGGCGAGGCCACTCAAAAACAGCCATCCCACACACGCACAAAGGCCCTGCGTTCCTTGGAACGCAGGGCCTTTGTTTTAGGATGCCTGTTGGTTACTTTTCAATGGGCTGAGAGGGCTTCCAGTCCTTGTAGTTCTCGTAGCGGCTCTCCCGGATCTTGGTGTGAGACCAGATCTCGTCTGCGGCAGGCTGCCAGTTGGCGGCGTAGCTCTTGCACTTCTCGCACAGGTGCTCCACGCTCTCCGGAGACTGCAGGTCGGTGCTGTGGGCACCGGTCTCGTGGACCATCTTCTGCAGCAGCTCGGGGTTCTCCAGCATCGGGCAGGGACGCAGGTGATTCTTGTTGAAGGGCTGGCCGTTGTGGTAGGCCATGAACAGCGGGCTGTGCAGGATCTCCAGAATGCTCTGGTCGTGGATGTTAGCGTTGGAATAGTGGATGAACACACACGGCTCGGCGTCACCGGCAGAGTTGATGTGGAAGTAGTTGCGGCCGCCGGCAATGCAGCCGCCCACGAACTCGCCGTCGTTCTGGAAGTCCATGGGGTAGAACGGGATGTCGCAGTCCTCCGAACGCAGGTAACGGATGCGGTCGATCATGTATTTGCGCTGCTCCGGGGTGGGCATCAGCTCCGGGGCGGCATCGTTGCCCACGGGCATATAGTGGAAGTAGAACCCGAAGTGGGCGCCCTTCTCGCACAGGAAGCGCATGAACTTGTCGTTGGTGACAGCTTCGATGTTGTCACGGGTGTAGCAGATGGAGGTGCCGAACACGATGCCGTGCTCCTTCAGCAGGTCCATGGCGTGCATGACGGCGGCATAGTGGCCGTCGCCGCGGCGTGCATCGTTGGTCTCCGGGGTGCCCTCGATGGACAGCATGAACGCGATGTTGCCCAGCCGCACCACTTCCTTGCAGAACGGTTCATCGATCAGAGTCGAGTTGGTGTAGATGGCGAACTGCACATCGTTGTGCTTTTCAGCCAGCTTCAGGATGTCGGCCTTGCGCACCAGCGGTTCGCCGCCGGTCAGCATATACAGGTATACGCCCAGTTCCTTGCCCTGGGTGATGATCTTATCCATATCCTCAAAGCTGAGGTTGTTCTTGTGGCCGTACTCGCCGGCCCAGCAGCCCACGCAGTGCATATTGCAGGCAGAGGTCGGGTCGAACAGGATCAGCCAGGGAATGTTGCACTGGTACTTCACGCGGTTCTCCCGGATCATCTTGGTGCCGCGGAAGAACGCCTCGTAGCCCAGATTCAGCGCCATGGTACGGGCCACGTTGGGATCGGTCTGATCCAGCACGCAGTTGATCAGCTTGGACCACTTGCTGTCCGGATCGCTCAGAGTCTTTCTGGCGTGCTCGTAGGTCTCCTCGCTGAATGCACTGCCATAGAACTGCTTGGCCAGATCCACGATCTGGCCGATGGTCTTTTCACGGTCTTTATCTGCACGGGACAACACCACGTCCACCAGCTTGCCCACAGCGGCACGCTGCATTTTATGGGTCAGATTCTCAACAGAAGTATTCATTGTCCTTTTCCTCCAAACGATTCTTTGGAATATCTCTTTGATTGTATGTCCGTATCATAGCATTTTCCGTCAAAACCTGCCATAAACAGAAAAAGTGCCGTGATGGAAAACCCATCACAGCACCGAAAATGCTTAAATTCCGATCTTTGCCCGCTTCAGTCTTCCACCGGCAGAACGATCTTGCTGCTGGCCAGCCGGCACAAAGCCCGGCGCAGATCTCCCTGCAGCATCCGTCCCATGCGCTCCACAATGGCTGCCGGGTCCGTCTTCATGTCCCGGCGCACCCATTCCAGCACCACACCCACCAGCGCATACTTGTAAAAGTCCACCACAAACTGCTTGTCCGCATCCTGCACGGTGATGTCCCGGCATTCGCGGTCCACAAATTCCTTCAGCATGGGATCCAGCATCTTATAAAGGTACTGCTCCACCTGTTCCCGGCCCACGGAGCGGTACACGTTCAGCACCAGCACCTTGTTGTCCTGG
Source organism: uncultured Faecalibacterium sp. (assembly GCA_934525845.1). GTDB lineage: Bacteria > Bacillota > Clostridia > Oscillospirales > Ruminococcaceae > Faecalibacterium. The sequence goes on along the minus strand of CAKSZS010000018.1, from coordinate 24,977 downwards.
ATCTGCTGCAGAATGTCCAGAAACGCTTCCGTCCAGGTATCGAAGCTCTTGCGTCCTTCCAGTACCTTGGTGGCATCCTCCACCATGATCCAGTCCACCAGGTCGTAAATATCCTTGAAGTGATAGTAAAAGGTCATGCGGTTCACACCGCAGTCCTCGGTGATATCGTTGATCGTGATCTTGTTCAGCGGTTTCTGAAGCAGCAGCTTTTTCAGCGAAGCTTCCAGCGCGCGTTTGGTTGTCTGTGACACAAAAACCATCCTTTCCCGGGCAGGAAACTTCCTGCCGTGTGCGGTGACGTCCGTGAGAAGATTCTCCGCTTCCTATTTTACCGCAAAGCTGCACAAAATTGCAAGGCCATTTTTTGTATGGATTTTGAATTTATTATGCATTTTCCTGCAGAGATGCCCCGGTCGGCAGCATTCCTTTGTCAAGACTGCCATACAAAATGCGATGGATTACCATCAACAACACCGGTTTTCCCTTCTCTGCTGCCGGGCGCTCCGGAATGGCTCTGCGGCAAAAAAACGGCAAAGCACTTGATTTTATCCCGCCGGGTGCTTAGAATGGGGGCAGGCAGTCTTCTGCCGCAAGGGAGGGTAATAGTATATGATGGAAACCATCGGTTTTCTGGGCTGCGGCAACATGGGCGGTGCCATTGCACGCGCCGTATGCAAAGCAGTCGATCCGAAAAAAGTTTATCTCGCCAACCGCACGGCATCCAAAGCGCAGGCGCTGGCACAGGAGCTGGGCTGCAAAACGGCCTCCAACGCGGAGGTCGCCGCAGAGTGTGATCTGATCTTTCTGGCGGTCAAGCCCCAGATGATGGAAGCTCTGCTGGAACCGCTGAAGTTCTCGCTGGCCGAACGCCCGGGCCGCTTCGTGCTGTGCAGCATGGCGGCAGGCCTGCCCATCGCCCGCATCCAGGAAATGGCCGGAGAAGACTTTCCGGTCATCCGCATCATGCCCAACACCCCGGCCTCCGTGGGCGAAGGCATGATCCAGTATTGCTCCAGCAACGTCACCGCCGAGGAAGAGGAAGCCTTCTGCAAGATCATGGCGCCGGCCGGCCGTCTGGATCCGGTGCCGGAAAACCTCATCGATGCGGCCAGCTGCGTGTCCGGCTGCGGCCCGGCCTGGGTGTACCAGTTCATTGAAGCGCTGGCGGACGGCGGCGTGGCCTGCGGCCTGCCCCGTGCCAAAGCACAGGAGTATGCCGCCCAGATGGTGCTGGGCAGCGCCAAGCTGGTGCTGGAAAGCGGCAGGCATCCCGGCGAACTGAAGGATGCCGTGTGCAGCCCCGGCGGCAGCACCATTCAGGGCGTCCGCGTGCTGGAAGAGCACGGTCTGCGGGGCGCGGTGACTGACGCCGTGATCGCCGCATACAACAAAACAAAGGAAATGGGAAAGGGTTAATACAATTATGCGCATCGTTGTGAAGGTAGGCACCTCCACCCTGGCATACGCCACCGGGCGGCTGAACATCCGCCATACGGAGCAGCTGGTAAAGGTGCTGAGCGATCTGAAAAACGAAGGACACGAGGTCATTCTGGTGTCATCGGGTGCCATCGGCATGGGCGTGGGCAAGCTGTCGCTGGCTGCGCGCCCAAAGGACACCACCAGCAAGCAGGCCTGCGCTGCCGTGGGGCAGTGTGAGCTGATGTACACCTACGACCGCCTGTTCAATGCCTACAATCACACGGTCGCACAGATCCTGCTCACCGGCGTGGATGTGGAGCACACCGAACGCCGGGTGAACTTCCAGAACACGCTGTCCCGCCTGCTGGAGCTGGGCGCCCTGCCCATCATCAACGAGAACGACACCGTGGCCACCGATGAGATCACCTCCATCGGTGACAACGACACCTTGGCAGCCATTGTGGCCTGCTGTGCCAAGGCCGACCTGCTGGTGCTGCTGAGCGACATCGACGGCCTGTACACCGCCAACCCCCACACCCACCCGGATGCAACGCTCATCCCGCTGGTGGAAGAGATCACCCCTGCGGTGCTGGCGCTGGCCGATGGGGCCGGTTCGGCACTGGGCACCGGCGGTATGGCCACCAAACTGCGGGCCGCCCGCATGGTCACCGGCAGCGGCGCCGACATGGTCATTGCCAACGGTGCCCACCCGGAGGTGCTGTACGACATCGCAGACGGCAAGCCCGCCGGCACCCGCTTCAAAGGACACAGACAGGAGGACTGAACCATGACGACACAGGAAATTCTGGAAGCCGCCCGCGCCGCCAAAACCGCCGTGGCGCTGGCCGACGGCCAGACCCGCAAGCAGGCGCTTTGGGGCATGGCAGACGGGCTGTGCCGCCCGGAGTGTATGCAGGCCATTCTGGCCGCCAATGCCGAGGACATGGCCGCCGCAAAGGGTCACATCAGTGACGTGATGCTGGACCGTCTGGCCTTGACCGAGGAACGCATTGGTGCCATGGCCCGGGGCATTCGGGAAGTGGCTGCTCTGCCCGACCCCGTGGGCCGGGTGCTGAACCGGGTGGAGCGCCCCAACGGGCTGGTGATCGAAAAGACCGCCGTGCCCATGGGCGTGATCGCCATCATCTACGAGAGCCGCCCCAACGTGACCAGTGACGCCGCCGCCCTTGCCATCAAGAGCGGCAATGCCTGCATCCTACGCTGCGGAAAAGAAGCCTGGCGCAGTGCCAACGCCATCGTGCAGGCGCTGCGGCGGGGCCTGACCGAGAACGGCCTGCCGGAAACGGCGGTCTGCCTCATTGAGGACACCACCCACGCCTCCGCCAACGCTCTGATGACCGCTGTGGGCTATGTGGACCTGCTCATTCCGCGCGGCGGGGCCGGGCTCATCCGCGCCTGCGTGGAGAACGCCAAAGTCCCCTGCATCCAGACCGGCACCGGCATCTGCCACGTCTTCGTGGACGACTCCGCCGATCTGGACAAGGCGCTGGACATCATCGAGAATGCCAAGGCCAGCCGCCCCAGCGTCTGCAATGCGGAGGAAGTCTGTCTGGTGCATTCTGCCATCGCGGCAGATTTCCTGCCCCGGCTGGCCCAGCGGCTCGGCCCTGACCGCACTGCCCGCGGCCTGCACCCGGTGGAGCTGCGTCTGGACGAACGTGCCGCACAGATCATTCCGGGCACCCCCGCCGGGGAAAAGGACTTCGACACCGAATTCCTGGACTACATCTTGGCCGTGAAGGTCGTGGACAGCGTGGACGAGGCCATTGCCCACATTGCCGCCCACTCCACCGGCCACAGCGAAGCCATTCTGACCCGGACGGATGCCCATGCAGCCCGGTTTACCGCCGCCGTGGACAGTGCTGCCGTGTATGTGAACTGCTCCACCCGCTTTACGGACGGCGGCGAGTTCGGGCTGGGCTGTGAGATGGGCATTTCCACCCAGAAGCTCCACGCCCGCGGCCCCATGGGACTGGCCGAACTGTGCAGCTACAAGTACATCATCCATGGCGATGGTCAGACCCGTTGACCGACCCACAAGCCCAGTCTGAAAATATTTTTCTCCTGCAGGCCGACGTCCGACGTCCAGGCCTGCATTTTTGTTTTACGCGCATAGAGTGTTTTTTTCGTGGCAACAATTTTTGAAGAATATTTTCAAATTTGTTGTAAAATCCGTGCTTTTGCATAGACTATTGTATCCAAGTTTTTTTCGTTTCCACCAAATAAAAAGTGCTACTTTCTCCGTTTTTTCTTGCACAATTTGCAAAAATCCTCTTGACACCCCTGTTTTGGCGCGGTAAAACTATATTGGAAATTTTGATAACGATTTCATCACGTTTCAGTGTTGTATCCCAAAACTGTCCGCCATACGCAACACTATACTGAGAACAAAGGAGAGAGCACTATGACGATTGCCATTCTTGCACACGATTCCCGCAAAGAACTTGCGCTTCAGTTCTGCACTGCTTACAGCGCCATTTTATCCAAAAACACTGTCATTGCCACCGGTACCACCGGACGGATGCTGGCGCAGACCACCGGCCTGCCCGTGCATTGTTACCTCTCCGGGAAACTGGGCGGTGTGCAGCAGATCACCGCACGCGTTGCCTGCGATGAAGTCGATCTGGTGCTGTTCTTCCGCGACCCGCTCAAGGCCGATGCTTCCAGCCTGACCGAGCAGAATCTCCTGCGCCTGTGCGATATGCACGGCGTGCCCATTGCCACCAACATTGCCACCGCCGAAGTTCTGCTGCGCGGCCTGGATCAGGGCGACCTGGACTACCGCGAAGGGATGCACCCGCCCGTGATCGAGCCGGTGCCCGCTGCTGAGCGCCGGGCCGTGTGCTGAGCCGAATTTGTGTATAGAGGGAAACAGCGCCGCAGGGATGAGCCTGCGGCGCTGTTGTTTTTGTAGTTCTTTTTTCTCGCTTCGTTGCAGGGAACACATTCATGCGTTCCGTCAGTTTCCGGAAGATGCTGCTTTCCTTTTACTCTCCCTCCGGGCAGAAGACGTAGCCTTTGCCCCAGACGTTGCGCAGATAGATGGGCTTGGCGGGATCCGGCTCGATCTTGCCGCGCAGGTTGTGGATGTGTACCTGCACAGTCCGCACATCGCCCAGGCTGTCCCGGCCCCAGATCTTCTGGTACAGCTCATTGGCCGTAAAAAAGGTACCCGGGTTGCGGGCAAACAGGCTCAGGATGCGGTATTCCATATCCGCCAGATGAATGCTCTTTCCTTCCCGGATGACACTGCGGCTGTCAGAATCCAGCTGGAATGCCCGGCACTGGTACCCCTGCATGACCGGCTCGGCGGCATCCATCTGCACCCGGCGCACGTTGGCCAGAATGCGCGCCAGCAGGATCTTGTTGTCGTAGGGCTTGGTGAGAAAATCGTCGCCGCCCAGTTCCAGCGCGTGCACGATGGTGTCCGCATCGTCCAGGCAGGACGTAAAAATAATGGGGCAGTGGTGGCTCTCCCGCAGGGTGCGGCACAGCTGCATCCCATCGGTGTCCGGCAGCAGGATGTCCAACAGGATCACATCGAATTTTTCCCGTGCGCAGGCCAGCGCCTCTGTGCCGGACGCTGCACACACCACCTCAAAATTCTTCTGGCTCTCCAGAAAAAGGCGCGTCATCTCGCGGATCATTGCATCGTCCTCCACCAGAAGAACACGAATCATGCCGGAAGCACTCCCCTTTTTGTCAAAAATCTGATATACTGGTATCATTCAGTATACCTTATTTTCCGGGCGGTGACAACCGCTTTGCAGAACATTTATGCTTGTATCCATAAGGAGGGCTTTTTCCATGCGGCAGAAAACGACCCTGTACGCGCTGATCTCCCTGCTGCTCACGGCAGTCATCGTGTGCGGCGGCGTCTGGTTCAACCACCGGTTTCCGCTTCTGCCCGAAAACGGCAGTCTCTCCGGCATGGATCTTTCCCACGCCGTCACCCTGACCGGCTGGACACAGACTTCGCCCGGGCAGTGGCGGGTACAGTTTACGGATGCCCCCGCAGACGCCGAGTGGGTGGTCTGTTTTCCCGGGCGCACGCGCAGAGTCCAGCCGGAAGCACTGGAACCCATGGAGCGCAGTGAGGAATTTTTCCGTCTGCCGGAAGGTGCTTCCGAAATAACGGTGCGTGCGCCTTCTGTCCCCCGGGCCTGGCTGATGCCCGCCGGGACCGCCTGGCGCTGGCTGGATCTGCGCAGCAGTCTGCAGCTGGTGACTCTGGCGGCGTTCGTCAGCATGGGGGCCGGCATTCTGGCCCTGTTCTGCTTCAAGCCGCAGTATGAGCTGGGGTATTTTCTGCTGTATCTGGGCATCATGTTCGGCTGGGGGCTGTCGGTCTATCTGCATCCCCTCACCACCAGCACGACGCACGACGTATTGCAGCGGTTTTACTTTTCCTTTGCGGTGCTGGTTCCCATCTGGCTGTGCAGCGCCCTGACCCACGGCCCGCGGCTGACCCGCAAAAGCCGCTCTTTTTCTGCAGCCGCCGGCCTTATGGTGCTGTTTCTGGCGCTGAGCGTTTCCAGCAGCCGCCTTCTGCGCAACAGCACCCTGACCCTTGGGATGCTGTGCGTGCTGGTACAGCTGTCGGCGGCACTGGCGCGGGGGCAGCAGTCGGCATTGTACCTGCTGGCGGGCGATATCCTCACCACCGGCCTGCGCGGGCTGGTGCTCCTGCTGCCCTCCTGCAGCGGCATCCTTACCGAAAGCTTTCCGCTGTATATGCTGCGCTGCGCCCGCATCTATGACCTGCCCTTCACCCTGGGCTGTCTGGTATTCGTCAGCCGCCGGTACGCCCTGCAGTTCGACCGTACCGAGCAGCTGGCGCAGGAGCTGGATGCCCGGGTCACCCAGCGCACAAAAGCCCTGCAGGATGCATCCGACGCCCGCAAGAGCATGATGCTCAACATCTTCCACGACCTGCGCAGTCCGCTGTTCGTCATCAGCAGCGGACTGGACACACTGGAAGCCTCGCCGGAAGCACTGCCCGCCCTGCTGCCCATTTTGCAGGAGCGGGTGAAATTCGTGCGCGGCCTGACCGAAGACCTGTTCCTTGCGGCCAAGCTGGAGCAGAAGCAGGTGATGCTGAACGAGGACCGCGCCCTGCTCAACGTGCTGACCGCTGCCGTGTGCACCGCCTGCCAGACCGAGGCCGACCAGAAGGGCGTTGCGCTGAAGGTCTCTGCCGACTGCGCCCTGCCGGTGTGGGGCGACAGTATGCGGCTGCAGCAGATCGTGCAGAACCTTGTGACGAACGCCGTCCATTACACCCCCGCAGGCGGGCAGATCACCGTAGCCTGTGCGGTGCAGGACGGGCAGGCCCGTGTGAGCGTGACCGACACCGGCTGCGGCATCGCGCCGGAAGATCAGGCCGCCGTGTTTGACCGCTATTTCCACACCACAGCCACCACCAAGCACGACTCCACCGGTCTGGGGCTGACCATCGCGCAGGAACTGGCGCATCTGCACCACGGCAGGATCACTCTGCAGAGCGCCGTGGGCAAAGGCAGCTGCTTTACCCTCTGCCTGCCGCTTCTCCCCCCGGAAGAATGACCCCCGTCCGTGTTATGCTTGGAATATCGGAAAAGCAGCTTCATGCTTTCAGGAGGTGTCCTATGCTTTATGTGACCGGTGATCTTCACGCCATGCAGCGCAAATGGTTCGAACAGATCGAGCCGGTGCTGGCTCCGGGCGACACGCTTTTTGTCTGCGGCGATTTCGGGGTCGGCTTCTGGGGAACGAACGGCCGCACCGAAGAAGCTTTTTTTGACACCCTGGCCGCCCGGGACTACACCGTTGCGTTTGTGGACGGCAACCATGAAAACTTTGACCGTCTGAACGCCTTTCCCACCGCGCTCTGGCATGGCGGGCGGGTGCACCTTCTGCGGCCGAATCTGGTGCACCTGACGCGCGGTTCGCTTTATCAGCTGGACGGTCTGCGGCTCTTCGCCTTTGGCGGCGGGTATTCGCTGGACCGCGCCCGCCGGGTGGAAGGCGTTTCCTGGTGGCCGCAGGAAATGCCCTCTGCCCAGGAATACTGCCGCGCCCGGCAGACGCTGCAGCAGGCCGGTGGACAGGTCGATGTCATCCTGACCCATACCGCTCCTTCCGAAACGATCTTCTACCTTTCCTCCCTGCACCGCGCCGGCATCCGCCCCTTCGTGCCCGAGGAACAGGAGCTGAACGCCTTTCTCAGCGAAGTGCAGCAGCATACGGCCTACCAGCACTGGTACTTCGGTCATTTTCACACAGACGATGAACTCTGGCGGCGGCAGACTGCCGTCTTCTCCACCGTCCGGGAACTCCTCAGCGGAAGGATCGTCCGTCAGTGGGAGCCGCTGGAGGAATGACCGTTCCGTCTGTGGGATGCTTCTGCTGAAAAAGCGCCCGGACATCGGAGGTGTCCGGGCCATGAGGAGGTCTTGCAATGAAAAAACAGGTCCAATTTCTGTGGAAGGTCAACGGCGATTTTTCTCCCCAGGATCTGCAGAAGGTATTTCTGGCCGGCCATCCTTCCGACACCGCACAGCGGCAGCAGCTCATGGAAGAGATCCTCTCGCTGTTCGACTGTGCGGTGTTCTGGCACGAGGACATCGGGCCGCTGGAAGCCATCGATTCCGCCGATCTGGACTGGAATCTCCGGGGGATGAAGCTGTTCGTGGTCGTGGTGACCTCGAATTTTCTCCGGGAAGAAAACCCGGCCCGTTCTTACGAATACCGCTTTGCCGTCGAGAACCACATTCCAGTCCTTCCCATCGCCATGGAGCCGGGGCTGGAAGAAACCTTTGCACAGCAGATGGAACAGGTCGGGCCGGGATACGGGAAGATCCAGCTTCTGCGGCACGAGGAAACAAGCCGCACAGAGATCCCCTACCGGCAGAAGCTGTTCCGGGATCTGAGCAGCATTCTCGTTCCGGATCAGACCATCCAGAAGATCCGCAATGCGTTCAGCGGGCAGATCTTTCTGAGCTACCGCAAAAAAGACCGCCAGTATGCCAACGAACTGATCCGGCGGATCCACTCCATTCCGGCCTTTCAGCAGGTAGCGATCTGGTACGATGAATTCCTTTCTTCCGGAGAGGTCTGGAGCGATCAGATCTTCGACGCCCTCCGCGCCAGCGACCTGTTTCTTCTGATGGTCACCCCTGCCATGAGTGAGCCGGGCAACTATGTGATCCGGGAAGAATACCCGACCGCCGTGAAACAGGGCATCGACATTCTCCCCGTCCGTGAAGCCGCAGGTTCCTATACGCCCGAACAGCTGCAGACTTTACAGACCCTGTTCCCCGGGCTGAAGCGCCTGATTGACGGAGAGGACGTTTCCGAACTGGAGCAGGAGCTGCAGAAGCTTGCATCCCCGAAAAAGCTGTCGAAAACAAAGCAGTATCTGATCGGCCTTGCCTTCCTGAACGGCATCGGCGTGGAAAAAGACCCGGAAAAAGCCTGTGTCCTTCTTCTTGCCGCTGCACAAAGCGGCCTGCCGCAGGCCATGAACAAGGCTGCCGAGATGTACTGGAACGGAGACGGTGTTGCGCAGGATTACCACACCGCGATCCAATGGCGCAAAAACCTGGTGAACTGGTACCAGCAGGCTTCCGCCGACGGCAAAGCGTATTCTGCTCGAAAGCGTCAGGAACAGCTGCAGGCACTGACCGCCTTGTGTGAAGACCTCTGTGAACTTGGAATGTACCGGGATGCACTGTTTTATGCCCAGCAGCTGGCAGACACCGCAGAGCAGCTCACCGGTGAAAGCCGGCCGGCAGAAACCGCTGCCGCCTACGACCAGCTGGGGCGGATCCTGTCCCTTCTGGGCAGTTACCAGGAAGCTGCCCAGCTCTACAAAAAGCTCTGTCTGTCCGCAAAGATCCGGTATGAGGAAGCCTCCCGCAAGCTGCGGGCCTTTCTGCATACGCCCGGCTGTACTGCCGCAAACGCCCGCCGGAAACTGGCCGTCCTGAAAAACGAGTTGTACATCCTTTCCCTCGGATACGAGCGTCTGGGCAGCGCCCTGTATGAGATGTGGGATCTGGAGGCAGCCGAGACAAGCTTCCGCAATGCCCTGCAGATCCGGGAGACCCTGTACGATCAGCAGCAGACCCGGGAGACGGCCGAAGGCGTTGCGTTTCTGCAGACAGCCCTGGGCAGTCTGATGCTCCGGAAAAACGATCCGGCTGCGGCGGCGGAATGGTATTCGAAAACGGCCGTGCTGTGGCAAAGAGCGCGGCAGTCTGCCGATGGGATCCCGGAGCGGCGCGCCTATGGCGAAGCCCTGCTGGGCTGGGGCAAAGCACTGCTTCTGCAGCAGGAGCTGGATGATGCCGGGACGATCTCGCAAAAGGCCCTGCGGCTCTTTCAAGAGCAGGCGGAACGCTATCGGACTCTCGAATGCATCCGGAGCTATTCCGTAGCACTGAATCTGTGCGGCAGGATCGCGGAAGCAAAGGCGGATTACCCGGCGGCGTCCCGCTATTATACGGTCAGTCTGGAATGCCGCCGGGATCTTCTGAAGCATTTCACCTCCAACGGCGGTATTTATGACTGTGCGCTCTCCCGGATGCTTCTCGCCCAGGTGGAGTACCTGCAGGGGCTGAACCGCCCGGCAAAACAGGGGTACGATGAGGTCCTGCAGATGCTCCGTCCCCTTCTGCCAAAGGATCAGAACCAGTCGTGGCATCTTCTTTTTTCACAAGCCGCATTTGAACGGTTCCGGCTCGACACCTTTTCCGGCGAACCCTATCTGCAGGACGCGATCCGGGCAGAAGCGTGGCTTGCGGAACATATGCCGGGTGAAGCCGCTCGAACAGAGCACCGGAACCTGCAGGAACGGTACACCCGGGTGCACCGCCGGTGCTATCCCACCACGAGATCATAAAAACAGGAGGAACCTCTTATGGAACAATGTGTTATGGTATCCATTGCAAAACTGGCTGTTCTCATGGAAGATTTTTCAGACATCGAGGCGTTGATCGAAGCTTCGGCCAAAGATCCGCAGAAGCTTCTGGACGCCCGGAACACCTGGGAAGTATTCTTTGCGGAATATGATGATGACCCCCGGGAGATCCCGGAGATCCCGGAAGTGAAAAACTGGATCCACGCTTCGCTGGAGGCCGGGATCCCCTGGTTCTATTTCATGCGCACGGACAGCTCTTCGCTCGGTCTGCGCGCCTTCATCACCGCCTATGCCGGCGTCCGGGATGCGCAGGAGCACTATCAGATCGACCGGACGCTCCTGCAGCAGTTTCTGGAGAAAAACCTGAAAAATCTTTTCGACTTTGCCGCACAGTACGAACTCCCTCCGGACGCTGCAGAAGAAGCCGGGAATGCTGTCATCGACTCTGTCATGCACTTCTTGAGCGGTGGCGCCGATGCACCGGAGACGGAAACCGACCAGCCGGCCCTGCCGAAGGAAACGATGAAGCAGGAGGCATTGGAGCGCCTGCATCAGCTGGAAACCCTGTACGGCCTGAACCCCAAGGTCGCCAGATATTTTGCCGAGGGCCGGCTGTATTATTCCTATCTCACCGGCGGCGGCTATCTCGGTTCCATCGATACGATCACCTACGATGAGCGCTATGAAAAAATCGCCCGTTCGTTTGAAGAGCAGACTTCTGCGCTGGTCTATCATGCGATCGAATATCAGAACACCCTTTCCCTGCTGTTTGTCAGCCCGGATATCACCTGCTGGCAGGACGAGCGTCCCTCCAACTGCGGCGTGCAGGCGCTGACCGTCGATCTGGATTCCCAGGAAAAGACCCTCGGCTGCATCGAACTGGACAGCTTTGACGGAGCGCTCCTGCGCAAGAATCCCAACATCTCCTCTGCCCTTCCGGAAAACAAGCCGGAACTGTCCAGTTCGGACAGCGAAATTGTGGAGCGCTTCCGGATCCTCACGAACGTCGGCATGATCACCGATCTCGATCTGCCGGGGCTGTTCCTGCGGAAGCGTGAGCTCTTCTACAGCGAACTCATGACCCTGATGGGGCAGAAGGTCGGCGTTGTGAATCAGCTGTCGGCTTCGCCGGACCGCAAGTACCTTGTGCAGGCACTTTCCGCACAGATCCCTGACCGGATCTATTTCGTCATGGACACGCTGGACGGCAAGATGGCCTTCCTGTTCGTTTCCAAGAATCCGAAAAAGTGGGAGATGGAGAAGCGGCAGCTGGAACAGTGCTGCCCCTATGCGATCGTGCTCGACCCGGACGAAATGACGGCCTCCATGGCACCGATCCACTTTACCATGGTCAACGGCGGGCCGGTCGGCATCCTGGACATCGGGTGATCTTCCCTTCCGCAGACCCAAGCGGGCGGCTCTGTTCCTGGAGCCGCCCGTTGTTTTTTGCCCTTCTCTGCCGCAAAACCATGAAGACTCTGTGGAACCGCTGTCCCCTTTCGACTTATTTCACCGCATTCCAACAAGTTTCGACGCATTCAACACATTCCGGCGTTTTTCGGTTAGAATAGTGCTGGAAGGATGTGGAAAGAATCATGACGTGCGAAATGGACTCCCTGTCTGCCCGTGTAAACGATGTCCTGCGCCCGCTGGGCATCACCCGCAGTATGAAGGCGCACCGCATCCTGTGCGGCTGTGTGGAGCGCATCGCGGCACAGGAAGACCGGCTGGAAGCGGTGCAGAAAGAGCTTTACGAACCGTTGGCCGAGCAGGATGGCTGTGAATGGACAGCCATCCAGAGTATGGTTCGGCGTGCGGCCCGGACCGCGTGGAGCACCGCGCCGGAACGGGTACAGGAAATGGCCGGTTACCCGCTCACCGGCTGCCCGACCGCCGTGCAGTTTCTGGAAATGGTGTACAACGCCGTGGTAAGAGGGTAACGAAACAGCCGCCGTGGAGAGAGATTCCACGGCGGCTGTTCCTTATGCTTTGCAGGTTAATGATGGTATCCGACAAAACAAAACGAACACCCCTTGCACCGCTCGGATGCTTGAAGTGTTCGCCTTGCTCTTGATTGGTGGAGAATACCGGGATCGAACCGGTGACCTCTTGCATGCCATGCAAGCGCTCTCCCGAACGGTATCGAAACACACCCCCACACGAAAGTGCGGGGACAGGCTTAATATCGCGTTGATACGTTCTATTCACCAAAAAGGTTCACAGTTGCATCCTGCTTCCAGGAATCATGCTCCGCCTACAAGGCAATTTTACCACCCAATTTTCAAGTGTGTCAATGGGTTTTGCTCAGAGAGAAGGTCATTTACGAGAAAAGTTTTTTCTGACAGCTTACTTAGCGCAATTTTGATTTCACACATCAAAGTTGCGCTTTTTATTTTCCCCAAGAGTATTGACAAGGAGGTTTTCTCAACTATGCCGATATATTATCGCTGTTTTTTATCTGTGAACCAACCGCATGACCCTTGACTACTTCTACGGACAGACTGGAGAGCTTTTCTCCTTCTACCGCATTCCAAAGGCTCTTTTTCAGGAGCAGCGGTTCCAGAGCCTGTCCACGGATGCCAAAACACTCTACGGCATCCTGCTTGATCGCATGAGCCTGTCGGCCAAGAATGGCTGGCTGGACGAGCAAGGTCGGGTGTTCATCATCTTCACGATTGAGGATGTCAAGAGGTCATTGTGTTGCGCAGACAACAAAGCGACCAAGTTGCTACGGGAGCTTGAAGAATTTGGTTTGATTGAACGAAAACGCAGAGGTTTAGGAAGGCCAAGTTTGGTGTATGTGAAAAACTTTTCGGCAGATTCTTCAAAAGCACGATTCCAGAATCGTGAAAATCACGAATCTGGAGGCTTCAAAAGCACAAGTCAAGACCCTGCAAAACCACGATGTAATAAGACTGATAAGAATAATACTGAGATGAATGAGACTTATCCCTTCAATTCGGAAGAAACAGACGGGATGAGCCAGCGCGAACAATTGGAAGAATATTTTTCTCAGTCCTTGGAGGTCGAGCTTCTTCTCCGGCTTTGCCCGGATGACGAGGACATCATCTACCAGATCGTTGATTTGCTGGTGGACACCTGTGCGACCAAGCGAAAGATGCTGCGGATTGCCGGGGATGACCGTCCTGCCAAGGTAGTGCGTAGCCGATTTATGAAGCTGAACGCCGACCACATCAAATTTGTGTTGAAGTGCCTTGCAGAGAACAGCAGCCCAATCAGGAACATGAAACAATACCTGCTCGCTTCTCTGTACAACGCACCGACCACCATGCAGCTTTACTATCAGAATCAGACCAACCACGATTTAGCGAAACGGGGGTGATAAAAATTTCCAAAAAAGCAACCACGATTGCCATTGTCAACCAAAAGGGAGGCACTGGCAAAACAACAACCTGTGAAAACTTGGGTGTCGGTCTTGCCGCCGAGGGTAAGAAGGTCCTACTTGTAGACGCTGACCCGCAGGGTTCACTCACCATTAGTATGGGCTGGCAGAAGCCGGACGAACTGCCCGTTACTCTTTCTACCCTGATGCAGAAAGCAATGAACGACCAGTGCATTCCGCCCGGTGAAGGTGTGTTGCACCATGCAGAGGGTGTAGACCTCATCCCGGCCAACATTGAGCTGGCAGGGCTGGAAGTTGCCCTTGTCAATACCATGAGCCGGGAAAAAATGCTGAAGCAAGTCTTGGACAGTGCAAAGCAGGACTATGACTATATTCTGTTGGACTGCACTCCCTCCCTTGGGATGCTGACCATTAACGCGCTGGCGGCGGCAGACACTGCTCTGATACCCGTACAGGCACAGTACCTTTCCGCGAAAGGTCTGGAACAGCTTTTGCAGACCATCAACAAGGTGCATCGGCAGATCAACCCAAAGCTGAAAATCGAAGGTATCCTGCTGACGATGACAGATAACCGCACCAACTATGGCCGACAAATCGACACGCTGATCCGGCAGGCATACGGAAAGCACATCAAAGTGTTCGGTCAGACGATTCCCCACTCCGTCCGTGCAGCGGAAATCAGCGCGGCGGGTAAGAGCATCTTTGTCCATGACCCGAAAGGCAAAGTGGCAGAAGCCTATAAATCTCTGACGAAGGAGGTGCTGGCCGATGCCGAAAAGCAGCGTAAACGCCAGTCTGAGCAGCTACGATGATATTTTTTCCACCGAAGAATCCCGGCAGGAAGAACAGCGCGAGCAGGTGCGGCAGATTCCGATTGGAGAGCTGTTTCCATTCAAGAACCATCCCTTCAAGGTTCTGGACGATGATTCTATGAGCGATACCGTGGAAAGTGTCAAGCAGTACGGTGTGCTTTCGCCGTTGATTGCCCGCCCCAGACCGAAGGGCGGCTATGAAATTATCTCCGGGCACCGCCGTCAACACGCTGCGGAGCTGGCCGGACTGGAAACCCTGCCGGTCATTGTGCGCCAGATGGACGATGATGCTGCCATAATCCTCATGGTAGATAGCAATTTGCAGCGTGAGCATATTCTGCCCAGCGAGAGAGCGTTTGCGTACAAAATGAAGTTGGATGCCATGAAAAATCAAGGTACAAGGTCAGATTTAACTTCGACACAAGTTGTGTCGAAGTTGCGGAGCAATGAAAAGCTGGGCGCAGAGAATAATCAAAGTCGTGAGACTGTTCGACGTTTCATCCGTCTGACCAACCTTATTCCAGAACTGCTGGACATGGTGGATAACAAAACCGTGTCCTTCAATCCTGCTGTGGAGCTTTCCTATCTTTCTCCTGAACAACAGCAGGAAGTGATCCGGGCAATGGATGATACCCAGAACTTTCCTTCTGTCTCACAAGCAAAGCGTATCAAGAAGCTGGCTCAGGATGGAACTTTTACAACGGAGACGGTCGTTGCCATTATGGGCGAGGAGAAAAAGAGCGAGCTTGATACGGTGACCATCAAAAATGACACCCTGAGAAAATACTTTCCCCGCAACTATACGCCCAAACAGATGGAAGATACCATCATCAAGTTGCTGGAACAGTGGCAGAAAAAGCGTCAGCACAGTGAAGAACGCTGACAGGATATGAATTTGAAAAGACCCGGTTGGGTCTTTTTCTTTAGGAAAAAGGAGAAAATGCCTATGAAGAATGATTCCAATCCCATTATTCGTTCCGAGGAAACCACCATTGATATGCATATCTGTGCTGCATTGTCGGAGAGCGGTGGCAGCGGCGAGATCTACTTTGCCGCCATCGCCCCGGACATGGAGCTGACGGTCATCACGTTGGACGAAGCTCCCGACATCCTGCCCTGCTTTGACGAGGATGATGCGTACCTGAACATCCCCGACAGCTCGCTGCTGCTTAGCTACAACCCGGCTCAGGTTCTGAAACTGGCAGGCAAGCACTATCTGACCGGCCCGGTCATTCTGGTGCGCACCAACATGGATGGCGAGTTCATCTCGCTGACGATTGATCAGGTCTACCTCTTTCAGAAGTACCTGAGGCGCCACAGCGTCACCCTGATGGCTGACGGCCAGAAGCTGCCCTGCATCTGCATGGAGTGAGGTGCCTTTTTATGTCAACCAGAGAAAAAAGAGAACAGCGGAAAGCCCAGAAAGCGAGGTTTGTTGCAATGTATCCGGGCTTGTCGCACGATGAGATTATCGAGGAGTGTCTCAAGGAACTGAAGCACCATTTCGAGGTTGGGCCGGAAGTTGCCCTTATCAGTGCCGAAAAAGGTGTTCAGTGTGTGCCGTTTGATGAATCCCTTCAAAAGAAGTTTCCTTACTTTGAGGGGACTTACGAAGTCTTTGACGTTCCGCATACGGATTTTCAGATTCGCTACCAGCCAGAGCAGATTCTCGCCGCAAGCGGAAGAAAAATCCTGACCGGCACGGCATTTCTTTGCCGCAGGGAAAATGAGCGTTGTCTTATGCTTCCGAGCCGATATGAAAAGGTCGATGTGGAAGATTTTATTCGGGAGCATCTGTTTTTCTATGACGATGCTGAGATGCGCCATGTTGGTGTTGCGCTTTCGGAGGTTGCGTAATGGAGTTCGTGAAAGACTTTCTGATCTATGAAGCCGGTGCGCTCTGTGGGTTCTTTATCGCAGCCCTGATGAATGCGGCGCGCGCCGGACAGGAAATCACCATCAAATTTGAGGAGGATAAGCATGGAACAGGAAAAGAACACCCTGACGGTGCTGGAGATCGCACCGGGACAGTACCCGAAGCAGGTCGAGATCGATCCTGACCTGAAAGCCTTGCAGCAGGCGGTGGGCGGCTCCATCGGCGCAAGCTACCCCTTTGCCGATGACCCGGTCGCCATCATCTACAACGATGATGGTAAGCTGATGGGACTGCCGTTGAACCGTGCCCTGCGGGACGAGGACGGGCAGATGTACGATGCCGTTGCCGGAACCTTTCTGGTGGTGGGGCTGGGCGAGGAGGATTTTGCATCCCTGACCCCGGAGATGGCGCAGAAGTACGAGCGGCTTTTCCATCAGCCGGAAGATTTTATCCGGCTGGGGCATCGGATGATGGTTGTTCGTGTGCCCGATGAAGCAGTTTGCCCGGAAGAAAGCAAAACCACCCTGCCGAAGGATGCCGGATTTGACCGCTAAACACGACTTTCTGCACTGGAGGTGATGGAAATGCAGGAAGAAATCGAGCATAAAACGGTCAACTTCGCCATCTCGACTGCAAAGCTATCTGCCCGTACACTTTTGAGAGGGGCGCAGTTCTTTCTGCGCCAGTACGACAAGAGTGCGTCGCAGGGCAAGCAGTCCATGAAGCGGCTCATACGGCAGAACCGGGGTGTGACCAATCTGGAGATCGAAAAGACTGGCATCAAGGATTTTGACCGCTACGCTAAGCGGTATCACATCGACTATGCAATCCAAAAAGACCTGTCCTGCACACCACCTCGGTTTCTGATTTTCTTCAAGGCACAGGATGCAGACGTTCTGAACGCTGCGTTCAAGGAGTATTCTGCAGCAGTATTGAACAAGGCCGAGCGTCCCTCTGTGCTGGCCAAGCTGCACGATCTGGCACAGGTCATTGCCAACCTCCCCGACAAAGTACGGCACAAAGAGGAGGAACGTGGCTTATGAACAAGAAAAAGTTCACCAAGCTGCTGGCCCTGTACCTGCCTTATCTGGTGATTGGGCTGGCTGCGACCAATTTTGGCGAGGCATGGCGGCTGGCCGAGGGTAAGGAGCTGGGCGATAGAATCGTGTCACTCATAGATACGCTCCCGGCTGCATTTGCAAACCCTCTGCCCAGTCTGCACCCACTGGATATTCTGGTGGGCATCTGCTGCGGTGCCGGACTGCGGCTGGCGGTCTATCTAAAAAGCAAAAACGCTAAAAAGTACCGGCACGGTATGGAGTACGGCTCTGCCCGGTGGGGTACTCCGGCAGATATTGCGCCGTTCATGGCTCCGAAGTTTGAGGATAACATCATTCTGACTAAAACAGAACGCCTGATGATGAGCAACCGACCACCTGACCCCAAAAATGCCCGGAATAAAAACGTGCTGGTGGTGGGCGGTTCCGGCAGCGGCAAAACAAGGTATTTTATTAAGCCGAATTTGCTTCAATGCACGTCAAAAAGCCATCCGGTTTCATTCGTGGTGACTGACCCAAAAGGCGGTCTCATTCAAGAATGCGGCCTTGCCTTGCTGAAGAACGGATATAAAATCAGGACGATGAACACCATAAATTTTCACAAGTCCATGCGCTACAATCCGTTCGCGTATATCCACGAGGAAAAGGATATTTTGAAGCTGGTCACGACCCTTATGACCAACACCAAAGGTGAAGGTCAGGGCGGCGATCCATTCTGGGACAAGGCGGAACGGCTTTTGCTGACCTCGCTGATCGCCTATCTGCACTACGAAGCCCCGGCTGAGGAACAGAATTTTGCCACGCTGCTGGAAATGCTCAACACCATGCAGGTGTCCGAGGACGACGAGGATTATCAGAATCCGGTTGATTTGCTCTTTGAAGATTTGGCAAAAAAGAAGCCGAACAGCTTTGCAGGGCGGCAGTACAAACTCTATAAATTGGCTGCCGGCAAGACCGCAAAATCCATCCTGATTTCCTGCGGTGCCCGCCTTTCGCCCTTTGACATCCAAGAAATCCGGGATGCGACCATGTACGATGAGCTGGAGCTGGATAAGCTGGGCGACCGGAAAACAGCCTTATTCCTTATCATGTCGGATACGGACAGCACGTTCAATTTCCTTATCAGCATGATCTACTCCCAGCTTTTCAATTTGCTCTGTGACAAGGCAGATGATGTGTACGGCGGAAAGCTGCCTGTCCATGTGCGCTGCCTGATCGACGAGTGTGCCAACATTGGCCAGATTCCGCAGCTGGAAAAACTGGTGGCAACCATCCGCAGCCGCGAGATTTCGGCTTGCCTTGTGCTGCAAACCAGAAGCCAGTTGAAAGCCATCTACAAGGATAATGCGGATACCATCGTGGGCAACATGGACAGCCAGATATTTCTGGGTGGCAGCGAGCCTACTACCCTTAAAGATCTTGCCGAAGCACTCGGCAAGGAAACCATCGACAGCTACAACAATTCCGATACCCGCGGCAATAGCCCAAGCTATGGCACCAACTACCAGAAACTCGGCCACGAGCTGATGAGCCGGGATGAGCTTGCCGTGCTGGACGGCGGCAAGTGTATTTTGCAGCTGCGCGGTGTGCGCCCATTCCTTTCCGACAAGTATGACCTGACGCAGCACCCCAACTACAAGCTGACTTCCGACTATGATCCTAAAAATGCTCTGGATATTGAAAAATATCTGAGCCATAAAGAAAAAATCCACCCGGACGATCAGTTTGTCCTTGTGGATGTTGATTCACTCCCGCCCGCCTGACAAAGACGAGCGGTTATTTTTTTGCCCTGACCCAAAAGGCGCACCAGCAAATCAACCCTTGCCGCAGTTTACGGCAGTTCATCACTGGATTTCAGGTGTGTGCAGGGTCACTTTTTCAAAACAAAGGAGATACAATTATGGAATTTTTCAACAGTGCAGTGGATGTTCTGAAGACTCTGGTCGTGGCACTGGGTGCTGGTCTGGGCGTGTGGGGTGCTGTGAACCTCATGGAAGGTTACGGCGGTGATAACCCCTCCGCAAAGAGTCAGGGTATGAAGCAGCTCATGGCTGGCGGTGGTGTCGCCCTGATCGGCATTACCCTGATCCCCCTGCTGAGCGGTCTGTTCGGCTAAAAACTGCGGGCGGCATCTGCCGCCCATACATATTGCTCCAACTCACCGTGGCTAACGGTTTTTGTACTTGTGGAGCGAATTTTCAAGCCATACGTTCTATCAAAAAGGAGATGTTTCTATGAATTTTTTGACGAACCTCATCTTTGTTCTCAACCTGCTCAAGACCCTCATCAACCATTTCTTTTAAGGTGGTGGCGCTGAGTGGAAACCGTTCTCAAAGCAATCTCCGATTGGATCAAGTCACTGCTGACAGCTGCGATCATGTCCAATCTTTCCGGCCTGTTCGATGACGTCAACACCCAAGTGGGCAACATCGCACAGCAGGTCGGCACCAAACCATCCAGTTTTGAACCGCGCGTTTTCGCTATGATCGAGGCACTATCCCGTAATGTGGTGCTGCCCATCGCAGGCGTGATTTTGACCTTCATTGCTTGTTATGAATTGATTCAGATGATTACTGAACACAACAATATGGCACAATTTGAACCTGCGCTGCTGATGAAATGGATCTTCAAAACTGCCATTTCGGTCTGGATGATCTCCAACACCTTCGACATCATCATGGCGGTGTTCGATGTGACGCAGCAGGTGGTGGCAAATTCCAGCGGCATTATTTCCGGCAACACAAGGGTCAACGACATCGGGCTTTCCATGCTGCAATCCAGCATGATGCAGATGGACGTAGGCCCACTGTTCGGGCTGTTCTTGCAGTCCTTCTTCATCGGCATTACCATGCGCATCCTGTCCATTGTGATTTTTGTCATCGTGTACGGAAGAATGATTGAGATATATTGCATGGTGAGCCTTGCGCCCATCCCCATGGCAACATGGGGCAACCACGAGCAATCGCACATGGGGCAGAACTACCTGAAATGCCTATTTGCATTGGGCTTTCAGGGTTTCCTCATCCTCATCTGCGTGGCAATTTATGCCGTGCTGATCCAGAGCGTAGCGATTTCCGGGGATGCCATCAACTCCATTTGGAGCATTGTGGGCTACACCGTTCTGCTTTGTTTCAGCCTGTTCAAGACAAGCTCCGTGACAAAATCCGTCCTCGGAGCGCATTAAAGGAGGTGCTTGATTGGCAGCTTATATTTCCGTGCCGCGCGATTTCAGCAAGGTGAAGTCCAAAGTAGCCTTCAACCTGACCGCCCGGCAGCTTATCTGTTTTGGTGCAGCGGCAGTCGTAGGCGTGCCGCTGTTCTTTGTTCTGCGGGACACCGCTGGCAATTCCGGTGCTACCCTCGGCATGATGGCGGTCATGCTGCCCATGTTCTTTCTGGCCATGTATCAGAAGAACGGCCAGCCCGCCGAAAAGATCTTGCGGTACTACCTTCAGGCAAGGTTCGTCCGCCCGAAGGTGCGTCCGTACAAGACCCGCAACTACTATGCACTGCTTATGAAGGGAGATGACACCCATGATTCCATTTCTGAAAAAGAATAAGGACAGCAAAAAGCCGCCCAAGTCCACCGTGCCCCGCACGGCACAGCAGTCCATTCCGTTCCAGCGGATGTTTGAGGACGGCACCTGCCGGGTGCGCCCCGGCTACTACACCCGTACCATCCAGTATCAGGACATCAATTATCAGTTGGCGCAGCAGGAGGACAAGACCGCCATTTTTGAGGAATGGTGTTCGTTCCTCAACTTCTTTGATTCGAGCATCCACTTTGAACTTTCCTTTGTGAACACTGCCACGGACAGCGCAGACTTTGAAAAGTCCATCCGCATCCCTTACCAGAAGGACGGCTTTGATGATGTTCGTGCTGAGTACTCGCAGATGCTCCGCCAGCAGCTTTCCAAGGGCAACAACGGCCTGACCAAAACGAAGTTTCTGACCTACGGCATCGAGGGCGAAAGCATGGCGCAGGTCAAACCGCGTCTGGAACACATCCAGAACGACCTGATGAATAACTTCCACCGACTTGGCGTTCTGGCAAAGCCGCTGGACGGTACGGAGCGTCTGCGGCTGATGCACGGGATGCTGAACATGGACGGTGCCAACAAGTTCCACTTCAACTGGAAAGACCTTGTGCCCAGTGGTCTGTCCGTAAAGGATGCCATTGCACCCACTGCGCTGGCGTTTAAGAACAGCCGGACCTTTCAGATGGGCGGCATCTTCGGGGCGGTCAGCTTTCTGAATATCACGGCTTCTGATTTGAGCGACCAGCTTTTGAAGGACTTTCTGGACATGGACTCCAGCCAGATTGTTACCATGCACATCCAGTCCGTTGACCAGAACAAGGCCATCAAAACCATCAAGCACACGATTACCGAACTCGATAGATCAAAGATCGAGGAACAGAAAAAAGCCGTCCGCGCCGGATACGACATGGACGTGTTGCCGTCCGATTTGGCGACTTACGGGCGGGATGCAAAAGCCCTGCTGAAAGAATTGCAGAGTCAGAACGAGCGGATGTTCCTTGTCACTTTTCTGGTGCTGAACACCGGTAAGACCGAGCAGGAACTGGAAACCAACGTCTTTCAGGCGGTCAGCATTGCGCAGAAGCACAACTGCGAACTGTGCCGGCTGGATTTTCAGCAGGAGCAGGGGCTTATGTCCTCGCTGCCGCTGGCAGACTGCCAGATCGAAATTCAGCGGGGACTGACCACTAGCAGCACAGCGATTTTTGTTCCGTTCACCACGCAGGAACTGTTCGACAATGGCAAAGAAGCTCTCTATTATGGCCTGAATGCCCTGTCCAACAACCTTATCATGGTGGATCGCAAAAAGCTGAAAAATCCCAACGGTCTGATTCTGGGTACTCCCGGCTCTGGCAAGTCGTTCAGCGCAAAGCGAGAAATTTGCAATGCTTTTCTCGTCACGGATGACGATATTCTTGTGTGCGATCCTGAGTCGGAGTATGCTCCACTGGTGGAACGTCTGCACGGGCAGGTCATCCATATCAGCCCTTCCAGCACCCAGTATATCAACCCCATGGACATCAATGTCAACTACTCCGAGGAAGATAATCCGCTGGCTTTGAAAGCCGATTTTATTCTTTCCCTTTGCGAACTTGTAGTCGGCGGCAAAGAGGGGTTGAAGCCTGTGGAGAAAACGGTCATTGACCGCTGCGTCCACAAAATCTATGCTCCTTACTTTGAGCACCCCTGTCCCGAAACCGTGCCGATGCTGGAAGATCTCTACAATGCTCTGCTGACGCAGGATGAGCCGGAAGCCCATCATGTTGCAGCTGCTCTGGAAATCTACGTCAAGGGCAGTCTGAATATCTTCAACCACCGCACCAACGTAGATATCGACAACCGCATCGTCTGCTATGACATCAAGCAGTTGGGAAAGCAGCTAAAAAAGCTCGGTATGCTCATCGTGCAGGATCAGGTCTGGGGCCGTGTGACTGCCAATCGCTCCGTTGGCAAATCGACCCGATACTACGCCGATGAGTTCCACCTTTTGCTGAAAGACGAGCAGACAGCCGCCTATTCCGTGGAGATCTGGAAACGTTTTCGTAAGTGGGGCGGCATCCCGACAGCCCTAACGCAGAACGTCAAAGATTTGCTGGCAAGCCCCGAAGTATCGAACATTTTCGAGAACTCAGACTTTGTGTATATGCTGAATCAGGCCAACGGCGACCGGCAGATTCTTGCGAAACAGCTTAATATTTCGCCCCATCAGCTTTCCTATGTGACCCACTCCGGCGAGGGCGAAGGGCTGCTGTTTTTCGGTAATGTCATTCTGCCCTTCGTTGACCATTTCCCGAAAGACCTTGAACTCTACCGCATCCTCACGACCAAACTCAACGAGATCTCGGAGGGCGCACAGAAATGAGTGAACCGAAGCTGAACATCAAAGAGGAATCGTCCGCAAAAAAGACCCGTTCGCCCCCGAAAAGAGCCAAGGTGGAGCAGTCGGTGCCCAGAAAGAAAAAGCTGAAAACCGATGCGGAAAAGACCGCCGAAAAAGCCCAGCATCTGCGGTTTGGCAAGGCGGAACTAACCCCGGACGAGTTAAGCCGGTTGAGCAAGGCACAGAAGCGGGAGATGTACGCCGCCTATGCCGCCCGGTCTGCGGTGCACCGGGAAATCGACCAGTACGAGGACGACAATGTGGGCACACAGGCTCTGAGCGAGGGCGAAAAGGCGGCAGGAAATGTCCGGGATATTTCCAAGAACCGTTACGTCAGAAAGCTGAAAAAGAAAGCCAAGATGCAGGGCAAGAAAGGCGCCCGAACCGCAAAATCTTCCGTGCAGAAGCCGACCTCGGCACAAGATGCAGACCCATCCTGCACCGGCGAGGGCAGCTCCAACTGGCTTTCCCGGTGGCGACAGAAGCAAGAAATCCACAAAAGCTACTATGCCGCCGCCCGGTCTAGCACGGCAGCGCAGACCGCAGGCGGCAAGGCGACATCCAACGGTGCATCTGCCGCCCGGTCCGGCATGGAACAGGCGGTGGAGAAAGGCAAAACTGCCGTCAGCACCGCCGTAAAGGGGCTGGCGAATGCCGCCAAGGGTAACGCACACGTTCTGGTGATCGTGGGCGTTTTTCTTTTGCTCCTGCTGCTTGTCATGTCGGCGTTTTCGTCCTGTTCCATTCTGTTCTCCGGCACCACGCAGGTGTCCGGGCAGACCATGTATTCTGCCGAAGATCGGGACATCAAGGGCGCAGAGACCGACTATAAGAAATTGGAGAAGGAGCTGGATAAAAAGATCAAGCGCACCCCCGCCGACCACCCCGGCTACAACGAGTACCAGTATCACCTCGACCCCATCGAGCATGACCCGTGGCAGCTCACTTCATTCTTGACGACCCTGTATGATGATTACACCCGGTCGGAGGTGCAGGGCAAGCTGAAGGAGACCTTCAAGAAGCAGTACAAGCTGACCACATGGGTGGAAGTGCAGACCCGGTATATGACGGTCTGGGTCATGACTCCGGCAGGCATCCCAATTCCTACGCAGGTGCCCTATGAGTACCGCATCTTCCACACCAAGCTGGTGAACCGTGGCTTGGAGGTGGTCATCCGGGAAGAACTGGACAACGACCAATGGAAACGGTACGAGATTTTCCAAGACACCTTGGGCGGCAGATCTTACTTGTTCAACGGCGGTCTGCCACCCGGAGGCTCCGATGGCTCCGGCGCACCGGGCATCGACTATACGGTTCCGGCGGAAGCCCTGACCGACAGTGAGTTTGCTGCCATCTACAAGGAAGCTCAAAAGTATGTGGGTACACCCTATGTGTGGGGAGGCTCCACCCCGGAAACTGGGTTCGATTGCAGCGGCTACGTCTGCTGGGTGTACAACCAGAACGGCTACAACGTGGGAAGAACCACCGCAAACGGATTATGGCAGAAAAGCCAGCACATTTCCGAAGCAGAAGCAAAGCCCGGCGACCTTGTTTTCTTTGAAGGAACGTATGATACGCCGGGGAAAAGTCATGTGGGCATCTACCT
>CAKSZS010000017.1 GCA_934525845.1 uncultured Faecalibacterium sp. | reverse complement strand
CTGCAGCAGATCGTGGAGGACTACAAGAAGGCCCACAACGGCGCTTCCGTCTACGCTCCCACCTTCATCGAGGACTGTGAGCCGGAAGTCAAGAAGCTGCAGGAAGAGTACGGCTTCGAGTACACCGTGGAGTACGTTCAGTAATTTAAAGCACTGATATTACGCAAACGAGGCTCTGCACCAACCGGTGCAGAGCCTCGTTGTTTTTTGTTTACTGTTCCACCTTGCTCAGCAGGATGCGGTCGTTGTCCAGATTCTTGCCGGCGTTCTCGCGGAACTTTTCCAGCAGGTCGTCCACGGTCATCCTGCTGCGCTCTGCGCCCTGCACATCGAACACGATGCGGCCGGCGTCCATCATCAGGGTGCGGTTGCCCAGTTCCAGCGCCTGATGCATATTGTGGGTGACCATCAGGCAGGTGATCTTCTTTTCGGCTACGATGCTCTTGGTCAGCTCCAGCACCTTCTCGGCGGTGGCGGGGTCCAGAGCGGCGGTGTGCTCGTCCAGCAGCAGCAGCTTCGGGGTGACCAGCGTCGCCATGAGCAGGGTCAGTGCCTGCCGCTGGCCGCCGGACAGCAGACCCACCGGCTGCTTCATGCGGTCTTCCAGGCCCATATCCAGCAGGGCCAGCTTTTCCCGGAACACCTCTTTGTCCTTGCGGGAGATGCGGGAGAAGATGGCGTGAGGGGCGGTGCCGGCACGCAGGTAGGCCAGCGCCAGATTTTCTTCAATGGTCATGTTGGGGGCGGTGCCCTTCAGCGGGTCCTGGAACAGGTGGCCGATGACCTTACTGCGCTGGTGCTCCGGCTCAAAGGTGATGTCCTGTCCGCCCAACAGGATGCTGCCCTCGTCGGCGATGAAGCCGCCGGTGATGGCGTTGAACAGGGTGGATTTGCCCGCGCCGTTGGAACCGACGATGGTGGCAAAGTCGCCTGCCGCCATGTGCAGGCTGACCCCGTTCAGGGCCACCTTCTCGTTGACAGTGCCGGGGTTGAAGGTCTTATGCAGGTCGTTCAGCTGCAGCATTTCCATCTTACTGTCCCTCCTTGCCGGTCACGCGGCGGGCGCGGGCCGCACGCTTGCGCTTCTGGAATGCGATCTGTGCCTGAATGGCGGGCATCGAAATGGCAATGGCCACGATGACCGCCGACACCAGCTTCATGGCCGCGGCGGGCACATTGAAGCGCAGGGCCACTGCCACGATGAAACGGTACAGGCAGCTGCCGAACACCACACCCAGGATGCGGCGCAGCATGGTGCGCTTGCCCACGAGGGTCTCGCCGATGATGAGGGAGGCCAGGGCAATGGTCACCATGCCGGTGCCCACATTGATATCACAGCTCTTCTGATATTGTGCCAGCAGACCGCCGGATAATGCACACAGCGCACCGGACACGCACAGGCCCACCGTGATGGTAAAGGCCGGGTTAATGCTGGAGGCCCGCACCATGGCGGTGTTGTCGCCGGTGGCGCGGATGGACAGGCCCAGCCGGGTGCCCAGGAAGCCCAGCATAGCGGCGCAGGCCACGGCGATGATGATGCCCACCAGCACCAGCTTATACCAGCTGCCCAGGAAGCCCAGCGACTTTTTGGCCAGCGAGAAGATGGTCTCGGTCTTGACCAGCGACATGGTGGAAGAGAAGCCCATGGCCGCCAGGTTGATGGTGTACAGACCGGTGTTCACGATGATGCCGGCCATGATGCTCTCCACGCCCAGCCGGGTCTGCAAAAACGCCGTGATGAAGCCGGAGCACACGCCCGCCGCCATTGCTGCCACAAGGGCCAGGATGGGGTGCCCGGTCAGGGCCACCTGGCAGGCCACCGCACAGCCCAGGGTAAAGCAGCCGTCGGTGGACAGGTCCGCAATGTTCAGGATGGAATAGCTCAAGAACAGCGCCAGCGCGACCAAGGCATAAATGCAGCCCAGTTCCAGCGCGGTCTGGAGAACGTTGAGCGAAAAGATACTCGCCAGCATAGGTGTGCTCCTTTAAAAACAGGTATTTTTTACACGGGCTCGCCCTCTCCGTCACGGCTCACGCCGTGCCACCTCCCCCAAAGTGGGAGGCCTTGGCAGTACGGCAAAGTTTCCAGTTCTGCCAAAGGCTCTCCCTTTGGGAGAGCTGACATTGCAAAGCAATGGCTGAGAGGGCGAGGCACCTAATAAATTCAGAAATCCTTAAGAGAAATTCTCGGCCGTGGTCACTTCCACGATCTCGGTGCAGTAGGGCTTGAAGGCTTCCTTCAGGGCGTCCAGCTTGTCGCCCTCAAAGCCCAGGGCGGCGGCGGTCTCGGTGTTGATGGTCACAATGCCGTTGTCAAAGGTCTGGTAGTCCATCTCGGTGGCGCTCTTGCCGTTGCACAGGATCTCGGCCACCATGTCAGCGGTGGCTTCGCCCAGCTGGACGTAGTCCACGCCGTAGCCCACGAAAGCACCGTTCAAAGCAAAGCTGTCGGCACCGGTAAAGTGCATCACACCGGCATCGGCAAAGGTCTCGTAGATGGACAGCTCGGCGGTCATCACGGTGTTGTCGGTGGGAGTGAACACGGCCTTGACGCCGGAAGCGATCAGAGCTTCGGCAGCCATCTGCACTTCAGCCGTGGTGGTGCCGTTCTTTTCAATGTACTTCAGGCCGTTTTTGTCGCAGAAGGCCTTGGCGTCTGCAATGGCCTGGGTGGAGGAATCCTGGCTCAGGTCGTACAGCAGGCCGATGGTGTCGATGTCCGGGTTTGCGGCCAGGATCAGGTTCATGATGGCGTCGGTGTTCAGGGCATCGGAGGTGCCGGTCATGTTCTCGCCGCCATCAAAGCCTGCGGCGGCGGGATCGGTGACGGCGGAGTAGACCACCGGGATCTCGGTGTCTTCCACAGCGGCCAGCATGGTGGCGGCGGTGGGGGTGGCCACAGCCACGATGACGTCCACGCCGTCGGCCACCAGGTCGGCGCCGATCTGGTTCAGGTTGGTCTGGTCGGCCTGTGCGTTGGCGTAGTAGTCGGCGTAATCAAAGGTGACGCCCTTCTCCTTGCCCAGCTCATCCAGGCGGCTCTCCACGGAAGCCACGATCTGGTTCAGGGAAGCATGGTCCACATAGTTGACGATGCCCACCTTGAAGGTCTCGCCCGCGGCAGCGCTGGAAGCAGCTTCCGAAGAAGCGGCGGCACTGGAGGCCGTGCTGGTGCTGGAAGCAGAACCGCCGCATCCGGTCAGAGCCAGGGCGGAAACAGCAGATGCGGCCATAGCGGCCTTCAGGAAGCTGCGACGGGAGATCATGTTCAGGTTTTTCATAGTGTTTTACTCCTTTCCCGGAGCGGGCGGCAGAAAAAAGGACCCGCTCCCTTTGCGGGACGGGTCCTAAACCAAAACGACCCTGTCCCTGTGTGTTATCCACAAGGACAGGATCGGTAAAATACGATTCTGCGGTGCCACCTTGCTTGCTCTGCTGTGAACACAGAGCCTCTCACGGAGAGCCAACACTCCCCTGCCCTGTAACGGAGGCTTCCGTCCCAAGCTACTGAGGAATTCTCCCGTTTGCCCGGCCCTCGGCGGCCCACGAATCTCTGCCCCGCTTTCGTCCGTTTGCACTGTCCGGACTCACTGCAGATGCGCTGTGCAGGTTCTCTTCCGCCTCATCGGTTTGATTGCATTATACACTTTATCCGGATAAAGTCAAGAGGGAATTTCAAAAATTTTTCACCGCAGGGGTGCAAAGTCACACTTCGTTTCGTTTTTTTCTGCGCCAGACGAAATAGCCCGTATAGGCCAGCCATGCCGGAATGGCAGCCAGCGTGATGGGACGGCTGAGAGCCAGACCCTCGGCCTGGTACACAAAATCGATGCTGGCCTCGCCCGCCGGGCAGAGCACCGCCATCAGGCCCTCATCCACCTTCAGGATCTCCGTCTCGGTGCCGTTGACGTAGGCGGTGAAGCCGTCGTCATAGGGCACCGAGAAGAAGACCAGATTTTCCTCGTCCAGCGTGATCTCCGCATGGAAGCCGGCGTTGTTCATCCGGAACACATCACAGCTGTGGGCGCGGCGGTCGTTGCAGTCCTGCACATAGTGGTCATAGTCCAGATCATTCAGCTTTTCCTCCGGCAGCGCCGTCAGATATTGGCCGTAGGTCCGGGCATCCTCCTCGGTGAGCACCAGTGCCCGCATGAGCAGGTTGGAGCGCAGGGTCTTGACGCTGTTTTCATAGGCGGTTTCGGTCAGATAGTAATCGTAGGTGAAGCCCATGGGCACATAATTGTTGTTTTTGTACAGCACATAGCCGTCCTGTACGCCGGTGTAGGTCCAGCCCGCATCGGCTTCTGCCTCAAAGCTGTCCTGTTTTTCCGGAGTCGTGATGAGATATTCCACGCTCAGCAGGCCGCGCAGGGCGTAGTTGGAAAGTTCCGGCTCGCTGCGCACATCCCGCTTGACCCCCAGGGCCGGGTAGAAGCTCAGAATACTGGGCGCGGCGGTGCTGCCGAAATACTGCAGACAGCTCTTGTCCAGCCACATTCCCAGATTGTCGTGGGTCTTGTAGGTGTCCACGCGGTAATCGCCCTCGGGCAGGTCGTTTTTCAGCTTGAGGGCATCGGTGTACTGCTGCACCAGGTCACTGTCCGTATGCCACTGGCCGAACTTGCCGATGCCGATGTGCACCATGCTGAAGGCCACTGCAAACGCCAGCACCGCCGCTGTCATGCGCTGAGGGAAACGCTTGTCCGCCCGCCATCTGCGGCAGAGATACCGGTACACCAGCAGACCGCCCAGGCCAAAGCCCAGCACCACAAAATATTGTCCCGGATTTTTCAGCACGCCCAGGCTCCACGCCTTGGTGTCGCTGTCCTGCACCGGCACCAGTGCAAAGGCCAGCGTGGCCGCCATGATCCAGCCGATGCCCCGGGCCGGGGTGTCCAGGTCCGTGTTGTGGTTTTCCAGCGCGTTCACCGTCATGACACAGAGGATCAGCACCGGCATATAGAACCAGCGGGCGTAGTAGCTGGAATTGAGCGCATAAAACGCGCTGTTCAGCACCGGCACCAGCGCAAAGACGGCGCAGGTGCCCACAATGCGCTTTTTGCTGTCACCGTGCTTGGCGCGCCAGTAGGCCACGGCGCCCGCCAGGCTGCACAGCGGCAGGTAGGCGGACATACTTGTCCACTTGATGACGCCCTCCGACCAGATGGACGTCAGGTAGGGCGAGTCCGGCGGCAGGATCCAGCTGAGCAGGATGGCCAGGTACTGCTGCACCTTGCTGTAGGTCAGAAAGCCCCAGCCGGAGGAAAGATCGATGGTGCGCGGATTGTTCAGCAGGCTCAGCACCGCCGGGAGCAGCAGCAGACATCCCATCGCCACGCCCAGCAGGCTTTCGAATGCCAGATGGACAAAGAGCTTTCCGCTCATGCGGAAATCCCTGGTGCTGAGTTTGCAGACAAAGTAGATGACCAGAAACAGCACCTGCCCCACAAAGAAGAAGTAGTTGTTGAGCAGATTCAGTGCCACAAAAAAGGCGAACAACCCGTGGCGGTGGTTGTACAGCACTTCGTCCAGCGACCACAGCAGGTACGGAAACAGTGCCACCACATCCACAAAGTGGTTGAAAAAGACGTTGTACACCGCAAAGCCGGACAATGCATACAGGCAGGCACCCAGAACGGCATAGTTCCAGTTGCGGACGTACCGCTTGAGGTAGAGGTACGCACCGCCGCCCGCCGCTGCAAACTTGAGCACCAGCAGCGGCACCATCAGGTACGGCAGCCAGCTTTGCGGAAAAATGAGCGAGAACCAGAAGAACGGCGAACCGTACAGGTAGAACGAATAGGCATTCATGACCCCGCTGCCCAGGTCGGTGGCCCAGGAGAAGGTATTGTGCGGTGCTCCGGCAAAGGTGCTGTCCGGGTAGCCCGCCCCTTTGATGAAGCCGTTCATATAGCGGTAAAAGCTGATCTGCTGGCTGTTGAAGTCGCCGGCATAGTGGAAAAATCCGCCGTCAATGATATAAAACGGCAGGAAGAACAGCGCCGCGGCCAGTGCGCACAAGACCACGGCACGCCAGAACTGATCCTTCTGCTGTCCCGGCAGGCGAAGCTGCCGGTTGGTTCCAAATTGTTCCATGGGATCCTCTTTCTCCGCCGTTGCAGACGGAAGCTGCTTTTGCTTTAGTATAGCACGGACTGCTGCCCGAAAAAAGGACGTTTCTTCACCGGGGACTTGACAATCCGCCGTCGGACGGGTATGGTGGAGAAAACATCAAGGAGGTCTTTGCCATGCTGTATCCGTTCAGTGCACTGCTGGCACGCATGAAGTATATTACCCGGTGGAGCCTGATGCACTCCACCCGCGCCGAATCGCTCAGTGAGCACACCTGTGACACCGCTCTGCTGGCTCATATGCTGTGCCTGATCGCACGGCGGTATACCGGCACGCCCTGCCGCCCCAAAACGGTGGCGGTGGCCGCGCTGTATCACGATGCGCCGGAGATCATCACCGGCGATA
The DNA here is from genome assembly GCA_934525845.1 of uncultured Faecalibacterium sp. GTDB lineage: Bacteria > Bacillota > Clostridia > Oscillospirales > Ruminococcaceae > Faecalibacterium. Next base: position 39,434 of record CAKSZS010000017.1, on the reverse strand, counting down.
TGCCCACCCCGGTCAAGTATCACAACACGGCCCTGCGGGACGCCTACAAGGCGCTGGAACGGGAAAGTGTTTCCAGCATGACCGACCTGCTGCCCGCCGAACTGGGCGAAGAGATCGCGCCGTTCATTACGGGCGACCTGCTCACGCCGGAAGAAAAAAAGCTGCTCAAAGCGGCCGACCGGCTGAGCGCTCTCGTCAAATGCATGGAGGAGCAGCGCAGCGGCAATCACGAGTTTGACGCCGCCCTCGTCCAGCAGCGCACCGCCCTGCAGGAGATGCACTGTCCGGAAGTGGACTGGTTCCTGGAGCACTGTCTGCCCTGCTACACCCAGAATCTGGATGAGCTGACAAACTAATTACGGGAACGGCACTTCCCGCACATCGTCCGGGTCCAGGCCGGCTTTGCGCTGCTCTTCAAACACGGCGGCAATCAGCTCGTCCAGGTCTTCCAGGTGGGTCAGGGTGCAGCAGTAACGCCGCAGAGCGGCTGCCCCCTTCAGTCCCTTCATATAATGCATGGTCTGGGCGCGGGCCTGCGGCATCGCCACGAATTCGCCTTTCTGTTCCACCATCTCTTCCACCTGACGGCGCAGGGCATTCATGCGGGCCTGCAGGTTGGGCTCCTTGGGGGCAGGCAGGCCCTCAAGGGCGGCGTTCACCCGCTCAAAGAGCCAGGGGTCGCCCAAAGCCGCCCGGGCGATCATCACACCGTCACAGCCGGTCTGCTGCATCATCCACACGGCATCCTGTGCCGTGTGGATGTCGCCGTTGCCCAGCACCGGCACCTTGACCGCCTGCTTTACCCGGGCAATGATCTCCGGGTCGATGCCGGGGGTGTACATCTGCTCCCGGGTGCGGGCGTGCACTGCGATCAGGGCCGCCCCCGCCTGCTCACAGGCCTTGGCACACTCCACGGCGGTGATGTGGTCGGCGTCCCAGCCTTTGCGCATCTTGACCGTGACGGGCCGCTTGGTGTGGGCCGCCACCTGCTCCACGATCTTCCCGCAGCGGTCGGGATCCAGCATCAGCTTGCTGCCCGCCCCGCCGGACACGATCTTGGGGGCCGGGCAGCCCATATTGATGTCCACAAAGTCGAAGTCGTACTGTTCGATGGCGGCGGTGGCTTCGCCCATGATCTCCGGCACCTCGCCGAAGATCTGCACGCCGTAGGGTGCCCCATTGGGCGCGGCCTTGAGCAGGCTGACCGTCTTGTGGTCGCCGTAGACCAGCGCCCGGCTGGACACCATCTCACTGACCGTAAAGCCGGCTCCGTGCTGGGCCATCAGGCGGCGGCAGGGGGCGTCCGTAAAGCCCGCCATAGGTCCGAATACTGCCCGGTGGGGCAGAACGATGTTTCCGATTTTCAAAGGTTCCATTGGTGTTCCTCGATTGTTCTGAATGACCAGAGAGAAAACGATTTTGAATTGCCTCCGCTGCGCTCTGGCAATCACAGCGGAATTTTGTTTTTATAAGAGCAATTCCGGGCAGCCTGCGGGCTGCCCGGAATTGCATTTTCACAAAAAAGGCTGCAACCGTAAAATGCAGTTTTCACGCAAAGCCGTTTCTGTCTGCTTATGCTCCGGCCATCTGTCCGGTGTTTTACATCTTCTCCGGCACGTTGATCTTGAACATGGTCAGCACATTGAAGATCACGTTCTTCACGCCGATGCACAGGGCCAGGCGGGCCTGCTGCAGGGCAGGGTCTGCACCCTGGATGCGGCAGTTGCCGTAGAAGCGGTGGAAGGCGCTGGCCAGGTCGATGACAAAGCGGTTGATGCGGCTGGGATCGTACTTCTCGGCGGCCATGACGATCTCCTGCGGGAAGGCGGCCAGCATCCGGATCAGATCCATCTCGGAAGGCTCGGTGAGCAGGGCGGCGTTCACGTTCTCGGCACCGGCAAACTCCACGCCCTCGCTCTCCATCTTCTTGAGGATGGAGCAGATGCGGGCATGGGCATACTGCACATAGTACACCGGGTTGTCGTTGTCGGTCTTGACGGCCTGATCCAGGTCAAAGTCGATTCCGCTGCCGGCGTCGTGCATATTGAACAGGAAGCGTGCGCTGTCGATGGGCACCTCTTCCAGCAGGTCGGTCAGGGTGATGGCGTTGCCGGTCCGCTTGGACATCCGCACGGGCTGGCCGTCGCGCATCAGGTTGACCATCTGCATCAGCACCACATCCAGATCCTCGCCGTGCAAGCCGATGGCGTCCATGGCACCCTTCATGCGGGCCACATGGCCGTGATGGTCAGCGCCCCACACGTCAATGGCCTTGGCAAAGCCGCGGGTGGCCAGCTTGTTGTAGTGGTAAGCGATGTCGGCGGCAAAGTAGGTGGGAATGCCGTTGGCACGCACCAGCACCTCGTCCTTGGCCTCTTCTTCGGTGCCGTCCTCGGTCTTCTTCTTGTTGACCGTACCGTACTTGGCGGCATACTGGGCACTGCGGTACATGATGGCACCGTCCTCGGCCTTGTAGCAGGCCCCCAGCTCCAGGAGCTTGTCCACCACGGCCATGACCGCGCCGGACTCGTGCAGGGTGCTCTCGTGGAACCACACATCGTAGTCGATGCGGTACTTACCCAGGTCGCGCTTCAGAGCCGCGATGTTCTTGGGCAGGGCGTAGGCCACCAGAGCGTCCTTCAGCTGGGCAAAGGCGTCGTTCTCGAACAGCGTCTCCTCATCCATACCCTTGCAGGCGGTCACGTACTCATCGCCGTGGATCTCGGCGAACTCCCCGGCCAGCACCTTGATGTCGCCGCCCTGGTAGCACTCGGCGGGCAGGGGGTAAGCCTCCTCGCCGCAGTACTTCTGCAGATAGCGCACCGCCAGGCTCTTGCCGAACTTCTGGATCTGGTTGCCGGCGTCGTTGATGTAGAACTCACGGGTCACATCATAGCCGGACCAGTCCAGCACAGCGGCCAGGCAGTCGCCCAGAGCGCCGCCGCGGGCGTTGCCCATGTGCATGGGGCCGGTGGGGTTGGCGGAAACGAACTCCACATTGTACTTGGCACCCTTGCCGTGGTCGGTGCGGCCATACTCCTTGTTGGCACAGGCACCCAGCACCACGCTGGCCCAGAAGCCCTGGGACAGGAACAGGTTGATGAAGCCGGGGCCGGCCACTTCCACCTTGGCAAACACACTGTTCTCAATGGATGGCAGGTGGGTCCGAATGGCCTCTGCGATCATCTTGGGGGCCTTGCGCCAGGTGCGGGCACCGGCCATGGCCAGGTTGGAGGCGATGTCGCCGTTCTTGGTATCAGCCGGGATCTCCACGATGAAAGCGGGCAGCTCGGCTTCCGGCAGGGTGCCGTCGGCCATAGCGGCCTTGGCGGCAGCGGTCAGCAGCGCGCGGGCTTCGTCCAGCGCGGCCTGCCGGGGGTTGTTGTTCTGGTAGGTCTTTTCAAATTCAGTCATTGGTCTGCATCCTTTCACAGTGTTGGCTGGTTCAATTCACATGGGTAACGGTCACTTCCAGGCGGTTGCGGCTGACCAGCTCGGCGCTGTTGGCGTCCAGCAGGTAGGCAAACCGTGCCGTACCGCCCTTTTCGGTCAGTCCGCACTCGATCTCGTCCGCTGTCACGCCCAGCGTCATGGAACCATAGCCGGTCTCATAGTGGCACAAGTTGCGCTTGCCTTTTTCGATCATCAGCTGGGTACCGGCTCCGCCGCTTTTGCCGAAGCGGAGCATGGCCACACGGCTGCTGTCCGCCGCAATTTTCAGGGTGGTGGTGCAGCCTTCGTACCCGGTGGTCTCGGTCTCTTTATAGGTAATATAATAGCTACCGCCCTTCAGCACAAAGCTGCCGCGGGTCATCAGCTCCACGAATTCTTCGTTTTCCTCCGCCGCAGCCGTTTCGTCCATGCGCTGCTCGATGCGGCTTTTGATCCGGATGATGTAGTCTTCCTTCAACGTCGTTCGTCCTTCTCAGTATTTGTCAATGGCGATCTGGTCCACCGGGCCGCCCTTGTACTCGCCCAGGAACAGGTTGGCGGTCTGCACAAAGCTGTCCGGCACATCGCTCACATAGAAATGTGCCTGTCCCTGCTGCTCCTGGGAGGCCCGCAGGCCGCGCTCGGACAGCATCCGTTCCAGATGGTGTGCGGCGGTCTTGGCGGGGTCCACAAGGGTGACTTCCCGGCCCATGAACTCACCCACCATGGTCTTGATGAGCGGATAGTGGGTGCAGCCCAAAATCAGGGTATCCACCCCGGCGTCCCGGATCCCGGCAAGGTACTGGGCAATGACCAGACGGGTCACCTGCTGCTTTTCCGGGTCGCTGTGGTCCACATATCCGGCTTCCACCAGCGGGACGAACAGCGGGCAGGCCCGGGCCGTGATCTCCACACCGGGCACCAGCTTGCGAAGAAGGGTCTCGTAGCTGCGGGACCGGATGGTCGCCGCCGTGCCGATGATGCCGATGCGGCGGTTGCGGGTGGCAAAGGCTGCTTCCCGGGCGGCGGCATCCACCACGCCCAGATAGGGCACCGGCAGTGCAGCCGCTTCCGCAGCCGGGTAGGTGCTGGACACCGTGCCGCAGGCTGCCATGATGCACTTGACATCCTTGGACAGCAAAAAAGCAATGTCCTGCCGGGCATACTGCAGGATGGTCTCCGGACTGCGGCTGCCATAAGGCACCCGGCCGGTATCGCCGAAGTAGATGATGTCTTCATGGGGCAGGCGCCTGCGCAGTTCCCGCACGCCGGTCAGGCCGCCAAGGCCGCTGTCAAATACGCCGATGGGGCGGTTATCCATGCTGCTTTTCCGTCCTTTCCAGAGCCAGCTCGATCAGGTGATCGATCAGGGCCGGCACCGGCAGCCCCTCGTGCTCCATCAGTTTGGGGTACATACTGATCGAAGTAAAGCCCGGGAAGGTGTTGATCTCGTTGATCATGACCTTGCCGGTGCCCTTTTCCACAAAGAAGTCGCAGCGGGCCAGACCCTCGCAGCCCAGGGCCGTGTAGGCCATGGCGGCGTAGGTCTTGACCTCGTCCAGCTTTTCTTCGGGCAGGTGGGCCGGGATCACGGTCTGGCTCACGCCGTTCTTGTATTTGTCATCGTAGGTGTAGAACTCAGCACCGGCCAGGATCTCGCCCGGACGGGTGGCCACGGCGGGGTCGGAGCCGATGACGGCACATTCCACTTCCTGGCCGTCCACAAAGGCTTCAAACACCACCTTGCGGTCGTTTTCCAGAGCCAGTGCGATGGCCTTTTTCAGTTCCTCACGGTTGGACACCTTAGAAATACCCACGCTGGAACCGGCGTTGGCGGGCTTGACGAACACGGGCCAGCCCAGCTTTGCCTCCACACCAGCGCACACACCCTCCAGGTCACTCTCGATCTGCCAGCGGTTGGCGGCCAGCCACTTGGTGTGCGGGATGTCGTTGGCTTCAAACAGGGCGTTGGCCACCCCCTTGTCCATGCAGGCCGCACTTGCCAGCACGCCGCAGCCCACATAGGGGATGCCGGCCAGCTCCAGCAGACCCTGCACCGTGCCATCCTCGCCCCACAGGCCGTGCAGCACCGGGATGACCACATCCACCTGCATCTTCTCCACCCGGCCGTCCGGAGTGAACAGGATCATGCCATGATCGGCGCGGTCCGGGCTGATGACGCAGGGCATATTTCCGGGCAGCTCTTCCCAGCTGCCGTCCGCCATCTGAGCCGCCGTGGCCTCCGTATAGAGCCAGCGGCCCTCTTTGGTGATGCCCACCGTGAGCACCTCATACTTGGAACGATCGATGTTGTTGACAAAGTTGCCCACCGAGACGCGGCTGACCTCATGTTCACTGGACATACCGCCGAACAGCAGCACAACGCACATGGTATTTGCAGACTGCATAATAAACTCTCCCCTATTTATAAAGCCCCCGAAAGGGCAAGGCTCAAACCGGTAAAAATGCCGTTCTGGCTTATTATACAATATCTATGCGTGGGATGCAAGTAAAATGCAAAAAGCCGGCGCTGACCCCCTGCGGAAAAAACTTTCCAAAAATCGCAAATTTCCGCTTGACGGACTGCGAAATGCGTGATACAATGATATCACCTCTTTTGCGGGGTTAATAAGTGCGCCTATTTTTTGGGTGCTCCCGCAACCCGAGGGAGGTTCAAAACAACCGTTATAATGGAGGTGTCAACAAATGACCGTTAAAATCACTCTGGCCTGCACCGAGTGCAAGCAGCGCAACTACAACACCACGAAGAACAAGAAGAACAACCCCGATCGTCTCGAGATGAAGAAGTACTGCCGTTTCTGCAAGAAGCACACCGTTCATCGCGAAACCAAGTAAGAGAAAGGCGGACGCACTATGGCAGACAAAACCGAGAAAAAGCCGGGCTTTGTGGCCAGAGCCAAAACCGCTGTCAAGAACTTCGGCGCCGGCGTCGCCAAGTTTTTCCGTGATACCAAGAGCGAGCTGAAGAAGGTCGTGTGGCCGTCCAAAGAGGACACTAAGACCAACACCATCGTCGTGCTCGTGACGGTCGCGGTTGCAGCGGTCGTGATGATCCTGCTGGATGCCATCTTCGGCGGCATCCTGGGGCTGATCATCGGCGCCTGAGAATCATCTTGAAACGGAGGGTCAACCAAAATGGCAGAAACACCTAACAAGACGGAAGGAAATGCCGAAAGCAAGCTGGTAGATAAGTCTGACGTGCTGCAGTGGTATGTTGTGCATACCTATTCCGGCTACGAGAACAAGGTCGCGAACGATCTGCAGACGGTGGTGCGCAACCGCCATCTGGAAGATAAGATCAGCGACATCAAGATTCCCGTTGAGGTCAAGAAAACTGTCGAAGTCGTCAAGGACGCGACCACGGAAGAACCGGTCAAGGATTCCAAGACCGGCAAGACCAAGGTCAAGGAAAAGACGGTGGAACAGAAGCTTTATCCCGGTTATGTCTTCGTCAAGATGATGATGAACGATGATCTCTGGTACGTCGTGCGCAATACGCGCGGCTGCACCGGCTTCGTTGGTCCTTCTTCCAAGCCTGTTCCCCTTTCCGAAAAGGAAGTGGAGCAGATGGGTGTCGAAAGAACTGCCGCACCTGCCGTTGATTTCAAGGTGGGTGATACCGTGCAGATCATCGCCGGCCCTCTGGAAGGCTTCATGGGTCTCGTAGAAGAGATCGACACTGAGAGCTTCAAGGTGAAGCTCAAGGTCAATATGTTCGGCCGTGAGACTCCCGCTGAGACGGACATCAATCAGGTCGAGCTGCCGTAACCAACCGGCAAACAAACCGTTCAACCAAGGTAAGACCGCAGTGCGGTTCTTATAGAGCGTATGCATCGTGCATATGCTCGTGGGAGGCGCGGAAACACCGCGCCGCAACTCACCACAGATTTTTGGAGGTGCATTTACTATGGCACAGAAAGTTACTGGCTACATTAAGCTGCAGATCGAGGCCGGCAAGGCGACTCCGGCTCCCCCTGTTGGCCCTGCTCTGGGTCAGAAGGGCGTCAACATCATGGCGTTCACCAAGGAGTTCAACGAGCGTACCAAGAACCAGATGGGCTACGTGATCCCCGTCGTCATCACCGTTTACGCTGACCGTTCCTTCAGCTTCATCACCAAGACTCCTCCGGCAGCCGTTCTGATCAAGAAGGCCGCTGGCATCAACACCGCTTCCGGCAAGCCCAACAAGGAAAAGGTTGCTTCTCTGACCGCCGCTCAGGTGGAGGAGATCGCCAAGACCAAGATGCCCGACCTGAACGCTGCTTCTCTGGAAGCTGCCTGCAGCATGGTCCGCGGCACCTGCCGTTCCATGGGCGTCACCGTCGAGGGCTGAGACATAAACAGTGGGAGGGCATAACACTGCCCGCATGACCACACAGGAGGATATACAATGAAACATGGCAAGCACTATGTCGACGCTGCAAAGCTGGTCGATTCTACTAAGGCATACGATGTGAACGAGGCTCTGGAGCTGGCTTGCAAGACCGCTTCCGCCAAGTTCGACGAGACCGTCGAGCTGCACGTCCGTCTGGGCGTTGATGGCCGTCACGCTGACCAGCAGGTCCGCGGCGCTGTCGTTCTGCCCAACGGCACCGGCAAGACCGTCCGCGTCTGCGCTATTGCTAAGGGCCCCGCAGCTGCTGCTGCCGAGGCTGCTGGCGCTGATATCGTTGGCGATGACGAGCTGATCGCAAAGATCGCCGGCGGCTTCATGGATTTTGACGTCGTCGTGACCACCCCCGATATGATGGGCCGCGTTGGCCGTCTGGGTAAGGTTCTGGGCCCCCGTGGCCTGATGCCCAACCCCAAGGCCGGCACTGTGGCTCCCGATCTGGGCAAGGCTGTCAGCGAGGCTAAGGCTGGTAAGATCGAGTACCGTCTGGACAAGCAGAACATCATCCATGTGCCCGTGGGCAAGGCTTCTTTCGGTGCAGAGAAGCTGTACACCAACCTGGACACTGTGATGGAGGCGATTGCCAAGGCAAAGCCCGCTGCAGCAAAGGGTACCTACTTCAAGAGCGCTACCATCGCTACCACCATGGGCCCTGGCATCCGTCTGAACACCCTGAAGTACGGTGTCTAATTTGAAGTTCTGAGTGTTTTTCTGTTGTCCTTCGGGGCAGCAGAAAAATTTTGTCAGAAATTTTCAAAAAGTACTTGACAACACCGCACGTTTGCGGTAGAATAATCATGCTGTTTTTGAGACAGCAGGTGCTGGAGTCCAGCGTAAGGCTATGCCGCCTGCCGAGAAACGTGCGTAAAGTTGTTTTATGCCTCTTTCTCGGCCAAGTGCGGGAAAGAGGCTTTTTTTATGCCGACTCCGGTTTTTGATACAAGTTTTTGAAACGAGGTGAAACCGAATGCCCAGTGCAAAGATTCTTTCTGAGAAGCAGGCTTATGTCGCTGATCTGAAGGCAAAGTTTGAGAGTGCGGTTTCCGGCTGCGTCGTCGCTTACGGCGGCATTAACGTCGAGAACGACACCAAGCTCCGTAAGGAGCTGCGTGAGGCAGGCGTCGATTACATGGTCGTGAAGAACACCATGCTGCGTCTGGCTGTCAAGGGTACCTCTCTGGAGGGCCTGGCTGAGCAGTTCAAGGGCGATACCGCTATCGCTTTTGCTCACGAAGAGGACCCCATGTCCGCTGCCCGCATCCTGTGCAAGTACCAGGATGGCGATAAGTCCAAGAAGTTCGTCGTGAAGGCTGGCTTCATGGAAGGCAAGGTCATGGACGCTGCCGAGACCAACGCCATCGCAAAGCTGCCCAACCGCGAAGGTATGCTGTCCATGTTTGCAGGCGCCCTCACCAGCACTCTGTCTGGTCTGGCCGTTGCAATGCAGGCTTATGCCGACAAGCAGGAGGAGCCCGCTGCCTGATCGCTGCGTGACTGCTGCTTAAACACTTGAAATCAACAAACAAAACCATTTATATTGGAGGGTTATTACCATGGCTTCTGAGAAGATTACTGCCATCATCGACTCCGTCAAGGAGCTGTCCGTTCTGGAGCTGAAGGAACTGATCGACGCTTACTGCGAAGAGTTCGGTGTTTCCGCTGTTGCTGCTGCTGCTCCCGCTGCTGCTGGCGCTGCTGCTGCCGCTGAGGAAGAGAAGACCGAGTTCGACGTCATCCTGGCTGAGGCTGGCGCTACCAAGATGCAGGTCATCAAGCTGGTGAAGGAGATCACCGGTCTGGGCCTGAAGGAAGCTAAGGCTATCGTCGATGGCGCTCCCAAGGCTATCAAGGAGAAGGTCTCCAAGGCTGAGGCTGAGGACATCCAGAAGAAGCTGACCGAGGCTGGCGCTAAGGTCGAGATCAAGTAATTGAATCTCTTCTGAGAGTCGTTCATTCTTGAACAATGAGGTGCCCGTACCGAAAGGTGCGGGCACCTTTTTTGTTGACCCTCTCAGGCGCTAACGCGCCAGCTCCCCCGAAAGGGGGAGCTTTTATCCATCTGACGGTTCGGCTTTTCTTGACAGGGAAGGAAAACTGTTTCCGTACCCGCTCATAAAGCTCTCCCCTCGGGAGAGCTGGCATCGCGCAGCGATGACTGAGAGGGTTCGCATCTTTTCGGCATTCAAAAACTATGCTATACTGATTCCAACAGGAGGAACGGCGGGGTTTCGGTCAAGTCCCCGCCGCAGAAAAGAGTATGGAATATCGCACTTGGAAAAACGGACTTCACACTTCCCTGCTGGGCTACGGCTGTATGCGCTTTCCCACAAAGGAAGACGGCACCATCGATGAACCGCGGGCAGAAGCTTTGCTGAACACTGCCAAAGCTGCCGGGGTGAACTATTTCGATACCGCCTACCCTTATCACAGCGGCCAGAGCGAGCCATTTGTAGGGCGGGTCATTGCCCAATGGGAGCGCAGCAGCTTTTATCTTGCCACTAAAATGCCGCTGTGGCTCTGCAAAAGCCTGGAAGATGCCCAGCGCATTTTTGAAGAGCAGCTCCAGCGGCTGGGCGTGGCGTACATCGATTTCTATCTGCTGCACTCGCTGCACAAAGCCCGCTATGAGCAGGCGAAGGCACTGGGCATCGTGGACTGGCTGTGGGAGCAGAAAGCCGCCGGGCGCATCCGGAATTTCGGCTTTTCCTGCCATGATAACGCCGCCGGTTTTGAAGCCATCCTGCGGGATCAGCCCTGGGACTTCTGTCAGCTGCAGTACAACTACTTAGACCGGGATGACCGCGCCGAAGAGATCAGCGGCGACCGGGGCTATCAGCTTACCGAAGAGTGCGGTGTTCCCCTCGTCATCATGGAACCCATCAAAGGCGGCACCCTGGCTGCTCTGCCTGCTGAAGCAGCGGCTCCGCTCCACGCACTGGCCCCGGAAGCCAGCGATGCATCCTGGGCCCTGCGCTGGGTGGGCAGCCGTAAAAATGTGCACGTGATCCTCTCTGGTATGAGCGCAGAGGATCAGCTGACCGACAATCTGGCTACCTTTGACCATTTTATGCCCCTCTCCCCCGCTGAAGAGGCCGCCGCGGCACAGGCCTCGGCTGTCCTGCACAGCCGCATCAAGATCGGCTGTACCGGCTGCCGCTACTGTATGCCCTGCCCCAAGGGGGTGGACATCCCGGACAATTTCAGCATCTGGAACAAGCTGGGGATGTTCCAACAGCCGGATGCCATCCGGAAGCAGTGGGCTGAACGTTTCCCGGACAGCGAAAAAGCTCTGCACTGCGTGCGCTGCGGCAAGTGTGAAGCCGTCTGCCCGCAGAAACTGCCCATCCGGGATGCACTGGTACAGCTGCAGTGTGAATTAGACCATCTGTAATCAAAAAGAAGCCCGCACAGTCGTGCGGGCTTCTTTTTGATTACAATTCATTTACCACAGCCGGATGACCTTGATGACACCCTCGGCCTTGTCGCGGGCCAGCTCCAGGTGGCGCTGCAGGGAATCCGCTGCGCGGTCCCAATCGCCGGCCAGTGCTGCATCCAGAATCTCCAGATGCTCCTCGCAGGTCTGCTCCTGATTGATCATGCTCACCTTGCCGGTCATGATGCGGAAGCGGGTATTCAGACCGGTGATGCGGTCATACGCACTGCGCAGATACTTGTTGGGCAGCGTGCTCATCAGCAGTTCATGGAACTCGTCATCCGACTCACAGAAGTCTCCGATGCGGTCCGGGTTGTGCATCAGTTCCTTGTAGGCTTCCAGCTGCTCCCGGGGAATGCGGTCCCCATAAGTACGCAGGGCATACGGCTCCACCAGAAGGCGCATCTCAAACATACTGTGCACATCTTCTTCGGTGATGCCGGAGACCATCAGGCCCTTTTTGGGCAGGATCGTGATCAGGCCTTCCTGTTCCAGCCGTCCCAGGGCATCCCGCATGGGGGTGCGGCTGATGTTACCCATCTCCGCACAGAGTTTCTGCTCGTTCAGGAACTCATTGGGGCGGTACTCGCAGTTCAGGATCCTGGTCTTGAGATACTGATATGCCTGCAGCTTCAGGCTCGGCTTGGACTGCGTCTCCAGTTCTTTCATTGTTTCAGCTCCTATCCGTCTGCAGCCGGAAAACCGGGCGGCTCTTCTCCTATGACCGCCCCCTGCACCCATTTGGCACAGCATCCTTGTATCCCGTCTGCAATCCAAGTAGTATTCCTAATATATTATTTCACATTAGGACATTTTTTACAAGACTTTTTAATTAACTTTGGCGCGTTTTCCGTTTTGACGGATTTTTGCACCTTATTTTCGCCAAATTTCACAACGTTTTTTGTGCTTGTTACCAAAGTGCCGTGTTTTTCCGCCCGGCTTTTGCATCCAAGCGGAAAGTATGCTACAATGAAGAAAAACAGTTGCAAAAGGAAGTGTTCTGTTCCATGGCACGAAGCGACGGCTACAACACCAAGACCCGCCAGCTGATCCTGGATTATCTCATCAACAACCGGCAGCACGCGGTCAGTGCTTCCAACATTCTGGAACATCTGGAAGAGCAGGGTGCCAGCCCCAACCCCACCACGGTCTACCGCTATCTGGACAAGCTGGCCGGTGAGCAGCGCATCATGAAATACGTCGCTGACAAGGGCGAAAAGGCTGTGTTCCAGTATGTGGACGAGAACCGCCACTGCCGGGAGCACCTGCATCTGAAATGCGTGCAGTGCGGCCGCATCTACCATCTGGACTGCCGCTTCATGGACGAGGTGCGCGCCCATCTGATGGCGGAACACGGCTTCACGCTGCAGTGCGAGGGCAGCGTTTTGTACGGATTGTGCCGTCACTGCGCACAAAAAGACGCCCAGCCCGAGCAAACCGCACAAAAATGTTCCTGCTGTGTTGACACGGGCAAAAAGCCGTGATACAATGCAGGCAAGAAAAAGCATTGACCGGGAAAAGTAGAATTTCAGGGTTCTTTTGCAGCGAGTGCGGGAGGATGGAAGCCGCACAGAGAACGAAATTTGAAGAACACCCGTGAGCTTCCCCCTGAACCCGCCGTGGGCGGCAGTAGGGGCAGACGTGCGCCGCTCGTTATCGCGGCAGTGCTTTCAACGGGGAGAGCGCACAAAAGTGACTGGTATGCCCTGCATACCGGTAATTTAGGTGGCACCACGGATACGGCAGCATATTCGTCCTAGCAAAACGGGATGAATGCGCTGCCGTATTTTTTATTCATCGGAGAAAAAGAGGGGTAAGAAATATGTGTTGTGTGATGGGTTACACCGGGCACGATCTGAGTGCCGCCAAGTTCAAAGCGTATCTGCTGCGCACCGTGATGCGCGGCCCGGACGACCAGCGGGTCGTGGAAGGCCCCTTCGGCCTGATGGGCTTCGGCCGTCTGGCCATCATGGGCCTGACGCCGGAAGGTATGCAGCCGTTCTACCGCGGTTCCGACTGTGTGGTCTGCAACGGCGAGCTGTACGGCTTCCGCTTTGAAAAAGAGATCCTGAAGCGCCGGGGCTACAAGTTCCAGTCCGACTGCGACTGCGAGATCCTGCTGCCGCTGTACTATGAGTACGGCCTGGATATGTTCCGCCACATGGACTCTGAGTTTGCGCTGATCCTGTACGATTCCCGCAAGGACCGGCTCATCGCCGCCCGTGACCCCATTGGCATCCGGCCGCTGTTCTACGGCTACTCCAAGTCCAGCCACCAGATCGCGTTTGCCTCCGAGATGCAGAACCTGATCGGCTGGTGCGATGACATCCGCCCCTTCCCCATTGGAAGCTACTACTGCGACGGCCGTTTCGTCCGCTACGAGGACATCGCCGATGTGCCTGCTCCCATGGAAGACGACATGGAGACGACCCTGAAGAACATCCGGGAAAAGCTGATCGCCGGTGTGGAAAAGCGGCTGGATGCCGACGCCCCGGTGGGCTTCCTGCTCTCCGGAGGTCTGGACTCCTCGCTGGTCTGCTCCATTGCCGCCAAGACGCTGGGCAAGCCCATCCGCACCTTTGCCATCGGCATGGACACCGATGCCATCGACCTGAAATATGCACGGCAGACCGCAGAATATCTGGGCAGTGAGCACCATGAGATCATCATCAACCGGGAGATGGTGCTGAACAGCCTGGAAGAGGTCATCCGTATCCTGGGCACCTGGGACATCACCACCATCCGCGCCAGCATGGGAATGTACCTGCTGTGCAAGGCCATCCACGAGCAGACCGACGTGCGGGTGCTGCTGACCGGTGAGATCTCGGACGAGCTGTTCGGCTATAAGTACACCGACTACGCCCCCACCGCCGATGCCTTCCAGCAGGAGAGCCAGAAGCGCATCCGCGAACTGTATATGTACGATGTGCTCCGCGCCGACCGCTGCATTTCTGCCAACAGCATCGAAGCACGCGTGCCCTTCGGCGACCTGGACTTTGTGCGCTACGTCATGGCCATTGACCCGGAGAAAAAGCTGAACAGCTACGGTAAGGGCAAGTATCTGTTGCGCAAAGCCTTTGAGGGCGACTGGCTGCCCCCGGAGATCCTGTGGCGCGAAAAGGCCGCTTTCTCGGATGCCGTGGGCCACAGCATGGTGGACGACATCAAAGAATACGCCAACAGCCTGTACACCGACGAAGAGTTCCAGCTGCGCCGGGCAAACTATTCGGCGCACTGTATGCCGTTTACCAAAGAGAGCCTGTTCTACCGGGAGATCTTCGAGAAGTACTACCACGACCAGAGCCGCACCATCGTGGACTTCTGGATGCCCAACAAGGCATGGCCCGGCTGCAACGTCAACGACCCTTCCGCCCGCGTGCTGGCAAACTACGGCGCCTCGGGCGTGTAAGTCATTTAAAATGGCCTCCGCTGTGCTCTGGCCATCTTCAGAGGAAATTTTATTTTAATTCGAGCAAAATCGGACAGACTGCGGTCTGTCCGATTTTGCATTTTCACCAGAGGGGCCGGTACGGGCAGCAGCTGTTTTTTCTGTGCGGATGTTCCCACAGGGAACAAGTACAGAATATGCCGTTTCCCGTCACTACCCCTTCCGTGAAAAAGCAAACAAGCCAGACCCGCAGGTCTGGCTTGTTTGCAATATCAAAATAATAATTCCGCTATTTATGGCCAGAGCGCAGCGGCGGCCATTCTCAATCGTTACATCCGAATCTTCTGTGCCGCGCGGGCGATGGAGGCCAGCAGGGCCACCAGGCGCTTTTCGTCCATCTGGCCGCAGTAGCTGGTAAAGGTGTAGTAGCACCCCTGCACGCAGAAGGACAGCACCACCTTGCGCACCACATCGCTTTCAAAGGTGGGATCGCTCTCTGCGATGCACTTGCGCAGAGCTGCTTCCACCCGGTTGATGAACAGCCCCTGCCGGGAATCCGCAAAGACAATGTTCACCGCTTCCTGATTCTGGGCAAATGCACGGAACAGCTCCCTTGTGAGCCACTCGGTGCGCTCGCTCACGTCGCTGGCGGTCAGCCGCGGCAGGCTTTCCACAACGGCATCCACCAGTTCTTCCTCGATGGCCGTTGCCAGGGCATAAATGTCCTGATAATGGGCATAAAAGGTGGATTTGTTGATGCAGGCCAGATCACACAGCTCCTTGACCCGGATCTTTTCCAACGGCTTCTGCGCCCGCAGTTCCATAAACGCCTGCTTGATGGCGCGCTCCGTCTTTTCAATGCGAATGTCCAGAAAATCCACCTCTTTTGCTTTTTTGTCGATTATCCAACGTTTTTCCGGTTTTGCGGATAGACAAGCCCCGTCCGGTTTTTTATACTGATTTTACAAAGGGATCGTCCGCCCTGGGCGGTCATTCCCTGCGGTACAGCAGTCCCTGTTCGTCCAGCTTTGCCCGGATCCGGGCAAAGCTTTCGGCGTCCGGACAGCGCAGGGTGTGCAGGTGCACACCGCCGGTCATCCGGCTCAGCAGGCTTTCCGGTGCACTGCGTGCCTGCCGGATGAAATTGTCCACATCGTAACGGTTGGCCAGATTCAGGTTGGCGCGGATTTCACCATACAGGCTGTTTTCCACGGCCACATCCACGACCACGCCGCCCTGGTCCACCACGGTATACAGCTCGTCGCGCATCTGTTCCTCGGTGCTGTGCACACAGGCCAGAATGCCGGTGAAGCCTTTCTCCGCCGGGTGCAGCTGGTACCCCCGGGGCGTTGCATCGATCTGTGTCCCGCCGGCCCGCAGAAGTGCCACATCCCCCACCACGATCTGCCGGGAGACCCCCAGCTCCGCAGCCAGCGCGCTGGCGCTGAGCGGTGCGGCCGCTCCGTTCAACCGGTCCAGGATGCGCTCTCTGCGCTGCACTGCGTTCATGATCGATCCGACTTCCTTTCGTTATCCAACGTTCTCGTTCCTATTGTAGCAAAAGTGGATGGATTGTGCAAGAAGTGCATTACTTTTTCAGGCGCAGAAGGGTTGCGTAGTTGGACGGCAGCTGTACCTTCATGCGGCCCCACTCCACGCTGACCATCACGTTCTGGGCACCCACGGTGTCAGCCAGCAGGTCTTCTGCTCCGGAAGCCTCCACCGGCAGCTGGAACTCCAGCTGGGCCGGGGTGTCGCCGTTGTTCAGCACGGCCACGATGGCTTCGCCGTCCAGCACGCGGGCGTAGGCGTAGCACTGGGTGGTCAGGTGCAGTTCCTTGAACTCGCCCCAGGTCAGGGCCGGTTCCTCCGCCTTGAGCTTGCCCAGTGCGGCATACACGCTGGTGACCGGGTTGGTGGTCATGGCATCCTTGTAGTCCTCCAGCTCCAGGCAGGGGCGCAGGGGCCAGTCGCTGCCCCACTCTTTTTTGCCCTCAATGCCAAATTCTGAGCCATAATAGATGGACGGAATGCCCCAAAGCGTATATACTAGAAGAGCAATGTGCCGGATGTGTTCCCGGCTGCGCAGTTTGTTGGGCAGACGCTCCACATCGTGGTTGTCCGAGAAGAGGTACAGCCGGGTATCGTGGCACAGCCCCTGCAGACGGCGCATGGTGTGGGCGATCTCAAAATAGTTGTGGTCGTTGTGGCCGCTCCACAGGCCCTTGTGCAGTTCGTAGTTGGTCACGGAATGCAGCATCTCCGGGTTGGCCCAGCGGCTGTAGTCGCCGTGGATGACCTCGCCCATGAGCCAGAACTCCGGCTTGACTTCATTGGCCAGACGGCGCAGGCCGCGCATGAAGTCGAAGTCCAGCACGTCGGCGGCGTCCAGGCGGATGCCGTCAATGTCGAATTCGTCCACCCAGAAGCGGATGGTATCGAAATGATAGTTCTGCACCTCCGGGTTGCGCTGGTTCAGCTTGACCAGCAGGTTGAAGCCGCCCCAGTTGCCGTAGGAGAAGCCGTCGTTGTACTCGTTGTTGCCCCAGAAGTTCACATCGCAGAACCAGTCCTTATACCGGGCATTCTCGCGGTGGGCTTTCAGATCCTGGAACGCAAAGAAATCGCGGCCCACATGGTTGAACACGCCGTCCACAATGACTTTCTGGCCCCGGGCATGGCAGTTTGCCACGAATTCCTTGAACTCTTCGTTGGTGCCCAGGCGGCGGTCCACCAGGCGGTAATCGATGGTGTCGTAGCCGTGGGAGCCGCTCTCGAACAGCGGGCCGATATAGATGGCTGTGCAGCCCAGACCGGCTGCGTGCTCTGCCCAGTCGTTCAGCTTCCGGAACGCGCCCGGCGTGGGGATCCCGTCATTTTCGTGTGCGCAGCCGCACAGCCCCAGAGGATAGATGTGATAGAATACTGCATTGTCATACCAAGCCATTGCTTTACCGCTCCCGTCTTTTGCAAAAAATCTCCTGCCGCCCATCGGCGGCGACAGGGATAGTATAGCACAGAATCTGTAAAATATGTTAATTTTTACCGATTTTTGTTAAGATTCGCCAAGAATATCGGTCATCGTGTTGATTTCGTCACGATTTCATTGGATAAATTGCCCAATGATGTTTGTCATTTCCCGTGCCTTTGAGCACGGCATATCATAAGAAAAAGGAGATCTTTGCATGAATTACCCTGCCATCCCCCGTGAATTTTTCAACGGAGACTGCTTTGATGCCTACCGCACCCTGGGTGCACACCCGTTTACCACCCCGGACGGTGCCCAGGGCTGGCGGTTTGCAGTGTGGGCACCCGGTGCCGCCGCCGTGGAGATCTGCGGCGGCTTTGACGGCTGGGGGCATGGCGTGTCCATGGAGCGTGCCGAGACCGGTGTGTGGAGCGGCTTTGTTGCGGGCATGGCAGAAGGCGACCTGTACAAGTACCGCGTCCACGGCAAGGACGGCAGCGTGGTGATGCGCAGCGACCCCTATGCCTTTGCCGCCGAACTGCGCCCCGGCACCGCCAGCCGTCTGGCATCGCTGGATTTTGCCTTTGACGACCATGCCTGGATGGAGCGGCGCGACAAGTGCCGCAACCGCCCGCTGAACATCTACGAGCTGCACGCCGGCAGCTGGAAGCACAAGCCCGGCAGCAAGGAGCCGGACGGTTCCGACGGCTGGTACAACTACGAAGAGCTGGCCAAGGAGCTGATCCCCTGGCTGCTGGATCACCACTTCACCCATGTGGAGCTGCTGCCGCTGGCCGAACACCCCTTTGACGGCAGCTGGGGCTACCAGACCACCGGCTACTTCTCGGTGACCAGCCGCTACGGTTCTCCTGCCCAGTTCGCCAGCTTCGTCAACGCCTGCCACCGCATGGGCATCGGCGTCATCATGGACTTTGTCCCGGTGCACTTTGCGGGCAACGCGGACGCCCTGGCCAAGTTCGACGGCACCCACCTGTACGAGTACGACAGCGATGTGGGCCAGAGCGAGTGGGGCACCTGCAACTTCAACTACTACCGCCACGAGGTGTGCAGCTTCCTGAACAGCGCCGCCGCCATGTGGATGGACGTATACCACTGCGACGGCATCCGTATGGACGCCATCTCCCGGGCACTGTACTGGCAGGGTGACCCGGCCCGCGGCGTGAACGAAGGCGCCGTGAACTTCCTGCGGTGCCTGAACCACGGCCTGAACAAGCGCTGGCCCACCGGCATCTACATGGCAGAAGATTCCACCAACTTCCTCAAGGTCACTGCTCCCACCCGCTACGAAGGCGTGGGCTTCGACTACAAGTGGGACATGGGCTGGATGCATGACACGCTGGACTATTTCGCCACACCGTTCGGCGAGCGCCCGGACGCCTACGGCAAGATCCTGTTCAGTATGCACTACTTCTACAACGAGCTGTACCTGCTGGCCCTGAGCCACGACGAGGTGGTGCACGGCAAAAAGACCATCATCGACAAGCTGTGGGGCACCTATCCGGAAAAATGCGCCCAGCTCCGCACCCTGTATTTTTATATGTACACCCATCCGGGCAAAAAACTGAACTTCATGGGCAACGAGATCGGCCATTTCCGGGAGTGGGACGAAAAGCGTGAGATGGACTGGGATCTGCTGAAGTATCCCTTCCACGATGCGTTCCAGAAGTATTTTGCCCATCTGAGCCGCATCTACGCCACCGAACCCGGTCTGTTCGACGGCGAGTACAACCCGGACTGCTTTGAGTGGGTGGCCAACGAGAGCCGCACCGAGGGCGTCTACGCCTGGCTGCGCAAGGGCCGGGGCGAGAACCTGCTCTGCATCATGAACACCCAGGACCACGCCCAGAAGAAATTCCCGCTCTACCTCAAGTTCCCCTGCGGGGCCGAAGAACTGCTGAACACCGAATCCGCCGAGTGGGGCGGTGCCCTGAAGGGGCGGCACAAGACCCACCTGCACACCACCGACGGCGGCGTGTACGGCCGGGACTACACCCTGACTGTGGACCTGCCCGCCATGGGCAGCTGCCTGCTGCGTCTGACGCCGGAAGCCCCCAACCCGGACGCTGCCCGTATCAGCGCCAACAAAGCCATGGCACAAAAACGCAGGGCCGCCCGCGTCCCGAAGGCTTCCAGCGTTTCCAAACCGTAATATTTTAAGGTAAATGTCCCGTCTGCTGTGAATGCGGCGGGACATTTTGCATTTTTGCCGCCGGGACGGCTGGACGCCCGCCGCTTTGTTTGCTATACTATTTGGGTGAAAATTCGTTTTGGAGGAGGATCTCTTTTTTCATGTCTGCGACAATTTCCAAACTGCGGAGTTCGCTGCCGGCAAAAGTCCTGCTGGGCTATGCGGTCAGCGCGCTTTTGCTGGTGCTTCTCAGCCTTGCCGCCCCCGGCAGTGCACTGTTTTTCCCGCTGGTGAGCCTGTGGTGCAATCTGGCGCTGTGGGGGCTGGTGCTGCTGGCCCTGCGCATTGCCCGGGTGGAGTTTGACCTGTTCCACCGGGCGGTGATCATCGGCCTCTGGGCTGCGGCCCTGCTGTACTTTTTCTGGGCGCTGAGCCGCCGCAGTTTTGTGTACATCTGGGACTACGCCAACTACCTAACCAAACAGTACAGTGCGGAAGCTGCTTTTGTGCAAAGCCCTGCCGCCGGATTCCACTACATCTTCGGCTCGCTGGCGGAAGACTACACGAACTTTATCACCCTGTTTCTGGAATTTCCCTTCTGCCTGAGCACCCGCACCGGCGACAGCTTCGCGTTCTGCCAGGTGTTCAGCATCGTGCCCATGCTGCTGACCCTGCTGGCCGGTCTGGTGCTCAAGGTGGGTCAAATGCTGCAGGTGAAGAACCGCTTCTGGTATTTCCTCATCGGTCTGTCCTGGTGCTTTACCTACCCTTGGCTCCGCATGAGCGCCGTGCTCAGCCAGCCGGACTGGTTCGGCCTGATCTTCGCCTTCAGCATTCTGCTGCTGACGCTGGACTTCCGCTTTGAGAAGCTGGATCTGCCCCGCTTCGGCCTGCTGTTCCTGGCGACGGCAGCCATCATCCTGTCCCGCCGGTGGTACTTATATTTTGTGGTAGGCTACTATTTTGCCTATGCCGTTCTGGTTCTGGTGAGCAGTGTCAAAATCGCCAAAGCCGGCCGGAAGCAGGACGCGTTCCTTCAGGTGCGCAATCTGGTGCTGTTCGGTCTGATGTCCATGGCGGCCATGGTCATCCTGCTGTGGCCCATGGTCAGCCACATTCTGGGTTACGGCTATGCCGACCGCTACTCCTATTACAACGGCGGCGGCTTTGCAGCGGAGATCAGCCTGCAGTTCTGGCGCATGGGTCTGCTGAACCTTGTGCTCATCGGGCTGGGCCTGTGGTTCTGCCTGAAAAAGCGCAAATTGCCCGCCCTGCCCTGCCTGGCCGGATTCGAGATCTTCCTGAGCATGGTGCTGTTCACCCGCATCCAGAACACCGGTTCCCACCAGATGCTGCTGTTCCTGCCCGGCTGGTTCGTCCTGTTCCTGCTGGGTGCTGCCGCTCTGGCCGAGACCATCGACCGCCGCCGGAACCTCAAGCTGGCCTACTGGGTGTTCACCCTGGTATTTGCCGTCTCGGTGCGCTGCTCGCCCCTGACCAGCGTCGCCCTGCCGGACATCGTCATCGACCATTTCCCGCTGTCCGCCACCAAGGAATTTGTCCGGCTGGACAAGCTCATCTATGACCGGAAGGATCTGCCGCAGATCCAGGCCATTGCCCGGTGGATCGATGACCACTGCGCTGACGGCGAGATCAGCTATATGATCCCCCACGATATGCTCTACTGCCCGGATCACTTCAAGAACTGCCTGCTGCCGGAAGCCCCCATCAACAACAAGCTGGCCTTCGGCTTCTCGGTGCCGGGCACCCACAACTTCCCCATGCAGTTCTTTGAGGCCAAGTATGTCATCACCGCCGATCCCTTCCCCCAGACCTATGTGGGCAGCGGCGAAATGTCCATCAAACTGAACAACCAGTTTCTGGCCGTGCGCGACCAGTATTTTGAGCTGGCAGAGACGTTCGATATGGGCAACGGCACCACTTTTACCATCTGGCGGCGCACGGTGGCTCCGTCCCGTGCCGAAGTGGAATATTACCTCAGCGCCTTTACGGAAGAGGACGCCAAATATCCGGAAATGTTCTCGGAGATCGCTGAGAACTGGCTTGCTGCCCACGGGATGTAAGTCCCATCAAAAAGGAGGTTCCCGCCATGGAACAAACTGCAAACACTGCCCCGCTGGTTCAGCTGGGGCAGTACAAAGGCTTGACTTATACCCGCCGGGTGCGCCCGGTGACCGAAAAGGCCGTGGAACTGGAAGTGGCCAACCGTGCCCGCAACCATGCGCCCTTTGCGCCCATTGACACCCCTGCCGCCCGGGGCGACCGGGTGACGCTGGACTTCGAAGGCTTTCAGGCCGGCGTTTCCATCCCGGACAGCCGGATGGAAAACGTCACTGTCCAGCTGGGCACCGGGCAGCTGATGCCTGCCGCCGAGCAGGCCGTATACGGCCACTGCGCCGGTGAGACCTTCCGGTTCGATTTCACCTATCCGGCAGAGTTCCGGGTGCCGGAACTGTCCGGCACCACGGCACAGTTCCAGATCACGCTGCACACCGTGGAGCGCCGCCAGCCGGTACCGCCCGATGACGCTTTTGCAAAACGCTGCGGCTTTGCCTCCCTGGATGCCCTGAAAGCAGACATCCGGGACGCCAAGCGCCGCAGTCATGAGGCCAATGCCGACCGCATCGCCGGGGCTGCCCTTTTGGATATGGCCGGCGCCAACCTGACTGCAGAACTTCCCGCCGATCTGCTGAACCAGAGCGCTGACCGGGAACTGAAGCAGCTGGAAGACAAGCTGCGGCGCAGCAAGCTCACGCTGGAACTGTATTGCCGCACCAACCGCACTACCCCGGAACAGCTGCACGCCAAATTCTACCAGGATGCCGAGCGTCGTCTGCGCGCCACGCTGGCTGTACGCGCCATCGCGGACGCGGAACGGATCGTGGTGCATCCGGAGGAAGTGGATGCCGAGTACGCCCATCTTGCCCAGCTGCACGACACGCCGGAAGCCGAGATCCGCCGAGTGCTGGCTCCGGACGCTGTGGCGGCGGTCATCATCCAGCGCAAGGTGCAGCAGTTCCTGATCGATCACGCAAACCTCACCTCTGTTGTGGAAAAGGAGTAAGACCATGGGCTTTTTTACAAGAGCTGCGATGGATGCGCTCATGAAAACCACCCATCCGGAAATCAACCGCCGTCTGTGCTGGAACCTGCACCCGCACCGCAAGGCCTGCACCGAGTGCAAGGACATCTGCCCCTATGGCGACCAGATCTTCACCCGTCCCAATCTGGTCAAGGACTGGGACCCCTGCATCGAATGCGGCCTGTGCGTCTCTGCCTGCCGCAGCGGCTGCATCTCTCCCTCCCCGGAGCAGGTGCAGCGGGACACCGCTGCCGCTGACAGTGACAACGACACCATCTGGATCGGCTGTGAAAAGTCCACCCGCAAGAACTCCATGGTGCGGGTCTGCATCGCGGCCCTGAGCTGGGAGACGCTGGCCTATCTGGCCCTGAACAAAAAGATCGTGCTGGACCTGACCCCCTGCGGCGAGTGCGAGAACGACCTGTGTGCCGAGCAGCTGCGCAAGGAACTGACCCGTCTGGTGGAGTTCTTCGGCCAGCCGCTGTTCGAGGCCCGCTTCACCCTGGCCTACGAGCAGGACGAAGCCCCCTATCACGTCAAGGAGCTGACCCGCCGGGAGATGTTTGAGCAGGTGGGCAGCGGCTCCCGGAACGGCACCAAGAAGCTTCTGCAGATGCTGCCCGGTCTGCGCAGTGATGAAGACAGCGGCGTGGACTTCCGTCTGCTGCTGCACCAGCGCACCAAACAGCTGAAGGCTGCCTATGAGACCCCGCTGAAGTACGGCTACTACCTGCCCAATTTCACCGACAAATGCTTCGGCTGCGGCAAATGCGAAAAGGCCTGCCGTGCCGGAGCGCTGAAGCTGGAAGACCTGCCGGACGGCCAGACCCGCATGGTGATCACCCCGTGGAAGTGCAGCGAGTGCGAAGTCTGTGTCGCGGCCTGCTCCAACCAGGGGCTGGACGGTCTGAAACTGCGCCAGCTCACCACGCTGGGGCCGGTGAGCGTGCACAAGTGCACCAAGACCCTGTGCAGCGAGTGCGGCAAGCCCATCGCCCCCGGCAGTGTCGAGGGGCTGTGCTCGGTGTGCCGCATCAAAAAGCGCACCAAACAGCGGCAGGAGGAAGCTCGCGCCCGTGCGCAGAAGCTGCGGGAGGAGCGGGAAGCCAAAAAGGCCGCAGAGGAAGCGGCCAAGGCGGCAGCGGAAAACGCCGAAGCCATTGAAACGGCGGCTGCTCCTGTGGAAGCAGCCCCGGACGCTGCCGCTCCCGCTGCTGACGTGCTGGCCCCCGCCGCTGCAGCGGCTGCCCCTTCTGCACCGACGGAAGGCTTCCCCCAGTCGGAGGGAGCTGTCACCGCAGGGGGCTGATGCGGGTGCGGGAAAGCAGCTTTTTATCATAATTTCTTTCCTCGCGAAAACGATTGACGGCACGCCGGAACAATGTTATACTGGCCTTAAAGTTCCCGTTGTGAGCGGAGGGGCTGTTACAAAGAGGCAACGGATGAAGTTCCGCTGCCTCTTTTTTGCGTTCTGTCGTCCAACGGGCCATGCGTTGAACCTTGAAAGAAAGAAGGCTCTTTATGATGAATCATTCCATTTCCCGCCGTCAGTTCCTGCAGGCCGGCAGTGCCGCTGTGCTCTCTACGGCGGCAGCCGGGCTGCTCAGCGGCTGCGGCGGCGGTTCGTCCAGCGGCGGCAGCACCGGCGGTTCCGACAGCAGCACCTACACCGTGCTGTATTCCCGCCAGCCCGCCACCCTGAACTACCTCATCTGCTCGGCCGATCCGGACCTGTACCACGGCACCCAGTGCGTGGACACTCTGGTAGAATACGACAGCCGCGGCAAACTGCGCGAGGGGCTGGCCACCAGCTGGGACTGGGACGCCGACACCCTGACCTGGACCTTCCATCTGCGGGATGAGAACTGGGTGGACAGCAGCGGCGTCGTTCTCGGCCCAGTCACCGCGCAGGACTTCGTGGACGCCCTGAAGTATGTGCTGACCCCGGACTACGCTTCCGCCACCGCCAGTCTGGTCACCCCCTATGTGGCCGGTGCCGATGACTATTTCAACTACCAATTCTACAAGTCCAGCGCCGAAAATGGCACCAAAGCGGAGGATGGCACCACTTATACCTTAGGTTCCGACGGCACCGTGACCGCTGCTGCTCCGGACGGCAGCACCACGGCCTATCCTCCCGTGGACTTTGACGCCGTGGGCGTCAAGGCCGTGGACGAACACACCCTGACCTACACCCTGTGCTTCGACTTCCCGGGCTTTGTCAGCCTGCTGAGTTATGCTCCCTACGAACCGGCCTACGGTCCCTTGCTGGAAGAGATGGGCGACCAGTTCTGCACCTCTGCCGAGACCGCCTGCAGCTGCGGTGCGTTCTATCTGGCCGAGTATGTGCCGCTGGAAAGCTGGATCATGAAGAAGAACCCCGAAAACTACGACAAGGACAGCGTGTACATCGACACGATCCGCTACATCTACAACCAGGAAGAACTCATCAGCGGCCCGGAAATGGTCCGGCGCGGTGAGATCGACCAGGCCACCATCAGTTCGGACATTCTGGACAGCTGGCTGGCCGATGACACCACCAAGGACATGGTATCCATGGAGCGCCCCGAGACCGGCAAGAGCTACTTCTACATTTTCAACTTCCTGCCTTACGCCCACGAGTTCTCCAACTGGAACGTCACCGGCGTGGACGCCCAGTACGAGCCGGACAACTGGGCCAAGGCCATCAACTCCACCAACTTCCGCAAGGCGTTCCTGTACGCCATCAATCCGTCTGTGACCCTGGCCGTCACCGCGCCCGAGGGCTACGACAACTACAAACTGCACACCATCACGCCGCCCTCCTTCTGCGCCAACAGCCAGGGTGTGGACTACACCGAATGCGGCGGTCTGGCCGGGCTTTCCGACTTCTTTGACGAAGCCAAGGCCCGGGAATACCGCGACGCCGCCGTCACCGAGCTGACCGCCGCCGGGGCCGCCTTCCCCATCAAGGTGCAGTATCCCTACAACCCCGCCGTGGTGGACTGGGACAAGCAGTGTCAGGTGTTCAAGCAGCAGGTGGAGGGCGTGCTGAACGACGGCTTTGACTTCATCAACATCGTCATCACGCAGGGACCTTCCGACAACTTCCTGAACGCAGTGCGCCGCGTGGGTGCTTATGAGCTGATGTCCTACTATTGGGGTGCCGACTACTCCGACCCCGAGACCGAGGTGTACCCCTTCTATCAGGAAGCCGGGGACCGCGGCACCTGCTACAGCTTCCTGCGCACCGGCGTGGAAGACGGCATCGTCACCGGTGAGACCGCCGACCTGGTCATGCAGTACATGAAGCTGGTGGAGGACGCCAAGGCCATCACGGAAGATCTGGATGCCCGCTATGAAGCCTTTGCCAACGCAGAAGCGTTCCTTATTTCCAATGCACTGGCCATTCCGCTGGGAATGCCGGTTCCGCCCTACATCGCCACCCGCCTGAACCTGTGGGAAGGCCAGTATGCCCCCACCGGCCTGTCCTCCAACCGCCTGAAGGGCGTGCACATCCTGGATCACTACGTTTCCATGGACGAGTACAACCAGAACCGTGACGCGCGGTAAGGGAGGTGCCCGCAGATGGTGCAATATCTCGCAAAGCGCATCGGGCGTTCCATCCTGACCCTGTTCGTCATCGTGACGCTGGTGTTCTGCCTGCTGCGGCTCATGCCGGTGGAGGGCTACTTTGCCAACTACGAAAAGATGACCGAAGCACAGATCCAGGCCGGCCTGCAGTCCATGGGCCTGCTGGATCCGCTGCCGGTGCAGATTGGGCGGTTCTGGAAGGATGCCCTGCACGGCGACCTGGGTGTGAGCCACATCTACAAGGTCAACACCCCTGTGACGCAGATTCTGGCCCAGAAGCTGCCCATTTCCATCCAGATGGGTGTGCTGGCCATGCTGCTCAGCCTGGTGCTGGGCATCCCGCTGGGTCTCTGCATGGGCCGCTATAAGGGCCGCTGGCCGGATAAACTTGGCACAGCCTTTATCGTGCTCATTCAGGCCGTGCCGGCTGCTGTGTACTTTTTGTACATCCAGATGTACGGCACCTCGCTGGTGGGCGTGGGCCTGCTGTTTGACGCCGCCGACTGGCGCTACTGGGTACTGCCGGTGTGCAGCATGAGCCTGGCGAACCTGGCCTTTTATGCCATGTGGCTGCGCCGCTACATGGTGGACGAAAGCAACAAGGATTACGTCAAGCTGGCCCGGGCCAAAGGCGTGAGCGAGACCAGCATCGCCCTGCACCATGTGTTCCGCAACGCCATGGTGCCGCTGGTGCAGTACATTCCTTCCGCCTTCCTCAACACGGTGGTGGGTTCCATCTACATCGAGAGCCTGTACAGCATCCCCGGCATGGGCGGCCTGCTGGTCACCTGTGTGCAGCGCCACGACAACACCATGGTGCAGGGCATCGTGCTGCTGTACGCCTGCGTGGGCATCGTCGGCCTGATCTTGGGCGATGTGCTCATGGTGCTCATCGATCCCCGCATCAGCTTTGGCCGAAAGGAAGGTGACCGTTGATGCTCAAGCGTGAAAGATCCCGTCAGCTGGAAGAAACGCTGAATACCTTGCAGAAAGACGGCCCCGCCGCCTGGGCCGACCTGCCGGAGGACGAACTGTTCACCCCCGCCGGATTCCATGCCGAACAGGCCGAAGCCACGGTCAGCTCCAACTACAGCTACTGGGGCAGCACCTTCCGTGCCTTTTTCCGGAACAGATTCGCGGTGGTGCTGCTCATCGCACTGATTGCCGTGGTGGCCTTTGCCTTTGTGCAGCCTCATCTGCCGGGGCAGGCCGACCCCAATTTCTGTGCCGTGGACCCTGCCACCGGCATCCAGTACCGCAACATTGCCCCCGGGCAGGACGGCTTCCTCTGGGGTTCCAACTCCATCGGGCAGGACCTGTGGGCACGCATCTGGGCCGGGGCACGCACCAGCCTGACCATCGCCTTTTTCGTGGCCCTGGTGGAGGCCGTGGTGGGCATCACCGCCGGGGTGCTGTGGGGCTATGTACGCGGGCTGGACTTCGTGTTCACCGAACTGTACAACATCTTTGACAACATTCCCACCGCCATCGTGCTGATCCTTATTTCCTATGTGGCCACCCCCAGCATCTGGACCATGATCCTGGGGATGTCCATCAAGGGCTGGATCGAAATGGCGCGGTTCATCCGCAACCAGATCCTCATCATCCGCGACCGGGATTACAACGTTGCGTCCCGCTGCATCGGCACCCCCACCTTCCGCATCGTTCTGCGCAACCTGCTGCCCTATCTCGTTTCGGTCATCATGCTCCGTATGGCGCTGACCATTCCGGAAGCCATCGGTAACGAGGTCTTCATCACCTACATCGGCTTGGGCCTGTCGGTGGAAACGCCCTCCCTGGGCAACCTGGTCAACGATGGCCGCAAGGTGATGATGCAGGCCGGTCTTCGGTATCAGCTGCTCTACCCCACCCTGATTTTAAGCTTTGTCACCATCGCATTCTACCTCATCGGCAGCGCCTTCTCGGACGCCGCCGACCCGAAGAACCATCTGCAGTAAGGAGGTCACCATGGAACCAACCAAACCCATCCTCTCCGTGCGGGATCTCCACATCCGGTTCCATCTGCGTGGAAAAGTGCTCCACGCCATCCGGGGCATCGATCTGGACCTCTACCCCGGCGAGGTACTGGCCGTGGTAGGCGAAAGCGGTTCCGGCAAGAGCGTCTTCACCAAGAGCTTCATGGGCCTGCTGGACGCCAACGGCTCCATCACCGACGGCACCATCGACTACTACGGCACCGATGACGGTCAGCCGGTGCGTCTGTCCGCCCTGCACACCGAAAAGGACTGGCTGCGCATCCGGGGCCGGGAGATCGCCATGATCCTGCAGGACCCCATGACCAGCCTGAACCCGCTGAAAACCATCGGGGAACAGATCCAGGAAGCCGTTGTCCTGCATCAGGGGCTGAAGGGTGCTGCCGCCAAAGCCAGAACGCTGGAATACCTGCGGGACGTGGGCATCCCGGACCCGGAAATGCGATTCAAGCAGTACCCCCACGAGTTCTCCGGCGGGATGCGCCAGCGCGTGGTCATCGCCATTGCGGTGGCCTGCAGCCCGAAGATTCTGATCTGCGACGAACCCACCACCGCCCTGGATGTGACGATTCAGGCCCAGATCTTGCAATTGCTCCGGGACCTGCGGGCCAAGTATCATCTGACCATTGTGATGATCACCCACGACCTGGGCGTGGTGGCCAACCTGGCCGACCGGGTGGCGGTGATGTACGCCGGCGACATCGTAGAGATCGGCACCGCCGACGAGATCTACTATGACCCCCGCCATCCCTACACCTGGGCTTTGCTGTCCAGTATGCCGCAGATGGGCGTGAAGGACGAGGACCTGTTCAACATCGTGGGCACCCCGCCGAACCTCTTTGCGGAGATCCGGGGTGACGCCTTTGCGCCCCGCAATCCGCAGGCGCTGAAGATCGATTTCGTCCGGCGCCCGCCCTATTTTGAAGTATCGCCCACCCACAAGGCCAAGACCTGGCTGCTGGACCCCCGGGCGCCCCGCATCGAACCGCCCGCCGCGGTGAAACACCTGCAGAAGGAGGGACTGTAAGATGGCAGAGAACCAAACAACGCCAGAAGTCCTTCTGGAAGTCAACCATCTGGACATCACCTACGGTGCCGGCCGCAAGGCCTTTGCCGCCGTACAGAACGCCAATTTCCAGATCTACAAGGGCGAGACCTTTGGTCTGGTGGGCGAGTCCGGCTCCGGCAAGACCACCATCGGCCGGGCCATCCTGCGCATCCTGCCCACCTCCGGCGGTGAGATCTTGTACAAGGGGCAGAAGATCAACGGTAAAATTTCCCGCACGCTGGACCGGAAGATCACCCAGGAGATCCAGATGATCTTTCAGGACCCGCAGGCCTCGCTGAACGAGCGCGCCAAGGTGAGCTACATCGTGGGGGAGGGCCTGCAGAACGTCCGGCCCGACCTCACCGCCGCCCAGCGGGAAGAAAAAGTGCGACAGGCTTTGCTGGACGTGGGCCTGCTGCCGGAATTTGCCTCCCGTTTCCCCCACGAATTCTCTGGCGGCCAGCGCCAGCGCATCGGCATTGCCCGGGCGCTCATCGTGGAACCGGAATTCATCGTGGCGGATGAACCCATCAGCGCACTGGATATGTCCATTCGTGCCCAGGTGCTCAACCTGCTGCGCCATCTGCAGAAGGAGCGCGGCATCACCTATCTGTTCATCGCCCACGATCTTTCGGTGATGCGCTACATTTCAGACCGTATCGCGGTCATCCGCAAGGGCCGCATCGTGGAGCTGGCCGACGCCGAAGAGCTGGTGGCCCACGCCCTGCACCCCTACACCCGCAGTCTGCTGTCCGCCATCCCCATGCCGGATCCCCGCCGGGAACGGCAGAAAACGCTGCTGGTGTACGACCCCGCCATGCACGATTACCGCACCGAAGCCCCCCAGTGGCGGGAACTGCGCCCGAAGCACTGGGTGCTGTGCAGCGCCGCCGAAGCGGAGCAGTGGCTGTCCGGCTCCTGAAAAGGCCGTTTTCAGCTTCTCGTTTTCGGCTTCTGTTTCACATTGATTAAAGAATGTTTATTGACATCCTGCCCTCTGTCCACTACAATACAGATGGGGAAGAATCGCCCCTTGACCGATTCAACTGCACACCGGCAGCTTCCTCCCACGGCAAGCCTGCCGGTGTTTTTGAAGAGAAGAAAAAAGAGAGAAGAAAGGTCTGATTTTATGACGACTGCACCGCAGGAGCCGGTCTTTGCTTCCGCTGCAAAGCCGTGGCTCAAATACTATGACCCCAAGTTCTTCGATCAGACGCCGCCCGAATGCAGCGCCTTCGAGTACGTCTGCCGCCAGAACAAAACGCACTTGACCGAGACCGCCATCACCTATTACGGCCGCAAGATCACTTATGCCGACCTCATCGTCAACGTCAAAAAGACGGCGGCGGCCTTCCGTGCCATCGGCATGAAAAAAGGCGACATTGCCACCGTGGTCAGCGTGATGACCCCGGAGGTCATCTATGCGTTCTATGCTGCCGACATGATCGGTGCCTCCCTGAATCTGGTGGACCCGCGCTATAGTGCTGAGGGCATCCACGATTACATCACCGAGGTGGACTCCCACCTGCTCATCTGCCTGAACGTGGTCTACGACCGCTGCCAGCAGGCTGCCAAGCGCACCAACGTGGAACGGGTGCTGGTGGTGTCCCCCGCCGACTCCCTGCCGCTGCATCTGGCCGTGGGCTACAAGCTGTCCACTCCCGACAAGAACCGCTATTCTTCCAACGTGATCCGCTGGAAGGATTTCATTGCCGCCGGTGAGGGCAAAGACACCGGTGCCGAGCCTTACGACCCGGACCACACCTGCGTGGTGGTGCACACCGGCGGCACCACCGGCTCGCCCAAGGGCGTCATGCTGACCGATGTGGACTTCAACTCCATCGCACAGCAGTTCGGTGCTTACGAAAAGCTGTTCCGCCGCGGCCAGAAGCTGATGAACATCATGCCCCCGTTCATTGCCTATGGCTACGCCTGCGGCGTGCACCTGCCGCTGGTGCTGGGCCTTACCGTGATCATCATCCCCAATCTGGACCCTGCAAAGCTGGGTGCCCTGATCTGGAAGTACAAGCCGGAGCACATGTTCGGCGTGCCGGCCCACTACCAGCAGATGGCCTCTTCGCTGCTGCTGAAGAACAAGGATCTGTCCTTCATCCGCAACTATGCTGCCGGCGGCGACGCCATCACGGTGGGTGCCGAGCAGAGCGTGAACGACTTCCTGGCCGCTCACGGCGTGGAGTACGGCCTGGCCAAGGGCTACGGCATGACCGAGGTTTCTTCTGCTGCCACCGCTGCTTCCGGCCTTGCCAACAAGGTGGGCAGTGTGGGCATCCCGCTGGTGAACACCCTTGTGTCGGTGTTTGAGCCCGGTACCGACACCGAGCTTCCCATCGGCGAGCGCGGTGAGCTCTGCATCTCTGGCCCTGCCATCATGAAGGGCTACTACGGCAAGCCTGCCGAGACCGCTGCCGTCATGCACAAACATCCGGACGGCAGGATCTGGGTGCACACCGGCGACCTTGGCTATATGGACGAGGACGGCTTTGTGTTCCTGGACTCCCGCATCAAGCGGATGATCATCCGCCACGATGGCTTCAAGGTGTTCCCTTCCATGATCGAGAACGTCATCAGCCGCCACCCCGCCGTGCAGCAGTGCTCGGTGGTGGGCTGCACCGATAAGGACCATGTGCAGGGCCGCCTGCCCTTTGTGTATGTCGTGCTGGACCCCGCTGCTGACCACAAAAAGCGTCAGATCGTGCGGGAGCTGCAGCAGATCTGCAAAGAAGAGCTGCCGGAGTACGTCCAGCCCGTGGGCTACAAGTTCCTCGATGAGCTGCCGCTGACCCCCATCGGTAAGGTGGACTACCGCAAGCTGGAGGAAAAGATCACCTCCCACGACTACTGATCCTGCTTTTTACGGCCGTGCCTTTGTGCACGACCGTTTTTTTGTATTTCCCGACACATTCCGGAAAATGGGCCTTGACATTCCTTGCCGCTCTTTTTATCATAGAAGAAACGTTGAAAAAATGTTTCCGGACTTAAAAGGAGGATTCTCATGAAAAAACGCATTCTCAGCCTGCTGCTGGCAGCCGCCATGCTGGTGCTGCTGGCTGTGCCCGCCTTTGCGGAGGACGGGCACGCTTATACCTATGTGGCCCTGGGCGACAGCATCACCACCGGCGTGGGCCTGAAGGACACCCACTTTTCCAGCACCGCCAAGAGCTATGATGTGCAGGAAAACTACCATGATTACTCCAAAGACTGCTATGTGGCCCGGGTGGCCGACGCCCTGGGCCTGGACCGGGACCATGCCGTGAACTACGGGATGCCTGCTGCCATGAGCAGCAACATCCTGGACCTGGTCAGGACCGGCTCCACCGCCTCCGGTTCCGCCTACTACGACCTGCCCACCCTGCGGCAGGAGCTGGCAGACGCTGACCTGATCACCCTGCTCATCGGCTCCAACGACACCGTGATCCAGCTCATGGGTGCCATGGGCAGAGCCACCAACGGCAAGGCCACCAAGCTGCTGATTCCCCTGCTGACGGGCACCATGCGAGAGATGAATCTCCAGACCCTCCAGACCCTGAGAAAGGGCCTGGAAAACCTGGACCTGACCCCGGAGGAGCTGAAGGCTGCCCTGAAGCTGCTGGATTCCGGCATGGAGGAGATCTGTGACCAGACCCGGGGCCAGACCGTGGCCAACGTGGAACAGATCCTCCAGGAGCTGAGAGCCCTGAACCCCGACGCCCAGATCATTCTGGTGGGGTACTACAACCCCCTGCCCTTCCTGCCCACCTACGGCAGACACTTCCGCCTGCTGAACCGCTCCGTCAAGGCCCTGGCCCAGCAGTATGGCGCAGACTATGTGTCCATCCCCTATACCTCCATTGCCAACGACGGTCACCCCACGGTGTGCGGTCACAAGTACATCGCCCGCCAGATCCTCAAAGCTGTGAAGGACTGATTTTCACCCTCTTCGTCAAAAAAGCCCCGTCTTTGGACGGGACTTTTCTCGTTTGTGCGCATTTTTTCGTTCTCTTAAAAATTGTTCAGAGTTTTTGGACAACATTGGCCTGCGAATTTCCACGTTTTGTCAATTGACATTTCCATCCTGTTTTTTTATCATGAAGACAAGCACTCCATCCGGCGCACCGCGCCATCCGAAAAGAGGGAAAGAAACAATGAAACTCAAACGCATTGCAAGCTTGCTGCTGTCGGCCGGACTGCTGCTGACTATGGCCGTTCCGGCCTTTGCGGCAGACACCGCCGATATCACCGCCCTGACTGAGCAGGTATCCGACCAGCTCATCACCGAGCACAGCACGGACACGACCAAAGGGGCAGACCACAAATTCACCTACGTTGCCATCGGCGACAGCGTCACTGCCGGCGTGGGCCTGGACGGCCTGCAGTACAAGCTGGTGCAGAACGGCTACGACATGACCGGCAATTACAAGGGATACGACTCCTCCTGCTTTGTGGGCTATGTGGCCGACAAACTGGGGCTGGACCGTGACCACGCCATCAACCTGGGCCTGCCCGCCGTGATGACCAATGATCTGGCCGATCTGATCGAGACCGGGGCCATGCCCGCCATGAACCAGTATTCCGGCGTGCAGTACACCTCGGTGCCGGAACTGCAGGAGTACATTCCTCAGGCCGACCTCATCACCCTGCAGGTGGGTGCCAACGACGCCCTGATCCGCACCATCGTGGCGCTGGGCGAAGCCACCAACTGGAAGAGTGAGAAGCTGGCCAACGGCATGGTGGCCGGTCTGTTCCGCAACCTGACCCCGGACAACTTCCAGATGTTTATGGACGGTCTGAAGCAGCTGACCCTGACCCCTGCTGAATTCCGTGCCGTCATGAACCTGCTGACCTCCGGGATGGGGCAGATCTGCAGCCAGACCTACGCCCAGACCACTGCAGATCTGGAGCGCATCGTCAAGGACATCCGGGAGCTGAACCCGGACTGCCAGATCATGATCCTGGGCTACAACAACCCGGTGCCCCTGATGTCCAGCTGGTCCAGCCACTTCCGCAAGCTGAATAACTTTGCCAAGAATCTGGCCGCAAAATATGACCTGACCTATGTGGCCATTCCCTGCACCCGCACCGCCAACGACGGCCACCCCACCGTGGCCGGTCACCGCTACATTGGCCGTCAGATCATCAAAAATCTGCGCTGAAGCATTTCCCGGACATAGAAAATGACCTGTCTCCTGTGAGACAGGTCATTTTTTGTTGGTTGATTCAGCTCAGCCGTCCGCTTTCCACGGAGTAGGTCACATCGGCGGCCGCCATGGTGGACTTGCGGTGGGAGACCAGCAGCACCGTCTTATCTTTGCACTCCGCCCGGACCGCCTTGAGGATCACGCCCTCGTTCAGGCTGTCCAGGTTGGAGGTCGGTTCGTCCAGCAGCAGGAAGGGCGCATCGTGCAGGAAGGCACGGGCCACGCCGATGCGTTGCCGCTCGCCGCCGGACAGTGCCCCGCCCAGCTCACCCACCGGGGTGTCATAGCCCTTGGGCAGGCTGCGGATGAAGCCGTCCAGTGCGGCTTTCCTGCAGGCGGCTTCCACTTCCTCGTGGGTGGCGTCCCGCTTGGCGATGCGGATGTTGTTCTCGATGGTATCGTCGAACAGTTCCGTTTCCTGGGTCACCAGGCTTTCCTGGGCACGCAGGGCGGCAGTGTTGACCCGGCGGATGTCCTCATCGCCGAAGCGGATGCTGCCGCTGTTCACATCCCAGAAGCGCATGAGCAGCCGCAGGAAGGTGGACTTGCCGCTGCCGGAGCGGCCTGTGATGCCCACGATCTTCTTTTCCGGAATGGTCAGGCTCAGATCATGCAGCACCTCTTCGTCGGCGTAGGAGAAGCTGACGTTCCGGGCTTCCGCTCCGGCAAAGGCGGTGTGGGTGCCGTCGGTCACGTCGGCGGTCACCGGCTCTTCGTCCAACAGGTCCAGCACACGGTCTGCGCTGGCGAACACCTGGGTCAAACTGGCACCGAGGTTTGCCAGCGCCACCACCGGGCCGAAGGAGCTGAGGGCAGACAGGGTGCAGATGAGCACGCCCTCGGCACCCAATTCCCCGGTCTGGTACAGGTGCAGGCTGACGCCCAGAACGCACAGCACGGTGAGCAGGATCAGGGTATTGGTCACGGCCACCGTGATGCCCTCCCGGTACTTCAGGGCCTTCTGCTTTTCGCCCAGCGCCTCGCTGTGGGCCGTGATACCGGCAGCGCGGGCATCGGTATCCTGGTACTGCAGCGTATCCCGCAGGCCGCGCAGGCTTTCCAGCACATAGCTGTTGGTGTCGGCCAGAGTCTGGCGGTACTCCCGGGCCACCCGGTCGCCCCGCTTGGCGCTCCAGATGGGCAGGGCCACGCCCACCAGCAGGTAACCGGCCAGCAGTACCAGAGCGGGCAGAATGTGGTAACTGCCCACAAAGCAGGTCATGCCGATGACACAGATGGCGGCAATGCAGATGGGCGAAATGGTGTGGGCATAGAATACTTCCAGCGCCTCGATGTCGGCGGTGATCAGGGAGATCAGGTCGCCGCGGTCCCGGCCTTCCAGCTTGGCCGGGGTCAGGCGGCGCAGAGCGCCAAAGACCTTATCCCGGATGAGGGCCAGCAGCTTGAAGGCGATATAGTGGTTGGAAGCCTGCTCCGCGTAGCGCAGAACGCCGCGCAGCAGGGCAAAGAGCAGAATGCAGACAAAGGCAGTGCTCACCGTCCCGAGGGGGCTGGGCAGACCGGCTGCGGTCAGGATGCCAAAGCCGCCGAAGATGGTGATGAAGGTGGCGCAGAAATGCCCCGCCACGCCCATGACGATGGCCGCCAGCATGATGGGCAGCATGGGCTTGACCAGCACGATGAGCCGTGCCACGATGGCGAAGGGACTGCGATGCTTGGATTCGTTCATATCAGGCGTCCTCCTCTCCCAGCGTTTCCAGCTGTTTCTGTGCCGTGTACAGGCGGCTGTAGGCGCCCTGCTGCTTCAGCAGGGCGGCATGGATACCCTGCTCGACGATGCGGCCCTTGTCCAGCACATAGATGCAGTCGCTGTCCACCACGTTGGCCAGGCGGTGAGAGATGAGGATGACCGTCTTCTTCCCGGCCAGGCTCTTGATGGCCTCCATGATGTCGTTCTCGCTCTCTGCATCCACGTTGGAAGTGGCTTCGTCGAACAGGTAGATGGGGGTATCGTGCAGCAGGGCACGGGCCATGGCCAGACGCTGGCGCTGCCCGCCGGACAGGTTGCTGCCGCCCTCATGCAGAGCAGTCTGCAGGCCCTCCTGGCTGCGGCAGAAGTCCGCCAGATTCACCTGCTCCAGCGCCGCCCAGAGGTCCGCTTCCGAAGCCTCAGGCTTGGCCATACGCAGGTTGGCTTCCACAGTGCCCTTGAAGATAGTGGCATTATGGGGCACCACGGTCAGGGTGCGCAGGCGCTGGGCCTGCTGCAGCTGCTCCACCGGCACGCCGCCCAGCGTCACGCTGCCGGTATATCCGGTGCGGCTGCCGGACAGCAGCGCCGCAATGGTGCTCTTGCCGCAGCCGGATTCACCCACCAGGGACACAAAACTGCCCTGCGGAATGGTCAGGGACACACCGTGCAGGATGGTGCGGTCCTTCTCGTACCCGAAAGTCACCTGGTCCAGCTGGAGGGTGGTATCCGCCGGGACGGTCTGCTGACCATCGGTCGGCTCGTCGGCGGCCAGCAGCTTGAAGATCTTCTCCGCCGAGGCCGCGCCGTTCATGGCGATGTGGAAATAGCTGCCCAGCAGCCGCAGCGGCAGGAAGAAATCCGCCGCCAGCAGCACGATGGTCAACGTTGCTGTCAGGCTCAGCTGGCCCGCCGCAAAGGCGGACACGGCGCTGATGATGCCCAGACCGGCACCGCCGTAGGCCATCAAATCCATCAGGGTCACCGAGTTCAGCTGCATGGTCAGCACCTTCATGGTGATCTTGCGGAAACGCTCGGCCTGGGCGTTCATCTGCTCGTGCTTCCAGCCGTCGGCCTGGTAGATCTTCAGGGTGGTCAGGCCCTGGATGTTCTCCAGAAAGCTGTCGCCCAGGGTGGTATACTCGCCCCAGTATTTGTTCAGCAGCTTCTTGGCAAACTTCTGCACCGCCACGATGGACATGGGAATCAGCGGCACACAGCACAGCAGGATGATGGCCGACCGGGCGTGCACGCCCACCAGCAGCACGAACAGGGTGACCGGGGCCAGCAGGCTGTAGAACAGCTGGGGCAGGTACTTTGCAAAATAGGTGTCGATCTGCTCCACGCCCTCGCTGGCCAGCATGACCACCTCACTGGTGGCCACCGTCTCGGTGTAGTTGGCCCCCAGACGGGTCAGCTTGGCATAAATGCTGCTGCGCAGGGTGCGCTTGACGTCCTTGGACGCCTGGTCGCTCATACTGGACGCCAGCATGGTAAAAGCAAAGCGCAGGGGCACCGTGCCCAGACAGAGCACCAGATCCTGCCGCAGGGCTGCGCCGGTCAGGGTGCCGGCAAAGACTGCCCCCAGCAGCCGGGCAATGGCCCGGACAAAGATCACATTGCACAGCATTCCCAGCCACTGGAACGCCACATTCGCCCCTACATAGCGCAGAGCGCCCCGGTCAAAGGACAGCAGTTTTTTATTGATCACTGCGTTTCTCCATTTCTGTCTTGTCCGCATCCGCACCGAACAGACGATCGTATTCTCCGGTAAAGATCCGTTCCGGCAGGGCACTGGTCATGGCCAGTGCTGCCGCAAACTTTTCCTCCTCCGTCAGTTCCCCGCTCACCGGCGGAAAGTGGCTCAGGATCGTTTCCAGTTCCTGATCCACCTGTTTGGCCACCCAGATGCCCCGGTCGGTCATATAGATCTTGCCATAGTGTTCCTTGACGATCATGCCGCGATCCATCAGCAGATTCATGATGCGCACCACAGACGGCTTGGTGACCCCCAGCTTTTCCGCAATGCTGCGGGAGCTGATGTCCAGATGGGTGCGCGAGACCTCGTAGATCGCCAGCAGATAACGCAGATGCGCCGACGTCAGTTCCATTTCGATCACGCTCTTTTCTCTTGATTTTTCCAATGTTATCCAAAGCTAACTTTTTGTTTCTGAAAAAAGGGCGCGAGCCGAAATCTCCAGCCCGCGCCCTTTGCGGATTTCAATTCAACGATCAGTGGCATCCGCCGCAGCCGCCGCAATCTCCATTGCAGCCGCCGTCTCCGCATCCACCACAGCCGCCGCCATGCTTGTGGGAGTGCCATGTGATCCAGCCCACACCGCCAAACACGATCGCACCCACGATGATGGTAGGCAGGTTAAAGTTCGCGGCGAGAAATTCCATCATACAAAACACACCCTTTCAGCGTCAGGCTTTTTTTACTTGATCTTGGAAACGTCGATCTTGACCTCGTTGTCGCCAACGTACTTGTTGGGACGGACCAGCAGGTAGATGAACGCAACCAGAACGACTGCAGCCACGATGGTGAAGAAGTTGAAGCCGATCTCGCCAGTGATCAGGCCGCCGATCTGGTACACGACCAGAGCAGCACAGTAAGCCAGAGCGCACATATAACCAATGGCGATGGCGGTCCACTTGCCGTTGTTCATCTCACGCTTGATGGCACCCATTGCAGCGAAGCAGGGAGCGCACAGCAGGTTGAAGATCATGAAGGCGTAAGCAGACAGCGCGGTGTAATCCTGTGCCACAGCGGCCCAGATCTCGTCGCCGTTCTCAGACAGCTCGCCGCCGAAGTGATACAGAACGCCGAAGGTACCAACAACGTTCTCCTTGGCGATCAGGCCGGACACGGAAGCAACGGTTGCACGCCAGTTGCCGAAGCCCAGAGGAGCGAAGATCCATGCGATCTTGGTGGCGATGGCTGCCAGGACGGAGTTGTCCTGATCCTCGACCATGCCGAAGACACCGTTCTCGAAGCCGAAGCCCTGCAGGAACCACAGCACGAC
>CAKSZS010000016.1 GCA_934525845.1 uncultured Faecalibacterium sp. | reverse complement strand
GCCGTACAGTCCGGCTGGCAAAAAAGCCCCAGTGGGGCTTTTTTAGATGCGCGGCTCGCGATATCCACCCGCGCCCACCAAGAACTCCAGCATCTTCGTGATGCTGGAGTTTCTGTTTTACAGAGACTTTGCAAAGTGCTCCAAGGGTGGATTCGAACAGCTGCGGCGACGGCGCTGAAGACGGCGCAAAAACAGCCCACTGGGCTGTTTTTAGCAGCGCGGCTCGCGGCATCCACCCCGCGCCCACCAAAAGAACGTCTGTGTCGAAATACACGGACGTTTTTCTTTTATAAACTTTTGCTATAACAGCACAAGGCCCCCGCCGGGATAACCCAGCGGGGGCCTTGTGTGTTTTGGAATCGGTCTACAAGAAGAGTTTATGGATAGGAGGCAATCGCATGTTCAGGCTGTCGGGATCTGGGGGACGGACAGCGCTTTTTATTCGCCGCGGACGGCTGCAAAACCGGCTTCCAGGTCGGCAATGATGTCGTCGATGTGCTCGGTGCCGATGGACAGGCGGATGGTGTTCTGGTAGATCTGCTGCTCGGCCAGCTCGGCGTCGGTCAGCTGGCTGTGGGTGGTGGAAGCCGGGTGGATGACCAGGCTCTTCACGTCAGCCACGTTGGCCAGCAGAGAGAAGACCTTCAGGTTGTCGATAAACTTAAAGGCTTCCTCACGGCCGCCCTTGATGTTGAAGGTGAAGATGGAAGCACCGCCGTTGGGGAAGTACTTCTCGTACAGGGCGTGGTCCGGGTGATCCGGCAGAGAGGGGTGGTTGACCTTCTCGACCTGCGGATGGTTGGCCAGGAACTCCACGACCTTCTTGGTGTTCTCCACATGGCGCTCGATGCGCAGGCTCAGGGTCTCGGTGCCCTGCAGCAGCAGGAACGCGTTGAACGGAGAGATGGTCGCGCCGGTGTCACGCAGCAGGATGGCGCGGATGTAGGTGACGAAAGCAGCGGGGCCGGCTACATCGGCGAAGGACACGCCGTGGTAGCTCGGGTTGGGGTCTGCAATGTTGCCGTACTTGCCGCTTGCCTTCCAGTCGAACTTGCCGCTGTCCACGATGATGCCGCCCAGGGTGGTGCCGTGGCCGCCGATGAACTTGGTAGCGGAGTGAACCACGATGTCTGCACCGTGCTCGATGGGACGGATCAGGTACGGGGTGCCGAAGGTGTTATCGATGACCAGCGGCAGGCCATGCT
Source organism: uncultured Faecalibacterium sp. (assembly GCA_934525845.1). Classification (GTDB taxonomy): domain Bacteria; phylum Bacillota; class Clostridia; order Oscillospirales; family Ruminococcaceae; genus Faecalibacterium. The sequence goes on along the minus strand of CAKSZS010000016.1, from coordinate 45,614 downwards.
TGTGGGCGATGGCTGCGATGGCGTCAATGTCGGGGATGTCGCTGTTGGGGTTGCCCAGGGTCTCCAGGTAGACGGCCTTGGTGTTGGGCTGGATGGCGTTCTCCACCTCTTCCAGGTTGTGGGCGTCCACGAAGGTGGTGGTGACGCCGAACTGGGTCAGGGTGTGCTCCAGCAGGTTGTAGCTGCCGCCGTAGATGGTCTTCTGGGCCACGATATGGTCACCGGCCTGTGCCAGTGCCTCGATGGTGTAGGTGATGGCAGCAGCACCGGAAGCGGTGGCCAGAGCGGCCACGCCGCCCTCCAGGGCCGCAATGCGCTTCTCGAAGACGTCCTGGGTGGAGTTGGTCAGACGGCCGTAGATGTTGCCGGCGTCGGCCAGACCGAAGCGGTCTGCGGCGTGCTGGCTGTTGCGGAACACATAAGAAGTGGTCTGGTAGATGGGCACTGCGCGGGAATCGGTGGCGGGATCGGCCTGCTCCTGGCCAACGTGCAGCTGCAGAGTCTCGAATTTATAGTTAGACATAGTAGTATACCTCTCTCTATTTTCTACTTTTAGTATATTTTCCTGATACAAAAAATCCCGATGCGTCTCATCTCGACAGCGCACCGGGCATACAATGCATGGTTTTCTGTGTCTGCATCACATTCGGGTACACATTCGCGCACCGGAGGGCAACGCACGGTTCACAGCCAGCAAATCTGCCCGGTCCCCACACATTCGCCCACAGCGGAAATTCGCGTGCAGCAGGTTCTTCCAAATCAGCTCCATTTTCGTGCCCTCCTTTCCCGTTACTTTCCCAATCCTCTACCCAGCAGGCCTCTCATTTCCCTACTTGTCTGGTGGATTTGATGTTTGCATTATATCCCCTCTTACCCAGTTTGTCAATAGGTTAATTCCAGTTTTTTGCAAATTGCATTTTGTGCATGAGATTCTGCCCATTTTTTGCCGTCCGGCTTGTGCATTCCGGATAAGAGTCGGACTCTTTTATTTTTCTCTTCCCGGTTCTGGGCAAATTTAGGCGCAGATTAAGCGCTTCTTGCGTTTTTATTAAGGTATTTCCGGTAAAATAAGGCTGTCCCCCGGCCCATTGCCCTCCCCTGCGGCGGAAATTCATGCGCCGGTCACAAAACGGCAAACTTTTTGTTTTATACTGAAAAAGCGCTGCACCTTGCAAATTCCTTGCAAATCCGGTATGATACTGTCGTTCGATTTTTCCCATTCGCCCCGGAAAGGAGCCAAATCATGCGAACCTTTTTCCGTTTTCTCAAGCAGCTGCTGCTCACGCTCCTGCTGCTGTTGCTGCTGGCCTTGGTCGCGGTCGGCGGCTATTTTGCCCTGGAAGGCCGCAAGCTCTACGAGAGCGCCATCCAGAGCGTTCCCATTGAAACGCTGTACGAGACCATTTCCGCCCGGCCCAACTTTGTCTCCTATAAAGAACTGCCCCAGATCTACGTCAACGCGGTGATCTCCACCGAAGACGCACGCTTTGTGCATCACCACGGCGTGGACCCTGCGTCCATCTTCCGGGCACTGCTGGCCGATCTGCGCAGCGGCAGCTTTGCCGAGGGCGGCAGCACCCTTACCCAGCAGCTGGCCAAAAACGCACTCTTCACCCAGGAAAAGCACATGGCCCGCAAGGCCGCCGAGATGTTCGCGGCGCTGGCCATCGAGAAGCAGTACAACAAAGAGCAGATCTTTGAGATGTACGTCAACACCATCTACTTCGGCAGCGGCTACTACGGCATCGGGGAGGCCGCGCAGGGCTACTTCGGCAAAACGCCTCTGCAGCTCACCGACGCGGAAGCCGTAATGCTGGCAGGCCTGCCCAACGCGCCCTCGGCCTACTCCCCCAACAGCAGCCCGGACCTGGCCTACAAGCGCACCCAGGTGGTGCTGAAGCGGATGGTCCAGTGCAAAAAGCTGACCCAGACCCAGGCGGACGCCATCGCCGCCGACGCGCAGGGACTGCAGGTATTACCCGCACAGTGAAGACCTGGAAGCTCTCCCCAAAAGGAGAGCTTTTTTGTTGTCCTTTTCCCTGCGCACCATTTTCCCGCAAAAAAAGAAAGCCCCGCACAGCCGTTCCGGGCAGCTGTGCGGGGTTCTTGTTTGCGGTATTTGGTTTTAGAAAAGGAGGAATCATGTTCCCGGGGAGTGGTTGCGGCTCCACGTCCCGGTGGCTTTATAATACCAGATAATTTCGGCGAAATTATGGTGCTTTTATGAAGCTTTTATGAAGTGCGGCAAATTTTCTTTACTCCGGTGCCTTCATGCTTTCCACCATGCTGATGCGCCTGACGTGCCGCCGCATTCCAAAGCAGACCACGAGGGTAAACAGCATGGTCAACGCCACACTGAGCAGGTAACTGCGGGGGGCAATGGTGCGGATGAACATGAGCTGGTCCATTTCCACGGTGCGGATGATGAACTGATGCAGCGGGATGCCCAGCAGCAGGCCCACGCAAGAGCCCATGAGGGCCAGCAGGTCGATCTCCCGGAAGATGTAGCGGTACACTTCCTTATCGTAGAAGCCCAGCACCTTGATGGTGGCCAGCTCCTTTTTGCGCTCCGCCAGGTTCACGCTGATCAGGTTATACAGCACCACCGCCGCCAGGGCCCCAGCACACACGATGATCAGCACCACCACCGAGTTCAGGCTCACGATGAGGTTGTCGAACATGGAGGTGGCATCCTCCGTAAAGGAAACTCCGGTCACGTAGTTGCAGGCCAGCAGGGTCTCACGCATGGTGTTGCGGTCGGCAGCACTGTCGCAGCGGGTCTGGGCGTACACCGTGTTCCAGGGGATATCCTGGGTGCCCAGCAGGGTCTGCAGCTGGGCATTGGACAGATACAGCCGGGTGAACATATAGTTCTCCGTCACGCCGGTCAGGGTCATCTCCACCCGTTCTCCGTCAGGGTTTTCCACCCAGATGGAGTCTCCCGGCTCCATCCCCAGGTTCAGGGCGGTCTTTTCCGTCAGGATCACACTGTCCTTTTCAAAGGGGATGGCCTTGTGGCCCTGCCGGGTGCGGAAGGTCACATAGCGGCTCAGCTGGCTGTCGGTCTGGGCTCCCACCACGCTGACCTCGGCACTTTCTCCGTCGGCATTGTAGATGGTCACAGACTTGCTGTACACCGCTGCCCAGTTCTCCACCTGGCCTCCCTCCAGGGCATCCGTCAGGCCCTTTTCCACTGTAAAGGCGGCAGGGTCGCTGAGGGTGACTGTCAGGTCGTTGTGGGACAGCTCTGTGGACTGCTTGGTGACGATGGGCAGCAGGGAGTCCTGGAGGCCGAAGCCGATGAGCAGCAGTGCCGTACAGCCTGCCACGCCCAGCACGGTCATGAAGAAGCGCTTCTTATACCGGAACAGGTTGCGGGCGGTGGTCTTCTGGGAGAAGCTCATGCGCTTCCACAGCGGGGTGATGTACTCCAAGAAGATGCGCTTGCCTGCCACGGGAGCCCGGGGCAGCAGCAGTGCTGCACTTTTTTCCTTCAGGCTGGAGCGGCAGGCACTCCAGGTAGCCAGGCCGATGACGGCGGCACTGATGGCCATGCTGGCTGCTGCCATGCCCGGGTAGAACCGTAGGGTAAAGGTGGGCAGGCTGAAGATCAGCTGATAGGCGTACCAGATGATGCTGGGGAACACCACGAAGCCCACCACCATGCCAGCTATGCTGCCCAGCACGCTGGCGGTCATGGCGTAGAACAGGTATTTGCCTGCAATGCTGGCGTTGGAGTAGCCCAGGGCCTTCAGGGTGCCCATCTGGAGACGGTTCTCGTCCACCATACGAGTCATGGTGGTGGTGGCCACCAGGGCCGCCACCAGGAAGAAGAACACCGGGAACACCCGGGCAATGGCCGCCATCCGGTCGGCATACTGCTCAAAGGTCACAAAGCTCAGGGTGCTGTTGCGGTCCAGCACATACCACTCGCCCTTTTTGATCTTGCTCACCTGCTCCTCGGCGTCGTTGATCTGCTGCTGTCCGTCGGCCAGCTGCTGCTCGGCATCCGCTTTCTGGGTCTCGTATTCCTTGCGGGAAGCATCCAGCTTTTCCTGCCCGGCGTTGTACTCCTCCCAACCGGCGTCCAGCTTGGCGCGGGCGGCTTCAAACTGGCTGTAGGCGGTGGCGGTGCCGGTGCTCAGCTGCAATTGTCCGTTGAGGAGCTGCACCTTCAGCTTGCGCAGAGCGGCCTTTGCCTCGGTCACCAACTGGTCGTTGCTCAGGTTCGGCGAAGAAATGAGGCCGTTGGCGTACATCTGCTTTTTGCCGGCATCCAGCTGATCCTGATAGCCCTGCAGTTGATTCTTGATGTTGTCATAGGCGTTCTGCGCTTTGTTCAGCGCATCCCGCAGTTCCACATAATCTTCGTCCTCCGGCTCAGCTTCATCCAGGGCTTTCTGGGCGTTGTCCAGCGCGGCCTGCGCATAGTCCAGCAGCGGGTCCGCCACTTTTTTCAGGTTGACCAGCAATTCGATCTGCTGCAATTGATCCTCGAATTCCAGCACCTGCTCCTGGCCGTCCACCAGCTGGTCTGCGCCGCTCTGCATCGTGTCGGGCAGGGCTTCTTTCTGGGCGGCAAGTTCGGTCTCACCCGCCTCCAGCTGGGCTTTGGCATCGTCCAGCTGCTTCTGGGCGTCCGCCAGCTGGCGTTCCGCGTCTGCAAACTGCTGTTCCGCCTCGGCCTTTTTCTCGTTGTAGGTCTGCTTGGCGTCATCCAGCTTTTTGTTGGCGGTGTCGATCAGCTCTGCCCGGCGCTGCACGCACTGTGCGGCGCTGATGGCTTCCAGTCGGTCAGCCACGGCATCCACGGCGGCCTGGTATTCGTCCGAATAATTGTCATACCGATCGGCATTTTCCGCCTTGATATAACAGGTCGTGTAGTAATCCGTGGTCAGATCTCCGTCCGGCACGAACACGATGTAGTTCAGCTGGCCGGTACCGGCAGTGCTGCTCTCCTTATCTGTGGAGATGTGCTGCGGGTCCTGCACGGTGCCCACAACGGTATATTTTTTGTATTTTGTCCCCTCTGTATCATCGGGCAGGGTCAGCACGGTGCCCTCAGTGATCTCGGCCTGGTAGCCCATTACATGGACCACGCACTCGTCGGCGGCCTGGGGCATCCGGCCAGAGCGCAGCACCAGACGGTTCATGTTGGCGTCGGTATCTGCTGCCGAGTCCTGCTGAAGGGCTTGCAGCTGCACCACAATGCTCTCCTCCTGGCCCTGCCAGTTGGCCTCCAGGTCCAGGGTCTTTACCGGCATCACAGCCTCCACCCCGGGAGTGGCGGCAATGGCGGCAATGTCCTGGTCTGAAAGGCCCAGGGTGGACAGCACCCGGAGGTCAAACACATTTTGCTGCACATAATATTTTTGGGCTGCGCTCCGCATACTGGGGGCAATGCTCATGAGGCCTGTCAGCATCATGACCCCCAGGGCCACGATGCCAAACAGCGACACCATGCGGCTGGTGTTGCCCTTCATCTCCCGGAGGATATTTTTGCGATAACTTTTTTGCACTGCACTCACCACTCAATTTCTTCCACCGGCACCGGGTGCTCGTTGACCTTGTTGGACACGATCTGCCCACTGCGTACCTGAATGACACGGTCGGCCATGGCGGTCAGGGCCGTGTTATGGGTGATCACGATGACGGTGCGTCCGGTCTTGCGGCAGGTCTCCTGCAAAAGCCCCAGCACCTGTTTGCCGGTCTTGTAGTCCAGGGCACCGGTGGGCTCGTCGCACAACAGGAGCTTGGGGTTTTTGGCCAGAGCACGAGCAATGGACACCCGCTGCTGCTCGCCGCCGGACAGCTGCGCCGGGAAGTTGTTCAGCCGCTCCCCCAGGCCCACACTGGTCAGGGTCTGGGCCGGGTCCAGGGGGTCCCGGCAGATCTCGCTGGCCAGCTCCACATTTTCCAGCGCGGTCAGGTTCTGCACCAGATTGTAGAACTGGAACACGAACCCCACATCATAGCGGCGGTAGGTGGTCAGTTCCCGCTCCGAAAAGCGGCTCACGTCCCGGCCGTCCAGCCAGACATGACCCTCATCGCAGCTGTCCATGCCGCCCAGAATGTTCAGCAAGGTGGTCTTGCCGGCACCGGAGGGGCCTACGATGATGCAGAATTCCCCCTTGTCCACATAAAAATTCATGTGGTCGGCGGCGGCGATCTTCACACTTCCGGTCTGGTAATATTTGCAGACGTCCTCAAACTCCACAAAATGATCCATGGCGTTTTCTCCTTTGCAACCATGTAATTTTATCCACCTTAACTATAACACAACCCGGCAAAGGTTGCACCCTCTGCCGGGCAAATTTTCAAAAACTTAACAGAAAAGCTCCCACCGCAACAGCAGTGGGAGCTTTTGGATGCTTATGGAATGCAGGGGGCTGGGGCTCAGCGGCCGATCAGCAGATCCCGGCGGCCCCGGCCATTGACGCTGAGGCGGACGGTGCTGCCGCACTGGCGCAGGCTGACCTTGGCGTCGGCATCATAGCCCTCCGTCAGCAGGCTCAGGTTCAGAGTGGTGGAGGTCTTTTCGGTCTTGAACACCAGGGTGTTGACGCCGTTGTTCATCATGGTGGTCAGGTCCTCCATGGTGCAGCGGAAGGTCGCCACGCTGGCAGGCACATCCAGGGTCAGCACAGTGCCGTTCTGCCGGGCAGTATACAGCACCTGGCGGCCAAACAGGCCCTTGACGCTGTAGTTCAGCTTCAGGGTGTCGCTCTCAGCACCGTCGGCACCAATGAGCATGATGTTGCCCTGGATGGCAGGGCCTTCCGGTGCGCCATAGCCGCCGTAGGTGGGGTCCTTTTCGCCAACGGCCACATCGCCGTCGGCACTGATGAGCATGATGTTGCCCTGGATGGCAGGACCTTCCGGTGCGCCATAGCCGCCGTAGGTGGGGTCCTTTTCACCAATGGCCACGTCGGCAGCAAATGCGCCTACACTGAGCATGGCAACGGCACAGGCAGCCACCGCAGCGGCAGCCAGGGTACGGGCAAATTTATGATTCAGCAGTTTCATGGAAAAATCCTCCTGTTTTTGCAGCCGGAATCCGGCTGTGTTTTTATGTTCTATCAACCATGGTTTTTTCTGCGGGGCTCTGAACCAGAACCGCCGTATCTGTCTTGTAAACGGATGCGGCGGCTGGATTATTGCAGGGAATGCAAAAAATTATTCAGTTTTTTCTTCTCCGTTCAGGATGGCCATAAATTCCTCCCCGGTGATGGTCTCCTTTTCGTAGAGGAACTTGGCCAGCTGGTCCAGCTTGTCCCGGTTCTCGGTAAGGATCTGCAGGGCCTTGGCGTGCTGAGCCTTTACCAGCTCCACCACCTTCTGGTCGATCTCCCGCTGGGTCTGAGCAGAGCAGGCCAGGGAGGTGTCCCCTCCCAGGTACTGGTTGTTCACCGTTTCCAGGGCCACCATGTCAAAGTCCTGGCTCATGCCGTACCGGGTGATCATGGCCCGGGCCAGCTTGGTGGCCTGCTCGATGTCGTTGGAGGCTCCGGTGGTAACAGAGTGGAACACCAGCTCCTCGGCGGCACGGCCTCCGGTAAAGGTGGCGATCTTGTTTTCCAGCTCCGTCTGGTTCATCAGGTAGTGGTTGCCCTCGTCCACCTGCATGGTGTAGCCCAGGGCACCGGAGGTGCGGGGAATGATGGTGATCTTCTGCACCGGAGCCGAGTGGGACTGCTTGGCTGCCACCAGGGCGTGGCCGATCTCGTGGTAGGCCACGATGCACTTTTCCTGATCTGTCAGGATGGAGTTTTTCTTCTGGTAGCCTGCAATGACCACCTCAATGCTCTCTTCCAGGTCGGCCTGGGTCACGCTCTTGCGGCCTGCACGCACCGCCCGCAGGGCGGCTTCGTTGACGATGTTGGCCAGTTCTGCACCGGACGCGCCGGACGCCATGCGGGCCACCGTGTTGAAGTCCACACCCGGGGCCATAGCGACCTTCTTGGCGTGCACTTTCAGGATCTCTTCGCGGCCCTTCAGGTCGGGCAGCTCCACGGGCACCCGGCGGTCAAAGCGGCCGGGCCGGGTCAGGGCCGGATCCAGCGAATCCGGGCGGTTGGTGGCCGCCAGAATGATGACACCGGTGTTGCCCTCAAAGCCGTCCATCTCGGTCAGCAGCTGGTTCAGGGTCTGCTCGCGCTCGTCGTTGCCGCCGATGCTGCCGCTGTTGCGCTTCTGGCCGATGGCATCAATTTCATCAATGAATACGATGCAGGGAGCCTTTTCCTTGGCCTGCTTGAACAGGTCGCGCACCTTGGAAGCACCCATGCCCACGAACATCTCCACGAACTCCGAACCAGAAATGGAGAAAAACGGCACATTGGACTCACCGGCCACTGCCTTGGCCAGCATGGTCTTGCCGGTGCCCGGAGGGCCGACCAGCAGAATGCCCTTGGGCATGGACGCACCGATCTCTTCATACTGCTTGGGGTCGTGCAGATAGTTGACGATCTCCTGCAAATTCTCCTTGGCTTCGTCCTCACCGGCCACATCCGCGAACCGGATGCCGTGGGTGGACTGCACATACACCTTGGCGTTGGACTTGCCCGCGCCGCCGAACATCATGGCACCGGGGCCGCCCCCTGCCTTTTCCATGAGTTTTTTGTTCATCTGGTTGCCGACGAAGCTGAACAGCAGGATGGGCAGGGCAAACCAGATCAAAAAGCTCAACACCGGAGAGCCCTGCTCCACGATCTCACTGGAGAACTGGGCCCCGGCATCGTAGAGACGCTGGGTCAGGCCCGGGTCGTTCATCAGGCCGGTTTTGTAGATCTGCTTTTCTTCTTTATCGGTGAACACGATCTGGTTGGACTGGATGTCCACCTTGCCGATGTTCTGCTGCTGGGTCATGCTCATAAAGGTGCCATAGTCCACCTCCTTGACCTGACGCTCTGTGAGCCAGGGCACCAGCACCAGGTTCAGCACCAGCAGCACCAACAGCACGATGGCGTAGTAAATGGCCAAGGGCTTTTTGGAAGGCTTGACCTCTTTCATGGGGATTCCTCCTTATAAGAATGGGCCTGCTGATGCAGCAGAGCCCGGATGTCGGCATCAGTATAGCACACCCCGGCACAAGGGGACAGCGGTTTGAGGCCATGTTTCCAAAAACTTCGCAGTTTCTTAACAAAGAAAGCCCGGCATCTCCCTCAATCCTGCATGATTTTCCCGGTATTATTGTGAATTTTTTTCATCTTTGTTATGAAGATTTCTTCTTGACAGTTTCTGGCAGACATGATAAAATGGACCCACTTTCTACAAAGTGCAAATGCGTTGACGGGGAAAAAACGATCTTCTTCTGTGTGCAGAGAGCCGCCGGGTGGTGCAAGGCGGGTGCAGAGGGTCTCGGTTACTGGCCCCTGAGCGGCAGAGCTGAACAGACAGTAGGTTCTGACGGATGCCCACCGTTACCGGGGCAGCGATTCGCCGCAAAGGGCCGATCGTGCAAAGTGGCTGCATCCACAAAAGGTGCAGCAAAGAGAGTGGTACCACGGGTGCCCTGTGATAAAACTTACAGGCTCTCGTCTCTCAAGGTTTTCGCCTTGAAAGACGGGAGCCTTTTCTTGTACAAAAAAGTGTAAGAAGTATCAGGAGGACAAAACGATGATGGACGCTACCAAGTACGCTCCGGGTTACTACCCGGTCCCCGCAGGCTATGACAGCTGGGTGAAGAAAGACCACATTGAAAAGGCCCCGGCCTGGTGCAGCGTAGACCTGCGCGACGGCAACCAGGCCCTGATCGTGCCCATGAGCCTGGAAGAAAAGCTGGAGTTCTTCCAGATGCTGGTGAAGATCGGCTTCAAGGAGATCGAAGTCGGCTTCCCGGCCGCCAGTGAGACCGAATACGAGTTCCTGCGCACCCTGATCGAGAAGGACATGATCCCCGCCGACGTCACCGTGCAGGTGCTGACCCAGTGCCGTGACCACATCATCCGCAAGACCTTCGAGGCCGTCAAGGGTGCCCCCCGTGCGGTCATCCACTTCTACAACTCCACCTCGGTGGCCCAGCGTGAGCAGGTGTTCCACAAGAGCAAGGAAGAGATCAAGAAGATCGCCACCGACGGTGCCAAACTGGTCAAGCAGCTGAGCGAGGAATACGAGGGCAATTTCCTGTTTGAGTACAGCCCCGAGAGCTTCACCGGCACCGAAGTGGACTACGCTGTGGACGTGTGCAACGCCGTGCTGGACATCATGCAGCCCACCCCGGACCGCCCGATGATCATCAACCTGCCGGTCACCGTGGAAATGAGTATGCCCCACGTCTACGCCAACCAGATCGAGTACTGCGACAAGCACCTGAAATACCGCGACAGCGTCATCATCTCCACCCACCCCCACAACGACCGCGGCACCGGTGTGGCCTGCGCCGAGCTGGCCGTGCTGGCCGGTGCCCAGCGCGTGGAGTGCTGCCTGTTCGGCAATGGCGAGCGCACCGGCAATGTGGACGCCGTGACCCTGGCCATGAATATGTACAGCCACGGCGTGGACCCGAGGCTGGACTTCTCCAATATGCCGGAGATCTGCGCCACCTATGAGCGCATGACCCGGATGCACATCTACGAGCGCACCCCCTACGCCGGTCAGCTGGTGTTCGCTGCCTTCTCCGGCAGCCACCAGGACGCCATTGCCAAGGGCATGGCCTACCGCAAGGAGCACGGAGAGCACCGCTGGACCTGCCCCTACATCCCGGTGGATCCCCACGACATCGGCCGCACCTACGACGCCGACGTCATCCGCATCAACAGCCAGAGCGGCAAGGGCGGCATCGGCTTCGTGCTGGAGCAGAACTACGGCTACAACCTGCCCCCGAAGATGCGCGAGGCTCTGGGCTACAAGGTCAAGAGCGTGTCCGACCACAACCACAAGGAACTGAGTGCCGGAGAGGTGCTGCACATCTTCGAGGACACCTTCCTCAACCGCCGCAAGCCCCTCAATGTCATCGAGGCACACTTTGCTCAGGTCAACGGCATCACCGCCACGGTCACGCTGGACCTGAACGGCCAGCGCAAGGTGGTCACCTCGGTGGGCAACGGCCGTCTGGACGCCGTGGCCAACGCCATCCAGAGCGCCACCGGCATGGAGTTCCATCTGGAGAACTACTCCGAGCACAGCCTGGACGAGGGCTCCACCTCCCGTGCGGCCTCCTATGTGGGCCTGACCTGGGGCGACGGCACCGTCACCTGGGGTGCCGGTACTGACACGGATATCATCGTGGCCGGTGTCAAGGCACTGGTAAGCGCGATCAATAATAAGTAAAAAGGCTTTTTTAAAAGGAGAGTACCACCATGGGAATGACCCTGACGCAGAAGATCCTTGCCGCACACGCCGGACTTGCCGAGGTCAAGGCAGGCCAGCTCATCAACGCAAAGCTGGACATCGTGCTGGGCAACGACATCACCACCCCCGTCGCCATCAACGAGTTTGAGCGCGCCGGTTTCAACTCCGTGTTCGACAAAGAGCACATCGCCATCGTGCTGGACCACTTTGTGCCCAACAAGGACATCAAGAGTGCCACCCAGTCCAAGCAGTGCCGCGAGTTTGCCAACAAATACGACATCCTCAACTTCTACGATGTGGGCCAGATGGGCATTGAGCACGCCCTGCTGCCCGAAAAAGGCATCGTGACCGCCGGTGACTGCGTCATCGGTGCGGACAGCCACACCTGCACCTACGGTGCACTGGGGGCTTTCTCCACCGGCGTCGGCTCCACCGATATGGCCGCCGGCATGGCCACCGGCATGGCATGGTTCAAAGTTCCCTCTGCCATCAAGTTTGTGCTCAAGGGCAAGTTTGGCCCCCGCGTGTCCGGCAAGGACCTGATCCTGCACATCATCGGCATGATCGGCGTGGACGGTGCGCTGTACAAGTCCATGGAGTTCACCGGCCCCGGCGTTGCCTCCCTGACCATGGACGACCGCCTGTGCATCTGCAACATGGCCATCGAGGCCGGTGCCAAGAACGGCATCTTCCCGGTGGACGAGGTGACCAAGGCTTATCTCAAGGGCCGCAGCCAGCGCGAGCCGGTGTACTACGAAGCCGACCCGGATGCCGAGTACGAAAAGACCATTGAGATCGACCTTTCCAAGCTGGAGCCCACCGTGAGCTATCCGCACCTGCCCGAGAACACCCACCTGGCCAGCGAGGGCAAGGACATCAAGATCGATCAGGTGGTCATCGGCAGCTGCACCAATGGCCGTCTGGAGGACATGGAAGCCGCTTACAACGTGCTGAAGGGCAAGCACATCGCCAAGGGCGTGCGCGGCATCATCATTCCCGCCACCATGGCCGTATACAAGGAGTGCATCCTGCGCGGCTGGACCACTGCCTTTATCGATGCCGGCTGCATCGTGTCCACCCCCACCTGCGGCCCCTGCCTGGGCGGCTACATGGGCATTCTGGCCGAGGGCGAACGCTGTGTCTCCACCACCAACCGCAACTTCGTGGGCCGCATGGGCCATGTGAAGAGCGAGGTCTATCTGGCCTCTCCCGCCACCGCCGCCGCCAGCGCACTGACCGGCTGCATCACCGACCCCCGCACGGTCTGATCGGAAAGGAGCACAACAATGAACGCAAAAGGTTCTGTTTTCAAATACCCGGATAACGTGGACACCGATGTCATCATCCCGGCCCGCCACCTGAACACCCAGGACGCCAAGGAACTGGCCAGCCACTGCATGGAGGACATCGACAAGGACTTTGTCAAGAACGTGAAGGACGGTGACATCATGGTGGGCGGCTGGAACTTCGGCTGCGGTTCCTCCCGTGAGCACGCCCCCCTGTGCATCAAGACCGCCGGCATCTCGGTGGTCATTGCCAAGAGCTTTGCCCGCATCTTCTACCGCAACAGCATCAACATCGGCCTGCCCATCATGGAGTGCCCGGAGGCCGTGGACGCCATCAACGCCGGCGACACCGTGCGCGTGGACTTTGACACCGGCGTCATCACCGACGAGACCAACGGCAAGGTGTTCCACGCCGAGCCGTTCCCGCCGTTCATCCAGGAGATCATCTCCGCCGGCGGGTTGATGAAGTCGATCAAGGCGAAGCAGTAAGAGTAAGGCAAGCGTCCTCGCCCTCTCAGTCACCTTCGGTGACAGCTCCCCCAAAGTGGGAGCCTCTGGCGAGAAGATAAAGTTTCTGGTTCTGCCAAGGCCTCTCCCTTTGGGAGAGGTGGCACAGCGCAAGCTATGACGGAGAGGGCGAGCCAGCTGACAATAAGGAGAACAAACCCATGGAAAAGAACATTGCTGTCATCTGGGGCGACTGCTCCAGCCCGGAGATCGTCAAGCAGACGATCCGCGTCCTCGATAAGGTGGCCGAAACGTACGGCCACACCTTCCACTACACCGACGCTGCCATGGGCGGCGAGGCCATCGACAAATACGGCGACCCGCTGCCCCAGCACGAGCTGGACAAGTGTCTGGCCGCTGACAGCGTGCTGCTGGGTGCCGTGGGCGGTCCCAAATGGGAAGGTCTGCCCGGTGAGCAGCGCCCCGAAAAGGGCCTGCTGCGCCTGCGCGCCGGCATGGGCCTGTACTCCAACAACCGCCCGGCCAAGATCTGGCCCCAGCTGGCTCCGGCCAGCCCCCTGAAGCCCGAGATCGTGGCCCAGGGCATCGACTTTATCATCGTGCGGGAGCTGATCGGCGGCGTGTACTTCGGCAATCATGAGACTCACACCCTGGAAAACGGCGAGAAGCAGGCCGTCGACTCCATGCCCTACTCCGAGCACGAGATCGAGCGCATTGGCCGCATCGGCTTTGAGACCGCCCAGAAGCGCCGCAAGAAGCTGTGCTGCGTGGACAAGGCCAACGTGCTGGACACCAGCCGTCTGTGGCGCAGTGTGATGCACCGCCTGCAGGCTGAGTACCCGGACGTGGAATACAGCGAGATGTTCGTGGACAACTGCGCCATGCAGATCGTGAAGAACCCGGCCCAGTTCGATGTCATTGTCACCGAGAATATGTTCGGCGACATTCTGTCCGATGAAGCTTCCATGATCACCGGCTCCATCGGCATGATCCCGTCCTCTTCGCTGGGCGACGGCACCCGCGGCCTGTATGAGCCGATCCACGGTTCTGCCCCCGACATCGCCGGCAAGGACATCGTAAACCCCACCGCCTGCATCCTGTCCGCTGCCATGATGCTGCGCTACTCCTTCGGCATGACCGAGGAGGCCGATGCCATCGAGAATGCCGTGAACAAGGTGCTGGACAAGGGCCTGCGCACCGCCGACAACATGAGCGAGGGCTGCACCTGCCTGGGCTGCACCGCCATGGGCGACGCCATTCTGGCAGAGATCTGATTTTTTCAAATAGCTCAACGAGGAACGACCACCGTCGTTTCTCGTTTTTTGCATCAAAAAAGAGCAGGAACGTTTGCCGTTCCTGCTCTTTCTGTGTTGAAGGAAAATCTTACTTGGTGCCGTAGATGCGGTCGCCAGCATCGCCCAGACCGGGAACGATGTAGCCGTTCTCGTTCAGGTGATCGTCCTGTGCGCCAATGTAGATGTCCACATCGGGATGTGCCTCGTGCAGAGCCTTGATGCCTTCCGGAGCGGCGATCAGGCCAATGAACTTGATGCGCTTTGCACCGTGCTTCTTGATCTGGGTGATGGCGTCAATAGCGCTGCCGCCGGTTGCCAGCATCGGGTCCAGGACCAGAACGTCGCGCTCGTCGATGTCCTGGGGCAGCTTGCAGAAGTACTCCACGGGCTGCAGGGTCTCCTCGTCACGGTACAGGCCGATGAAGCCGACCTTTGCGGCGGGCAGCAGGGTCAGCATACCGTCCAGCATGCCCATACCGGCGCGCAGGATGGGCACCAGAGCCAGCTTGCGGCCTGCCAGCACCTTGGTCTTTGCCATGGTGATGGGGGTCTCGATCTCTACCTCTTCCAGAGGCAGGTCACGGGTAGCCTCGTAGCACAGCAGGGTCGCGATCTCGCCAACGAGGTCACGGAACTCCTTGGTGCCAGTCTGCTTGTTGCGCAGAATGCTCAGCTTGTGCTGCAGCAGCGGATGCTCAACGATCATCGGGGTCATAAAAACACGCTCCTTATTTCAAATAGATAGCTCTATCGGGTACAAAAATTATAACCCTCTCAGTCTGCTCGCTTTGCTCGCAGCCAGCTCTCCCGAAAGGGAGAGCTTTTTTCTTCGAACGGCAGCGTGCCCCTTCTATGAAAAGACAGCCCTTTCCGTTTTTGCTCCAAACGCTCGCCCATCGGGAGAGCTGGCACGGCGCAAGCCGTGCCTGAGAGGGTTTTGTCTTACCGGTTCTCGATGGCGGTCAGCTTATCGATGCGGCGCTGATGACGTCCGCCCTCGTATTCGGTGTTCAGGAAGATGTCCACCAGCTGGCAGGCCAGACCAGCCCCCACCACGCGGCCGCCCAGGCACAGGGCGTTGGCATCGTTGTGGCGGCGGGTATACTCACAGCTGAAGCTGTCGGAGCAGCAGCAGGCACGGATGCCCTTGACCTTGTTGGCCGCCATGCTGATGCCCACGCCGGTGCCGCAGAACAGCAGCGCCTTGCTGCACGCGCCGCTCACCACGGCGTCGCAGGCAGGCAGGGCCATGTCCGGGTAATCCACGCTGTCGGTGCTGTGGGTGCCGTAGTCGACGAACTCCAGCCCCAGCTCGGTCAGATGGGCCTTGACAGCTTCTTTCAGTTCAAATCCGCCATGATCGGCGGCCAATGCGATCGGTTTTGCCATGAAGTGGATCCTTTCCCTGTAATGCACAGATCAGACAGTTTCTTTCCGGGCAGCGGCTTCGGCGGCAAGGCGTTCGGCGCGTTCCCGCTCCGCCTGGCTCAGGCGGTGGTAGTCCGGCAGCAACGCTTCCGGCAGGACAGCCTGTCCGGCTTCTGCCATCCGCTTTGCAACCAGCGCCACAGCACCGGCCTGTCCGCCCCGCAGCGCCGGGGGCGTTTCCAGCACGCCCGGCACACTGCCGTATTTATTATAGCACAGAGAAGCCCCATCACCAACAAAAAACAGGGGCTTTTTGCAATTTTCTACAAAATCGGCCAGATCGGCCACCGCCCGGGCGTCATCTTCCAGCAGGCGTTCGTGGGTGGCCAGATCAAAAGCGGCACTGTACACCTGTGCCCGCCGGGCATCCAGTGCGCAGAGCACCGTGCCCTCGCCGGTATGGGCGGCGGCCAGCGCTTCCAGCGTCGAGACCGGGGCGCACAGCGTCTCCCGGGGGAACGCCAGACCCTTGACCGCTGCCAGACCGATGCGCAGACCGGTAAAGCTGCCCGGGCCTGCATTCACGCCGTAAAGGTCGATGTCCGCGCAGGTCATGCCGCACAGCTTCAGGCAGGTATCGATCATCGGCATCAGGGTCTCGCTGTGGGTCATGCCCGCATCCAGATAGCACTCGTACAGCAGGCGGTCATCCTGCAGCAGCGCCACACCGGCGGTTTTGCCCGCCGTATCCACGGCCAGAATGTTCATACCTTGACCCCCTCGATGCTGATTTTCCGGGTATTTTCATCCACCCGCTCAATGTGGACCCGGATCGGATTTTCCAGAGCCAGCAGCTCCGCGAAGTTCTCGCTCCACTCCGTGGCCACAATGGCCCCCTGATCCAGATAATCGTAAAATCCGGCGGCGCACAGATCGTTCTCGGTGGAGATGCGGTACAGGTCAAAGTGCGCCAGCGGCTTCGGGCCGCGGTAGTAATTGACGATGGCAAAGGTGGGGCTGCTCACCGGATCGGTGCAGCCCAGGCCCTCGGCCAGGCCCTCGGTAAAGGCAGTCTTGCCCGCGCCCAGCCCGCCGGTGAAGCATACCAGCGCGCCCGGCTGCAGCACTGCGGCCATGCGTCTGCCCAGCGCCACAGTCTCGGCGCGGGAATGGGTGATGTATTCTGACATGAAGAATTCCCTCATTCTGATAGTAAAAGAGACGGCAGAGTTCTGCCGTCCCCTAGTATAGTATAATTTTTGCAAAAGCGCAATGCCCGCTTTGCTCAGGCGGCTTCCTGCACGGCCCGGATGCTCTGCTGTCCGCCCAGTGCCTTGAGCCTTGCATCCGCTTCGCCCGTGATGATGGGGAAGGACGCCACTGCGTGCGGCCGGCGTCCGCCCTGCGCATTGTACCAGACGATGTCATCCTCGCCGAACTGATCCAGTGCAAACGCCATGGCTTCGCCCACGGTATCGCCCTCCAGCATCCGGTTGACCATCGCCCACATCATGCTGCGGGAGTACACCGAGTACACATTGTTCACATAGCCCACCACCGCTTCGGCACCGGCATTCACCAGCGCTTCGGCAATGGACTTGTCCAGGTGGCCGCTCTTGCCGTAGAATTCGCAGGTCTCCGACAGAATGATCGTATCGTTCAGGGAGCCTTTGCGGTAGTTCGCGGCAAAGAAGCCCGGTGTCACTGCATAGGCACCGTTCACCTTGATGACCCGGTGCCCCAGCAGATCCATGCCGTAGCGCAGATCATTCCAGAAGGTGGACTCCTCGGTCAGCAGCAGCACCGGTTCGGTGGCCTCCTTCTTCTGGAGCCAACCATATTCATAGGTATAATAGGCGCCATGGGTGCTCAGTACGCACAGGTCATAATCGCCCATCCGGCGGAGATCGGAAACGGTCACGGTGGTGTCCAGCTTGGTGTCCAGCCCCACCGAGGTCCAGTAGTTCTGCATGTAAGCGTAATTTGGGTAGCGGCTGCTGTTCGCGGTGTTGTCAAAGGCGTAGTAGATCACCGCATTGCCGTAGGTGCCGTTTTCAGCAGCAAGGGCCGCTTCCTCTTCCTCCGCAGGTTCCGTCTGCAGATCCGCAGGCTCCGCTTCCTCCGGGTCTTCCAGCAGGATGCCGCCCCAGACGCCGCAGGCATAGGCAAAGCTGACCATGCCGTTTTCTTCGTCCCGATAAACGGACCCCTTCTGCACCAGTCCCTGTTTGACCAGTGCCTCCAGCCGGGTCTGTGCGGCGTCCGTGCGCTGCTCCACCGACATCTCTGCAAATTCGGTGCTGTCGGTCAGCGCGGTGACGACGGCATCCGCCTGCTGCATCTCCTTCACGTCCGAAGCGCTCAGTGCCTGCACGGTCTCCGTGTTTGCGGGTTCCTGCGCGTAAGCAGCCGGAACTGCGGCGGTCACCAGCAGCACCACTGCGCATACCCCCGACAGCAGCCGATCTTTCCAATGATTCATCATGTTGTTTTCCCATCCTTCAAGGGGCCTCAGCGGAAGTCCCGCGCTCTTTTCCGGACAGCGATCTGCCGGGAAAAGGCCTTGCCCTGTGTCCATTTTAGAGTGTCCCCTGCCCTTTGTCAAGCACCCGGGGCGGATTTTACAAACCCGTCACACCCGGCACATTGCAAAGGACACACCGACCGTGTATAATAAGGATGCATCGGTGTCGTATTGTCCGCTGCAGCGGCAAAACCGGTGCGCATCTGTGAGAAAGGCGGTGCTTGATTGGAAAGCATTCGACAATATTTTAAACGAACCGACAAAATTTATCTGCTGCTGTGCATCTTCAGCAGCACCATGGCCGTTCTGGCGCTGTCCTCCTGGGCAGCCAAGCAGGGCAGCGGCTTTGCCACCGACGCGGTGACCGGCCAGATCACCGGCATCGGCGATTACCGCCGGGCGCTGGTGCAGGCGGGCGCGGCTGTGCTGGGCCTCTGCATCGCGCTGCTGCTCTCCTGCGTCGATTACCGCAGTCTGGTCAAGGTATGGCCGGTGCACGTAGCCCTGACCTGGGGCCTGGTGCTGCCCACCCTGTTCATCCGCAACGTGACCATCGGCCCGCTGACCATCGGCTACAACGCCGGCGACACCGACAACTACTCCTGGTACAAGCTGGCCGGCTTTACCTTCCAGCCCACCGAGCTGGCAAAGATCAGTTTCATCCTGACCTTTGCCATGCACCTGAACAATGTGCGCAGCCGCATCAATGAGCCGAAGGAGCTGGCCAAGCTGCTGCTCCATCTGCTGGTGCCCATCGCCATCATCCATGTGCAGGGCGATGACGGTACGGCCATCATCTACGGCATCATCGGCTGCTCCATGATGTTTGCCGCCGGCCTGAGCTGGAAGTACATTCTTGGGGCCGGTGCTGCGGCCGGTGCCGCCATCGCTGTGGCATTCGCCTTCTTCAGCGACAAGATCGGCAAGGGCTACCAGTGGTACCGCATCCTGGCCGTGGTGGATCCGGAAAACACCACCGGCTGGGCACCCAGCGAAGCCGTCTGGAAGAACATCATCTACCAGCAGCAGCGCGGCGAGATCGCCATCGGTTCCGGCGGCATTTTCGGCAACGGATTGTTCGGCGGCCGGTACTACAGCGTGCCCAACGCCCACAACGACTTCATTCTGAGCTGGATCGGCAACTCTGCCGGGTTCGTGGGCTGCTGCGTGGTGCTGGGCGTGCTGTTCGCGCTGGTGGTCAAGACCTTTGCCACCGGGGCACGCAGCGAGGACCTGCTGGGCAGCTACATCTGCGCCGGCATCGGCGGTGCCCTGATGGCGCAGATCGCCGTGAACGTGGGCATGAACCTCCGCCTGCTGCCGGTCATCGGCGTTACGCTGCCGTTCTATTCCGCCGGCGGCAGCTCGGTGCTGATGCTGTATATCTGCGTCGGCCTGGTGCTTTCGGTGTATATGCACAACACAAAGAGCCTGTTCAGCTGACCCTCCCCTCAAATACAAAAAGACCTGCCATGCAGCATGGCAGGTCTTTCTTTGTCTCAGGGATTACTTCAGCACAGCGCCCAGGTTTGCACTGGTGACCATGCGTGCATAGCGGCTCAGCCAGCCGGTCTTGACGTTGGGTTCGGGCGCGACATACTTGGCCTTACGCTCGGCCAGGACCTCATCGCTGACCTCCAGCGTGATCTTGGCGTTGGGGATATCGATGTTGATGATATCGCCCTCTTCCACCAGGCCGATGGGGCCGCCGGAAGCAGCCTCCGGGCTGACATGACCAATGGCTGCACCGCGGCTTGCGCCGGAGAAGCGGCCGTCGGTGATCAGGGCCACGGTCTTGTCCAGCTTCATACCGGCCAGAGCGGAGGTGGGGTTCAGCATCTCACGCATACCGGGGCCGCCCTTGGGGCCTTCGTAGCGGATGACCACCACGTCGCCCGGGACGATCTGGCCTGCGTAGATGGCCGCAATGGCGGTCTCCTCGCTGTTGAACACGCGAGCCGGGCCGGAGTGCTGCTGCATCTCAGGCGCCACAGCGCTGCGCTTGACCACACAGCCGTCCGGTGCAATGTTGCCCCACAGGATCTGCAGACCGCCGGTCTGAGAGTAGGGGTTGTCGATGGGACGGATGGCCTTGTCGTTCAGGATGTGGGCACCCTGGATGTTCTCGCCCAGGGTCTTGCCGGTGACGGTGGGTACATCCAGATCCAGCAGGCCCTTCTTGGCCAGCTCGGCCTGCACGGCGGGGATGCCGCCGGCGGCGTACAGATCCGGCATATGGGTGGGGCCGGCCGGTGCCAGATGGCACAGGTTGGGGGTCTTGGCGCTGATCTCGTTGAAGAGCTTCAGGTCGATGGGCACACCGGCCTCGTAGGCGATGGCCAGCAGGTGCAGCACGGTGTTGGTGGAGCAGCCAAGGGCCATATCACAGGTCAGCGCATTCCGGATGGAGCGCTCGTTGATGATCTGACGGGCGGTGATGCCCTTCTTGACCATATCCATGATGGCCATACCGGCGTGCTTTGCCAGCTGCAGGCGCTTGGAGTACACGGCCGGAATGGTGCCGTTGCCGGGCAGGGCGATGCCGATGGCCTCGCACAGGCAGTTCATGCTGTTGGCGGTGTACATACCGGAGCAGCTGCCGCAGCTGGGGCAGCAGTTGCAGGTGCAGTCTTCCAGCTGATCCTCGGTGATCATGCCGGCCTTATAAGCGCCGACCGCCTCGAACATCTTGGACAGGCTGACTTCCTCGCCGCCGTAGGTACCGGCCAGCATGGGACCGCCGGAGCAGACCACTGCGGGCACATCCATGCGGACCGCCGCCATGACCATGCCGGGCACAATCTTGTCGCAGTTGGGCACCAGCACCAGGCCGTCCAGCTGATGGGCCATGAGCATGGTCTCCACGCTGTCGCAGATCAGCTCACGGGAAGCCAGGGAGTACTTCATGCCCACATGGCCCATGGCGATGCCGTCGCACACGCCAATGGCAGGGATCAGGATGGGGGTGCCGCCGGCCATCTCGACACCGGCCTTGACGGCGTCGGCGATCTTGTCCAGGTTCATGTGGCCGGGCACGATCTCACTGTGGGCACTCACCACGCCGATGAGCGGGCGCTCCAGCTCTTCCGGTGTGTAACCCAGTGCATAAAACAGGCTGCGGTTCGGCGCACGCTCCGAACCCTTGGTCACGTTGTCACTTCTCATTGTTTATTCCTCTTTTTCTTATAGCAAAAGACTCCCTCCCAAAGGAGGGAATCTTTCCTGATTTTATCACAAGTTTTGGCTGAACTCCTTCCGTCATCGCTTGCGCGATGCCACCTCCCTCACGGAGGGAGGCTTCACGCTGCGATCAGGCAAAAGGCTCCCTCTTTGAGGGGGCTGTCGCCGCAGGCGACTGGGGGAGTTGATTACTTCTTCAGCCAGCTCATCATGCTGCGCAGCTCTGCGCCGACCTTCTCGATGGGCAGCTCGGCTTCCATGCGGCGCTTTGCCAAGAAGTGAACCTTGCGGCCGCCGTTGGGGCTCATCTCGGTCAGGAACTCGGAAGCGAAGGTGCCGTCCTGGATCTCGGTCAGGACCTTCTTCATCTCCTTGCGGGTCTCCTCGGTGATCAGGCGCTTGCCGGTGCGGTAGTCGCCGTACTCTGCAGTGTTGGAGATGGAGTAACGCATCTTGGAGAAGCCGCCCTCGTTGATCAGGTCCACGATCAGCTTCATCTCGTGGCAGGTCTCGAAGTAGGCCATTTCAGGCTCGTAACCAGCCTCGACCAGGGTGTCGAAACCAGCGTGAATCAGCTCGGAAACGCCGCCGCACAGAACTGCCTGCTCGCCGAACAGGTCGGTCTCGGTCTCCTCACGGAAGGTGGTCTGCAGGATGCCTGCACGGCCGGCGCCGATGCCGGAAGCGTAAGCCAGTGCGATGTCCTTTGCCTTACCGGTGTAGTCCTGCTCCACGCAGATCAGAGAGGGGCAGCCCTCGCCCTCGGTGTACAGGCGGCGGACGATGTGGCCGGGGCCCTTGGGAGCGATCATGATGACGTCCACGTTCTTGGGAGCGGTGATGGTCTTGAAGTGGATGTTGAAGCCGTGTGCAAAGGCCAGAGCCTTGCCCTCGGTCATGTAGGGAGCGACCTGCTTGTTGTAAATGTCAGCGCACAGCTCATCGGGGACCAGCATCATGACCACATCGCCGGCCTTGGCAGCCTCTTCAACTTCCATGACCTTGAAGTTCTCATGGGTGGCTGCGAACTCGGAAGCCTTCTCCCAGTGAGCAGAGCCTTTGCGCAGGCCGACCACGACGTTCACGCCGCTCTCGGCCAGGTTCTCGGAATGGGCGTGGCCCTGGCTGCCGAAGCCGATGATGGCGACGGTCTTGCCGTCCAGCACGCCGAGGTTGCAATCGGAATCGTAGTATTTCTTGATAGCCATGATAGTTGTTCTCCTTTTTGTTGTTCTGTTCGTTGGCTAATGATAAACGTTTTTATTTTTTCGCTCCGGCGGAGCGGAAAAGCTCACTTTCTCTCCGGGCACCTGGTTCCCGGCAGGGGGAACTGCGCATCGCGCACTTCCTGGGGCGGCTTCTGCATATGCTGATGCATCCCGCCGCGCTCCAGAGCGGTGACGCCGGTGCGGCACTGCTCGAGGATCCTGTAATCCTCAAACATCTTCAGGAACGCGTCGATCTTATCCGGCTTGCCGATCAGCTCAAACACCATGCTGTCCGGGGACAGGTCGATGATCTTGGCCTTGTAGATGCCGGCGATCTCCCGCAGCTCACTGCGGTTGTGCACATCCGAAGCCACCTTCAGCAGCAGCAGTTCCCGTTCCAGGGCCTTTTCGCTGTCCAGCACGAAGACCTGCCGGGTCACTTCCAGGCGCTCGGTCTGGAGGATGAGCTGGTTCAGTGCCTTTTCGTCGCTGGTGATGGTCACGGTGATGCGGCTGACCACCGGGTCGTTGGTGGCGGACACCGTCAGGCTGTCGATGTTGAAGCCGCGGCGGCAGAACAGGTTGGACACCCGGGCCAGAACGCCGCTCTGGTTGTCCACCAGCAGGCTGATGACCCTGCGCTGATCAGATTCCATGATGCTGTGTCCTCCTTATTCCATGATGATGTCGTTGATATCGCCGCCGCCGGGGATCATGGGCAGCACCTTTTCGTCCTTGTCGATGATGCACTCGATCCAGGTGGGGCCTTTCTGCTGCAGGGCATCTGCAAAGGCTTCCTGAAACTCCGGCAGGTTGGTGCAGCGGTAGCCCTTCAGGCCAAAACCGTCTGCCAGCTTGACAAAATCGGTCTTGCGGTGGGGGTCGGTCTGGCTGTAACGCTTGCCGTAAAAGCTGGTCTGCCACTGGCGCACCATGCCCAGCACCGAGTTGTTGAAGATGACCGTGATGATGGGCAGCTCGTAGCTGACGGCGGTGCAGGCTTCGTTGAGGTTCATGTGGAAGGAGCCGTCGCCGGTGAACATCACCACGCGCTGGTCCCGGCCCAGCGCCATCTGGGCGCCGATGGCGGCACCGTAGCCGAAGCCCATGGTCCCCAGGCCGCCGCTGGTGATGAAGCCGCGGCTCTTGGCATGGCGCAGGTACTGGGCCGCCCACATCTGGTGCTGGCCCACGTCGGTGACGTACACGGCCTCGGGGCCGCACTGGTTGCACACCTCGCCGATGACCTGATGCGGCATCAGACGGGTGGGGTCGGACACCGGGTGGTAATCCTGGGCCTGCCACTCGCGGATCATCTTCATCCAGTCCGGATGCTTTGTTTCCTGGATCTGCGGCAGCATGGCGTTCAGCACATAGGCGGCATCGCCCACGATGGACAGGTCCACTTCCACATTCTTGCCCAGCTCGCTGGGGTCGATGTCGATCTGGATGATGGTGGCATTCTTGGCAAAGGTCTTGGGTTTCAGCGCCACACGGTCCGAGAAGCGGGTACCCACCGCGATCAGCACGTCACAGTCGGCCACGGCCCGGTTGGAGGTGTAGCAGCCGTGCATTCCGATCATGCCGATGTTCATGGGGTCGCCGTAAGGCACCACACCGGCCGCCATCAGGGTGTGGGTGGCCGGGATCTCGGCCTTGTGCAGCAGATCCCGCAGCGGCTGGCAGGAGGCCGCGCTGCGCACGCCGCCGCCAAAGTACACCAGCGGGCGCTGTGCCGCGTTGATCAGGTCGGCTGCCCAGCGCACCTGCTCCTTATCAAAGGTGGTCACCGTGCGGATGGGCTCCGGCTGCTTGTTTTCAAACTCGCACACGGCGGCAGTCACATCCTTGGGGATGTCCACCAGCACCGGGCCCTTGCGGCCGCTCTGTGCAATGCGGAAAGCTGCGCGCATGGTGTCGGCCAGATCCTCGACCCGGCGCACCGTGAAGTTGTGCTTGGTGATGGGCATCGTGATGCCCTCAATGTAGGCTTCCTGGAAGCTGTCCTTGCCGATGCCGGGGGTGGCCACGTTGCCGGTGAAAGCCACCATGGGCACCGAGTCCATATAAGCGGTGGCGATGCCGGTGACCAGGTTGGTGGCACCCGGGCCGCTGGTGGCCAGCACCACGCCGGTGCGGCCGGTGGCACGCGCATAGCCGTCTGCCGCATGGGATGCGCCCTGCTCGTGAGCGGTGAGCACATGGGTGATGCGGTCAGAATTCTTATACAGTTCGTCGTAAAGGTTCAGCACCGCACCGCCGGGATAGCCAAAAATGGTATCCACGCCCTGCTCGCAAAGGACCTCCACAAAAATCTGAGAACCGTTCAACTGCATGGTGAGTTACTCCTGTTTTCCAAACCTTTTTCCACTTTTTTCATTCCCACAGGGAGCCGCTGGAAAAATAAAAGGCCTTTGTCCCCTGTCAAACCAAGAGACAAAGACCTTGCAACCTTCAAGCTCTCTGCGGTACCACTCTCGTTGACGTGCTCTGCACGCCCCCTCACGGACTTCCAGCAAAGTCCCGCACTGTAACGGCTGCAACCGGCGCTGCTTACAGGGGGCTTTCCAGACCCGTTCAACAGGCTGCTCCGGGACGACTTCCCACCCAAAGCTCTCTCTGCCTTGCACCGACCGGCAGTTCTCTGAACAGTTGGCTTTGTATGGTACTTTTTCCCATCCGCGCATTTGTTGATGTAAATTATACTATAAATCGGGCTTTTGTCAATCGACAATTTGTCTTCTCAATCGCCCCAAACATGAAGGGATTTAAACACTTCCCGCTTTTTCTTGCGTCCCGGGGCAAAGCGCTGTATACTCTTGTTATGTGCGTGCCCGCGCGGAGTTTTGCCGCCGGACGCGCTCCAACGCCAAGGAATCATAGAGGAAAAAGGATATGAAACTGAGAGAATGGAACGCCCGTCTGCACGGGCTTGTCATCTTCCGCACCCTGCTGGAAGATCCGGTGATCGCCAGACTGGTGGATCTGACCGACCGCATGGAAGCCGGCGTCCACAGCATGGGCGCGGTGTGTGACGCCGCGGCGCAGTTTGAGGCCGCATTGTTCGAGCGCACCACCAACTGGGGCGACTATCTGAGCACCGCCGTACTGGAAGCCGAAACCGTCTGTGTGCGGCAGGCCGCCGCCGGTCCCCTGGATCCGGTGCTGCAGGCTGCGCTGGACAGCGAGCTGGCTTTTCTGCAGCAGCTGTGCGGCCTGACCCTGGACGAACTGTTCCAGACTGCCTATTCCGAGCAGAGCCAGCGGCCGGAACTGGCCTTCCTGCCCCGGTGGGAGACCCGGGACATTGACCTGTCCGCCGCCTACGCCCGGCGCATGAGCGAGGTGGGCAAAAAGGGCTACGGGATGTTCGCCAAGCACCATGTGTTTACGGTGGAGAACGGCCATCTGGTGCCGGTAAAGTACCCCGACCCCCAGCGCCTTTCCGAGCTGCCCGGCTACGAGAAGGAGCGGGAAAAGGTCATTGCCAACACGAAAGCCCTGCTGGCCGGAATGCCCGCCAACAACGTGCTGCTGTACGGCGACGCCGGCACCGGCAAGTCCAGCTCCGTGAAAGCCATTGCCAACGAGTTCGCCTCCGAGGGCCTGCGCCTGGTGGAAGTGAAGAAGAACCAGCTGTACCAGATTCCCGATCTGATGGACAAGCTGGCGGCCAACCCGCTGAAGTTCATCCTCTTCATCGATGATCTGAGCTTCACCGCCAACGACGACAACTTTGCCGCCCTGAAAGCGATTCTGGAGGGCAGCGTGGGCGGACGCGCCAAGAATATTGCGGTGTACGCCACCTCCAACCGCCGCCACCTCATCAAGGAGACCCTGACCGACCGCACCGGCGATGACATCCACGAAGCCGACACCCGCCAGGAACTGATGAGCCTGTCCGCCCGCTTTGGCCTGACCGTCACCTTCCAGCGGCCGGAAAAGGCCCGGTTCGAGACCATTCTCGCCGAGCTGGCCAAGCAGCACCACATTGAGATGCCCATGGACCAGCTGCTGGTCAAGGCGGAAGCCTTTGCCATCCGCGCCGGCGGGCGCAGTCCCCGCGTTGCCAAGCAGTTCATTGAACAGTGCGAGGCCGGGGTGCAGAAATAAGTTTTTCCGTTGAAAAAGAGGCTGTGCCCGGCGGGCACAGCCTCTTTTGTCGTTCAGCTTCCCCCAAGGGGAAAGGCTTATTACTCGCGCACGGCAATGCACTCAATTTCCAGTTTCGCACCCTTGGGGATGGCGGCGACCTGTACACAGCTGCGGGCCGGGAACGGCTCGGTGAAGGCCTTGGCATACACCGCGTTCACCGCCGCAAAGTCGTTGATGTCGGCCAGGAAGATCACCGTCTTGACCACATTGGCCATGGTCAGGCCGGCCTCCGCCAGAATGGCCTTGAGGTTTGCCAGGCTCTGTGCAGCCTGCTCCTCCACAGTGTCGGCCATCTTACCGGTGGCGGGGTCCACCGGGATCTGGCCGGACACAAACACCATATTGCCCAGGTCCAGAGCCTGGCTGTAGGGACCAATTGCGGCGGGTGCGTTGGAAGTAGATACAACTTTCATGAGGATTCTCCTTTACTTGTTATTACACTCTTTCGCTCACCAGCTGGAAGCCCTCTTTGGTCAGCTCCTGCCGGATCTGCTCGATCTGGGCATGGTCGCGGGTCTCCAGGGCCAGCTTCAGGAAGCAGCTGGAAATGGGCATATTGGGGTCGGAACCATCGTGCAGCACCGACACCACGTTGCTGCCGCAGCGGGAGACCACCTGGGCCACCTTTTCCAGCTGGCCGGGCTTGTCCTCCAGGGCAATGGTCAGGTTGGCCTTGCGGCCGCTCATGACCAGGCCGCGGGTGATGACGCGGTTCAGGATGTTCACATCGATGTTGCCGCCGGAAACGACGCACACCACCTTCTTGCCCTCGACGGGCAGCTTGTGGAACAGCGCCGCAGCCACCGGCACCGCACCGGCACCCTCGGCCACCAGCTTCTGGTTCTCCATTAGGGACAGGATGGCGGCGGCGGTCTCGTCCTCGCTGACGGTCACGATGTCATCCACATACTGTTCGCAGATCTGATAGGTCAGCTCGCCGGGGGTCTTGACCTGAATGCCGTCCGCAAAAGTGGAAGCGGCCTTCAGGGTCTGATACTTGTGGTCGTGCAGGCAGCGGTACATACTGGGAGCACCCTCGGCCTGCACGCCGTACACCTTCACTTCCGGGCGCAGGCTCTTGATGGCAAAGGCCACGCCGGAGATCAGGCCGCCGCCGCCCACCGGCACGATGACTGCATCCAGGTCGGGCAGCTGATCCAGGATCTCCAGACCGATGGTGCCCTGACCGGCAATGACCAGCTCGTCATCATAGGGGTGGATGAAGGTCATGCCGGTCTCTTCCTGCAGCTCCACGGCCTTGTCGTGGGCATCGTCGTAGGTGCCGGGCACCAGGCAGACCTCTGCGCCCAGATTTTTGGTGTTTTCTACCTTCATGATGGGGGCACCGTCCGGCATGCAGACGATGCTCTTGATGCCACGGCGGGTGGCGGCCAGCGCCACACCCTGCGCATGGTTGCCGGCCGAGCAGGCAATGACGCCCTTGGCGCTTTCCTCGGGCGAAAGCTGGCTGATCTTATAGTAAGCACCGCGCACCTTGAAGCTGCCGGTGGCCTGCAGGTTCTCGGTCTTCAGGTAGAGCTGGCAGTCCTTGGACAGCTTGGGGGCCTCGATGAGGTCGGTCTTGCGGGCAACGTCTTTGAGTACAAAGGCGGCATGGTAGATCTTATCCAACGTCAACATGACAAATACTTCCTTTTATTCCTTGATTCCTGGCGCTCCCCTTTCGGGGTGGCTCCGCAGCGCGCCGCTGTCCGGCGGACGGAAGCGGTGAGAGGGTTTTCCTGCCGGGAACTTCCTGTTCTCGTGTGCCGATTTTTTACGGCGATGTATGTTCCCCAGTATAAGTTAGCAAAATTGTTTTGTCAAATGAATTTCGTTCATCATAAAAACACAAAAAGAGAACTGCCGCAGACAAGCCGTCCACAGCAGTTCTCTTTTTTCTTTCAGATTCTCAAACGATCTTTAACGGCCGCGGCCACCGCCGCCGCCATGGAAGCTTCCGCCGCCCATGCCGCCGAAGGAACCTCCGCCAAACGATCCGCCGCCGAAACTGCCCCCGCCAAAGGAGCCGCCACCGAATCCGCCGCTGCGCGGAGGATTGCTGCGGGGAGGCCGGGGCGGGTTGTTCCGGGGCGGACGCGGACCGCGGGGACCGCCGCCCATGCCGCCGTAGTAACCGCCACCCGGGGGCGGGGGATCGTCCCAGGGACCGTGCCGTCTGCGGGGCGGGCGCGGGCCGCGGCGTCCGCCGAAGCACCAGAACAGCCAGCCCAGCGGGGTGGAGAAGGTGTAGACCAGCACGCTGAAGATGATGACCAGCAGTACAATGGTGACCAGCAGGGTAAAGATGCCCATCAGAAGTCCACCTCCGTCCTCGTCCTCCGGCGTATTGTAATCGTAGGAATTTCCATTGTTCCCGGTGCCGCCGCTCAGGGTGACCCCGTAAACATCCGCGATGGTATCGGCCACATTCCGGGCGCAGGTGACCACCGCACTGTCGTAATCCCGGCGGACGAAATCGTCCTCCATGGTCTGGGCAATGGCGCTGGCCTGGCTTTCCAGCGTGGTATTGCGGAAGCCGTCGCCGGTAGCCAGATAGTAGTCGCCGTCATCGTACTCGGGCGACTCCATCACCAACAAAATCAGCACGCCGTTGTTCTCGGACGAGGAACCGATGCCCCAGGCGTTTGCCGCCTGCACTGCGTATTCCTCGGTGGAGAGGTTTCCGGTGTATTCCACGGTCAGCACGCCGATCTGCGCGCCTTTGCAGCTGCTTTCCAGCTGGTTGTTCAGGTCGGTGATGGTCTGCTCCGTACTGCTGCTCAGCACGTTGGCGTCATCCACCACGCACTGTCCCTTGGGCAGATCCGGCAGGCTGGCCGTGACCGCAAAGGCCGGGCACAGCACCATCAGGCTGACCACAAACACCAGCACCAGAGCGCTGAGTTTTCTTGCAATGTTTTTCATGCGAAGGGTTCCACCTCCTTCACGCCGAACAAGCTGCCAAGCAGATTCGCCGGGAAGCCGCCGACGTCCTTCTGGTAATCATACACGGCCGTATTATATTGCAGGGTGCCGAGAATGGTTCCCGCACTGTTGAACTGGCCGTACTGGCCCTGCACCGCGCCCATCTTCATGGGGTTTTCGGCCTGCTCCTGCAGTTTGGCATAGAGCTGGTCAATGGCGCTGCCCAGTGCTTCATTGGCCTGGTACAGGGCGTGCATGGCACTGCCGTTATAGTAAGACAGTGCGGTCAGCGCCTGACTGATGCCGCCGTTCTGTACAGCTTCCAGGCAAGCGGTAAAGTCGCTCAGCGCCGCCTGCGCGGCCAGCACCTCGGCATTGTCTGCCCCCAGCGTGCTGCTGCCGGTGGTGATGACATTGGCCGCCGTGTTCATGCGGGTGGTCAGCTCCTCGTTGAGGTTGTAGCCGTTGTCGGCGGCAACACCCACGGTGTACCACTGCTTTGCTTCGTTGTACCGGGCACGGACTTTTGCCCCGCCAAAGCCCACAAATGCCGCCAGCATCACCACCACGCTCAGGGCCAGTGCTGCCGCCCGGGTGCTCAGGGCCTTGGGCAGCTTCTGTTCCAGCCCGGCCAGCTTCTTCTGCAGGGGCGTCAGCGGCACGGCGGTCTGCCGGTTTGCGGCTTCGCGGTAGCTGCCTGCGTCAAAGCCGCCGGGCGTCCCGGTCTGCTTCTGAGAAAAATCTGCGTTCGCCATATCAGCTCCGGATCTCCATCATTTTTGCTTTCAGTTCGTCTTCGATGCGGGTCAGTTCCTGCTCGGCAGCAGCCCGCTTTGCACGGCCTTCGGTCTGGATCTTGTTCAGTTCGTCCAGGGTCTCGATCAGGCTCTTGTTGGTCTCCTGCAGGGTCTCGATGTCCACCACGCCGCGCTGGCTCTCCTTCGCGGTCTCGATGGTGCCCATCTTCAGGGCTGCGGCGTTCTTCTTAAGCAGGTCGTTGGTCATGTCGGTGACCGCACGCTCGGCCTGCATCGCCTGCTGGCTGTGGGCCAGGCCCAGGGCCAGCACCATCTGGTTCTTCCACAGCGGAATGGTGTTGACGATGGTGGACTGGATCTTTTCCGCCATCATGGTGTTGTTGTTCTGCAGCAGGCGGATCTGCGGTCCCATCTGCAGGCTGATGTTGCGGGTCAGCTCCAGATCGTACAGCTTCTTTTCAAAGCGTTCGCACTGGTCGGCCAGGTCACGGGCGGCCTGGGCATCCTCCGGCAGGCCGGAAGCCTTGGCCTTGTCCATGGCCTGCTGCAGCTCGTTGGCACGCACATCGGCCAGCTTCTTCTTGCCGGCCAGGATGTACATACTCAGTTCCTTGAAGTAGGCCATGTTCAGGTCGTACATCTTATCCAGCATGGCGATGTCCTTGAGCAGCTGCACCTGATGGGCTTCCAGCATGCCCTGAATGTTCTCCACGTTGGTCTCGGCCTTGTTGTACTTGGTCTTGAGGGCGTCCAGCTCGTTGCCCTTCTTCTTGAAGAAGCCCAGAATGCCCTTCTGCTGCTCCTCGTTGGCGTCAAAGCTCTTCAGTTCGCCGATCAGGCTGGTGATCATATCGCCCACTTCGCCCAGGTCCTTGGTGGACACCTTAGAGAGCGCAGCTTCGGAAAAATCGCCGATCTTCTTCTGGCAGGCGGAACCATACTGCAGCACCTGCTGGCTGTTGGTGATGTCGATCTTCTGCGCAAATTGATCCACCATGGCCTGCTCTTCCGGAGACAGCTTGACCTGTGCTTCCGGTGCGGGCGCCGCTTCTTCCTTCTGTGCGGGTGCCTCTGCCGCCGGTGTGGGATCCAGCGTCAGGGTGGGAACTGCGGGTGCGTCGAGGTCAAAGTTGAACGTATTGTCTGCCATAAGAGATTCCTTCCTTTCCAAATACCTATACCATTTTTATTTGCTCAATCCCTGCCCTTTGAGCATATTCTGCAGCACGGTCAGGTCTGCCGAAAGATCCATGCTCTCGGCAGCATACAGGGCATCCAGCTGGTTCTCAAAGGCCGTGGCGATGGAAGCCGCGTTGTGCTCCACCTCGGCACGGATGGAGGCGGCGTTCTCGCCGCGCACCCCCTGCTTGGCCAGCTTGGCGTACTGCTGCAGCACATTCACGGCATCGGGCAGATAGTAGTTGGCAAAGCGGCGCACCTGCTTTGCCTTGGCGGGGTTGGCTTCCACCACTTCCACGATGGAGCGGCCCGCCTTTTCCATGCGGGTCATCGCCGCCGACAGCTGCGGGTCGGGCAGGGCCTCGTTCAGGGCGTGCAGGGTGTCCAGCTTCTGCTGGATGTCGGTCAGCATACTGTCCACGTCCTCCACACCGGTGTGGAAGGGCACTTCGGTCTCCACCACACGGGGCGGGCAGGTCTTTTGGGCCGCGCCGAAGACGACTGCGGCAGCGCCCAGCGCCGCCAGCAGCGCCCACAGCTTGTAGACCGGCAGCACCGCGCACAGCACCACGAACGCCAGCGCCGCCGCATAGTACGGCAGCACACTGGGCTTCTGGGTGCGGATGATCTTGCTCATGGTCGTTTCTCCTCTTCCGGGGCAGATGCCCCTTATAGTATCCATAATACAGCCCTTTTGAAAAAACACAAGGACTTCATGAAGATTTTACACCTTGGTCATCATTTGACGGAAATCCACGGCCCCAGCGCCGCACCCCAGACCTCCCGCAGTTTCTCCGGGCGGCAGGCCGCATTGGCCGGACTGGTGCTGGGCAGCTTGACCGCCGCGATGCCGGTGAGCGGCTGCTGATACTTTGTATAAATGCGGTAGGCCGTAGCTCCGTTGCAGAACACCGCCTCGATGGGCGCTTTGCGCAGCAGGGAAGCAAGATCATTGGGCACCACATCCTTGATGGACGCATCCGATGCCCCGGTGATGGTGCAGCTTTCCAGCGTATCCCACAGGGCCAGACCGTGCCGCAGGATGATCTGCTTTTTCGCGTCGATGTCCTCCCGGGCGGGCACCGGTTCCCCGGTCAGCGCCGCCAGCAGCGGCCAGAACCGGTTCTGCGGATGGCCGTAGTAAAAGGACATCTCCCGGCTTTTGGGGCTGGGCCAGGTGCCCAGGATCAGCGCCCGGCTGTGTTCGCTGTACACCGGCGCAAAGCTCATCGTGCGCCTGCGCTTTCGATCTTGTCCCAGGCAGACCCCAGATCCCGTCCGGAGGGCACCGCCTTGGGGCCATCGAACCACAGCTCCTCGATGAGGGCGGCAAGTCCGTCCTCCCGCACATCGGCAATGATGCGGTCGGCAGCCGCTTTGGCGTCCTCGGTGCCATTGGCCATGCAGCAGGACAGGCCCGCTGCTTTCAGCATCCCGATGTCGTTGGCAGAGTCGCCTGCGGCCACTGCATCCGCCAGGGTCACCCCCATCTTTTCGCACAGATCGGCCAGCCCCACGCCCTTGTCGATGCCGCCCCGCACGATGTCATAATAACAATAGCCGTCTGCATTTTTCGAGCCGACCATCATCCAGTGCAGGTTCAGGTGGCCGTACTTTTTCTGGAACGCATCCACCTGCTCCGGCGGCATGGCGGCAAAGGCCGCATGGGGCATATCCACAAGGTGGCGGTCCTGGTCTTCGCCGTCCAGACAGTCCAGTCCCCTGCTGTTCATCTGTACAAACCCGGCGTGCAGGTACTCGTACTCGCAGTAGGCATAGCAGGCATCCCGGAAGTTGAACTGCAGCGGATAGTTGTAGTCCTCGCAGAAATCCACCAGCGCGTACATTTCCTCGTTGGTCAGCGGGTGTTCGGCCACGATGGTGCCGTTGCGGTCGGTGACGCAGGCCCCGTTGCAGGTGATGGCGTAATCGAACCGGATGCCGCCCAGCTGCCCTTTCAGATTGATGCAGGGATAGGCCCGGCCGGTGCTCAGCACAAATTTTCCGCCCGCCGCCTGCATTTTTTTCACGGCTCTGACCACCGCCGGACGCGGGCACGGTTCCCCGAACGGCACCAGCGTGTTGTCGTAATCGCTTGCCAGAATTTTGTATTGCATCTTCTTCTCCCTCATCGAACGGATTTTGTTCTAGTATATCACACTTTCAAGGGCTGTGGGGAGTTTTTTGCAAAAAGGACGGCAAACAAAAAGCCGCCCCGGAAAACTCCAGAGCGGCTTGCACAAACGAATTTATCAGACAAACAGCGCAATGACCACCTGCATCGCCACGCCCACAAAGGCACCGGCGGCCCAGGTCAGGCCGGTGATGAACAGATTCTGCTTCCAGGAGGGGTTCGTGCGCCACAGCACCGCCAGGCCCACCCCGGCACCGGTGCACAGACCGGCCACCAGGCTGGAAAAGCGCAGAGCGCCTTCCACATACAGCTGGGTCAGCAGGACGCTGGCGGCACAGTTGGGGATCAGGCCCACCAGTGCGGCCACCACCGGCTGGAAAAAGCCCATGCGGCCCAGCAGGTCGGCGAAGACGTCCTCGCCCACGCCCTCCACGATCAGGCCGAACACCAGACTGAACGCAAAGATGAACACGAAGATCTCCAGCGTATGGCGCAGGGCCGCTTTCCAGATGGGGGCCGGTTTGCCCTCTTCGTCGCTGTGCTCCTCGTGGCAGTCCACCTCGTCCGCATGGCCGGTGTAACCGCCGCGCAGGCTCCTGGGCAGAACGCCGCGCAGGACAAAATCCAGTACAAAGCCCACCACGATGGCGTACACCACCTTGATGCCCATCAGCAGAGCCAGCTTGTTCCAGTAAGCCGGCATGGACACCAGCAGCGGGATGGCTTCATCGCTGGTGGCCAGCAGAACAGCCATCAGGGTGCCCAGCGTGATGACCCGGGAAGAATAGAAATTGGCCGCAATGGCGGAGAAGCCGCACTGCGGCACACAGCCCAGCAGCGCACCGGGCACGGCGCCCCAGCGGCCGCCCCCGGCCAGCAGATTTTCAATGCGTTCGCCGTGGCGGGTCTCGATGTACTCGATCAGCAGATAGGCGAGAAACAGAAAGGGCAGCATCTTGGCGGTATCCACCAGCGATTCGCCCAGAACATCCAGAAACAATTCCATTCATGTACCTCAAAAGAAACGAAAGGTTGCTTTATTTTTATAAATTGCAATCAATTTGCATTTTCGAACAAGGGAGATTATACACGATATCGTTCCCAATTGCAAGCCCAAATTGCAAAAAGGTTGCAAATTTATTTTTTGCAGCCTTTGGGATACCCTCCTCACAGTGTTCCCGCCCGCTCTGTCCTGCTGACGCTCTCCAGACCACCAGTGTGAGAAACTCTCACACTCCCCGGGAAAAAAGATCGTCGATTATAGCACCCGCCCAACCTTCAGACATGGCGTCGCGCATCCTGCCAGAGCGGGCGGGAACGCTGCCTGTAAAGCCATCCATAACAAAAAAGGACCCCAGAAAAGTCCGCAGACTTCTCTGGAGTTCCCGAAAAATTCTTTTAAGTCGTTACCCTTTCATCGGCACAAAACCGACCAGGTCCTTGACCACCTCGCCGCCGATGATGAGGCCCACCACCGAAGGCACAAAGGCGTTGGAACCGGGGACCGAGCGGCGCAGGGTGCACTTGCGCTGGGTGCCCGGAGGGCAGATGCAGTGATACTTGCAGCTGATGGAATCGTCCTCGATGGGGGTCATAGCAGGCTCCTTGGAGTAGACCACCTTCAGGTGCTTGATCTTCCGCTTGCGGCACTCGGTGCGCATGACCTTGGCCAGCGGACAGACGGAGGTCTTGTAGATATCGGTGACCTCAAAGCGGGTGGGGTCCATCTTGTTGCCGGCCCCCATGGAGCAGATGATGGGCACCCCGGCTTCCTTGCACTTCATCACCAGCGCCAGCTTTCCGGTGACCGTGTCGATGGCGTCCACCACATAGTCGAACTGGCTGAAATCAAAGGTATCCTGGGTCTCCGGGCCAAAGAAGGTCTTGTAGGTGGTCACCTTGATGTCCGGGTCGATCTCGTGGATGCGCTCTTCGGCCACGTCCACCTTGAACTTGCCCACGGTCTTGCGGGTGGCGATGATCTGCCGGTTCAGGTTGGTCAGACAGACCTTATCGTCATCGATGAGGTCCAGCGCCCCCACACCGCTGCGGGCCAGCGCCTCGACGGTATAGCCGCCCACGCCGCCGATGCCGAACACGGCCACACGGGAATTGTGCAGCTTCTCCATGGCTTCCGCGCCCAGCAGCAGCTGCGTACGGGAATACTGATTTTGCATTTTTGTTTTCTCCTCTTACTTTTCCACGCGGGTGATGGTTCCGCCGCCCAGCACCACGTCTCCCTGATACAGCACCACGGCCTGGCCGGGAGTGGGGGCACGCTGGGGCTGGTCGAATTCCAGCCGGAAGCCGCCCTCCGCCGGGTAGACGGTGGCGGCCTGCTCGGCCTGATGATACCGGGTGCGGGCCGTGACCCGCAGGGGCCGGGTCAGTTCCGGAATGGCGATCCAGTTGACCTCGTCTGCGTAAACGATACGGTCAAACAAAGCATCTTCCGGGCCGACGGTGACCGTGTTGGCCTGCATATCCTTGCCGCAGACGTACACCGGAGCCCCCAGCGCCAGACCCAGGCCCTTGCGCTGGCCCAGCGTGTAGCGCACCGCGCCATTGTGCCGGCCCACCACCCTGCCGTCCTCGGTCAGGAAGCTGCCCGCCGGGTAGTGTCTGCCGGTGAAATCCTCCATGAAGCGGGCGTAATCGCCGTCCGGCACAAAGCAGATGTCCTGGCTGTCGTGCTTGCGGGCATTGACAAACTTGTGCTCCTCCGCGATGGCACGCACCTCGGTCTTGTGCAAAGCACCCAGCGGCAGGCGGACGTGGGCCAGCTGTTCCTGGGTCAGGTTGTAGAGCACATAGCTCTGATCCTTGCCCTCGTCCAGGCCCTTTTTCAGCAGCCAGCGGCCGGTGGCTGCGTCCTGCTCCACCCGGGCATAGTGGCCGGTGACCACATAGTCCAGGCCGTGAGCCTGCGCCCAGTCCAGCAGGTGGCGGAACTTCATATACTTATTGCAGTCGATGCAGGGATTCGGTGTGCCGCCGGCCTCGTAAACCCGGACGAATTTTTCGATGATCTGTTCCTGGAAGTCTGCCGTAAAATCCAGTACTTCGTAGGGGATGTCCAGCGCGAACGCCACCTCGGCGGCGTCCTCGATGTCCTTTTCCGAGCAGCAGGTGTGAAAGCCGGACTGGCCCAGCGTCTCGTTGCGGGTGAGCCGCATGGTGATGCCGGTGCAGTCGTAGCCGGCCTGCTGCATCAGCCAGGCCGCCACCGAACTGTCCACGCCGCCGCTCATGGCGATCAGCGCACCCGGGCGCTTGGCTTCAGAGGTCTGTGTGGTCATAAAAGCTCCTTTGTGTGTTCAACACACCAAATCAGTAGATATATAGTAACGCAGGCAAAACCGCTTGTCAAGGCGCAGGATTTTCTCGCTGCAAAAATCCATTTTTGCAGCTTAATCCAGGACAAAAGCCTTCACCCCTTGGGGAACGATTTTCCCCGGTCCGGGGGAAAATGGCAAAGCCAAAAGGGGGAATGGGTGGCGCGAAGCGCCGGATGCGGTGTATTCAATACAATATGCTGCCATCCTACGCCCTCATCCGTCACCTGCGGTGACAGCTTCCCCCAACCGGGGGAAGCCAATTGGTTTCCGTAATTTCCTGCGCCAGTGTCAACAAAGCTTCCCGCTCGTTGGGCAGCTGTTCCCGGATGACCGCATCCAGCAGGGCTTCCAGCACCTGCCGGAGCTTCGGCCCCGCCGGGATGCCCGCTGCCATCAGGTCCCGACCATTCACGGCCAGCTGACTCACCCGGCAGCAGACGCCGTCTGCCTCCAGCTGCCCGGCCAATTGGGCCAGCGCGGCAAATTCTGCCGCACGCTCCGGCTCCACGGCTGTGCCCAGCGCCGCCAGCCGCTGCACCGTTTTCAGGTCATATTTCCCTAGCAATCGGCGGGTGTAGATCACAAGGGCTTCCGGTTCACCCGCCCCGCTCTCCCGTACCAGCACCGCCGTTTCCTCGATGAGGGCGTTGGAATAGCGCAGGCGCTTGAGCACCTTGCGGGTGCCCATTTCGCCCAAGCTGTACAGCAGCGCCGCCAGCCGGACCGGCAGATCTTCCGTGCCCGCCGGGCAGGCGTTCAGTACCGGCTTTGCGGCTTCCAGTGCTTCCGTCGAAAGCTCCGGTAAGATAACGCCGAGTATTTTTTCATTCAGATAATTCGAAGGGGCGGGCGCCGCCAGCAGTTTGGCCAGTTCCTCCGCGATGCGTTCCACCGATACGCAGTCCAGATGGGCACACAGTTCCTCCGCCGCCTGCCCGGTGGACGGGTCGATGGCAAAGCCGAACCGCGCCGCAAAGCGGTACAGCCGCAGGATGCGCAGGGCGTCCTCCTCGAACCGCTGATGGGGCACGCCCACCGCACGCACGATCCCTTCGCGCAGGTCGTTCTGCCCGCCGAAGGGGTCCACAAGGCCCTCGGTCTCGTTGTAGGCCATGGCGTTGATCGTGAAATCCCGCCGGGCCAGATCTTCCGTTACCTCCGGCACGAACTGCACCGAATCCGGATGGCGTCCGTCACTGTAGGTCCCTTCTGTGCGGAAGGTCGTGATCTCATACAATCCGCCCTCCTGCTTCACCGTGACCGTACCATGCTGCAGCCCGGTGGGGATGCACTGCGCCGCACCGAACAGGTCCATCACCTGCTGCGGCAGGGCGCTGGTACACAGGTCCCAGTCGTGTGGGCGCTGCCCCAGCAGGCCGTCCCGCACACAGCCGCCTACAGCATAGGCCGCATAGCCTGCCCCGTGCAGGGCATCCAGCAGCGCCGCCGCACCGGGGTCCATTTGAATTTTCTGCATCGTCACGCCTCCCTAAACTGCAGGGTGATGCGTTTGCCGTCAAAGCCGCATTCCGCCGCCGGGAAAATTTCCTGCGCCAGCGGCAGGTACTCTTCCGGGTCGGTGATCATGGGGGAATAGTGGGTCAGCCAGAGCCGCTGTGCGCCCGCTCTCGCGGCCAGTGCCGCGCTCTGCCCGAAGGTGCTGTGCCCCCACTGCTTTGCCTGCGGCTCCTGTTCCGGCAGGCCATAGGTCGCATCACAGATCAGCAGGTCGGTGCCCTGCGCGGCCTGCTCCAGTGCGGCACACGGCGTGGTGTCGCCGGAAAACACCACGCTCAGACCCCGGCGCGGAGCACCCAGCACCTGCGCGGGAGAGACTGCGCACTCCCCCACCTGCACCGATTCTCCCCGCTGCAAAAGTTTCCACTGCTGCACCGGCACGCCCAGCGCCCGGGCCTTGGCCGGATCGAATTTTCCTGCCCGGGGCAGTTCCAGCCGGTAGCCCACACTGGGCACCCGGTGTTTTGTCCGGAACGGCACCAGCCGCACCCCGGCCGGCCAGCCCGGGGCCATCGTTTCCAGCAGAAACGGCTCGGCAGCTTCCTTCAGCTGCACCGGATACGGCAGCGGCCCCGTCAGCGCCCGCATTGCCGCCCACACTTCCGCCAATCCCTTCGGCCCCAGAATGGTCAGGGGGCGTGTGCGTTCCTGGCAGCCCAGCGTCTGCAGCAGGCCCGGCAGGCCGAAAATATGGTCGCCGTGGTAATGGGTCAGGCAGAGAACATCCATCCGCATCAGGTTGACCCCCGCGCGGCGGGCCGCCGCCTGCGTTCCCTCCCCGCAGTCAAACAGAGCAGCGTGTCCGCCGCACTCTGCAAACGCTGCACTCAGGGCGCGATCCGGCAGCGGCATGGTAGCCGCCGTTCCCAGCAGTGTGATCGTCAGCATCGCAATTCTCCTTTTTCTCATTTCCTTCTTATCTTATCACAGCCGCCGGCTGCACAACAAGGGGGACTTCCCGCATAGAATGGGCAAACCGTTCCAAAAAGGAGGCTTTCCATGCGGCGCAGACCCGGTACTTTTGCCTTTTCCCACCCACAGCGAGGGCGCTGGCTGCGGCGGCTGGCACTGGCCGCGCTGTTTCTGGCCGTGCTGCTCCTGCTCTACAGCTGCGCCGTACGGCAGCTGGTGTACTCCGCTCGGGGCACCGTGATCTTTCTGCCTGAACTGCCGCGCCTGCGGTAATACCCGTTTGTATGGTTATGGACCGGGAGTTTCTCTGAGGACCGTCCGCTGGGGTGGGACCCTGTTGCCCGCAGGGCAATAGGGCGGGCGATGGAATGGCCCGATTCGTGTCCGAGGAGAAAGCTACCGGTCCACAACCCGGTCAGATACAGTTATCCAGCAGCAAAAAGCGGGACAGCTTTCGCCGTCCCGCTTTTCTATGTGGATCAGTCGGTTGATTTTTTTCCGTTCAAAGCAGCTTTGGAGATGTGCGCAGACCGTGCACTTGAGGGGGTGCCGACTTGCCGCTGGAGGGGCAGCCGCCGTTCCGGCACTGCCAGACCTGCGGCTGCTCGTGCTCCTTTTCGATCCGTGTTCC
The DNA here is from genome assembly GCA_934525845.1 of uncultured Faecalibacterium sp. Classification (GTDB taxonomy): domain Bacteria; phylum Bacillota; class Clostridia; order Oscillospirales; family Ruminococcaceae; genus Faecalibacterium. The sequence goes on along the minus strand of CAKSZS010000016.1, from coordinate 5,440 downwards.
CCTGGTGAACAGCGCTGCAATAGTCCGGAATTCTTTTCAGTTATGCTGTTTCAGTGCGCAAACGGCGATGCTCAAACCGGACCAGCCTGCCTGATACATCAGCACTGTGGCCACGCCCATCTGCCAGATGCTGCCCGCACTGGTCAGCAGCAGCGCAATGGCTGCTGAGAAGATCACCGAGACGATCTGTACGGTCGTGGCGGCAGTCTCCGCATTCTGGGCACGGTCAGCCGCCTGCAGGCCGCCGGTCATACTGGCAAAGCCCTTGGCGTGGTACATACAGCAGTCCCCGTCCGCTGCAGCGTCCGAATGTTCCACCGCCGCACACTGCTCCTGATCCAGCAGAACGACCATATCTTCCGGCAGATGATAGGCCTCTGTAATATGCTTTGCCGTCAGGCTGGGATCCAGACAATTGACCAGCAGCCGGATATTCTCCCGCTTGAGACCCTCCAGACTCTTTTTCACGTTGCGTCCGCCCACATAGCGCAGGACGAACATTGCGTGCAGGCTGCCGGACACCGCCAGATACAGGATCTGCAGCTCTCCATTTTTGGAGTGCTCCTTTTCGTACTCTTCTTCCGGCAGCGGCACTCCTTCCTGCTCCATATAGCGGCGGTTGCCGATGAGCACCCGGTTGTTGTCGCACCAGGCCGAAAAGCCCAGTCCGTGGTGAATTTCCAGATCCTTGACCGGGAACAGGATGTCCGTGCGTCCCTCAATGATCTGCTGCAGCATTCCCCACAGGGTCTCGCAGCTTTCGTGGAGAACGCTGGCCGCATACAGGATGGCACGGTCAATGCGTCCGCCCTTGAAGATGCGGATGTCCTTCAGTTCCACGCTGTCGGAGGGGAACAGCTCATCAGAATCCACCTCGATGGTGTCAATGCCGCCCAGCTCTTCGATGGCAGACCAGCCGGGCACCACTGCGCCGAATGCTGCAGCGGTGCGCTGCAGGCGCAGAGCCGCAACGCCGGCCACCAGCGTGGAGGACAGCGGTGCCCCCATGCACAGCACCGCCGCCATGGCAGCAGCTGCAAGCTTGATGTCCCGTCCCACGATCAGGCAGGCCAGCCCGCTGAACACAGCCACGCCCAGCAGGATGTAGGCGATCTTCCGGGTGCGGCGCTCACTGGCACGCTCGCTCAAGCTCTTTTCCACAAAGTTTTCTTCGGTCTCCCGGACACGGCTCAGCAGCACCCAGGGGTCTTTTTCTTCCAGATCCCGTGCCAGAGCGCGGATCAGATCCTTGTCCTTGACCCGGTATGCACATCGTGTTCCGATCTCGCCGGACACCAGCTCATACCCAGACTGTACCGCTGTCAGCAGGATGCGGCTGCCCAGCAGCGCCAGGAACAGCCCCAGCGCCGCAGCACCGGTCAGCAGAGAAAGCCCCTGCGTTGCGCGGTAGGAACCGGCCGTGAGCAGTGCCACGACCGCCTGCAGCAGACCTGCAGCAGCGGCCAGCGCCGGCATCGTCTCTGCCGAAGGACGCTCTTTCAGCCCGCGCAGGCCATCCCGCAGGACCGGATAGCCCATCACAAGGCTGGCCGCATACAGCAGCAGGTTGGCCGCATAAAACGCTGCCGGTGCCACATCCGGATCCAACGATGCCACCGGCGGCAGCAGACGATCCGCCGCCAGGCCGAAATGCAGCAGTACCACGGCCAGAATGCCGCTCAGCACACAGCGCAGGGTCAGCTCAGCATTCATACGGTGCAGCCGCTCCTGCGGAGTCTCCGGCACAGCCGGTTCTTCCGGCGGCACTTCTTCCGCTGCCGTCGGCTGGGCGGCGTCTGTCTCCTTCCCGTCCGTCTCCGGGACGTCCGGCTCTGCTGCCGGTTCTGCCGCTTCTTCAGTGGTCAGCAGCGGCAGGCTCATGGTATCCTCTTTATCCGGTACAGGCGCATTCTGCGGCTCCGTTTCCGGTTCCGGAATGAACCGCGGTGCAGAATCCAGCTCTTCCTCCGAAGCCTGCACCGTCGTTCGTTCGTCCGTTCCGCTGCCGAACATCTGGAACACCGATTTCGGTTCCGGCTTCTGCCGGGTCGCCGCAAACACGATCTCCGTCCGGTTTTCCGGTGCCGTTTCCGGCTGCGATGCTGCGGGCGGCTCCCTGTTCTCCATGCCGTTGAGCATTTCCCGGAAGGCCTGCATCTCGCGGCGTTCCTGCTTTTCCTGCGGCAGAAGCGGTTCCTTCCGCTTGTTCTTTTTCTCGTGCCGGGGCGCTTCGTGTCTGGGCGCCGCCCGCCGTGCCGGCTTTGGCGGCTCCTTCGGGGATCCGGCATCCTGCTGCACCGCTGCCTGCGGCGCAGGCCCCGGTTCCGCCGGAGGCTGGGGCAGATCGGCCCCCGGGTCTGCGGTGCGCAGATTCAGCGCAAGATCTTCCTCCGCTTCCGGTCTGGCATCCGCTCCCAGCAGGATCTCCCCGGTGGGCAGCTCCAGCCCCGGCGCGGCCTGCGGTTCTTCCCTGCCGGTACGACCGAACAGCCGCCCCAGCACCCCCTTGTGTGCTTCCTTTTCCCGCTGCTCTGCCTCCCGGCGCACCATTTCGGCCGGAATATCCACCACTGAGGTCGTGAAAAAGTCGCGGAAGCGCGTCTCCTGATCCATCGACTGGCTCCCGTGATCGTTCGTATTCTTCGGCATCCTTGTCCCTCCTGCTTATCTTTGATGGAGTTACGGATCGGTTTCCGGCTTAAGCGTTCTTCGCCGCACGCTGGGTCTGGATCTCATACAGGATGATTCCCGCTGCGACCGAGACGTTGTAGCTGTCCACGCCAGTGCCCGGTGCCGCCATATCCAGGCGCACCACACCATCGCACAGCTTTTTCACCAGCTGAGAAACACCACTGCCCTCGCTGCCCAATACCAGTGCGATGGGGCCGGTCAGATTGTTCTTCCGCAGAGAAACACCGTCCATATCCGCACAGTAAACGAACACGCCCTGCTCTTTCAGTCGGCGGATGGTCTCCCCGATGTTGGCCACGCGCGCCACCGGCAGACGCTCGGCGGCACCGGCGCTGGATTTGATGACCGTCGGGGTCACCGAGGCACCGCCCCGCTTGGGGATCACGATGCCGTGGGCACCGCACAGCAGCGCACTGCGCATCACCGCGCCCAGATTGTGCGGATCCTCAATGCCGTCACTCAGCACCAGGAAGGGCGGCTCGCCCTTGGCCTTCGCCGCCGCCAGCAGTTCTTCCACGGTAACATATTCGATCTCGCTGGCAAACGCCGCCACGCCCTGATGGCTCTCAGTACCGGTCATCAGGCGCAGTTTGTTGGGGTGCACCCGCTTGACCGTGGCACCGGCTTCCTTCGCCAGAGCCGTATAGTACGCCGCCACAGCCGGTGCCATGCCTTCTGCAAGGAGCACCGTATCCACACCGGAACCGCTCTTCAGCAGTTCGGTCACGGGGTTTTTGCCATAGATCAGGCTTTCGTTTTTCGGCTGTGCGTCTTCCGGACTGCGGCGCGGACGGCGCGGCTGATTCTTTTCTTCCATTGTATCGTTCTCCTTTTGTTTCTATCGGAAGACGGCCTTCCGCCTTCCCGAATGCTTCCCGCAGAGGTCCTCTCCGCGCAGAAGCCGAACTGTTTTGCGGCTGATGATCCAAAATAAAGTATAACATAAGCCGCCCCGCATTGCCAGCCAAAAGCCGCTTTTTGTCGGTTCTTCCGCAGAATTTTCGCAGACTTTCTTCCGTCCCAGGACTCCTTTCCGGAGGGCCTGCCGTTTTTCTCCACCCCGCTGTGCTCTGCTCCTGCCATTTTGCCGACAGAAAAAGTTTTCCACAAAATCCGCTTATACATTTCGTAAACGGCCCCTATTTTTTCCACAAGTGGAAAACTCTGTGGAATCCGTTCAAAAGTTTTGGTTCAAAGCCTGTTTTCTCTGTGGAATTAAACATTTTCCACATAGTTTTCCACAATTCAAATCGACCCCCGCCGTCAGTCTCCGTACAATTTGTAATTTCTCATTTCGAAAATCGACAATTTTTTCATCCGAAATCACATTTTTTTGAAAATTCCTCCAATGACATTTTGCCGAATGTGAAATCCCGTGGAAAATTTTCCGTTGTTTTTCTCTGCTTCTGCCCGCTTTCCGGTTGCATTTTCCATGGAAAATTGGTGCACTTGTCTGTCTTTCGGCACTCCGTCACAAAAAGCAGGGTCTTTTTCGTCTGGTGTTTGCGCAGAAAAGCCTCCCGTTTGGATTGATTTTAAGCGAGGTTTGGGGTATACTACCATTGTAGGTTTGTTAAACCATGCGCAAAGTGGGCATGGTACAGCCAAAACCCCAATCAATTTGTGGAGGTAATGAATAATGTTGGTAAATGCAACCGAAATGCTGCTCAAAGCACGCGATGGCCACTACGGTGTGCCTCAGTTCAACATCAACAATCTGGAGTGGACCAAGGCCGTCCTGACCGCCTGTGAGGAAATGAAGAGCCCCGTGATCCTGGGTGTCTCTGAGGGCGCAGGCAAGTACATGACCGGTTTCAAGACTGTTGCTGCCATGGTCAGCGCCATGGTTGATTCCATGGGCATCACCGTTCCCGTTGCCCTGCATCTGGATCACGGCACCTACGAAGGCTGCAAAGCCTGCATCGAGGCCGGTTTCTCTTCTATCATGTTCGATGGCAGCCACTACTCCATCGAGGAGAATGTGGAAAAGACCAAGGAGCTGGTCGCTCTGGCACACGCCAAGGGCCTGAGCATTGAGGCCGAAGTCGGTTCCATCGGCGGCGTCGAGGACGGCGTTGTGGGCGCTGGCGAGATCGCAGACCCCGCAGAGTGCGCAAAGATCACCGAGCTGGGCGTTGACTTCCTGGCTGCCGGCATCGGCAACATCCATGGCGTCTACCCGGCCAACTGGAAGGGTCTGGACTTCGAGGCTCTGGATCGTATCCACAAGGCAACCAACAACATTCCTCTGGTCCTGCATGGCGGCACCGGCATCCCCGATGAGATGATCGCAAAGGCCATCAGCCTGGGCGTTTCCAAGATCAACATCAACACCGAGTGCCAGCTGGTCTTCGCTGAGGCTACCCGCAAGTACATCGAAGAAGGCAAGGATCAGCAGGGCAAGGGCTTCGACCCCCGCAAGCTGCTGGCTCCCGGCGCAAAGGCCATCGAGGCCAAGTGCAAGGAGAAGATCGAGCTGTTCGGCTGTGCAGGCAAGGGCTAAGCAGCAGCTCCTATCTTAAAGGATACTCCACCCAATAAACTATGCGGCTCCGTCACGTTGAATGCTCAACTCGGCGGAGCCGCTTCTTTTGTCTCTGCACTTGCTTTGCACCGGGCATACCGCCCCAGGCCGACGAAACCGCCGCCGCTGCAAGCCAAGTACAAACAAGAAAGCCCTGAGACAAACGTCTCAGGGCTTTCTGTTCAAGTCGGCGACTACCTATTTTCACGCGCCGTTTCCAGCGAA
>CAKSZS010000015.1 GCA_934525845.1 uncultured Faecalibacterium sp. | reverse complement strand
TTGATGACCAGGACGTCCACGCCCTGCTGCAGGAAGGTGTTGATCTGCTCGGTCTGGGTGTTCTGGTCGTTCTTGCCGTCCATGATGGTGACGGAGTAGCCCATATCCTTCAGGTAGCCTTCCAGGTCGGTGCGGTACAGGGTCATGAAGTTATCAGCAAACTGGTAGATGCACACGCCGATGTTGGCAGAGCCGCCGGCTGCTGCGCTGGAAGCTGCAACAGAGGAAGCAGCGGTAGAAGAAGCGGCAGTGGAACTGGAAGAGCCGCCGCAGGCGGTCATGGCAGCGGTTGCACCCACAACAGCAGAAGCCTTCAGGAAGTCACGACGAGAAATCATTTTCATAATAGTGTTCTCCTTCAATTGTAATCACAGCATTTTTGCAGACGCACAAATCGTGCATATCTGCAATTCCTGTTTGTATTATAACCGCCTGCAAATCGGTCTGCAAGAGACCAGTTCCACAAGATTCTTTGCTTTATTTTGTGCCATTTCAACAAAAGATTTTTTTGCAGTTTTATTTATTTTCCACTGTCAGCACAATTTTTCATAATCGGACAACTTTTCGACAAATTGGTTGAAGTTGTGACAATTTTCTTTCAAAAGGATTACAATTTGTTGCATCCAACACCCTTTCATTTTTTCCATTTTTCGCCCTGTTCTGAAAATGTTTTTCGGAAAAATATATTACTTCCGGTTTTTCTGAAAAAAAGCCCCGGTCCCGCAGCGTTTTCAAGGGTGCGGAACCGGGGTTCTTGTGTTATGGTCTTATGCCAGATGCAGCAGGGCTTTGGCAATGTTGAAGTAGACCAGCAGGGTGGTGGTATCCACGATGGTGGTGATGAGGGGCGACGCCATCACAGCGGGGTCCACATGGAGCTTTTCCGCCGCCACCGGCAGAATGCCGCCGATGAGCTGGGACAGCAGCACTGTGCAGATCAGGGTCAGGCAGACGACCAGCGCCACCGGAGCCGTCACGCGGTCGAGCAGCAGCATCTTGGCAAAGTTGCAGACAGCCAGGGTGCCGCCGCACAGCAGGGCCACCCGGCTCTCGCGCCAGAGGATGCGGGGCAGGTCGTGGGGCCGGATGTCGCCCACCGCCATGCCGCGGATGATGGTGGAGGTACTCTGGCTGCCCGCGTTGCCGCCGGCGTCGGTCAACATGGGAATGTAAGCGGTCAGCACAGTCACCGCCGCCAGTGCATCCTCGTAACCCCGGATAACCAGGCTGGAGAAGGTGGCACTGATCATCAGGAACAGCAGCCAGGGTGCACGGCTCTTGTAGAGGTCCCACATGCTCTGCTTGAAGTAGGGCTTGTCGGACGGGCCGATGGCATTCATCTTGGCGATATCCTCGCTGGCCTCGTCCTGCAGGATGCTGATGGCATCATCGATGGTCACGATGCCCACCAGACGGTTCTCCGCATCCACGACCGGGATGGCCAGAAAGCCGTACTTTTCGAACAGGTTGGAAACGTCCTCCTGGTCGGTGGTGGTGCTCACGCTGACCACATGGGTATCCATCAGCTCCTGAATGGACTGGTTCGTATCCTTGGCCAGCACCAGCGCCCGCAGGGACACCACGCCCACCAGCTTGCGGCTGGCATCGGTGACGTAGCAGTTGTTGATGGTCTCCTTGTCAAAGCCGTTCTTCCGGATGGCTTCCATGGCCCCCTGCACGGTCATGTCCGGCCGCAGTTCCATCAGCTCGGTGGTCATCACGCCGCCGGCGGAATCCTCCGGGTACTTGAGCAGCTCGTTGATCATGCGGCGGGTGGCGGGATCGGCCTGAGCCAGGATGCGCTTGACCACATTGGCCGGCATCTCCTCCACCAGATCGGTGGCATCGTCCACGAACAGGTCATCCACGACCGCCTTCAGTTCGGTATCGGTCAGGCCGTCGATCAGTGCCTGCTGGGTCTGCGGGGTCAGTTCGGTGAACACCTCTGCCGCCAGGTCCTTCGGGCACAGACGGAACAGCACCGGGAGCTTCTCCGTGGGCAGGTCCTCAAACACCGCCGCCAGGTCGGGAGCCGGCAGGGTCTCCATGACGTCCCGCAGGCTCTGGTATTTTTTGGCATCATCCAGGTTCGCCAACATGGTCTTGAGGGTATTGATCGAAATTTCAGACATAAAAAAGCTGCCTCCTTTTCAGGATGGCAGCTCTCGTTTCCTCTTTTTATGGAACACAAACACAAGCCGTGTGTCTTCACACACAGCGGATCCGGTCCAAAGCAGAAACGGCGGCTGCCATCGGGTCTAACAATCGGGGAGAAAGACTGCTGCTACTGCCAGCAGGTTCCATGACAACCACCTCGTTTTCGTGTCGTAAAAAAGTGTTTTTTCTTTTTCCGCCCATTACTTTACCACCGCACTTTCCTCCCGTCAACCCCTCCACAAAAATTTTACCAGTTCTTACCAAAAAGAAAAAGCGCCCGATGATATTTTTCGTATCATCAGGCACTTTTCTCAATTTACAGTGTCTCCACCGTATCAAACAGGTCCTTCGCGGCTTCCACAGCTTCCTTGCTGCCGAAGGCCACCCGCACGCCGTTCTGCATCGCGTCAGTCAGGGCCGCAGCCTGTGCCTTGAGCCAGGCGCCGTCCACCTCGCACATCGCCTGCCGTTCTGCCGCGGCCATTTCGTTGGTGATGCCGCAGAAATACCGGCGGTCGGTCTCCCGGGCCTCGCTGCTGGGCTTGCGGGGGGTGTCCAGCTTGGCGGCAGTGCCCACGATCAGCTCGTTCAGGTCCTTTTCTGTGTACTCCCGTGCCGCCAGCTCTGCCGGACCTTTGGCAAAGGTCTCGTAGCTTTCCTTCATGTGCGGGTCCCGGTAGGTGTACAGATACTCGACGCCGTCCGCACTCAGCATACCGGTGCCGTATGCACCGCCCACCTCACGGATGTTGTGCCACAGGTATTCGTAGCTCATGACCCGGGCCAGCACCCGGCGGTCACTGCGGCGGGGCATCGGCCACACCTGCACATCGTAGTTCACACCGCCGTCAATGATGAAGGCTTCGTTCGCCGCCGGGGTCAGCGGCTCCACATAGGGCTTGGCCGGGGCGCGGTCTTCCGCCGCAAAGCGGCTGTCCGGCAGCAGGCCGCGCAGTTTTGCCTGCGCTTCCTCGCTGCCATGCAGGCTGACGGTCAGCTGGGCATGGCCCAGCACCTCGGCCCGCAGAGCATCCAGTTTGGCCCCCAGGGCCGCCCAGTCGGCCTGTTCCAGCAGCTGGCACAGGAACTTGTAGTAGCTCACGCCGCTGCACCGCTCGCTGACGGCTCCCTCTACATAATAATGTGCACCGGCACGGGTGGCCGCATAGGAGTGGCCGCTCTGGATGAACTGCTGTTCCATGTTCAGCTTCTGCTGGCTCAGCACCCGGGCAAAGGCGGCTTCTGCGTTGGGACCGGTGAGCTGCGTGTCGTACAGCCAGGCACCGCCCAGTTCTACGGCCTTTTCCAGACTGCGTTCCAGCAGGCTCAGCCGCAGGGTCAGCTTGGCGTGGCAGGGTGCGCCCGCCTGTCGTCCGGTCCAGAAGTCCAGCTGTACGCGGCTGTCGCCCAGCCAGGTATTGCGCAGGGTGTTCAGCTGCTGGGCCGAATATTCCGGCGTGTCCAGCTCGTCCAGCACATCGGTCAGCAGGTCCAGATACTGCATCTCCTCCGGCTTCACGCTGCCCAGGTCGTAGTAGAAGTTCAGGTACAGACTGCCCTTGGAGGCGTGCCGCAGCAGGGTGGCCCCGGCCACCTCTTCGGTGCTGCCGTCTGCGATCCTGCTGCCCTTGCCCAGGTCTGCCACGGTCAGCGGATGTTCCAGCACCAGCTTGCCGTCGGTGCGGGCCGGGGCTTCAGCCTCGTCCTCTTTCTTGGGCAGGGTCGGGATCTGCAGCACCTGCACCGGGGCCGGTGCGAACAACTGCCGCAGCAGTTCCTCGAACCAGCCGCTTTCCAGCTTGCCGCGCAGAGCCGCAAACAGCTTGTCCGTGTGCAGCAGCAGGGTCGGGTCCCCAGTGTGCAGCCAGCCGGTGGCCGCGTTGATGGCGTTCATCACGCCGTCCGGCAGACTGCCCGGCCGCTCCAGAGAAGCAAACTCCGCCGAGTTCAGGGACGCCAGCAGCAGTTCCTGCGGGATGCCTTCGGCCAGGATGTCGTCCACGGCTTTGCGCACGGCCCCGGCAAACTTGCGGGCGTTCTCTTCGGTCGCGCCCCGCAGGACCAGTTCCAGGGTCGGCTGCAAGGTGCTGTCATCAAAGCCCAGATCGATGTCCGCACCCAGCTTTTCGGCCAGCAGCGCCGCTTTCAGCGGAGACTGGTTCGTGCCCAGCAGGGCATCCAGCAAGATCTCCACGCCCAGCTGCCGCTCCCGGTCCGCAAAGGCCCCGGTGTACCAGGCCAGTGCACACTGCACCTCGTCCGGCTCCGGCTGTTCCGTATAATACGGGATCTCCACGCAGACGCCCGGCATCTCGTTCTGCAAGGTCAGGTGCGGGCGGCTGCCGCTCTTCGGCATCCTGGACAGGTATTCCCGGTCTAAGAATTCCAGCTTTTCGGCCATGTCCATCTTGCCGTGCAGCACGATGCAGCAGTTTTCTGCGCTGTAATGGCGGTGGTACACTCGCTTGTACTTTTCATAGGTCAGAGCCGGGATGGACTCCGGGTCGCCGCCGGACTCAAATCCGTAGGCCGTATCCGGGAACATCGCCCGCTCCAAGGCATCCTGCAATTGGGCATCCGGTGCCGCCAGGGCGCCCTGCATCTCGTTGTACACCACGCCGCTCACGGTGCCGTCCTTGTCCCGGTGCCAGCCCTCCTGCTCGAACACGGCCTTGTCCACCATGGCCAGCGGGCAGAACACCGCGTTCAGGTAGACGTCCATCAGGTTTCTGAAATCCGTCTCGTTGGGGGTGGCGAAGGGATACACAGTCTTGTCCGGGAAGGTCATCGCGTTGAGGAAGGACGCCATGCTGCTCTTGAGCAGCTGCAGAAACGGCGAGGTGACCGGGTATTTTTCGCTTCCGGCCAGCACCGAATGCTCCAGAATATGAAAAACGCCGGTGTCATCGGACGGGAAGGTGCCGAACCCGATGCCGAACGCCTTGTTTTCATCGTCGTTCTCCACCAGCAGAACGGTGGCCCCGCTGATATCATGGGTCAGCACAGTCAGGGTACCGTGCTGTTCGGGGCAGTCCTCTGTACGGACGAGGGTATAACCGGGAACCTGCTTCATCGCTTTATTCTCCTTTGTGTTTTTGGTCTGGCCCTATTGTATCATTCGCCGCCGCAAAACACAATTGCCGGTTTGTAAACAATAACCCAAAAAGGCTCCCCTGTGCATGCACAGAGGAGCCTTTTGAAAAAACGTGTGTTACACCTGCTTGGCGTGTTCCGTCCGGCACGACACCCGGAACAGCACAAAGCCGATGACGAACAGCACCGCGATGCTGCCCACGCCCACGTTGGCACTGCCGGTGAGCTGGCTGCCCACACTGACGATCATGGTGCCCAGGAAGGATGCCCCCTTGCCGCAGATGTCGAACAGGCCGAAGTATTCGCCGGATTTTTCCGCCGGGATGATCTTGGCAAAGTGGCTGCGGCTCAGTGCCTGCACACCGCCCTGGAACATCCCCACCATCACGGCCAGCACCCAGAACTGCCACTGCTGGGTGAGGAAGAAAGCAAACACCGCAATGCCGGTATAGGCCGCGATGCACACCGGGATCAACTGGCTGGAGGGGTATTTTGCGCTCAGCCGGCCGAAGATCAGCGCCGAGGGAAAGGCCACGATCTGGGTGACCAGCAGCGCCAGCAGCAGGCCGGTGGTGTCCAGACCCAGGGCCGTGCCGTAGGCCGTGGCCATATCAATGATGGTGTACACGCCGTCGATGTAGCAGAAGAACGCCAGCAGGAACCAGAACACCTGCTTGTCCTCATAGAGGTGCTTCAGGGTGTGGCCGATGCGCACAAAACTCTGCCGGATGGCGTGCTGCTCCACCTCCACATAGTTGATCTGCTTGTACTGCTTCAGCAGGGGCAGCGTGGTCACCAGCCACCATACGGCGGTAATGAGCAGGGCGATGGACAGGGCAGTCATCTGGCTCAGACCAACGGCCCCGCTGCCCAGCACCAGCACCAGACAGACCACAAAGGGCACACAGCTGCCGATGTAGCCCCAGGCATAGCCGCGGGAGGACACCATGTCCATCCGCTCCGGGGTGGTCACGTCGCCCAGCATGGAGTCATAAAACACCAGACTGCCCGAAAAGCCGATCTTGGCCACGATGAAGATGACCAGGAACGGCAGCCAGGTGCGGGCCGCGCCCATGGCACAGCAGCCCAGCACACCCACGAACAGGCAGAGCATAAAGATGGGCTTTTTGAAATTCTTGGTATCGGCCAGCGTGCCCAGAATGGGCCCCAGCACGGCGGTGACCACCGTGACCACCGAGCTTGCATAGCCCCAGTAGGCCAGATAGTCCACCTTGCTCACGCCGCCGGCCTCCGCCAGCGCATTGAAGAAGATGGGCACCAGCGTAGCGATCATCAGCACAAAGGCCGAGTTGCCCACATCGTACAGGATCCACGCACGCTCCAGCGACGTGACCTTAAATTTTTTCTTTTGCATTCTTGTTCCTCTCGCACCGCCGTGCGGTGCACTCTCTTTTCCCAGTTTTCTGAACGGCAGGGAGTTTCTCTGACCTCCTGCTGGCCGCCCCTCAGAATTCCCCGAAGGTGTGGTCATAGGCCTTGTCCAGCGGGGTGTCCGTGTCCAGCGTTTCCGCATAGGCTTCGATCAGCCGCACCGCCAGCGGAATGGCCTGCTGGTACAGGGCATCCAGTTTCTCATTGCTCTCGGTGCACTGCGGGTTGGGCTGCGGGTTGGCCACAAGGCCGTGGAGCACGTCGTACTTGCCCACTGCCTTCATGCCGGTGAGCACCACCCAGCGCTTGACCGCGCCGGAGGGCTGCAGCAGCCGGTGCATCGCGATCATCCCCTTGAGGGCGTCCAGCACCTGCAGGCCGGTCAGGCCCTCGTAGAAGGGCGCGATGACCCGGGCATTTTCCGCCGTGGGCCGGATATGGCTGGCCGTGAAGAAGCTCTTCGGGTCATGGCCGTCCCGGCGCAGCAGCATGTCGTCGAACTCGGTCTCGATTTCGCAGTGGCTCACCCCGCTCTGGCGGGTGTAGGCCTCCACATAGGGGTGACAGGTGCTGTCCAGCGCAAAATGACACACGAACCCCAGCGCATAGGCCAGCGCGGCGTCCCGGTCCTTTGCCTGTCGCACCACGCCCCGGGCGCGCTCAAAGAACACCCGGCCCGGCTGCTCGTGCATGGCGTTGCCCAGGGCGCCCACGGGGTTGGACTTGGCTGCATGATAGTAGAACAGCAGATCCGGCCCGTGCAGGCCCACGTCGAACAGGGCCCGGTTTTTCCCGATCTGATCCTGCAGGGCTGCGGGCAGCTGCTGCAGAACATCCGCGCCGAAGTGGCGGTGCGCATAAGTTGACGGCATTCCAGGTTCCTCCCTTTTGCTCCGGCAGGATGCACAAAACAGCCCGTCGGGTTTGCGTTCTGTTTTAGTATAGCAGAAACTTTCCCGACCTTCTACCCCTTTCTGTCTGTTTTCTGTAAAAAGTTTGAATTATTTTTGTATTGCATCTGCAAGCTCCCGTTCGGCAGAACGGCAATTTACGGCAAAAAAGCACAGCCGCCCGGAGACAGCTGTGCCTTTTGACCTTTTTGGATCTTATACTTTTTCGTACCCCTGCGGCATCTCGTTCTTACGGTTGCGGTCCATCAGGGTGCGCAGCGCATCGCTGGCGCTCATGCCCTCCTTGACGATGGCGTTCACCGTCTGCACGATGGGCATTTCCACGTTGTACTTCGCGGCCAGCTCCATAGCGGCGGGCAGGGCGTTGATGCCCTCCACCACCATGCCTACTTCCTTCACGGCCTGCGCAGGGCTTTCGCCCTTGCCGATGAGGATGCCGGCGCGGTTGTTGCGGCTGTGCATACTGGTGGCGGTCACGATCAGGTCCCCGATGCCGGCCAGACCCGCAAAGGTGTGGATGCTGCATCCCATGGCCACGCCCAGCCGGGCGATCTCTGCAATGCCGCGGGTGATGAGGGCCGCGCGGGCGTTGTCGCCGTAGCCCAGGCCGGTGGAGATGCCCACGCCCAGCGCGATGACATTCTTCAGGGCACCGCTCAGCTCCACGCCCTTGATGTCCGGGTTGGTGTACACGCGCATGCAGGTGTTGCTGAACACATCCTGCACGAACTTGGCCGCTTCCTCATCCGGGCTGGCCGATACGATGGTGGTGGGCAGGTCCAGCGCCACTTCTTCCGCATGGGTGGGGCCGCTCAAGGCCACCAGCTTCACACCCTTGGGGCCGTTCTCTTTGTCCAGCTCGTCCGCGATGACCTCCGTCATGGTATATAAGGTATCCGGCTCCATGCCCTTGGCCACATCCACAAGAATTTGTCCATCCGGGATGTAGGGCCGTGCCTTGGCCGTGGTGGAACGCACAAACACCGAGGGCACTGCAAACAGCAGCACATCCTTGCCGGTACACACTTCTTCGATGCTCTTGGTGAACTGCAGCTCTTCCGGGATCTTCATGCCCGGCAGATTGGGGTGCACCCGGGTGGCGGACAGGTTGTCCACTTCTGCCTCAATGGCCGACCACACCTGCACCTCGTTGCCGCTGACGGTCAGCATCCGTGCCAATGCCATGCCCCAGGTGCCTGCACCCAGGACGCCGATTTTTTTCTTCGTCACGTTCGTGTCCTCCGTCTGCACCGGCAGACCTGCCGCCGGTGAATTTGCACCGCCTGGTTCTGCACCGGCGGCACGATCTCATATTCATTGTACACGAAAGCCCCTGCGGCGTCAACTCCTCGCCGCATTGCACAAAGTTGGCAGGCGCTAACAAATATTTTTAGTCACATCACGCGTTTTCCACAAACCGATTGCACTTGTCGGCTTTTCATGTTATAGTATTTTGGTAGGTTTTGTAGGAATTTCCAGAAAAGCACTTGACTTCGAGTATACTTTAAGATGTATGATAAAGGTCCCGCTTTTTTCTGAGAGGATTTGAGGATCGATTTTTCATGTTTGAAGCACTTTTGTCCAACCGCACCGTCAGCGTGCTGGTGGAGGCCCTGCCCCGCATCCTGACGGCCGGCCTGACCATGACCATTCCGCTGACCCTGGTGTCCTTTTTCTTTGCCATGATCATCGCGGTGGCCGTGGCGCTGGTGCAGTACGCCAATGTGCCGGTCCTGCGGCAGATCGCCCGGTTCTACATCTGGGTCATCCGCGGCACACCGCTGCTGGTGCAGCTGTTCATCATCTTTTACGGCCTGCCCAGCGTGGGCATCATGCTGGACGCCTTCCCGGCGGCGGTCATCGCCTTTGCCTTCAACGAGGGCGCTTACTGCGCCGAGACCATGCGCGGTGCGCTGGAAAGCGTGCCCCAGGGCCAGCTGGAAGCCGGTTACTGCGTGGGCATGAGCTGGGGGCAGATCATGCGCCGCATCGTTCTGCCGCAGGCCCTGCGCACCGCCGTGCCCGCCCTGTCCAACTCCCTCATCGGCATGATCAAGGACACCTCCCTGGCGTCCAACATCACAGTAGCCGAGCTGTTCATGGCAGGTCAGCGGGTGGCCGCCCGCACCTATATCTTCCTGCCCATCTATTGTGAGGTCGCGGTGGTCTACCTGCTGTTCTGTACGGTCATCACCAAGCTGCAGGCCCTGCTGGAACGTCGGCTGAACGCCCACGGCTTCCAGTGAGAAAGGAGTGTGGAATTTTATGCCGATGTTAGAGATTCGAAACGTCCACAAAACCTTCCGTACCCTGGCCAAAACCGGCCTGCATCCCGGCATTTTCCACCGGCCCGGGGCACACAGGGTGGTCAGTGAGCTGCCCGTCCTGCGGGGCGTGGACCTGACCGTGGAAAAGGGCGATGTGGTGGCCATTCTCGGCCCGTCCGGTTCCGGCAAGACGACCCTTCTGCGCTGCCTGAACTTTCTGGAAACCGCCGATGAAGGCCAGCTGATCTTCGATGGCGAAACATTCGATCTGGCTCATGCCAGCCGCGCCGACATCGCCCGCCTGCGCAAAAAGACGGCCTTTGTGTTCCAGAACTACAACCTGTTCCGGAACAAGACTGCCCTGCAGAACGTGACCGAGGGCCTTGTCGTGGCTCGAAAGATGCCGCAGGCCCAGGCGGACGCTATTGGCCGGAAGATGCTGGAAAAGGTCGGTCTGGCCGACCGGGCAGACTATTACCCCCGCCAGCTCTCGGGCGGTCAGCAGCAGCGCGTGGCCATTGCCCGCGCCCTTGCCACCGACCCGGAGATCATCTATTTCGACGAACCCACCAGCGCACTGGACCCGGAACTGACCGGTGAGGTGCTGAATGTCATGCGTCAGCTGGCCGAAGAGGGCATGACCATGCTGGTGGTCACCCACGAGATGGGCTTTGCCCGCAACGTCTCCTCCAAAACCGTCTTCATGGAGAACGGTGTGGTGGTGGAGCAGGCTCCCTCTCACGACTTCTTCGCCAACCCCCGGGAAGAGCGCACCCGCGCTTTCCTGCGCAAGATCGCGCACATGGAATAATAGAAAGGATACATCCTATGAAACGCAGAACGTTTATTTCTCTGATGAGTGTGATGGCTGCCGCCGGTGTGCTGACCCTGGCAGGCTGCTCTTCCAATTCCGGCAGCAGCGCTGCCGCTTCCGGTGCGGCTTCTTCGGTTGCTTCCACCGGCGCTGCCGACCAGCTGGCCGCCATTCAGTCCAGCGGCAAGCTGGTGATTGCCCTGGAAGGTGCCTGGCAGCCCTGGAGCTTTCACGATGCGTCCGACACCCTGGTCGGCTACGACGTGGAAGTTTCCGCTGCCATCGCCGAAAAGCTGGGCGTAGAGCCGGAATATGTGGAAAGTGACTGGGACAGCCTGTTTGCCGGTCTGGATGCAGGCCGCTATGACCTGGTGTGCAACGGCGTGGAGGTGACCGACGAGCGCGCCAAGACCTACGACTTCACCACGCCCTACGGCTACATTCATACCGCTCTGGCCGTCCGCAAGGACAACGAGGACATCACCAGCTTTGAGGACCTGAAGGGCAAGACCACCGCCAACAGCCTGGCTTCCACCTATATGGAGCTGGCCGAGAGCTACGGTGCCACCGTGCAGGGCATCGACACGCTGGAAGAGACCATCCAGCTGCTGACCGCCGGCCGCATCGATGCCACCCTGAACGCTGATGTTTCCTTCTACGATTATCTGAACGTCCATCCGGACGCAGACTTCAAGCTGGTGGCCCAGACCGCGGATGCTTCTCATGTGGCCATCCCGGTGCGCAAGGGCGACGACAGCGCTTCCCTGCTGGAAGCCATCAACACTGCCATTGAGGAGCTGCGCGCCGACGGCACTCTGAAAGCTCTGAGCGAAAAATACTTTGGGCAGGATATTTCTTCGGAGGACTAAGAAGCTCAGCCCTCTCCGTCTGCTCCCTTCGTTTCCATCCAGCTCCCCCGAAAGGGGGAGCTTTTTTGTTATCTGCCATATTTTTCTACGCTTCTCTATTGACTCATGCAATACTATATGATATATAATATTATAGAAGCACGTCAACCAGAAAGGAGGCTGTTCCCACATGAGTTTTCCCATCAGTGCCGCGCTGCTGGATGCCATTGTGCTGTCCGTGGTGGCGCAGGAGCCGGAAGGTACCTACGGCTACAAGATCACCCAACAGGTCACCCACACGCTGGAACTAAGCGAATCCACCCTGTACCCGGTGCTGCGCCGGCTGCAGAAAGACCAACTGCTCACGGTCTATGATGCGCCCTTCAATGGCCGCAACCGCCGCTATTATCAGATCACCTCCGCCGGGCGAGAGCAGCTTGCCGCCTATGCCCAGGAGTGGAGCCGCTACCGTTCTTCCATTGACACATTTTTCAGAGAGGTGGAATGATTTATGACCCGTACTGCATTTCTTGCTGCGCTGGAGCAGCTTCTGGCTCCCTTGCCGGAGACTGAGCGCAAGGACGCTTTGAGCTACTACGAAGATTATCTGGATGCCGCCGGGCCGGAAAACGAAGCCCGTGCCATTGCAGAGCTGGGCAGCCCGGAGGAGGTCGCCCGCAAAATTCTGGACGAGCAAAGCCCGCAAGGCGCCTCTGCCGCCCCGGCATCCCCTGCCCCACGTTCCCGCTGGCGCATGGTGCTGGGCGGCGGGCTGGCGGTGCTGGTGCTGGTTTGCTTTTTCTTCCAGCACTCCAAGGCCACCCCGGTGCAGCCGGTCGAGCCTGCGTCCTCGGCAGCGGACAGCAGCTCTGTCCCGGAGGATGCCAGCAGCACCTATCTCGCTGTCCCGGCCGATACCGTGCCCCTCACCATTCCCGCTGATGACCTTGGGGAAAGCACCCTGCAGATTCCGCTGGAAAAGCTAAATCAGGAACTGAAGCTCAGCCTGAACTACGGCTCTGTGACCTTTGTCACCGATCCGTCCCTCACCTCGGACAAATACGCCACCTTCCAGTTCGACAACTTCCCGCATTCGCCGGTTCTACGCACCACCGGCGGGGATGGCCGCACGACCCTGACCTTTGAAATGCCGGAAAACTGGCAGGTAGCCGAGGATGCCCCCGAAGCCATGCTCACCGTCACCATCCCGGCAGACGCCCTCACCCGGCTGATCATCAGCTTGGAGACCGGCGATGTCCGCCTTGCGCCCATGCAGCTGAAAACACTGAATGTTGCGCTAGCCAATGGCGGTCTGCGTGCCGAAAACCTGACCGTGACCCGCGACCTGCTGGTCGAGCTGCCTGCCGGGGGATGCATGATCGATCACCTTTCCGTTGCGGAATACGCCAACATCACCGCGACCCGCTGCATCCAACTGCATCTGGATGGCGACCCCGCCGACTACACGACCGACGCCCGCACGGATAACGTTGTACGCATCGGCAGCAAGACATACGATAAACGCTATACCTCTACCGGTCCCAACGGGATCCTGAATCTTTACGCCAGAGGGCTGATCGATCTGAACACTGAAAGATAACGCCCCGCATAACAAAAAGCGCCCTTCTCCCACGGCCTTGAGCCAGCGGAGAAGGGCGTTTACTTATGCCTGATGAAAATACTCGTAGATGATCTGCGCCAGCTGCCTGCCCACACCGGGGGTGTTTTCCAGCTGGTCAGGGGTGGCTTCCTTCACCGCCCCCACGCTCTTGAACTGCGCCAGCAGGGCTTTGGCTATTTTGGGGCCTACGCCCGGCACCTCGGTCAGGGTGGAAGAGTAGCTTTTCTGCTTCATCTGCTGCTTGCGGTAGGCGTTGGCAAAACGGTGGGTCTCGTCCTGAATGGCGGTGATAAAGGTAAAGGTACCGCGGTTCATGTTGATAGCGATCTCCCGCCCATCGCTGTCCACCATGGCCCGGGTGCGGTGGTGGTCATCCTTTACCATGCCGTACAGCGGCACATCTGCCAGAGCCGTGCCTGCCAGTGCCTCTTTGGCGGCGCTCACCTGGCCCCGGCCGCCATCCATCAGCAGCAGGTCGGGCTTCTGGCCGAACCAGTTGCTGCTGGGTTCGCCGTTTTTCGCCAGTTCTGCGTACTTTTCATACTCCGCCGCCCGGCGGGAAACGGTTTCTGCCAAAGATGCGTAGTCATCCGTGCCCGCCACGGTCTTCATCTTGAACTTCCGGTAGCCCGCCTTGAAAGGCTTGCCGTCCTTGAAGGTGACCATGCCGCACACGCTGGTGCCATCGCCCCAGTTGGAGATATCGTAGCTCTCAATGGCGCGGGGCGGCTTTGAAAGTCCCAGCACCTGGGCCAGCTCGTCCAGCAGTTTTTCTTCCCGGGCGTAGCGGCCGCTTTCCCGAGCCAGCCGCTCCACCGCATTGGTGTGGGCCATCTCCACCAGATGGGCCTTGTCGCCCCGCTGGGGCACATACAGCTGCACCTCACTGCCCCGCTTTTCGTTCAAAGCCTGCTGCAAGGCGTCACTGTCCGGCGGCAGTTCATCCACCGCAATGATCTTGGGGATTTGTTCATCGTCCAGATAGTACCGGGGCAGGAATTCTTCCCGCACGGCGGCAATGTCCGAGGTATCGTGGAACAGAAACTCCCGCTTATCGGTCAGCCGCCCTTCCCGGAAGCGCAGCACCGCCGCACACACACTGCTGGGCGTTCCGGCCAGGGCCACCACGTCCATTTCCACGTCCGGGTCCACAATGACCTTCTGCCCAGCGCTCACCTTGGTGATGGCGTTGATCTGGTCCCGGATGAGGGCCGCCGTCTCAAATTCCAGCCGGTCGGACGCTTCCAGCATCCGCTCGTTGAGGATTTTCAAAATGTCCTTTTTCCCGTAGCGGATCAGATGCACGGCACTTTTCACAGCCTGATTGTAGTTTTCACAGCTGATTTTTCCGCTGCACACCGCCATGCACTTGCCGATGTGGGCGTTCAGGCAGGGCCGGCCTTTTTTGATGTCCTGCGGGAACCGCTTATTGCACCGGGGCAGCCGGAAGGCGTCCATGGCCGTCTCGGCCATTTCCCGGGCCGCAAAGGCGGAGGTGTAGGGGCCGATGTACTCGGCATCGTCCTCTTCTTTTTGCAGCACGAAGGAGAGCCGCGGCCACGGCTCCTTGGTCACCTTGATATAGCTGTAGCCCTTGTCATCCTTGAGCAGGATGTTGTACTTGGGGGTATGGGCCTTGATCTGGCTGGCTTCCAGCACCAGCGCCTCAAACTCGCTCTGGCAGACGATGACGTCAAAGGCATAGGCGTGGGCGATCATCTGGCTGACCTTGTTGTCGTGGGGCACGCCCTCGCGGAAATACTGGCTTACCCGGATGCGCAGGCGCTTGGCCTTGCCGATATAGATGATGGTGTCGCTTTTGTCCCGGATGATATACACGCCGGGCAGCAGCGGCAGCATACACGCCTTTTGGTAAAGTTCGGCCTTGGTCATGCAGCGTCCGCCTTTTCGGTCTTCCGCTTTTTGCAGTACCGGATGTTCCGCAGGCTGTCCAGAATGCCCACGATGTTCAGCACCCAGGCCCACCACTTCATGTGCTGGTCGGTGAACCGTTCCAGCAGCAGACTGCACACCAGCAGCACGCTGAACAGGCCCAGGAACACATACCAGGGCCTGCCGCTGTCACACAGGGCAATGAATTTTTCCGCGAAGCTCTTCTTCTCGTTCATGCAAAGACCCTCCCTTTTTCTGACCAAAAAAGCGGCAGGAGAACTCCCCTGCCGCTTTTCCGTTCCATGTTAACAGATTACTCTGCGAAGCCGGACTCCACCAGCTTGATCAGGCCGTCCACGGCAGCCTGCTCATCTGCACCGTCAGCGATGATGCGGATGGTGGTACCGCCCACGATACCCAGAGACAGAACGCCCAGCAGGCTCTTTGCGTTCACGCGGCGCTCTTCCTTCTCGACCCAGATGGAAGACTTGAACTCGTTTGCCTTCTGGATGAAGAAGGTAGCCGGACGAGCGTGCAGACCAACCTGATTTTCAACGGTAACTTCTTTCACGTACATAGTAAAGCGCTCCTATCTAATATCGTTTTGGGTACAAATTCACAGGATCCCTGTTGCGTTACACCCATTTTAGCGCAAGTCGAAACCATTGTACAGTCCCCCGGCGCATTTTTGGCGGTTTCTCCAATGAAAGAGGGGCCATTTTTCATTATTTATACAAAGATAATAAAATTATTCCCCGAAGGTTAGAGGGTAGATACAAAAGTTTTCAACATTTTTTCGACCGTCAGCCCCATTCTCCCCCGATTTTGTGCGGCTTCGACAGGCTGTGCGTTTCTTCGCGCACTGGTTTTCAGCCCTCGTACCGCATCCAGAGCAGGGCGCAGGGCCGCACCACACCGTCACATTTCTCCGGGGTAAATTCCATATCCGTCTGTCCGGTCAGCTTCCAGCCCATGCGGCGGTACAGGGCGATGGCGCGGGTGTTGGTGTCCAGAACGCTCAGCACCGGATGCGCGTGCTCCGACAGCTTTTTGCGGGCAAAATCCAGCATCTTCTGCCCGATGCCCCTGCCCCGGGCCTTTTCCGCCACGAACAGATGTTCGATCTGCCCGGTCTTGTGGTTCACGCTCACCACACCGTCCGGCACATCCTTGGTGGTGTGCAGATAGCATACCCAGCCGGCCTGCTTTTCGGTCTTCAGCTGCTGCAGAAATTCCTCTGCGGCCAGGCTGGCGCAGTATTCCGGCGTCCAGTTTTCCGCACAGACGGTGCGGCGTCCCTCGGCAAACAGCTCGGCAGCAGCGGCAAACTGCGCATCGGTCTTGACCAGACGCACATTCTCGCCGCGCTTCCACTTGGGCAGCTCGGTGATGGGGTGAGTCTCGCACCACTGGTCGTATAATTCCGGGCGGCGCAGGCGGGTGCGCTCCCTGCTCTGCTCCCCGCGCCAGGTGTCGATCTTCTGGTGGTCGCCGCCCAGCAGCACCTGCGGCACGGCACGGCCTTCCCAGACTTCGGGGCGGGTGTACTGCGGGTATTCCAGCAGACCGTCCCAGTAGCTCTCTTCCTCGTAGCCCTTCTGTTCGGCCAGCACACCAGGCTTCAGGCGCAGCACGCTGTCCGCCACCACCAGGCTGGCCAGCTCGCCGCCGGTAAGGATGTAGTCTCCGATGGAGATCTCTTCATCCGCAAAAGCGTCGATGACCCGCTCGTCGATGCCCTCATAGTGGCCGCAGACCAGGGTCAGGTTGTCGTACTGGGCCAGACGGCGGGCGTGCTCCTCGGTGTAGCGCTGGCCGCCGGCGGTCAGGAAGACGATGTGCGGAGCCGGACGGCCCTGGTCTGCCACTTCCTTCTGTACCGCCCGCAGGCAGTCCGCGATGGGCTGGGCGTACAGCACCATGCCACAGCCGCCGCCATAGGGGTAATCGTCGGTCTGCTTCTGCTTGTTCAGGGTGTAATCCCGGATCTGGTGGCAGTGGGTCTCAATATAGCCGCGCTTTGCCGCCCGGCCCAGAATGCTGGCGTCCAGCACCTGCTGACACAGTTCCGGGAAGAGGGTCACGATGTCCACGCGCATTCCCATGGCTTATTCCTCCCCGTCCCGCTCGCTGTCAAAATCGTCGTCCAGCAGACCCGGGATCGGCGTGACCAGGATGTAGCCTTCCGGCGGGTTGCGCTCTTTGAGGAACGCGTCCACGCCCGGGAACATATACTCCTTGCCGCTGGGGGCCTTGACGGTGTAGATGTCCTGTGCCCCGGGATGGTCCACGCTGGTCACCACGCCGTACACCTTGCCGGTGTCGGCGTCCCGCACCTCACAGCCGATGAGGTCTGCCACATACCAGCGGCCCTCCGGCAGGGTGGCGTCGTCGCGGTCAAAATAGAACACCTGTCCCCGCAGAGCGCGGGCGGCGTCCATGTCCTCCACGCCCTCCAGCTGGAGCAGCGCCATCTGCCCCTGCGCACGGATGGACCGGATGCGATAGGACCTGCCGCCCTGGGCGGAGGGGTAAAGTTTGCCGACCTTTTTCAAAAAATCAACGCCGTCGCACCAAAGCTCCAGCTTCATTTCACCGCGCACGCCGTGGGTCGTCACGACCTTGCCCGCTTCCAGATATTGCTGCATTGTTTTCTCCCTTGTCAACCCTCTCAGTCAATGCCTGCGGCATTGCCAGCTCCCCCGAGAGGGGGAGCTTTGAACCTTGCCAAACACAAGTACGTTTTGACTATAAGCCAAACATAACCTCTTCGTCAAAAGCTCCCCCTCTCGGGGGAGCTGGCGCGAAGCGCCTGAGAGGGTTTTCCATTATCAAAAAAGGCCCCTTGCCGCAAGGGCAAAGGGCCTGTAGGGTGCTCAGTCGATCTCAACAAGGACCTTTTCATCGACCCGCACAGCAGCCGCGCGCATCACCACACGAATGGCTTTTGCGATCCGGCCCTGCTTGCCGATGACACGGCCCATATCTCCCTCTGCCACGCTCAGGTGGTAGACGATGGTGCCGTCCTCGCGGGGCTCGTCCACCGTGACCTTGACGGCGTCCTTGTCCTCCACGAGACCGCGGGCAACTGCCAGCAACAGCTCCTGCATGAGTCAGCCCTCCTACTTACAGAACGTTGGACTTCTTCAGCAGGACACGAACGGTATCAGTGGGCTGAGCGCCGTTAGCGATCCACTGCTTTGCCTTCTCAGCGTCGATCTTGATCTCGGAAGGCTCCTTGTTCGGATCGTAAGTGCCGATCTCCTCGATGAAGCGGCCATCACGGGGGAAGCGGCTGTCAGCAACAACCACACGATAGAAGGGAGCCTTCTTGGCGCCAACGCGGCGCAGACGAATCTTAACTGCCATAATGAATATCCTCCAAAAATTTGTTTTGTTTCTATGTTACAAACCCGGTCGGGTTGTGTACCTTATTTCAGACCCCGGAATGCATTGGGGTTGCCCATCATGCCGCCCAGTCTGCGGGCAAAGCCTTTGGGGCTTTTCTTAAACTGCTTCATCATCTTCTGCATCATCTCAAACTGCTTCAGCAATTTGTTGACGTCCTCCACGCGGGTGCCGCTGCCGGCGGCGATGCGGCGCTTGCGCTTGGGATTGATGATGGAGGGCTTTTCGCGCTCCTCTTTGGTCATGGAGCGGATGATGGCTTCGATCCGATCGAAAGCCTTCTCATCCATCTGGCTGGGGTCGATGCCTGCGCCGCCGGGCAGCATGCTCAGCATCGCGCCCACGCCGCCCATCTTGCGGATCTGTGCAAACTGGTCCAGCATGTCGTTCATGTCGAACTTGTTTTCCATCATCCGCTTGGCGGTCTCTTCGGCGGCCTTCTCGTCAGCAGCGTCCTGCGCCCGCTCGATGAGGCTCAGCACATCGCCCATGCCCAGAATGCGGCTGGCCATGCGGTCCGGATGGAACACATCCAGATCGTCCAGCTTCTCGCCGGTGCCCTGGAACTTGATGGGCTTGCCGGTCACGGCCAGCACGGACAGCGCCGCACCGCCGCGGGTATCGCCGTCGGTCTTGGTCAGGATGATACCGTCCACGCCCACCATCTCATTGAAGGTCTTGGCGACGTTGACTGCGTCCTGACCGGCCATGGCGTCCACCACCAGCAGGGTCTCGTCCACAGGAACGGCGGCCTTGATGTCCACCAGCTCCTGCATCAGCACTTCGTCGATCTGCAAGCGGCCGGCGGTATCCAGGATCACGATGTCGTTGCCGTAATCCTTAGCATGGGCCAGTGCCTTGCGGGCGATCTCCGGGGGCTTGGCACCCGGCAGGGTAAAGACCGGCGCACCGGCCTGTTTGCCCACTACCTGCAGCTGATCGATGGCCGCAGGGCGGTAAATGTCGCAGGCCACCAGCATGGGGCGGCGGCCCTGTTTGAGATAATACTTTGCCAGCTTGGCGGCGTGGGTGGTTTTACCGTTGCCCTGCAGGCCGCAGAGCATGATGATCGTCTGCCCCTTGTTCTTGATGTTCAGGCGGGCCGCTTCGCTGCCGCCCATCAGAGCGATCAGCTCTTCGTTGACGATCTTGACCACCTGCTGGGCGGGGGTCAGGCTCTCCATGACCTCCTGGCCCATGGCACGCTCGGACACCTTGGCGCAGAAGTCCTTGGCAACCTTGTAGTTGACGTCGGCTTCCAGCAGGGCCATGCGCACCTCGCGCATCGCTGCCTTGATATCGGCCTCAGTCAGTTTGCCGTGGCCGCGCAGCTTTTTGAACACACCGGCAAGGCGGTCGGTCAAAGATTCAAATGCCATTGTGCGGTGCTCCTTCCTGTCAGCTCTCGTTGGCCTCATCGATGGACCGGATCAGATCCAGCATCCTGGTCAGGGTGGAAGCATACTCGGTGGTGGTCAGGCTGGCATAGGGGCCGGTGCACTCAAACCGTGCATCGATCACCATCTGTTCCAGCTCTTCCAGCTTCTGCTGCACCCGGCGGTACCGGGCCGCAAAGCCGACCTTTTCTTCCAGCTCCTTCAGGGTGGTCTCGCCATGCTTGATGGCGTCCCGTGCGCCCTGCCGGGTGATGCCGAAGTTCTCTCCGATCTCACTCAGGGAGAGGTCATCGTTGTAATATTGGCGCAGCATCTCGCGCTGTTTCTGCGTGAGCACCTCGCCGTAAAAGTCGAGCAGATACCCCATTTCCAGATCTTTTGCCATTGCCGCTGACCCCCGGTGTTCTGCTTCGGTTTCGTATGGTAGATGTAAAGTTTTTTTGCTTTACGGATGGAGTATACCAGAACCCACTGCCCTTGTCAAGGCTTTGGCCGCATCTTTTTCGAAAAAACTGGCAAAAACGCGCTGTTTTTGGCAAAACGCATCTTGACGTGCACCAGCCTTTTGCGTTACGATAAGGATGTTGTATCCCAGAGCCCTCTCCGTCTTACTTCGTTCGGCAGCGGTTCCCCTTCTGGCACTTTGTGCCACCTCCCCCGGTGCGGGGGAGTCTTTCCCGAAGGAGGAGCTTTCTGCGCGAGCCGGGTCCGCTTTTTCTTTCTTGGAAGGTTGTGCTTTCCCGAACCACCGAAAAAGCTCTCCCTCTCGGGAGAGCTGGCATTGAGCACAGCGAAATGACTGAGAGGGTTTTCGTATCCCAACCGAAAGGAGGCTTTCTGTGCCGATCTACCCCAATTTTTACCAGACCCTGACCCGCTGCCCGCTGGTGGAACTGCGCGGCTACGCTTCCGCCAACGGCCTCAAGGGCCGGCTGTTCGCCTATCTGGACTTCAACGGCCCTTCCGGCACTGCCCGGGACGGCCTGGCGGAGGGAATGCTGGCGCTGGCCGCGGAAAAGAAAAAGCTCCTGCCCGGTCAGCCCATCATTGAAGCCGCTTCCGGCGCCTTTGCCACCGCGCTGACCCTGGCCGGCCTCACCGCCGGGCATCCGGTGGTTCTGGTCATGCCGGAGGATGCCCCCGCCCTGCGGCAGGAGAATCTTCTCCGGCTGGGGGCACAGATCCAGCACACCCCGGCCCGCAGCGGCATTGCCGGGGCACGCGCTGCGGCGGCGCAGCTGGCTGCCGCCAACAACTGGTACTATATGGACTGGCTCGCCAACGATGACAACCCGGAATATCACCGCCGGGTCACCGGCCCTGCCATTGTACAGGACATCGCCCGGGAGAACGCCAGCCTGATCGATGCCATTGCCATCGGTGTGGGCAGCGGCGGCACCATCACCGGGGTGGGCGAGACCATCAAGGCCTGGACCAACGACGTCCGGGTCGTGGCCGTGGAACCGTTCGAGTGCCAGGCGCTCACCGGCGGCGTTCTCGGTGCGCACGGCATCTCCGACATCGGCTATGGTTTTGTCCCCAAGAACTACAACTCCTATGTAGTGGACAACGTGGCCGCTGTTTCCACCAAAGATGCCCTCCGTGCTGCCCAGCAGGTCCTGCGCACGGACGCCATTCCGGCCAGTCCCAGCGCAGGCGCTGCCCTGCACGTTGCTGCCCGTCTGGTGGCCAACGGCATCAGCCGCGCGGCGTTGGCCGTTTTCAGCGGACGACAGACCCTCGGATAACATTATTCTATCAGGAAAGGAATCATAACAACTCCCATGACAAAAGATATGACCACCGGAAAGATCACGCCTCTGCTGATCGATTTTACCATTCCTCTGGTGCTGGGCAATCTGTTCCAGCTCACCTACAACGCTGCCGACAGCATCATCGTGGGCAAATTCGTCGGCGAGGAAGCGCTGGCCGCCGTGGGCACCGCCAACCCTCTGATGACTTTGGCCATCCTGTTCATCAACGGAATGTGCCTGGGCGCCGGCATTCTGGTCAGCACGGCTTTTGGTGCCGGCAACACCAAGCTGGTGGAGCGGCAGGTGTCCACTACCGCCATTGCCGGCACTGTATTTTCTCTGGTCTTCTCCCTGCTGTGCATTCTGCTGGCCAACCCCATCCTGCGGCTGCTGCAGGTGCCCGCCGACATCATGCCCCTTGCCGTGAGCTACCTGCGCATCGTGTTTGCCGGCCTGCTCTTCACCTTTTTCTACAACTTTCTGGCCGCTACCCTGCGTGCCCTGGGTGACAGCAAAAGCGCCTTGTACTTTCTGATGATCAGCTCGGTGCTGAACATCGGCGGCGACCTGTTCTTTGTGCAGGCCCTGAACTGGGGCAGCGAAGGCTGCGCCCTTTCCACCGTGTTGAGCGAGGGCGTGTGCTGCCTGCTCTGCATTTTGTACATCCGCTGGAAGGTGCCGGTGCTGCAGCTGGGCAGACGCTGGCTGATTTTTGACGCCCGGCTGCTGCGTAAGACCGTGAGCTACGGCTGGGCCAGCGCCATGCAGCAGGCCACCGTGCAGCTGGGCAAAATTGCGGTGCAGGGCATCGTGAACACCATGGGCGTGGGTGCCATGGCCGCTTTTACCGCCGCCTCCCGCGTGGACGACTTCGCCTATACCCCGCTGCAGAACATCGGCCACGCTATGACCACCCTCATGGCCCAGAACCGCGGTGCCGGCAAAAAAGACCGTGTGAAAGAAGGGTTCCACTGCGGTATGCGCATTGAGCTGACCTACGGCATTCTGATCGCGCTGATCGTCCACCTGGGTGCCGCCCCCATCATGAAGCTTTTTGTCACCGATCCGGAAGTCGTGCAGCTGGGCGTGCGCTTCCTGCGCACCGTATCGCTGTTCTATCTGATGCCCTCCGTCACCAACGGCATTCAGGGCTTCTTCCGCGGCGTAGGCGACCTGAACGTCACGCTGGTAAGCAGCCTGCTGAACATGGCTGGCCGCGTTGCAGCGGCAGCCGTGTTCGTGCTGATGTGGAAGATGGAGATCGAAGCACTGCCCTACAGCTACGCCTTTGGCTGGCTGCTGATGATGCTCTACGAGCTCCCCGCCCTGGTGCATTTCCTGCGCCGCGATCAACTGTAAAACGAACTCCCCCGGCCCGCTTCGCCGCCAGCCTTCTCTGAGAAGGAGACGGCCTTGTGCCACAGGAGCCGAGAGATTTTTTACAAAAAAAAATGCTGCTGCATCGAAGGATGCAGCAGCATTTTCATTTCTTCAATTACTTGCGGCTTGCCAGCAAAGCCTCGATCTTCTTCAGCGGATCGATGATGCTGGAAACAGACATATCGTGGTTCAGTGCCACCACAAAGTAAGCAGCGTACTTGGAGACGTCCACATCCACATACCAGTCGCGCTTCAGCAGCTCCGGCATCCGGTAGGTCAGGTTGGTGCCCACAACGTAGGTCAGCTTGCCCTCCGCCACGGCCTTGTCGAACTTTTCCAGGCCGCTGGTGAACAGCGGGAAGGTCGCGTTGGCGATGATGCGGCCTGCACCGCGCTCCTTCAGGTTGCTGGCCACTTCCAGCATACTCTCGCCGGAAGCGATGATGTCATCGGCGATGAAGACGGTCTTGCCTTCCACGCTCTCACCCAGATACTCGTGTGCCACGATGGGGTTGCGGCCATTGACCACGCGGGTGTAGTCGCGGCGCTTGTAGAACATACCCAGGTTGCAGCCCAGCACACTGGAGAAGTACATATTGCGGTTCATAGCGCCCTCGTCCGGGCTGACCACGGTGAACTTGCTCTTGTCAAAGGAGATGTCGGGATCCTTCTTCAGCAGGCTCTTCAGCACCTGATAGGTGGGCATCGCATTATCGAAGCTCATCAGGGGCACAGCGTTCTGCACGCGGGGGTCATGTGCGTCGAAGGTGATGATGTTCTGCACACCCATGGTCTGCAGCTCCTGCAGGGCCACTGCGCAGTCCAGGCTCTCGCGGACCACACGGCGGTGCTGACGGCCGCCGTACAGGCTGGGCATGATGACCGACACACGGTGTGCCTTGCCGGCCACGGCCTGGATCAGGCGCTTCAGGTTTGCAAAATGGTCGTCCGGAGACATATGGTTCTCATTGCCGAACAGCGTATAGGTCACACTGTAGTTGCCCGGGTCGATCACGATGAAGATATCATCGCCGCGCACAGACTCCCGGACCAGACCCTTGGCATCGCCGCTCTGGAAACGGGGGCACTCGCTGGGGATGATGAAGGTATCCTTATCGATGCCGGCAGCCTTGGCCCAGCGGACCAGATGCTTGTCGATCAGGCCAGTGAGTTCTTCTGCACCGGGGCAGGCGATCAGGCGCATATCCGCCACAGCGGGCTGCTGGAAAAACGACTTCGGGGAAATTTCAATGGACATAATCACAACTCCTTATTGCTGCTCTACAATCCGAACGATCAGCACACAAAAGTGCATATCTATTTTTATTTTATCACATTTTGTCGTTTGTGCCATATCAATTTGTTTCACCTGTCGATTTTCTGCGCCTTGCACATCTGTTTTGCCTTTTTCAAAAAGAGACTGTGTGTTTTTGACAAAAAGGCGGCAAATATTTGACAAAATCTCAAAATCCCCTGATTTTTCGAGAAAAAGTATGACTTTACGCGAAAGGCTCCCCATCCATCCGGACAGGGAGCCTTTCGTTTTACTTTAGATTACAGAACAGCGACAGCAGCCTTCAGGGCATCCACGCGGTCGGTGTTTTCCCACTTCACGCCCAGGTCCTCGCGGCCCATGTGGCCGTAAGCAGCCAGCTTGCGGTAAATAGGCTTGCGCAGGTCGAGGTCACGGATGATAGCGGCGGGGGTCAGGTCAAAGACCTTCTCCACAGCCTGCTCGATCTTCTCGTCGGAGACGGTGCCGGTGCCGAAGGTGTCCACCATGATGGACACGGGCTTTGCCACGCCGATGGCGTAAGCCACCTGCACCTCGCACTTCTTGGCCAAACCGGCAGCCACGATGTTCTTGGCCACCCAGCGGGTCGCATAAGCGGCACTGCGGTCCACCTTGCTGGGATCCTTGCCGGAGAATGCGCCGCCGCCGTGCCGTGCATAGCCGCCGTAGGTGTCCACGATGATCTTGCGGCCGGTCAGGCCGGAGTCACCCTGCGGGCCGCCCACCACAAAGCGGCCGGTGGGGTTGATGTAGTACTTGGTATTCTCGTCCAGCAGCTCGGCGGGGATGGTGGCCTTGATGACCTTTTCCATCACGTCGGCACGCAGCTTTTCCATGTCTACGGTCTCGCTGTGCTGGCTGGAGATGACCACGGCGTCCACACGCACGGGCTTGTTGTTCTCATCGTACTCCACGGTGACCTGGCTCTTGCCGTCCGGACGCAGGTAATCCATCTCGCCGCTCTTGCGCACCTCGGTCAGGCGCTTGGCCAGCTTGTGGGCCAGGCTGATGGGCATGGGCATCAGCTCGGGGGTCTCGTCGCAGGCATAACCGAACATCATGCCCTGGTCGCCGGCACCGCCCACCTGGTCGTTGGTGCCCAGGGCGATGTCGGGGCTCTGGCCGTCGATGTTGGAGATGACGGCGCAGGTGTCGGCGTCAAAGCCGAACTTTGCACGGGTGTAGCCAATATCTGCCACCACCTCACGGACCACCTTCTGGAAGTCCACATAGCAGCTGGTGGTGATCTCGCCCATGATGTGCACCAGACCGGTGGATGCACAGGTCTCGCAGGCCACGCGGGCGTCCGGATCATGGG
This sequence comes from uncultured Faecalibacterium sp., assembly GCA_934525845.1. Classification (GTDB taxonomy): domain Bacteria; phylum Bacillota; class Clostridia; order Oscillospirales; family Ruminococcaceae; genus Faecalibacterium. The sequence goes on along the minus strand of CAKSZS010000015.1, from coordinate 21,342 downwards.
TCAGGATCTCGTCCAGGATCGCGTCCGAGATCTGGTCGCAGATTTTGTCGGGATGTCCTTCGGTGACGGACTCCGAAGTAAACAGATGTCTTGCCATTGGGTTTGCCTCCTAAACATTTTTTACAGCAGGGTGTGTATTTTCAACTCCAACATTCCGTTCAAGTTTTTGTGTGAGAAAAATAAAAGCGCTCAGAACCCGAAGCTCTGAGCGTTGCACTCTTATCTTCCGGTTTCCCGCAGGATTTGGCACCTTATGCTTTCGCACAGGTTGTCGGGCTTCACAGGGCCTGTCCCCTCAGCCGCTCTTGATAAGTCGGTATTCAGTTGGTACGTTCAGTATTCTATCATTGCTTCGTCAGATTGTCAAGAAGAGTATCACTCTTTTTCGGCAAGCGTCTGAAATTGATGCAAAATTTTGGTTTTTCCGCACGCAAGCGGCAAAAAACAAAGGCACAGCCGAAACTGTGCCTTTGCGCAAAACAGGATTGCTTAGTAGCCCTTGGCCTGCTCGCCGTTCAGAATTTTGACGGCGCGGGAGGTGCCCAGGCGGTCTGCGCCCAGAGCCAGGAACTGCTCCATGTCCTCCACGGTGGAGATGCCGCCGGCGGCCTTGACCTTGCAGCGGCCGTGCACGCCCTTGACCATCAGCTCCACATCGTGGAAGTTGGCACCGGCGGTGGAGAAGCCGGTGCTGGTCTTGATGTAGTCGGCACCGGCCTCGCAGACGATGTCGCACATCTTCTCCTTTTCTTCATCGGTCAGCAGGCAGGTCTCGATGATGACCTTCAGGACCTTCTCGCCCACAGCCTGCTTCACGGCACGGATGTCCTCACGGACCGCATCGTACTCCTTGTTCTTCAGGCGGCCGATGTTGATGACCATGTCCACCTCGGCAGCGCCGTTCTCAATGGCGGTCTTGGCCTCAAAGGCCTTGCTGGCGGTGTCCATGGCACCCAGAGGGAAGCCGACCACACAGCACACCGGGATACGGCCTGCCATGTACTCCACAGCCTGCTTGACGTAGCAGGTGTTGATGCAGACGGACGCCGTGTGGTTGGCAATGGCCTCGTCGCACAGGGTCTGGATCTGGGGCCAGGTGGCCTCCGGCTTCAGCAGGGTGTGGTCCACATGGGACAGGATCTCTTCACGGGTCATGTTGTCGTCCTCCTTAATTCTTGTTGGCACGGCGCACCTTTGCCATGCCCACAGCGCTCAGTGCGATGGCCGTTGCCGACACGGTTGCCCCGATGATGCCCAGCACCAGACCGGAAACCAGGAATGCAAAGCCTTTCAGACCACGTTTCATAATACCGTACCTCCTAAAGTGTTGTTGTTTGTAAAACCCTCTCAGTCACGGCTTACGCCGTGCCAGCTCCCCCGAGTGGGGGAGCTTTATGATTGGAGGAAAAGTTTTTCTTCTCCTGCAAAAAAGCTCGCCCTTCGGGAGAGCTGTCGCCGTCAGGCGACTGAGAGGGTCTTTCTTACTTCTTCTTAAAGATGATGAGTTTGCTGAACACATAGTTCAGCACCACCACGATCACATTGGAAAACACCTTGACGCACAGGCCCCACAGACTCTGGGCAGCCCCTGCCGCCACAAAGACCGCCGTCGGGCCGTCGGCCCCGCCGATGACGGCCACCGATGCCCCTGCCGCAGCAGAGCTTGCCGGAACTGCGGCAATGCCTACCAGTGCTCCCGGCTGCAGGTGGGTGAACACACCCGTCAGCAGGCTTTCCATCAGTGCTGTGCCCTGCGCCGCCAGCAGGTTGCCGCCCACGATCATGATGACGGCATCCAGTACCATGGTGCCCAGGCGGCAGGTCACAAATGCGCCGAACTCCTTTGCCATGGCCTTTCCGGTCGTCTTACTGCGGAACACAAAGGCCCGATTGGTGCAGTAGGCAAACAGGATGCACAGGATGTTGTCCAGCACATTGCCCCAGCTGTTGGCGGCGGTGTAGCCGAACAGCTGGTTGAACAAAGCGTACAGCACGATGTTCAGCAGGGTGGTCAGTACGCCGAAAATCAGATAGCTGAGCACTTCCCAGTGCTTCTTGATCCATTTTACCATAAAAATTTTTCTTTCTTGCTTGTCAGCATCCTCGCCCTCTCCGTCATCGCTCACGCGATGCCACCTCTCCCAAAGTGAGAGGCTTTGGCAGTCCATGCAAAGCTTCTGGTTTCGCCAGAGGCTCTCCCTTTGACAGACTTCCCCCGTGCCGGGAAAGATTCTCCCCGCGCCGGGGAGAAATGTCACCGTAGGTGACAAAGTGGGGAGCAGATGTCGCTGCAGGCGACAAAAAGGGGAACAAGCTGGACGCGAAGCGGCCTGAGAGGACGAGTCCGTTAACAAAAACAGCCCCGCCGCCGTCACCCGGCAACGGGGCTGTTGATCGCATTGTGTCAGAAGCAGTGCTTCAAACAGAGGGCTGATTACTCAGCGTCGCTGTTCAGCAGAGCCTTCATGGACAGGCTGATGCGCTTCTTGTCGAAGTCGACATCCAGCAGCTTCACATCGACCATATCGCCGACCTTCAGTGCGTCGGAGACCTTCTCAACGCGGTCATTGCTGATCTCGCTGATGTGGACCAGACCGTCAACACCCGGCAGGATGCGGACGAATGCACCGAACTTGGTCAGGGAGACGACCGGAGCATGGAAGGTGCTGCCGATGGGGTAGTTGTTCTTCAGCTGCTCCCAGGGGTTGTCCTCAGCCTTCTTGTAGCCCAGAGAGACCTTGTGGTTCTCACGGTCGATATCCTTCACATACACCTCGATGGTGTCGCCAACAGAGACGACCTCAGAGGGATGCTTGATGCGGTTCCAGCTCAGCTCGCTGATGTGGCACAGGCCGTCCACACCGCCGATATCGACGAATGCACCGTAAGAGGTCAGGCTCTTGACAACGCCGGTGTAGCTCTTGCCCACTTCGACATTTGCCCAGAACTCCTCACGCTTTGCCTTGTTCTGCTCAGCGGTGACCTTGTTGATGCTGCCGACGATCTTGCGGCCGGAGCACTCGGTAACCACCAGCTGAACGTGCTGGCCAACCAGAGCGGTGTAGTCCTCGTCGCGGCGCATAGTGGCCTGAGAACGGGGAACGAACACCTTGACGCCCTTGACGTTGACCACAACGCCGCCCTTGTTGAACTCGGTGACGTCGCCCTCGACGACCTCGCCGGACTCAGCGGCCTTGGCGATCTCTTCCATGCCCTTGCGAGATGCGAGCTTCTTGCGGGAGAGCTGGATGACGCCATCCTGATCCATAACCTTCTCGACGATGAGGTCCAGCTCATCGCCAACCTTCACCAGGTCTTCGACCTTGGCGGAGGAATCATCGGTCAGCTCGCTCAGCTTGACAAAGCCGGTCTGCTTCGCACCGATATCCACCTGGATCTCGTTGGCAGAGATGCTGGTCACGATTCCTTTCACAATACTGCCTGCATGAACACGCTTCTCCTCGGATGCGTTCAGCATCTCCTCGAAGCTCATGCTGTCATTGATTTCTGCGCTCATACTGTTAAGTACCTCCTCAATAATAGACGATGGCGTTGAAGCCCCGGCTGTCACGCCCGCCGTTTTTACATTCGCAAACCACTCAGGCCGAAGTTCGCTCGCTGTCTCGACCGTCACGGCTCGCGTGTGCTTTGCGGCGACCTGTACCAGCTTTTGGGTATTGGAAGAATGATGACCGCCAATGACAACAATGATGTCGCATTGTTGGCTGAGGTCTTCCGCTTCCTGTTGCCTCGCCCACGTCGCATTACATATTGTATCAAAAATTCGGGCGTTTGTATAGGCTTTTTTGAGAAACTCCGAACTTTCTTTCCATTTTGTCACCTGAAATGTGGTCTGTGCAACCGCAAACAGGGGTTTTTGCGGGTCCGAGGGCCCCTTCCAGGCCTTCAATTCGTCCAGATCTGCAAAAACGAACACCTCACCCCGGCTGTGTCCGACGATGCCCTGCACCTCCGGATGGGTCCGATCGCCTGCCACCAGCAGCACCGCGCCCTCTTTTTCCGCCTGTACGGCGATGCGCTGGATCTTCTGCACGAAGGGACAGGTAGCGTCCCGATAGTTCAGCCCCCGGGCATTCAGTTCATCATACACACTGCACGGCACCCCGTGGCTCCGGATGACCACCTCGTACCCATCCGGCACAGCGGACACATCGTCCGCCACCAGCGCCCCCTTGCGCTGCATATCCTCCACCACCTGCGGGTTGTGGATCAGCGGGCCGAGCGTTGCCACTTTGCAGCCCTCGTTCAGCAGCCCGTAGGTCAGCTCCACTGCGCGGTTCACGCCAAAGCAGAACCCCGCCGTTTTCGCAACCTTGATTTCCATGTTGTTCTCCTTGTCTTATCCGGCAGGCACACCGGAAGTTTCTCTGAGGACCGTCCGCTGGGGTGGGACCCTGTTGCCGTCAGGCAATAGGGCGGGCGATGGAATGGCCCGATTCGTGTCCGAAGAGAAAGCTTCCGGTGTGTCTGTCACCCTGCCTCACTTTACAAGTTCTTCCCACGCATCCAGCAGGGCCTGCTTGTTGGCCCGCAGTTTTTTGGTGTCGCGGCGGCCCTCCATGGCAAACTGGGCGGCGGGCATCGGCTCGCCGTAGATCACCCGCACTTTGCAGAACAGGTGCATCTTCCCGTCCGGGGTGTCGTAGAGGATGCGGCAGGGTACCACGTCTACTCCGGCCCCCGCCGCAATGACGAACAGGCCGCTCTTGGGCGGCAGAAGCTTTCCTTCCTTTTCCCGGGTGCCTTCCGGGAAGATGAGCAGCGTCTCGCCGTTTTTGCAGGCTTCAATGGTCTGGTCAATGGCCGTCAGCTCTTCCCGGGTGCCGCGCACGCACACCGCACCGGCGCACCGGAAGAACCAGCTCAGCAGAGCGTTGATCTCAAACAGCTCTTTTTTCGCAAAAACGATCATGCGTCGGCCCCACCGGGTGACCACGATGAACACCGGGTCAATGGCGGAAACATGGGTGGGTGCAAGGATGCAGCCCTTGGTCTGCACCTTTTTCAGGTTCTCGCGTCCCTCCACCCGGATGCGGAAGCCAAGATGCCACAGCAGCCAGGCAAAGGGCACTAAGATGTAATATAATATCATGTTGTTGATTTATTCCTAATTCGTAAACTTTGCTGTCTCAGCAGAACAGCTGGAAGTTTCCTAAGCAAATGATCCGCTGGGGTGGGACCCTGTTGCCGCCAGGCAATAGGGCGGGCGATGGAATGGCCCGAGGCATTTGCGTGGAAAGCTTCCTGCTGGCCTGCCGCAAACCTGCTCTTAGCCGATTTTCTCCGCAATGATCTTCTTCATCGCGGCAAGGCTCTGCTCAAAGTCCAGGTCCGAGGTATCCAGCAGCACAGCGTCCTCTGCCTGCTTCAGCGGAGCCGCGGCACGGTGGGTGTCCTGATAATCCCGCTGCTTCACATCTTCCAGCACCTTTTCGTACTCTGCCGAGATCCCCTTTTCCTGGTATTCCTTCCAGCGGCGGGCGGCACGGGCCTCCGGGCTGGCGGTCAGGAAGATCTTCACGGTCGCATCCGGCAGCACCACGGTGCCGATGTCGCGGCCGTCCATGAGCACATTCTGCTTCCGGGCCATGTCCCGCTGCATCTCCAGCAGGAACGCACGCACAGCGGGGTTGGCACCTACCGCCGATGCCGCCATGCCCACCTCTTCGGTACGGATGGCGGTGCTCACGTCCTCCTCCTTTAAATAAATGTGCTGCTCGCCGTCGATGAACGCAAAGTGCAGCTCAATTTCCGGCAGCAGGGCGTTGACCGCCTCGTTGTCCTTAGGGTCCTTACCGGCCCGCAGGGCATACAGGCCGATGGTGCGGAACATCGCACCCGTATCCACATAGATATAGCCCATCTCTGCCGCCAGACGGCGTGCCAGCGTGGATTTGCCTGCACCCGCAGGCCCATCAATTGCAACCGATACCATTTTGAATGTCTCCTTCTTTATTTTATCGCCGAACGATTTAAAATGGCCTCCGCTTATGCTCTGGCCATCTTCAGCGGAAATTTTATTTCGTGTTTGTCGCGCTCTGCGGAACTTGTCGGGGCAAGGCCCCTCCATCTGCTAACGCAGACCGCTCGCCGCTTAAAAATCCCACTGGGGGTTTCATTGCCGCGCAACCGCGGAGCGCTCCAAACACCTTTTCACCAAGGGGCCGCAGCGGTCAGCATCCTCTTTCTCCGCTGTCCTGCATTGCTTTACAAATTATTCGCAAAGCTCTGGGCGGTGCAGAACGCAATTTGCAGGTTGTAGCCGCCGGTGTAGGCGTCCACGTCCAGCACCTCGCCTGCAAAATACAGTCCCAGCGCCTTTTTGCTCTGCATCGTCTTGGGATCCACCTCCCGCACGGATACGCCGCCGGAAGTGATGACCGCGTGTGCCAGGTCGCCCCGGGCGTCGATGGACACCCGCCAGTGCTTCATGAGCTGCACCAGTTCCCGCTTCTGCTCCCGGGTGATCTGGTTGGCCTTGGTGGCCGGGTCGATGCCCCAGCGCGCCACCATGACCGGCTGCATACTGGATGGCAGCAGCTTGACCAGCGCCCCCTGCGCCGCGTGGTTTGCCAGCAGCACAAAATCCCGGGTAATGCGGTCGTAGAGCTGTTCTTCGCTCAGGGCGGGCTTCAGGTCGATCTCCGCGTAATACTTGTGTTTTTTCATGTCGCCCAGATGGCTGGACGCGCTCAGGGTCAGCGGGCCGCTGATGCCAAAGTGGGTGAACAGCATCTCACCCTGTTCGTCAAAAATGGCCTTGCCGTCCTCGAAAAGGGTCAGGGTCACGTTTTTCAGGGCCAGGCCCATCATCTTTTTGCAGTCAGCGTCATGGCTCACCAGGCTCACCAGACTGGGCACCGGTTCCACCAGGGTATGCCCGGCCTGCTGGGCCAGCCTGTAGCCGTCACCCGTAGAGCCGGTGGTGGGATAGCTCACGCCGCCGGTGGCTACCAGTACGGCATCCGCCCGGTATTCCTGCCCCGAGGTGCCCCGCACGCCGATACAGCGCAGGGCCGGGCCGGCTTTTTTCTTTTTGGGATGGCGCGGATTTTCCGGCTGGGCCGATTCGGTCTCCGTTTCCGGCGGCAGTTCTTCCAGCAGCAGCTTTTTCGCGCCGTCGTGGACGATGTTCGCATCCTCCGCGTAGCGCAGCAGGGCCTGCCGGATCTCCTCCGCCTTGTCCGACGCCGGGAACACCCGGCGTCCGCGCTCTACTTTCAGCTCCACGCCCAGTCCCTCGAACAGCTCCATGGTCTTGGCGGGCGGGAAGGCCCCCAGCGACGAATACAAAAAGCGCGGGTTGGTGCGCACATGGCGCAGGAACTCTTCCGCCGGGCAGTCGTTGGTCACGTTGCAGCGGCCCTTGCCGGTGACCAGAATTTTCTGCGCCGGTTTTTCCATGTGCTCCAGCACCGTCACCTGATGTCCCTGCCGGACAGCGGCTCCCGCCGCCATCAGTCCGGCGGCACCTGCCCCCACGATCAAAACCCTTGCCATGCTTTTTCCTCCAAAGTGCCTGTTATTTCGAGTATATCATACCAGAATCACCTTGCAAAAGCAATGCAGTGCCGCCGGAAACTGCTGGATTTTCCGGCTTGACAATCCGTCCGGCCTGCGGTATGCTTTTTACAGACCATCGGTTTGTAAAAGGAGGATTTCGATGCCGCGTAACAAATACCCAGAGCAGACGGTGGAAAAGATCCTGGATGCCGCCGCCCAGCTCTTTTTGCAGAAAGGCTACCAAAACACCACCCTGCAAGACATCATCGACGCCACCAAGCTGTCCAAGGGGGCCGTCTACCATCACTTCAAGTCCAAAGAGGAGATTGCCCAGAAGGTGGGCGACCGTCTGGGCGATGCGATGTGGGAACCGCTGCACCGCATACGGGATGACCCCCGCCTGACCGGGCTGGAAAAGCTGCAGGCCGTGTTTGCGGCATCCTTTGCGGGCACCCGCCAGCAGCAGCTGACCCAAACTCTGCCGCATCTGACCGACAACCCACAATTTCTCGCGCTGGAATGGAACAACATCGAAGCCCACCTTGCCCCGGAGTGCATCGCACCGATGATCCGGCAGGGCATGGCGGACGGCTCCATCCATGCCGCCGACGCCAACGCACTGGCCGAAGCGCTCTTTGTGCTGGCGGACCTGTGGCTTTCGCCGCAGACGCGTCCTACCACGCCGGACCAGCAGCGGGCGCGCAACGCGGTGTTCCGGCAAATGACCAAGGCGCTGGGCCTGGACCTGTTGCAGGACGACCAGGCCGAACAGCTGGTCCAGCTGTGCAGTTCCTTTCCCGCATAATATTTCCGGGCGGAAACTTTCCGCCCTTTTTTAGTTTGTTTTACAGACCGTTAGTCTGTATGTGAAAAGGAGCGTTCCATGAAAAACTTTGTTCTCATCGTCTTCGGGCAGATCATTTCCCTGTTCGGCAATGCGGCTTTGCGGTTTGCCCTGCCGCTGGTGCTCCTGCGCCAAAGCGGTTCCGCCGCCCTCTATGGCAGTGTCACTGCATTGGCCATGCTCCCTGCCCTGGCCGGAATGTTGGCCGGCGGGGCCTTGGCCGACCGCTGCCGCAAAGCACGTCTGATGGCGTTGCTGGACCTGCTCACCACCGGCCTTTCGGTTTTTGCCGCCTGCGGGATCACTCACTTGCCCCTGCTTCCGCTGACCCTGGCCGTGCTGGGCGGGCTGTATGCCATTCAGGGCCTGTACCAACCGGTCGTGCGGGCCAGTCTGCCGCTGGTGTTGGAAGACCGCCAGCTGGTGCGCGGCAATGCGGTCATTCAGCTGGTGGACACCGTGGACGAACTTCTTGGGCCGCTGTTGGGCAGTCTGCTGCTGGAAGCCTGCGGCATCCGGGGCCTGCTTTTGCTGTGCGGCGGCTGTTTTGCGGCATCCGCCGGGCTGGAACTCTGCATCCACATTCCCCGGGACCTGCCCGGCGACGCCCCGCTTTCCCTGTCCGGTATCCTCGCCGACCTGCGGGACAGCACCCGTTACCTCACCGGACAGCCTGCCCTCTTGCAGCTTGCCGCCACCATGGCCGCAGTGAACCTGCTGGAGATTCCCGCCCTGACCGTGGGCATCCCGGTGCTGGTGGTGCAGTTCCTGCACAAAAGCGATGCCGCCCTTGGCCTGGCACAAGCCGTTCTCAGTGCGGGCGGCATTCTGGGCGGTGTACTGGCCGGGACCTGGTTCACCCGGCATCCGTTCCGCAGCGGGCTTCCCCTGCTGTCCGGCATCGGCGGAGTCTGCGCCGCCATGGGGCTGGTCCTGCTTGTTCCTCCCCTTGCCTTCGGCGGACTGCTGGCGCTGGGCTTTGCCGTCATGGCCGCGGCCATGCTGTTCAACGTCTGGTTTTTTACACAATTACAGCAGCGGGTGCCGCAGGCCCAGCTGGGCCGGGTGACCGCCTGTCTCACGGTGCTGGCCTGTCTGACTCAGCCCCTTGGGCAGGCTGCTTATGGTGTGCTGTTTCAGTATTGGGTTACGAATCCGGCGGTAGTCCTGCTGGGGGCCGGAACCTTGTCCGCACTGGTGCTTTCCCTGCTTGCTGCGCAAGCCCCTTCCCTCTGACGCAAAAAAGGCGGCAGAGCCTTTCGCTCTGCCGTCCAGGTTCAATCCATCACTTTGGCCGGGTCCAGATACTGGTCCCCCTGTTTCACTTCCAGATGGATGTGGCTGTCCTCGGCGCATTCACAGCTCACGGTGCCTGCCTTGCCCAGCTGCTGGCCCACCGAGACCGTGTCGCCCTCGGCCACGTCCAGCCCAGTGACGCCGCACACCCGCCAGATGCGCCCGGCGCTGTCCTCAATGCTGACGACGCTGCCCCAGCTGCCATCCTGGCCGGTCTGCATCACGGTCCCGGCAGCGGGCGAAGTGACCAGAGCGTCCGGCTCACAGGCGTAGTCCACGCCGTTGTGGGTGCGCCAGTCGCCCAGTGTCTTGTTGTACACCAGCTCGTCACCACTGTAGGCGTTCAAGACTCTGCCCGCAACGGGCTGCGCGGCAGCAGGCGCGGCTGAACTTGCGGCAGACGAAGATTCGGTGTGCAAGGCGGAAGGTTCGGATACCGAACCAGACCCAGACCGCGCACCAGAAGAGGCGCTCGGCACACTGGATGCAGGCTGCGGCACGTCGGGCTTGCTGGCTGCGGCGGGAGAAGGTTCCTGCTGCCATAGATCATCATCCTCCTGTGTGGTCCAGTCTTCCTGCGGTTCGGGCTGGGTTTGGGTGCTGTCCGGCCGGGTAAGGTCGGTCCAGTTTTTGGCCAGTTCTGCGCGGACGGTGCGCACCGCCCACACACCTGCTGCGGCAGCTGCCAGCAGACAGGCCAGCAGGGCCAGTGCAAAGCCCTTGCCGCGCAAAAACTTTTTGATCTGCTCCATTGTTGTTACTCCCATCTGTCCGTTTGCGTACGGTTTGCTTCTGGAAGTAGTGTGGGGCAGTGCCGCCGGATTTATGCATCCGGACGCAAAAAGAGCCTTCCCCGGCGGGAAGGCTCTCGGTTAGGTCGAAGATCAGTTGCGGCGGCGGCTGTTCATGCCCAGCAGGCGCACCACATACAGGAAGATGTTGATGAAGTCCAGGTACAGGGTCAGTGCGCCGTAGATGGAAGCCTTTTCGGCCAGCTCGCTGTCATAAGCGTAGTAGGAGTACATCTGGCTCAGCTTCTGGGTATCGTAGGCGGTCAGCAGCATAAAGACCACCAGGCCGATGCCGCTGTACAGCACGGTGGCACCGAAGCCCATGCCGAACAGGGTGCCCACGAAACCGGTGATCAGCAGGGCGATCAGGCCCATCATCAGCTTGGGACCCCAGCTGGAAAGATCTTTGTGGGTGGTGGTGCCGTACATGGCCATCAGGCCGAAGTACAGCGAGGTTGCCAGGAAGGCCAGCACCAGGGTGCCCACCGAGAAGGCCACGAAGTAATAACTCAGCACCATGCCATTGAGCAATGCATACCCGAAGAAGACGCCCCGGGCTGCGCCCACCGACATATTCTGTACCTTGGCGCTCAGCACGAACACCAGGGCCAGTTCAGCGATGGTGAACAACAGATAAAGCGAGTTGACCACATAGAACAGCGGGGTCGTGGCCGTGACGAATGCCGCTGCAAAGGTCAGCAGCAGACCGCAGGCCATCCAGCGGTAAGTGCGGGTCATATAGTCCGCCGAAGTCATAGCAGGCTCGGTATAACCGCGATTGTAGTTGTTGTAATCCATCGTGGATTCCTCCATTCTTGTTCCGCCGGGGCTGTGGGGGCTTCTCGGCCTTGCTCCGGTCTACGGAATATAGTATACTGCATAGAAATGAACGTTTCATGAAAAAGGCTGTGATGTTTTATGTCTCTTGGACTTTATCTGCACATTCCCTATTGTTTTTCCAAATGCCGCTACTGCGATTTCTATTCCCACCCCGGGGAGCGCGGGGTGCCGGACGCCTATGTGGATGCCGTGCTGCGGGAGCTGGACCGCTTTTCGCCGGACGGCCCCCTGCACCCGGATACGGTATATTTCGGCGGCGGGACGCCCAGCCTGCTCACCCCGGAACAGGTCCGGCGGCTCATCAAGGCAGCCGCGCCGGTGTCCGGGGCGGAAGTGACCCTGGAAGCCAACCCGGAAACGGTCACAGAAGATTCTCTGCGGGGCTTCCGGGAAGCCGGGGTGAACCGCATTTCCTTTGGGGTGCAGTCCGCCCGGGACACCCAGCTGCGCACCCTGGGTCGTCCCCACACCGCCAAGCAGGCCCGCGCCGCCTTTGCCGCCGCCCGCCGGGCAGGCTTTGCGAACATCAGCGGCGACATCATGCTGGCCCTGCCCCATTATACGCAGGCCGAGTTTGACGAGACGCTGGAATTGATCGAGAACGGCGGGGCTGCCCACATCTCCGCCTACCTATTAAAGATAGAACCGGATTCCGCTTTTGGCAAACGTCCGCCGGAGGGTCTGCCCACCGGCGATGAAGCCGCCGATTTTTACCTGTATGCGGTGGAGCAGCTGGAACACCACGGCTACCGGCAGTACGAGATCTCCAACTTTGCCAAGCCCGGATACGAAGGAAAGCACAACCTCATCTACTGGGACTGCGGCGACTATCTGGGCATCGGCCCGGCGGCGCACTCCTGCATGGGCGGCAAGCGGTTCTGCTACCCCGCCGACACCGAAGCCTTTCTGCAGGATGCCGCCGCCCCGGTGATGGACGGCGACTGCGGCGCAGAAGATTATCTCATCTTACAGCTCCGCCTGCGCAAAGGGCTTTCCCTGTCCCGGTACAAAGCGCTGTACGGTAAGGAGTTTTCCCCCGCCCAGCTCGCCTTTGTGCAAAACTGCGTCAAGGCAGGCTATGCCATGTTTGACGGCGAGACCCTCGCCCTGACCCCCGCCGGACTCATCGTCCAGAACAGCATCCTAGCGGAGCTTTTGTAATTTTTTTACTTTGCCAGCGCAACCACCGGCCAGTCCAGCGCCGCAATGGCTTCCCGGTCGTGGGTGGCCAGCAGGACCGGCTTTCCGGCACAGCGTTCCTTTAATAAAAGCGCCGCCCTGTGCAGGGTCTCCGGGTCCATGCCAGTGAAGGGTTCGTCCAACAATAAGGTATCGCTGGGTACCCACAGCGCCCGCAGAAGGGCGGTGCGGCGCTTCTGCCCGCCGCTGAGCTTCCGGGCCGGAAGCCGCAGTGCCGCCGTATCCATGCCCAGCCGCGCGAAATCCGCCCGGACCGCGTCCTCCTCGGCATGGCCGTCTCCCGGCCGCACCAGCAGGACGTTCTGCAGCGCAGTCAACTGCGGACAGAGCCGGTCTTCCTGAAAGACCGCACCGACCCGGCCCACGCCCTGCACCGTGCCGCCGGTGGGCGTTTCCAGCCCCATCAGGATGCGCAGAAGGGTCGTTTTGCCCCAGCCGCTGGGTGCCCACAGCACTGCCGGGCCGTCCACGGTCAGATTCAGGTCCCGGAACAGACAAGTCTCCCCGAATCGTTTTTCCAGATGCTCGATCTTCAGCATACGGTGCCCTCCTCTCCCAGCACGGCCCGGACCAGCTGGTCCAATGCCGCTAGGAACAGCTTTTCAAAGGCCGCACTCAGCAGGATGATGACAAACGTCCAAGCGAACAGCTCCCCGGTGGACAGGGTGATCTTCGCTCGATACAGCGCATCGCCGATGCTGCCGTTTGGCAGGCCGATGACCTCCGCCGCCACGCCGCTCTTCCAGCAGATGCCCAGCGCCACGCTGCATCCCTGCCGGAACGCCGGGAGCACTGCCGGAAGCCATACCGCCCGCAGACGCCGCCCCAGCGGCAGACGGAACACCTTTGCCATTTCCAGCAGCTGCCCATCTGCCGACCGGATGCCGGTGCGCACGGCCCCGTACAGCACCGGCAGGACCATCAGAAAGCTGATGAGCACCGACAGCGACGAGCCTCGCACCCACACCAGCGCCAGAATGATGAAGCTTGCCACCGGAGTGGCCTTGACCAGCTGCATCACCGGGGCCAGCAGGATCTCGGCGGCGGGCCAGACTTCCGCCGCCACCGCCAGCACCACGCTGCACACCACGCCCAGCCCGAAGCCCCCTAAGATGCGCCCGGAGCTGAAGCCCACCCGCTGCCAGAAATCCGCCCGGGGCAGCAGTTCCAGCAGGGTGCGCAGAGCCTGCACCGGGGACACCAGAAATACTTCCTGCCCGATGGCCATGGCCGCCGCCTGCCAGACGGCCAGCCAGAGCAGGACCGCTCCCAGTTTTTGCAGTTCCTTTTTGTAGCGTTTCATATCCGTCCTCTCGCACCGCCGCGTTTTTTGCATTCCGCGCTGCTCGGCGCATTCCGTCGTTTTTGATAGAAGTATACCATATCCCCCGGCAAAGACCAATGACGGGTGCACCAAAACCGATTCGATTTTCTCAGGCCTGCCATTACATTTCTTCATGTGTTGCAGCATTGACATGAAGTCTCTTTCACGCTACACTGGATTTATCCGCGCATATCTCTTTCCGGATGGCGCAGAAAAGAGGACTTTTTCATGCAAAAACTTTCCGGCAAAAACCTCCTGCTGGTCGGCTTCACCCTGTTTTCCATGTTTTTCGGGGCAGGCAACCTGATTTTCCCACCGCACCTCGGCGCACAGGCCGGCTCACATCTGTGGGCCGCTTTCGCCGGGCTGGCCGTCAGCGCCATCGGCCTGCCCATCGCGGGCGTTGTCGCTGTGGCACGGGCCGGCGGACTTGAACCGCTGGCCCGCCGGGTGCATCCGGCCTTTGCCTTTGTGTTCACCATTCTGGTCTATCTGTCCATCGGCCCCTGCCTGGCCATCCCCCGCACCGCCAGTACATCGTTTGCCATGCTGGCACCGCTGGTCGGCAGCTCGCCCCGTTTGCAGCTGGGCTATTCCTTCCTGTTTTTCGCTGCCGCTTTTCTGGTGGCGCTGCATCCGGAAAAGCTCACCGACCGGCTGGGCCGCATTCTCTGTCCCTGCCTGATCCTGCTCATCTGCATTCTCTTTGCCGGGTGTCTTCTCCATCCTCCTGCCGCACACTACGGTGCCCCCAGTGACCTCTATGCTTCCCTGCCCGCTGTGCAGGGCATCCTCTACGGGTATCAGACCATGGACACCCTGGCCGGTCTGAACTTTGGCGCCGTCATTGCACTGAACATCCGTGCCCGGGGCATTGCGCAGGAAAGCGCCGTTGAGCAGGGTGCCGTCCGGGCCGGTTTTCTCGCCGGAGCGCTCCTTCTGGCCGTCTATGCCATGCTGGGTCATGCCGGCGCCCTGACCGGTGCCGCCGTTCCCGGCCTGTCCACCGGCGCTGACGTTCTCACCGCGTTGGCCGGAAACCTGTTCGGCCAAGCCGGTCTTGTGCTGATCGCAGCCATCTTCGTCATTGCCTGCTTCAACACCTGTGTCGGACTCATCGCCTGCGTGGGGCAGTATTTCCACAGCCTGCTGCCCCGCATCCCCTACCCGGTTCTTGCCGCTTTCTTCGCCGGGGTCAGTATTCTGGTCTCAAACCTGGGTCTGGCTGCCATCATCGGCCTGTCCACGCCGGTGCTCAACGCTCTGTACCCCATCGCCATCGTGCTGATCCTGCTGTCTTATCTGCCCGGGCTGGAAAAC
Organism: uncultured Faecalibacterium sp.; assembly: GCA_934525845.1. Taxonomy (GTDB): domain Bacteria; phylum Bacillota; class Clostridia; order Oscillospirales; family Ruminococcaceae; genus Faecalibacterium. The sequence continues at coordinate 6,203 of CAKSZS010000015.1, read as the reverse complement.
CGGCCGCGGATCTATCCGCTGTGCATCTTCCTGACCGCGCTGCAGAGCATCGCCGCCGCCCTGCCCCTCGGCCCGCTCTCTGTGCTGGCAAACGCGCTTCCCTTCGCGGAGGTCGGCTTCGGCTGGGTGCTGCCTGCAGCTGCCGGCCTGCTGCTCGGCTTTCTGATCGACCGATAACGTTCTTCCTGCAAACGAGGTATTTTTTATGATCCGTCCCATCAACCACGACCCCCTGTTTTTGGCCCAGAGATCCGCTCCCGCCGCGCCGGAAGACGCCGATGTTGCCCGTGATCTGCTGGAGACCCTGACTGCCCATGCAGACGGCTGTGTGGGCATGGCTGCGAATATGATCGGCGTGTCCAAGCGCATCATCGCGGTGGAGACTGAAGACGGCTACCGGGTGCTGTTCAACCCGGTCATCCTGAAAAAGTCCGGCCCGTATGAGGCGGAAGAGGGCTGTCTCTCCCTGGAGGGCACCCGCAAAACCAAACGCTGGCAGAAGATCAAGGTGCAGTACGAGACCGCCGACGGCAAGCCGCGCATCCAGACTTTTTCCGGCTGGACCGCCCAGATCATTCAGCACGAGATCGACCATTGCGACGGCATTCTGATCTGATGCCCCTTGCAATTTCAGCGCAATGGGTGTAGAATACGACTACAATCAACTACAGGGGAGCTTGTAACGCAGGCTGAGAGGAAGTACCCGAACTTCGACCCTTTTTACCTGATGCGGATAATGCCGCCGTAGGAAGTCATTTCCATGATTTTTTGCAGGAGGAGCCGCGCAGGCTTCTCCTGTTTTTGTTTGCCGCATTTTTTCAGCAAGGAGGATTCCGCCTTTGCGGGCGGCGGGCCGAGGGGGAGCGCCCTGGGCTTGGAAGACGACAGCGATGGGAAGCCGTGTTCCGGCGTGAGAGGAGGCCAGCAAGCCTCGACCGCTTCATTGGGGGCAGTGCGTCCGTTTTGGGAAACATTGCCCCATTGCAGGAAGCAGCTGTCCGTCAGCCGTTTCCGTCATTTGGAAAGGAGTTTGTCCCGTATGAAAAATGGTTCCGTGAAAAAACTGGCTCTGGCCGGTATGTTCTGCGCCCTCTGCGTGGTGGGCAGCGTATTCAGCTTCCCGATGTTCGGCAGCAAGTGTGCGCCGGTGCAGCACATGGTCAACGTGCTGTGCGCCGTGCTGCTTGGCCCCTGGTGGGGGCTGGGCGTGGCCTTTGCGGCTTCCCTTCTGCGCAACCTGCTGGGTCTGGGCAGCCTGATGGCCTTCCCGGGCAGTATGTTCGGTGCCCTGCTGTGCGGCCTGGTCTACCACAAGACCAAGAACATCCTGGCCACCCTGGCGGGCGAGGTGTTCGGCACCAGTGTGCTGGGCGGTCTGTGCGCCTACCCGGTGGCCATCTTCCTGATGGGCAAGAGCGCCGGCGACATCGCGTTCTATGCCTACATCGTGCCTTTCCTCATCTCCACGGCCGTGGGCGCTGTCATCGCCGGGGTGCTGGTGTTCAGCCTGCAGCGCGCCGGTGCTCTGCGGTCCATGCAGTCCAGCCTGTCTTAACGGAGGTGCGTGAAAATGTTGAAAACCTGCTTTGAAAACGTCCGCAAGACCTGCCCCCTCATCCACAACATCACCAACTACGTCACGGTGAACGACTGCGCCAACATGGTGCTGGCCTGCGGGGCTTCTCCCATCATGGCCGACGATGCCGCCGAGGTGGAGGACATCACCACCATCTGCGGGGGCCTGAACATCAACATCGGCACCCTGAACAGCCGCACCATCACATCCATGCTGCTGGCCGGCAAAAAGGCCAACCTGCTGGGACATCCGGTGGTGCTGGACCCTGTGGGCGCAGGCGCTTCCCAGCTGCGTACCGACACCGCTTATCGTCTGCTGCGGGAAGTACAGTTCGCGGTCATCCGCGGCAACATTTCGGAGATCAAGACCCTGGCTTCCGGCGCAGGCACCACCAAGGGCGTGGACGCCGATGTGGCGGACAAGGTGACCGAAGAAAATCTGGACAGCGCCGTGGCCTTTGCCAAGGCCTTCGCCGCCCGGACCGGTTCGGTCATCGCCATCACCGGCGCCATCGACATCGTGGCCGACGCGGACAAAGCATACTGCATCCGCAACGGTCACGCCATGATGAGCAGCATCACCGGCACCGGCTGTCAGTTGTCCGCGCTGACCGCCGCTTTTGTCACGGCCAATCCGGACAACACGCTGGAGGCCGCTGCCGCCGCCGTCTGCGCCATGGGCCTGGCCGGCGAGATCGCGCACCAGCGCCTGACCCCGCTGGACGGCAATTCGTCCTACCGCAATTACATCATCGACGCCATTTACAACATGACGCCGGAACAGCTTGAAGAAGGTGCCAATTATGAAGTGCGATAAGCACACTATGCTGCTGTATGCCGTCACCGACCGTGCGTGGGTGGGCAAGCAGACCTTGTACGAACAGGTGGAGAGCGCCCTGAAGGGCGGTGCCACCTGCGTCCAGCTGCGAGAAAAGCATCTGGGCGATGCCGATTTCCTGCAGGAAGCCATGGAGATCCACGCCCTGTGCCAGCGTTACGGCGTGCCGCTGTTCATCAACGACAATGTGGACGTCGCCATCCAGTGCCATGCCGAGGGCGTGCACGTCGGCCAGAGCGACATGGAAGCCGCCCAGGTGCGCCAGCGCGTGGGCGACGGCATGATGATCGGCGTTTCTGCCCACACGGTCGAGGAAGCCAAAAAGGCCGTGGCCCATGGTGCCGACTGCCTGGGCGTGGGAGCGGTGTTCGCCACCAACACCAAAACGGATGTGGATGTCCTGCCCCGGCAGACCCTCATTGACATCTGCAATGCCGTGGACGTGCCGGTGGTCGCCATCGGCGGCATCCACAAGGAAAACATCCTTCAGCTGAAGGGCACCGGCGTGGACGGCGTGGCACTGGTCAGCGCCATCTTTGCCGCTGAGGACATCGAGTCCGAGTGCAAAGAGCTGAAAGCCCTGTCCGAGCAGATCATCTGAGTCTTCGTCATTCCCGAACGCGGTATGCGTTCTTCCTCCGCCGTCCGGCTTTTGCGCGCCGGGCGGCTTTTCTTATTCCGACACGCTGCCGCCGCCCTGCGTCCGGTTCTATCAATCCTTTCCATCAATATTTTCGGTTTTACAATTCTTCTGTTCTGTACTATACTAAAGTCATTGACTGTTCACCCACAACGTACAGGAGGAATCTGCCGTTGATCCAACTCATTGAAACCGCCTATCGCCTGCTCTGGGGCGATCTGTTCACCCTTCCGCTGGGCGGCGGCATCGGCATCTCGCTGATGGTGGTGCTGCTGTTCACCGCCGGGATCTGGTTCACCTTCCAGACCCGCCTGCTGCCGGTGCGGCTGTTCCGGGATATGATCGCCGCCGTCTGCGAGAAAAACGACAAAAAGGAAGGACTTTCCTCCTTCCAGACGCTGGTCATCTCCACCGCCACCCGCGTGGGCATGGGCAATCTGGTGGGTGTGGTCGCGGCAGTGTCCGCCGGTGGTGCCGGAGCTGTGTTCTGGATGTGGGTCACAGCGCTGCTGGGCGCATCCACCTCGTTCATCGAATCCACCCTGGCCCAGAAATATCGTCAGCCGGACCCGCTGTACGGCGGCTGGCGCGGCGGCCCGGCTTATTACCTTCACATCTTGGCTGAACGCAAACGGCACAAAAAGCTCAAGCGTTCCGTACTGGCCGCACTGTTCGCGGTGTCCGGCCTCATCTGCTGGTGCGGCATCAGCCAGGTCATTTCCAACTCGGTCAGCTCGGCCTTTCAGAACGCGTTCCACATCCCGCCGCTGGCCACGACTCTGGTGCTCACCGCACTGGCGGCGGTCATCGTCCTGCGCAGAAATGCGACCGTGAAAAGCCTGGACCTCATCGTTCCCATCATGGCGGTGTGTTACTTCGTCATTACGGTGGGCATCGTGGTGTTCAACTTCCGTCAGCTGCCCGCCGTGCTGGGCCGCATCTTCTCCGAAGCCTTTGGCCTACGGCAGGCCGCTGCCGGTGGTTTTGGTGCCGTCCTGATGAACGGCGTCAAGCGCGGCCTGTTCTCCAACGAAGCCGGAAGCGGCAGTGCCCCCTGCGCGGCTGCCGCTGCAGAGTGCGATGACCCGGTCAAGATGGGCTTTGTGCAGGCGCTGGGCGTGCTCATCGATACCATTATCATCTGCAGCTGCACCGCTTTTCTGATGCTACTGGTGCCGCAGGAGCGCACCGCCGGGCTGGCCGGCATGGACCTGCTGCAAGCGGCCATGCAGTACCACCTGGGCGGCTTCGGCACTGTATTCATCGCAGTCATTCTGGCACTGTTCAGCTTTTCCACCTTCCTGGGCGTGCTGTACTACGCCCGCTGCAATGTGGCCTACCTGTGCGGCGACAACTGGTGGAGCCAGACCCTGTATAAGCTCCTTGCCCTTGTCATGCTGCTGATGGGCGGCACTCAGGCGTACACGGTGGTGTGGGATCTGGGCGATGTGGGCATCGGCCTGATGACCATCTTCAACATGATCGCGCTGGTCTTCCTTGCGCCGGAAGCCCTCCGCGCCCTGAACGATTACGAGAAGCGAAAAAAGCTTCAATAAGCACAAAAGCGGTGCGGCATCCTTCCCTTCCGGGAACCGGATGCCGCACCGTTTTGTTTTGTGTGCCCGGCTCAGTCCATCGCCTGAATGGCCTGGACCGTGCGCTGATATTCTTCTTCCACCTTGGCAAACTGCTCTGCCGTGCCTTCCAGCTTGCCGGCCCGCAGGGTCTCGGTCAGGTCGTAAGTGGGCGCATACAGATTGCCGAAGCCCAGATTCTGGCAGACGCCCTTCAGGGTGTGTGCGGCCCGGAAAGCTTCCTTCACGTTCTGCGCCGCCAACTGTGTTTTCAGGTTCTGGAAACTGTCATCCTTCAGAAACAGCAGTGCAAACCTGTGGATCATTTCTTCGCTGTACAAACGGTTCAGCACCTCATCGTAATCTGCGCCCATCTGTGCATAGCATTCTCGGGTTGTCATGGCCATGACCGACCTTTCTTTTTTTATCATTTCCGGTTTTGTGTGCAGAAGCCGCACACATTCTTTCTTTCAGAAAAATCATATCATGCACGGTCCATTTTTTCAATCTAGGCCGGAGATGTTCTTCTCATCTCTGCATTTTTCACAATTTTTTCCTATTTTTTTCAGCAACTTGCACTTGCAAAATCGAAAATTTTGAGTATAATAAGTTCTTGCGACCGGAAGTTCTGATCTCCGGCCGGAATTTCTTGTATATTGAAAGGATCATATATTATGAAAAAGTTTGTTAAGATCGCCGTTGTCTGCGCTCTGGCTGTGAGCATGGTTGCCTGCGGCAGCTCCGCTGCTTCTTCCACCGCCGCTTCCTCTTCTGAGGCTGCTTCCTCCGTTGCTGCTTCTTCGGAAGCTGCATCTTCCGAGGCCGCTTCTTCTGAGGTCGAGTCCGAGGTTTCTTCTTCTGAGGCAACTTCCGAAGTCGCTTCCGAGTCTGCTGTTTCCGAGGCTGCCGCAAGCAGCGTTGCAGCCTGAGCGGTCTCCTGACCCTGCCTTTGGTGCAGCACAACACCTGTACATACGGCTGAACGTACATTGACATTGCACCGCCCTGCAGATGTCCGGTCCTCCCGGGCTTTTCTGCGGGGCGTTTTTGTTTTGCCGGAAAACAGGGCTTTTTTCCGCGGCCCCGCACTGTGTGTGCTGCGCTTCTCTCCACCCATCCGGGCGGTTTCATTTTTCTCTTATAAATTCAAAAAAAGCAGTTGACAAATCCCGCTTCTCATGCTAAAATAAACGAGTCGTCCGGCACGGATGCACAACAATTGAATATGGGCGTGTTCCCGAGTGGCCAATGGGGACAGACTGTAAATCTGCTGCTTTCAGCTTCGGTGGTTCGAATCCACCCGCGCCCATGAAAAAAGCTCTTGTGTAGAGATACACGGGAGCTTTTCTTTTGTGCAAACGTGAAACTCACAAATGCGGGTGGATTCGAACAGCATCGGCCAGCCGTACAGTCCGGCTGGCAAAAAAGCCCCAGTGGGGCTTTTTTAGATGCGCGGCTCGCGATATCCACCCGCGCCCATGAAAAAAGCTCCTGTGTAAAGATACACGGGAGCTTTTCTTTTGTGCAAACGTGAAACTCACAAATGCGGGTGGATTCGAACAGCATCGGCCAGCCG
>CAKSZS010000014.1 GCA_934525845.1 uncultured Faecalibacterium sp. | reverse complement strand
GACGAGCAGGGCAAGCAGATGCACAAGAGCGCCGGCAACGGCGTGGAGCCCAGCGAGATCATCAAGGACTACGGCGCAGACATCATCCGCCTGTGGGTGGCTTCTTCCGACTACACCGTGGACGTGCGTGCCGGCAAGAACATCTTCAAGCAGCTGAGCGAGGCTTACCGCAAGATCCGCAATACCGCCCGCTTTATCCTGGGCAACCTGGACGGCTTCGATCCCAACACCGACTGCGTGGCAGATGACCAGCTGCAGGAGATCGACCGCTGGGCACTGGCCGCACTGGACGATCTGATCGCCAACACCAACGCAGGCTATGCCGTGTATGACTTCAACAAGGTCTATCACGCCGTGTACAACTTCTGCGTCGTGGCCATGTCCAACTTCTATCTGGATGTCACCAAGGATCGTCTGTACTGCACCAACGGCCTGGGCCGCAAGGCAGCACAGACCACCATGTACAAGATCCTGGTGGCTCTGGACAAGATCATCGCCCCCATCCTGTGCTTCACCAGCCAGGAGATCTGGGACTTCCTGCCCAAGACCGAGGGCATGAACAAGTATGTGGTCTTCGAGCAGATGCCCAAGGCCGGTGCATACGCTGCCGACGATGCCTTCAAGGCAAAGTGGGCACAGCTTATCGCCGTGCGCGACGAGGTGAAGAAGGTGCTGGAGCAGGCCCGTGCCGAAAAGACCATCGGTGCTTCGCTGGAAGCTTCCGTCACCCTGTACTGCAAGGATGCCGTCTATGATCTGCTGAACAGCATCCCCATGGACGAGCTGGCCGACCTGATGATCGTCTCCCATGTGGAGCTGGTCAAGGGCGAAGGCGGTGCTGCCAGCGCCGTGGAAGGCCTGGGGGTTGCTGCCGCACACGCCACCGGTGAGAAGTGCGAGCGCTGCTGGAAGTACTCTGCAGACATCGGCACCCATGCAGCCCATCCCACCCTGTGCGCACGCTGTGCTGCCGTGGTGGAAGCATAACGCGTTTCATCAGAAACAACATCGTTTTTGAGGGCGGCGCTCCCTTACCATGGGGAGCGCCGTTTTGTATCATAAGAATTTGGGAGAATCCTATGGCGTTTGTTCTTTTCAATCTTGCCGCTGTGGCGGCGCTGGTGGGCATTGACCAGGCCATCAAGCTGTGGGCGTCCAACGTGCTGCAGCCGGTGGGCGCGATGCCGCTCATCCCTCATGTGGTGGAGCTGCGGTTCGTGCTCAACCAGGGCATGGCGTTCAGTATGCTCAGCGGCAGACAGCTGTTCCTCATCATCGCCACCAGCATTGCGCTGCTGTTCGTGGCCTACGCGCTGTTTTTCCGCAGCCGGGGCAAGCGCCTGCAGCAGGCTGCGCTGATTCTGGTATTGGGCGGCGGCATCGGCAATCTGATCGACCGGGTGCTGAACGGCCAGGTGGTGGACTACATCAATCCGCTGTTCATGCGCTTTGCAGTGTTCAACTTTGCGGATATCTGCGTCTGTGTGGGCGTGGCCCTCTGGGTGCTGGAAATTTTCCTGGAAGAGGTCCACGCCGGCCCCGAGGACGCCAAAAAGGAGTAACGCATGGAACAGCGTGAATTTATCGTAGAGCCGGAGACGGCAGGCCAGCGCATCGACCGGTTTCTCAGTGGGGAGGATACCGGCCTTTCCCGCAGTGCGCTGCAGGCACTGGTGGCGGACGGCCATGTGCAGTGCAACGGCAAGGCAGTCGCCAAAAGCCTGAAGCTCAAGGCGGGAGATACCATCCTGCTGGAGATCCCGGACGCCAAGCCCATCGAGGCGGTGCCGCAGGAGATCCCGCTGGACATCGTGTATGAGGACGAACACCTGCTGGTGGTCAACAAGCCCAAGGGCATGGTGGTGCATCCGGCCCCCGGCAACCCGGACGGCACGCTGGTCAATGCGCTGCTGTGGCACTGCCAGGGCAGCCTGTCCGGTATCGGCGGGGAGATCCGCCCCGGCATCGTGCACCGCATCGACAAGGACACCAGCGGCCTGCTGGTGGTGGCCAAGGACGATGCCACCCACATCGGCCTTTCCCAGCAGATGGCGGTGCACAGCGTGGAGCGCGCCTACAACACCGTTGTGTACGGCGGCTTTGCGCAGGACGAGGGCTTTGTGGAGTCCAACCTGGGCCGCAGCAAGACCGACCGCAAGAAGATGGCGGTTTATCCGTCCAGTGAGCCGCACACCAAGTACGCCTACACCGGCTACAAGGTGCTGGAACGTCTGGGCGAGTTCACCATGCTGGAATGCCGTCTGAAGACCGGCCGCACCCACCAGATCCGTGTGCATATGGCATCCATCCATCACCCGGTGGCAGGGGATCCGGTGTATGGCCCTCACAACTGCATCACCAGCCTGCACGGCCAGTGCCTGCACGCCAAAACGCTGGGCTTTGTCCACCCCATTACCGGGGAACACCTGCGGTTCGACTCCGAACTGCCGGCGTATTTCACGAATTTTCTTGCAACGCTGAGGAGGAAAAATACATGAGTCAATCGTTGGATTCGACCCTGGTCATCTGTGATCTGGACAACCTCCTGCTGGGCGCAGACGGCAATCTGACCCAGGTGATCCGGGACGTCCTGCAGCTGTTTTCCAGCCGCGGCGGCAAGCTCACCGTCTTCTCTCAGCGCACGCCCCGGGCGGTGCGGGCACTGCTGGGCAGCGTGCGTCTGTCGGCACCGGCGCTGGTCTGCGGCGGTACGATGGCCTATCACTTTGCAGATGGCTCCCGCTGGCAGCTGTGCAGCTTTGCCGATCAGGACGAAGACCTGCTGCAGCGTCTGCCCAGCGCAGCCGGGGTGGGCATCGCCCTGCAGATGCGGGACGGCTCCACCCGGGTGCTCCGCATGAGCGATGCGCTGGAGCGGCATCTGCGGCAGGAATGGACGCCGTACCTGCTCTCCAATGCGGCGGACATCCGCCGGGAAGAAGTCCTGCGCGTCCTGCTGTATCAGGATGTCCGCAGCCTGCCGGTGATCTCGCTGCTGGAGCGGGCACTGGGGGACAGCACCACCGCCATGCTGAGCGAGCGTGCGGCGGCGGATCTGCTGCTGCTGACCCCGAAGCAGGTGACCGGCCGGGAAATGCTGGAGGCTGTGTGTATGCCCACCGGCATCAATCCGGAAAACGTGCTGGTGCTGGCGGGCAGTATGCCCATGCTGGAACTTCTGCGCGCCGCCGGTGACAGTGCGGCTGCGGCGGATGCCCCGGCGGAACTGCGTCTGGCGGCCAAAAATGTCACGCTGACCGACAGCCGCGGCGGTGCCGCAGCCGAAGTGCTGTACCGTATGGTGCGGGATGCCGAAAAACTGGCCTGAAATTTGTGTGAAGCCCCCTGCAATATTTCCTGCAGGGGGCTTTCCTTTTGGGCGGATTTCAGGTAAAATGAAGAAAGTACATCCTTCTGGAACGAAAGCTGCCGCCGCAGATGCGGCCAAAGAGGAGAGAGCGTTATGAGTGATGAGACCATCTTTATCAACCGGGAACTGAGCTGGCTGGATTTCAACCGCCGCGTCCTGGCACTGGGCAAGGACAAAAACGTACCCTTGGCCGAACGGGTGAAGTTTCTGGCCATTTACGGTTCCAATCTGGATGAATTTTTTATGGTGCGTGTCGGCTCCCTGCAGGAGCGGGCCAACCTGGCACTGGACAAGGGCAAGAAAGACAAGCGCGAGAATAAGACCAATATGACCGCGGCAGAACAGCTGGCCGCCATTATGCCCAAGACCGCTCAGCTGCAGGAGGAATGCGACAAATACTATGCCCGGGCACTGGCCGAACTGGCGGACTGCGGCTACCGCAAGGTAGATTTTGACCACCTGACCAAGGAAGAAGAACACTTCTGGAAGAAGTATTTCCAGACCGAACTGTTCCCCATCCTCAGCCCGCAGATCGTGGACAACCGTCATCCGTTCCCGTTCCTGCGCAATCAGGAGATCTATCTGGGCGTGCTGCTCAAGGAAAAGCACCCCAACACCCGGAGCTTGGGCATCATTCCCATTTCCAGCCAGATGGAACGCCTGCACTTCGTGAAAAAGGACGGCGAGACGCAGTTTGCACTGGTGGAAGAGCTGGTGCTGCACTATGCGTCCAGCATCTTCGGCAAGGAGACCATCCTCGAAAAGTGCCTGTTCCGGGTCACCCGCAATGCGGACATTGATGTCAAGGAAGGCATGATGGATCATGACATCGATTACCGCGAGATCATGACCGAGCTGCTCAAGCGCCGCCGCAAGCTGGCCGCGGTGCGCCTGCAGATCACCCCGGCGGCAGCACCGGAAGTGACACAGCTGCTGTGCAGCCGGCTGGAACTGACCCACAAGCGGGTGTTCGTGCAGAAAAGCCCGCTGGATCTGAGCTTTTTCTACAAACTTACCGGCCGCATGGATGCAGAGGACCATCCGGGGCTGTTTTATCCTGCCGCGCGGCCCATGCTGCCGCCGCCGGACTACGATCTGGCTGCAACGGTGCAGAAGCACGATGTACTGTTGAGCTATCCGTATCAGTCCATCCGGCCGTTTATCGCAATGCTGAAAAATGCTGCCCACGACCCGGACGTCATCTCCATCAAGATGACCCTGTACCGCATGGCACGGGAGTCCCAGATCGTGCAGGCCCTGATGGAAGCCGCCGAAAACGGCAAGGAAGTGGTGGCGCTGGTGGAACTGCGCGCCCGCTTTGACGAGCAGAACAACATTGACTGGTCCAAGCAGCTGGAAAGCGCCGGCTGCACCGTCATTTACGGCTTCGATGATTACAAAGTGCACTCCAAGCTCACCCTCATCACCCGCAAGGGCAGGGAGGGGTACGCTTATATCACCCAGATCGGTACCGGCAATTACAACGAGAAGACCAGTGAGCTGTACACGGATTATTCCTTCATCACGGCGGATGAGGCCATCGGCGAAGAGGCGTCCAAGGTGTTCCGCAATCTGGCTGTGCAGCAGCTTACCGAGGAAAGCGACAAAATGCTGGTGGCGCCGCTGCGCTTCAAGAGCGTGCTGCTGGAAGAGATGGACCATGTCATCGCCGCTGCCCGCATGGGCCGTCCGGCGTCCATGATCCTGAAAAACAACTCCATCAGCGACCGGGACATTATCCTGAAGCTGCAGGAAGCCAGCTGCGCCGGCGTGCGCATCGATATGATCGTGCGCGGCATCTGCTGTGTGCGCGCCGAGGTTCCCGGCAAGACCGAGAATCTGCACATCCGCAGTCTGGTGGGCCGCTACCTGGAACATGGCCGCATCTACAGCTTCTATGACGGCGTGCACACCCGCATCTACATCGCGTCCGGCGACTTCCTTACCCGCAACACCGAGTGCCGCGTGGAAGTGGGCGTCCGGGTGGAAGACCCCGTGCTGGTGAAGAAACTGACCGACATCCTGCAGCTGCAGCTGCACGACAACGTGAACGCCCGGGAGATGCGGGCAGACGGCAGCTACCAGAAGGTCAAGCCTGCGGAGGGAGAACCGCTGGTCAACGGTCAGATGGGAATGTACGATCTCCTGCGCAGCGACTGGCAGGAGCCGGACCCGGCGGAAACGCCCTGGGTACGCACAGCGCCGGAGACGTTCCCGGCAGAAGTACGGCCGGAAACGCCTGCAGCGCTTGCGGCAGAGCCGGAATCTGCTGCTCCGGCAGAAGCAATTCCGGAACAGCCCACCGGACCGGAAGAGCTGCCCGCTGCAGAGGAACCGGAACCGATCACACTGCTCAAACCGGAACGTCTTCCGGATCCGGAGGAAGCGGATCTTTTCCCGGTCACGGAGAAGATCGCGGCAGCTGTCCCTGCGGAGCCTGCAGCCCCGGAAGGAGGGCCGGAAGTTCCGGAAGAAAAGCAGCCGGATGAACCGGTACCGGAAGCTTCGGCGCAGCCCGCAGAGCCGGAACAGGCGGAGCCTGCCGCTCCGGCAGTGCCGCCGGAATGGTTTGAACCGGATGCGGAAGAGGAAGAGGAGCCTGCCCCGGTACAGGAGGAAAAGCCGCGCCCGGTGGAAGTGGACTTCACCGCGCTGGCACAGCCGGAGAGCGAAGTGGAGGATAAAGAGTACTACGATCCGCTGCTCAGGATGATGGAAAAGCCGAAGCCTACCCCGATCCCGCCGGAGCCTGCTGCAAAGGCAGGGGCGCCCCGGCAGGCACCGAGACCGGAAACCCGACAGGCGGAGCGGCCTGCATCCCGTCCGGAAGCTCCGAAGAAAGCCGCGCTGCATCCGGAAGTGGTCACGCCGCCGGTGCCGAAGGGCATCCTGGATCAGGTGCTGAGCTTCCTGAAAAAGCTTCGTTAAATAAAAGAATCCCATGAGAGGAGCCGCTGCACAGGGTCTTGTGCGGCGGCTCCCTTTTGTCATCTGCGGCGTATCACTGCACGCCGTTCGGCGGATGCGCAGGGAAGGGATCCATCCATTCCGCAGGAAAGCTGCATGGGCAGGGAGAACATCGGAATGCATCCGTGCATTCCCTGCGGGAAAATCCCACCTGGACAGAAACGGATGAGGAAACGATCGTCCGTCGGTTCTGTCCCGCACCGCATCTGCATAGGCTGGAAGCAGCGGAACAGGAGGTGCAGAAGGTGCGGTACAGCAGGGGAGAACGGACCGCCTGCAGGCGGGGAATGCAGATGCTGGCGGCGGGGCTGTGCGTGCTGTGTCTGGCCGGGAGCTTGCGCGCGGTGCTTCGGGCATCTGCGGAACAGGCATATCGGTTCCCGCTGAAGACTGCTGCCTGGCGGGTGTCGGATGGCTACGGGGAGCGCACCGATCCCTTTACCGGACAAGCGGCCTTTCATGCAGGGGTGGATCTGGCCTGCGCCGAGGGGACTGCTGTGCAGGCAGCACAGAACGGCGTGGTAACGAGGGCAAAACACAGCGCAAGCTACGGCAACGTTCTGTACATTCAGCAGGCGGATGGCCTGGAGGCCCGGTATGCCCACCTGCAGTACCTTTATGTCCGCACCGGAGAGGTGGTGGCGGCGGGACAGCTTCTGGGCACCGCCGGGCAGACCGGACGCGCCACCGGAGCTCACCTGCATTTTGAACTGCGGGAAAGGGGACTGCCTTGTGACCCATCTGCCGCGCTGGGTCTGCCGGATGCGTAGCGTCCAGGTCGGGGTACTGGTGTTCCGGGATCCGATCCTGCTGTGCGGAGTGCTGTACCTGCTGCTGTACTTTGATGCCAGCGGATTCCTGCGGCTGGGGCTGCTGGCCGCCGTTCTGCATGAGCTGGGACACATTGCGGTGTACGCCCTTCTGCGCCGCCGTCTGCCGGTCATTGAGGTCACTCTGACCGGCTTTTGCATGAAGACCCGGGACGAACGGTTTTCTCCGGGGCAGCTGTTCGCGCTGGCGGCGGCGGGGCCGGGCGTCAATTTTCTGCTGGCGCTGCTCTGGACACTGCGCATGGCACAGCGGCTGACCATCCGGGGCGGCGCGTTCTGGGCGGCAAACCTGCTGACCGGCTGCTTCAACCTGCTGCCCATCCCGCCGCTGGACGGTGCACAGCTGCTGGAATGTCTGCGGATGTTGTGGAGGACTTCCGACAGAGGATGGATTTCCAGGAAACCCGCCGGAAAATGATTGCAAAATCCACCGTTCTGGGGTACAATAAGGGGACGACAAAATTGGATTGTTTATGGAGGACCTGATGTTTGATCCCAAATTAAAAGAAGCGCTGGGGCGGGTGCAGAAGCCTGGCCGGTACACCGGCGGTGAGCCTGGCAGCGTTTATAAAGAAAAAGAGAAGGTCGATGTGCGCTTTGCGTTCTGTTTCCCGGACACATATGAGATCGGAATGTCCTTTCTGGGCGAGAAGATCCTGTATGAACTGCTGAACCAGCACGAAAACTGGTGGTGCGAGCGTGCGTTCATGCCCTGGCTGGACATGAAAGCCGAGATGGAGCGCCTGCATCTGCCGCTGTATACCATGGAAAGCAAAGATCCGCTGACGGCATTTGACGCGGTGGGCTTTACGCTGCAGTATGAGCTTTCCTATACCAACATTCTGGCCATGCTGGATCTGGCGGGCATCCCGTTTTACGCCAAAGACCGCGATGAGCGCTGGCCGCTGATCGTGGCGGGCGGCCCCTGCGCCTGCAACGCAGAACCCATCGCGGATTTCTTTGATGTGATCCAGCTGGGCGAAGGAGAAAACCAGCTGCCCGGCATCTGCGCCGAGATCGAAAAAGCCAAAAAAGAGGGCGGCGTCTCCAAAAAAGAACTGCTCCTGCGCATCGCAAAGATCCCGGGCGTGTATATTCCGTCCTTCTACGATGTGACGTATTATGAGGACGGCCGGGTCAAGGCCATCACCCCCAACGAGCCGGGCATCCCGGCCCGCATCACCAAAGCCATCCTCAAGGATCTGAACGAGTTTGCCCCGCCCACGAACTTTGTCGTGCCCATGGTGGGTGCCATCCAGGACCGCGCCAGCATTGAAGTCCTGCGCGGCTGTGTGCGCGGCTGCCGTTTCTGCCAGGCGGGCTTCCTGTATCGTCCCATGCGCCAGCGCGATGCCAGCCTGCTGAACAAGGCGGCGCAGGACCTGTGCGCCAACACCGGCTATGAGGAATTGAGCCTGTCCAGCCTGTCCACCTCGGACCACAGCCAGCTGGAAGAGCTGCTGGACGATCTGAACGAGTGGGCACCGAAGGAGCACGTCAGCCTGTCGCTGCCTTCTCTGCGCGTGGACAACTTCTCCCAGAGCCTGATCGATAAGACCACCAAGGTGCGCAAGAGCGGCCTGACCTTTGCGGCCGAAGCCGGCACCCAGCGCCTGCGCGACGTCATCAACAAGAACGTCACCTGGGACGAGATCGAAAAGACCTGCACCATCGCCTTCAATGCGGGCTATACGTCGGTCAAGCTCTACTTCATGATGGGTCTGCCCACCGAGACCATGGAGGACATCGAGGGCATTGCGGAGACCGCCCAGAAGGTCGTGGACCTGTATTATTCGCTGCCCAAGCGCGGCAAGGGCAAGGGCGTGCAGGTGACCATCAGCTGTGCCTGCTTTGTGCCCAAGCCCCACACCCCCTTTGAGTTTGTGCCCATGGATACCGCGGAGACGCTGCAGGCCAAGCAGAAGCACCTGCTGGAGAGCGTGCACAGCCGCAAGATCAAGGTGAACTACCACGACAGCACCACCAGCTTTTTGGAGGGCGTGTTTGCCAAGGGCGACCGCCGTCTGGCTCCGGTCATCGTGGAAGCCTACCGGCGCGGCTGTTACTTTGACGGCTGGGAAGAGTGTTTCAAGTACGATACCTGGCTGCAGACCTTTGCCGATCTGGGCATCGATCCGGCATTCTACTGCCAGCGTGCCATCGGTCTGGACGAGGTGACCCCCTGGTCCCACATGGACTACGGCGTGACCCACGAATATCTGGTGCGGGAGTACAACAAGGCGCTTGCCGCCCAGACCACTGCACCCTGCAACCGTGCCTGCCACGGCTGCGGTGCCAATCATCTGTTGGGAGGTCCCTGCTTTGATTACAGTAAGAGTCTCGTTTGAGAAAAAGAATGAGGCCTCCTACATCTCCCTGCTGGATCTGCAGCGGGTGATGCAGCGGGTCTTCAAGCGCAGCGGCCTGCCGGTGTGGCATACGCTGGGCTTCAATCCGCACATTTACATGACCTTTGCCTGCCCGCTGTCGCTGGGGCAGGAGAGCCTGTGCGAGTGCGTGGACGTCAAGACCGAAGCCGAAAACCCGGATTTTGACCACTGGAAAGAAGAACTGAACGCCATCATGCCCACCGGCATCGTCGTTACGAACGTAGGTCCGGTGCAGATGAAGGCAGACCGCATCGCCTATGCCTGCTACCGCATCACCTACCCGGCGGCGGCAGCCGCTGTGCTGGCGCAGTACAACGCGCTGGACAGCGCCCCGGTGGAGAAGCACGGCAAAAAGGGCAACAAGATCGTCGAATTGAAGGAGCATATCCCGCAGGTGGATTGCACCGCCGAGGGAGACCATGTGTGCATCGACCTGTGTCTGCCGGCTTCGCAGGAGCTGAACCTGAATCCCTCGCTGCTGACCGGCTTCCTGCAGGAAAAGTTCGGGCTGGAAGCGGCCAGCGCAGGCATTCTGCGCACAAAGTTCCTGACGGAGGACCGGCAGCTGTTTGCCTGAAGCCGGCCCGAAAGGCGGCTGTTGGACAAAACAGAAAATTTTTGCGGATTTTTTTGGCAAATCGCTTGCATTTACGCCGGTTTTGTGCTATCCTATTTAGGCGTTAGTGTCCGCTGAGACCACAGCGGGGTTAATGACGATATCATTAAACGGGCGGTCCTCTGACGGCAAAGTGCCGTGTATGAACGTCTAAAAACAAATGGAGGATTCAAAAATGGACGCACTGAAGATTATTTCTGAAGGCAGCATCAAGGCTGAAAAGCCCCAGTTCAACGTCGGCGACACCGTCCGCGTTGATGTTCGTATCAAGGAAGGCGACCGTGAGCGCATTCAGGCCTTTGAGGGCACTGTGATCGCAAAGAAGCACGGCGGCGTTGCTGAGACCTTCACCGTTCGCCGCGTTGCTTACGGTGTTGGCATCGAGCGTGTCTTCCCCATCAACAGCCCCTTCGTTGAGAAGGTCACCGTTGTCCGCAAGGGCAAGGTCCGCCGCGCAAAGCTGTTCTACCTGCGTGGCCGTACCGGCAAGGCTGCCAAGGTCAAGAGCGATATTTGATCATCCCCGATTTGAAACCGGGAGAAAAGGGACAACTTGTTGTCCCTTTTTTCTTTATCATCGGGTAAGGAGTGCAAAACCGGAAGGCGAGGTGCATCGGATATGGAAAATCAGGAGCAGGCAGTGAAGCCCGTGCGCGGGCAGGGAATGCTGGAATGGTATGAGGCACTCATTTCCGCCGCATTGGTGCTGGTGCTGGTGTTCTCGTTCGTGTTCCGCATCATTCAGGTGGACGGCAGCTCTATGGTGCCCACCCTGACCAATGGCGACAAGCTCATCGTCTGGGGCGCGGGTTATACCCCGGAGCGCGGCGATGTGGTCATCGTGGACAGCTATACCACCTACGGCAAGCCGCTGGTCAAGCGGGTCATCGCCAAGGGCGGCGACACCATTTCCATCGACTATGAGACCGGGACGGTCACGGTCAACGGGGAAGTGCTGCAGGAGGACTACATTGCGGAGCCGACCTATCTGGGCTACGATGTGGAGTTCCCCTACACGGTGCCGGAAGGCACGGTGTTCGTCATGGGCGACAACCGCAACCAGTCGCTGGACAGCCGGTCGTCCTACATCGGCTGCATCGATGAACAGGACATTCTGGGCAAGGTGCTGGTATGCTTTTTGCCCTTTGCAGATTTTGGGGTGGTAAAATGAATCAGGATACACGTTTTGCAAATCAATATACGATCCAGTGGTTCCCAGGGCATATGACCAAGACCCTGCGGATGATGGAGCAGGAGATCCAGCACGTGGACGCCAGTCTGGTGCTGCTGGATGCCCGCATCCCGCTGTCCAGCCTGAACCCGGAGATCGAGCGCATCACGGCCCGCAAGCCGAAGCTGTATGCGCTGAACAAGGCCGATCTGGCCGACCCGGCTGTCACCGAAGAGTGGATCCGGTACTTCCGCGCGGCGGATGCCGGCTGTGTGGCCATCAGCGCCAAGCAGAAGGGCGGGGCCAATGCGGTCAAGGCCGCCATTGAAAAGGAGCTGTCCGGCCTGCTGGAGCGCCGTCAGGTGCGCGGCATGGGCGGTGCCAAGACCCAGGTGATGCTCTGCGGCATCCCCAACGTGGGCAAATCCACCTTCATCAACACCTTTGCGGGTTCGGCCCGTGCCAAGGCGGCAGATCGTCCCGGCGTGACCAAGGGCAAGCAGTGGGTCAGCACCGAGAAGTTCGACCTGCTGGATATGCCCGGTGTGCTGTGGAAAAAGTTCGACTCCAAGACCACGGCGTCCAACCTGGCCTTCATCGGGTCCATCAAGGATGACATTCTGGATGTGGAAGAGCTGGCCATGAACCTGCTGGACGAGGTGCGCCGCAACTACCCGGATCTGGTGGCCCAGCGCTACAAGCTGGACGCCGAGACCCTGGCGCTGCCGCCCTACGAGCTGCTGGAAGCCATCGGCCGCAAGCGCGGCCTGCTGGTGCGCGGCGGCGAGGTGAACACCGAACGCTGTGCCATCATGCTGGTGGACGAGTTCCGTGCCTGCAAGTGGGGCCGCATTTCTCTGGAGCGCCCGCCGCAGCGGGACGATCTGGTGGACTTTGCGGAGGAGGATGCCGAATGAAGCGCCGTTCCGATGAGGAGATCTCCGCCCCGCTGTACGCCTACGACGCGGAAGTCCGCGCTCAGTACGGCTGCTTTGCGGGGGTGGACGAAGCGGGCCGCGGCCCGCTGTGCGGCCCGGTCTGCATAGCCGCCTGCATCCTGGACCCGGAGAACCCGGTGTACGGCATCAACGACTCCAAAAAGCTCACCGAGAAAAAGCGGGACGCCCTCTTTGACGAGATCAAAGAAAAGGCGCTGGCCTACAAGATCGTTTTTGTGGGGCCGGACATCATCGACCGGGACAACATCCTCAACGCCACCATGGGCGGCATGAAGGAAGCAGTGGAAGGGCTGGACTTGGTGCCCAACCTCGTGCTGGTGGACGGCAACCGCACGCCGGCCGGTCTGCTGTTTCCGGCTCAGCCGGTGGTCAAGGGGGACGCCACCAGCGCCAGCATCGGTGCGGCGTCCATCCTGGCCAAGGTCAGCCGGGACCGCTATATGCTGGAACTGGACAAACAGTATCCACAGTATCAGCTGGCCAAGCACAAGGGCTACCCGACCAAGCTGCACTATGAGCTGATCGCCCAATACGGCATCCAGCCGTTCTACCGCCGCAGCTTTTTGAAAAAACAGGGCTACTGGCCGGAGAGCGGCAAGTGAACCGCGCCGAGACCGGGCAGCGGGGCGAAGCTGCCGCGGCAAAGTTTTACCTGAACCAGGGCTGCCGCCTGCTGGCCCACAACTTCCGCACCCGGATGGGGGAGCTGGACCTTGTGGTGCAGGAACCGGACGGCACGGTGGTGATCTGTGAGGTCAAGACCCGGGCGCCGGACTCTATGACCACCCCGGCGGAAGCAGTGGATGTGCACAAGCAGCGCCGCCTGATCCGGGCAGCGCAGGCCTACCTGCAGCAGAAGGAACTGAGCGATTTTCCGGTGCGATTTGATGTTGCAGAGGTGAACCCTCTTGACAGCGGGCGCTGGATGGTACATATTATAAGGGGCGCTTTCCTTGCGTAAAGCGGAGCGCCCGGTGGGAAATGTACGGGCAGGGCACCCGCTCTGCCGCAGCAGCGCAGGCCGCGTTGCGCGTCCTGTGCCGAAAAAGGAGCGACAATATGCAGTTCTTCAGTACCAGAGACAAGAATCGCAAGGTGACCTCTTCGGAGGCGATTGCACAGGGTCTGTCCAACGAGGGCGGACTGTTTGTTCCCGAAAGCTTTCCGCAGGTGGATGTCAAAGCCCTGTGTGAGCTGGAATACCCGGCACTGGCCGCTGCGGTGGTCAAAGAATATCTGACCGATTATTCGGCGGACTTCCTGGCAGAAGCTGCCCGCACCACCTACGGCGAGGCATTTGGCGGCAAGGCTGGTTATCTGGCCCCGGTGGCAGGGGAGACCTATGCGCTGGAGCTGTGGCACGGCCCCACCTGTGCTTTCAAGGATTACGCCCTGCAGCTGATGCCCAAACTGCTGGTGGAAGCCAAAAAGAATCTGGGCCGTACCGAAAAGACCCTGATCCTCGTAGCGACCAGCGGCGACACCGGCAAGGCCGCGCTGGACGGCTACCACGACATCCCCGGCGTGGAGATCGCGGTGTTCTACCCCACGGGCGGCACCAGCGAGATCCAGCGCCTGCAGATGGCCACCCAGGAGGGTGCCAACGTGGCCGTATATGCCGTGCGCGGCAACTTTGACGATGCCCAGACCGGCGTGAAGAAGGTCTTTGGCGACAAGGCCATCGCGGAAGAGCTGGCCAAGCGGGATATCCGCCTGTCCAGCGCCAACTCCATCAACTGGGGCCGTCTGGTGCCGCAGATCGTTTACTACTTTGCCGCCTATGCCCAGCTGCTCAAGGCGGGCAGGATCGCCTTTGGCGACCCGGTGGACTTCTGTGTGCCCACCGGCAACTTCGGCGATATCCTGGCCGGTTACTACGCGAAGCAGATGGGCCTGCCCGTGGGCAAGCTGGTCTGCGCTTCCAACGAGAACAACGTGCTGACCGACTTCCTCACCACCGGCACCTACACTGCAAAGCGGGAATTCTTCAAGACGACCTCGCCCAGCATGGACATTCTGGTGTCCTCGAACCTCGAGCGCCTGCTGTACCATGTCACCGGCAGCGACACGGAAGTGGCGGGCCTGATGAAGAGCCTGGCCGAGACCGGCAGCTACACCGTCCGTCCCGAGACGCTGGCCGCCATCCAGGAGACCTTCTCCTGCGGCTGGAGCAGCGAAGCGGAGGTGGCAGGGGAGATCCGTGCCCGTTATGAGCAGGACGGCTACCTGTGCGATACCCATACCGCAGTGGCGTTCCATGTGGCAGCGCAGAAAAAGCGCAGCGGAGTGCCCATGGTCGTGCTGTCCACGGCATCGCCCTTCAAGTTCCCCCGCAGTGTGCTGAAGGCTCTGGGTCATGCCGCACCGGAAAATGATTTTGAAGCCATGCAGCAGCTGGAAGAAGCCACCGGCCATGCAGCGCCGGAAAGCCTGGCTGCTCTGCGCCAGAAAACGGAGCGCTTTGATGCCGTCATCGACCCGGCACAGATCGCGGAAGTGGCGCTGGGTTATCAGGAATAACACCCCTGCTGCATTTAGAACAGGAGTATAACATGGCACTTTTCGTGCTTGGCGATCCCCATCTCTCTCTGGGCGCTTCCAAGCCGATGGACATCTTTCCCGGCTGGAACGATTATGTGGAGCGTCTGGAAAAAAACTGGCGCAGGCTCATCACGCCGGAAGACACCATCGTGCTGGCGGGCGACATCAGCTGGGCCATGCGCCTGACCGATACCCGCAAGGATTTTGCCTTTCTGCAGAGCCTGCCCGGCCAGAAGATCATCATGAAGGGCAATCATGACTACTGGTGGTCTACGGCCAACAAGATGAACGCATACTTAAAAGCAGAGGGCTTTGATACCCTGCACATCCTGCACAACAACTCCTACTCCGTGGAGGGCTATGCCATCTGCGGCACACGGGGCTGGCTGTTCGATGTGGGGGAACCCCACGATGAAAAGGTGATGAACCGCGAGATCGGACGCCTGCGCATGAGCCTGGACGCGGCTGAGCCGGGGCTGGAAAAACTGGTGTTCCTGCACTATCCGCCGGTGTACACCGGCACCAGCGCCCCGGAGATCGTGGCCACCCTGAAGGAGTACGGCATCCGGAACTGCTACTACGGCCATCTGCACGGCAACGCCATCCGCTATGCGGTGCAGGGCGAGGTGGACGGCATCCGGTACAAGCTCGTCAGCGCAGACGGCCTGCGGTTCTGCCCCTACCGCATCAACTGACCCTCGGATGGGCAGAATTTACCGGTTGTTCAAGGCAAAAACAACAAAATTTAAAAATTTGGTCTGGCAATTGTGTCCAGAGCGTGCTATAATAAGTTTTGACGCGATTGTTGCACCCAATTGAGCGCGCGCGTCCCCGCATATTGCAAAAGCAAGTTTGAACCAGGACGCAGTGCGCGGTTGCAAAGGGCAAAAAACTTCCTGCCCGGCGCAATAGAATTTTTGAGTGGAGGAAAAACAAATGAATTTCATCAAGTGTGAAAAGCTCGAGAAGAGCATGGCAGAACTGCAGTTCTCCATCGATGCAGAGGCTTTCAAGAAGGCCGTTGCCGATGTTTTCAAGAAGGAAGGCAAGAAGTACTCTGTGCCCGGCTTCCGTAAGGGCAAGGCTCCCCGTTCTCTGATCGAGAAGATGTACGGCGCAGACGTCTTTACCTATGACGCCATCAACGAGCTGTTCCCCGAGGCTTTCGAGGCCGCAGTCAAGGAAGCTGGCGTGGAGCCGGTCGGCCGTCCCGAAGTTTCCGTGAACAAGGCCAACGAGACCGAGGGCGTGGAGCTGACCGTCAAGGTCGCTGTCAAGCCCGAGGTCAAGGTGGGCAACTACAACGGTCTGACCGTGGAGAAGACCGTCCATACTGTCACCGACGAGGCTGTGGACGCAGAGCTGAAGCGTGTGCAGGAGCGCAACGCCCGTGAGCTGACCCGTGAGGGTGCTGCAGAGAACGGCGACATCGCCGACATCGACTTCGAGGGCTTTGTGGACGGCGTCGCATTCGAGGGCGGCAAGGCTGAGCACTACAGCCTGACCCTGGGCAGCGGCAGCTTCATCCCCGGCTTCGAGGATCAGATCGTGGGCCACTCCGCCGGCGAAGAGTTCGACGTGAACGTCACCTTCCCCACCGAGTACCAGGCTGCTGAGCTGGCTGGCAAGGCAGCTGTCTTCAAGATCAAGCTGCACGAGGTCAAGTATAAGGAGCTGCCCGCTCTGGACGACGAGCTGGCAAAGGACTGCTCCGAGTACGACACTCTGGACGAGTTCAAGGCTTCCATCCGCAAGAACAACCAGGAGCAGCTGGACAAGCAGGATGACCTGGCTGTCGAGAACGCTCTGGTCGATCAGGTCATCGAGAGCATGGAGGGCGAGATCCCCCAGGCTATGTACGAGACCCGCATGGACGAGATGGTCAACGACTTCGCATTCCGCGTGGAGCAGCAGGGTCTGCGTCTCGAGGACTACCTGAAGTATATGGGCCAGACCATGGAGCAGTTCCGTGCTTCCTTCATGCCCCAGGCAGAGAAGCAGGTCAAGATCCGTCTGGCTCTGGAGGCTGTTGCCGCTGCTGAGAACATCGAGGCTTCCGAGGAGGAAGTCACCGCTGAGATCAAGCGCATCGCTGACCAGTACAAGATGGAAGAGGACAAGGTCCGTGAGCTGGTCAACGTGGACGATCTGAAGAAGGATCTGGCCATCAACAAGGCCATCGACTTCATCAAGAGCCACGCCAACGTCGTGGAGAAGGCTGCTGAGGCCGAGAAGACCGCTGACGCTGAGTAATCAGCCGCTGCCGGTCCTGTAAAACGGGCGGAGTTCCGCGCGTAATACAAAGGTTGTAAAAATTGACCGATACGGCAGATCCGGAAAGGGCATCCGTATCGGTCAATTTTGCAAATACAAAATCCATCTCAGGAGGCGAACTTTATGAGTTTTGTTCCTTATGTTGTTGAACAGTCGGCACACGGTGAGCGTTCTTATGACATTTTCTCCCGTCTGCTGAACGACCGCATCATTGTCTTGAGCGAGGATGTCAACGATACGACGGCTAGCCTTGTTGTGGCACAGCTGCTGTATCTGGAAGGGCAGGACCCGGACAAGGACATCAGCCTGTATATCAACAGCCCCGGCGGCTCCATCAGCGCCGGTATGGCCATCCACGACACCATGCAGTATATCAAGTGCGATGTTTCCACCATCTGCATGGGCATGGCAGCCTCCATGGGTGCCTTCCTGCTGGCAAGCGGCACCAAGGGCAAGCGCTTTGCACTGCCCAATGCCGAGATCATGATCCACCAGCCGCTGATCGCAGGCGGTCAGGGCGGCGGCCTGTCCGGTCAGACCACCGACATCAAGATCCATGCCGAACACATGGTCTATATCCGCGACAAGATGAACCATATGCTCAGCGAGTATACCGGGCAGCCGCTGGAGAAGATCCAGCTGGATACGGAGCGCGACAACTATATGTCTGCGCAGGACGCCAAGGCATACGGCCTGATCGATGAGGTCATTGCCCACCGCTGACATTGAATTTACCCAGGATAAGGAAAAACAGCTATGGCAAATAACAATTCTGGCAGAGACAAAAACGAAAAGGACCTGGTCTGCAGCTTCTGCGGAAAGCATCAGGACGAAGTGGAGCGCATGATCATCGGTCCCGGCGTCAACATCTGCAGTGAGTGCATCGGCCTGTGCCACGACCTGCTTTCCGATAACAAGGACGAGCGTTCCGGCGGCGGACGGCCGCCCCGCGCAGGTGTGAACCACAGCCGCAGTCTGGGACCGGCTGCAGCAGATCTGGACATCAACATCATGACCCCGGCCGAGATCAAGGAAGGTCTGGATCAGTATGTGATCGGACAGGACGAAGCCAAGCGGGTGCTGGCGGTTTCGGTCTACAATCACTACAAGCGCATCCTCAGCGGCAAGGGCGGTGATGTGGAACTGCAGAAGTCCAACGTGCTGCTACTGGGTCCTTCCGGCGTAGGCAAGACCCTGCTGGCGCAGACCCTGGCCAAAATGCTGGGCGTGCCCTTCGCCATTGCGGATGCCACCACCCTGACCGAAGCCGGTTATGTGGGCGAGGATGTGGAGAACATCCTGCTTAAGCTGATCCAGGCGGCGGATTTTGATGTGGAAAAGGCGCAGATCGGCATCATCTATATCGATGAGATCGACAAGATCACCCGCAAGAGCGAGAACCCCTCCATCACCCGTGATGTGGGCGGCGAGGGCGTGCAGCAGGCGCTGCTGAAGATCCTGGAGGGCACCGTGAGCAATGTGCCCCCGCAGGGCGGACGCAAGCACCCGCAGCAGGAGTTCATTCAGATCGATACCACCAACATCCTGTTCATCTGCGGCGGTGCTTTCGACGGCCTGGACAAATACATCCTGCGCCGCACGGACAAGTCCGCTCTGGGTTTCGGCAGTGCGCTGAAGGACAACTCCAGCGAAGCCGAAAAGGCACTCCTGCGCCAGGTGGAACCCCACGATCTGGTCAAGTTCGGCCTGATCCCCGAACTGATCGGCCGTCTGCCGGTCATCACCGTGCTGGACGATCTGGACGAGGATGCACTGGTGCGGGTACTCAAGGAGCCGCGCAACAGCCTGGTCAAGCAGTATAAGGAACTGCTGGGCATGGACAACGTGGAGCTGAACTTCACCGATGAAGCGCTGCACGCCATCGCCCGCAAGACCATTGAGCGCAAGACCGGCGCCCGCGGCCTGCGCAGCGTGATGGAAAGCATTCTGCTGCCCATCATGTACAATGTGCCCACCGATGCCACCATCATCCGCGTGACCGTGGACGAGGACACCGTGAACGGCGGCGAAGCGCATCTGGAATACGGCGCTGTGCGCAAGCGGTACAAAAATCAGGTCTCTCTGAGCTGACGCAGGCCGCGCAGCAGGGGGGAAGACCCTTTGAAAAGCTCTGTTTCAAAAGTTTTTGCTTTTGAGCAGGGCTTTTTGCTTTCTTATTCTTGTTTCCGGCACAAAAATGTACTATAATATTAAAGTCTGGACTGGACAGTGCCCGCTCCCTGGCAGGAAGGCACGGAACGTGCAGCCCAGCACAAAAGGGTAACAGGAAGTACGATAAAGGAGTGTGTTTTCAATGGCAAATTATCTTGCAATGAATCGTGAAGAACTCGCTGTCGAAAAAGCTGCGCTGGAGGCAGAGTACAAAAAGTTCCAGGCCAAGGGCCTCAAACTGAACATGGCCCGCGGCAAGCCCGGCCCTCACCAGATGGATCTGGCCATGGACCTGCTGAAGATGACCGATTACACCACCGATGCCGGCACCGACGCCCGCAATTACGGCGAGCTGGAAGGCCTGCATGAGGCCCGTGTGCTGTTTGCGGATGTCTTCGGCGTCAAGCCCGAGGAAGTGTTTGTGGGCGGCAATTCCAGCCTGCAGCTGATGTACAACCTCATCAACATCGGCTATGTGTTCGGGTTCCCGGAGTCTCCGTGCCCCTGGTCCCAGGTGGAGAAGCGCAAGTTCCTCTGCCCGGTGCCCGGCTATGACCGTCACTTTGCCATCACCGAGGAGTTCGGCTTTGAACTGATCAGTGTGCCCATGACCCCCAATGGCCCGGATATGGACGTGGTGGAAAAACTGGTGGCCGAGGATGACACCATCAAGGGTATCTGGTGTGTGCCGCAGTATTCCAACCCCGATGGCTACACCTACAGTGATGAGACCATCGAGCGCTTTGCCAAGATGAAGACTGCTGCCCCGGATTTCAAGATCTTCTGGGATGAGGCCTACATCGTCCATCACCTGACCGAGGAGATCATCGAGACCCCGGTGCTGCTGAACGAGAGCAAGAAGTACGGCAACGAAGACCGCGTGTTCATGTTCAC
Organism: uncultured Faecalibacterium sp.; assembly: GCA_934525845.1. GTDB lineage: Bacteria > Bacillota > Clostridia > Oscillospirales > Ruminococcaceae > Faecalibacterium. Next base: position 28,460 of record CAKSZS010000014.1, on the reverse strand, counting down.
CTCTACCAGCAAGATCACCTTCCCGGGTGCCGGTGTTTCCGCCATCGCCTGCAGCGAGAACAGCATGAAGGATATGTGCAAGCGCTTCTCGGTGATGATCATCAGCTACGATAAGATGAACCAACTGCGCCACGTCCGCTTCCTGAAGAACAAGGCCGGCGTTCTGGCCCATATGGCAAAGCACCGCCGTCGTCTGGTGCCCTGCTTCGATGCCGTCAAGACGGCCTTCAAGCACAACCTGACCCCCTGCGGCGACATCGCTCACTGGACCAACCCCAAGGGCGGCTACTTCATCAGCCTGTATGTGATGCCCGGCTGTGCAAAGCGGGTGGCAGGCCTGTGCAAGGATGCGGGTCTGACTCTGACCGGTGCCGGTTCGGCTTATCCCTACCACAAGGACCCCGAGGACTCTCACCTGCGCATTGCGCCCACCTATCCCAGCCTGGATGAGGTAGAGACCGCATCTGAGCTGCTGTGCGTCTGCGTGCGTCTGGCAGTTGTCGAAAAGCTGCTGGCAGAGCAGGCATAAATCAAATCAGTTTGGCAAGACCTCCTCTGTGCAGCTGCATGGGCCGCCAGAGGAGTTTTGTAATAATACGGGCCGCACGGGCGGCTTTTGGAGGTTTTCCTGAATCATATGAAGAAAAAAGGCAAAGCATGGCAACTGGTCGTCACCGTGCTGCTGATCCTTGCGTTCGTGTACACCGCATTCTTCGGTGTGTCCGCAAAGTACGGCGATGTGACCACCACCTACATCAAGGGCGCCAGGGACATTCGGTTCGGCGTGGACATCAAGGGCGGCGTGAACGTCACCTTTGTTCCCTCGGAGGACTACGATGCCACCGAGGAGCAGCTGGAAGCGGCCCAGCTCGTCATTGAGAACCGTCTGGTCGCCCTGAACGTGACCGACTACGAGCTGTATGTGGACCCCAGCTCCGACAGCCTGATCCTGGAGTTCCCGTGGCAGTCCGGCGAGACCGATTTCGACCCGGAAGCAGCCATTGAAGAGATCGGCACCACCGCCTATCTGACCTTCCGCGAGGGCAGCAGCGCCGATGGGGACTTGATCCTGGACGGCTCCATGATCGAGAGCGCGGCAGCCCAGTACGGCCCGGTGACCAGCGGCGGCGCTTCGGAATACTATGTGTCTCTGAAGTTTACCGACGAGGGTGCCAAGGCCTTTGGCGAGGCCACCACCGCGCTGGCATCCAGCAAGGGCACCATCAGCATCTGGCTGGATGACGAGAACGTCAGCACCGCGACCGTCAACACTGCCATCACCGATGGACAGGCCATCATCACCAGCTCGGCGTCCAATCCCTTCACCCAGGACGCGGTGGTCAAAATGGCGCGCCAGATCAACTCCGGCGCACTGCCCTTCGCACTGGAAGTGGACAGCTACTCCACCGTCAGCCCCAGCCTGGGCGAGAACAGCCTGAGCGCCATGGTGCTGGCCGGCATCATCGCCTTTGCGCTGATCGCCGTGTTCATGACCCTGATGTACCGTCTGCCGGGCTTCCTGGCCAGCATTGCACTGGCCGGACAGGTGGCGGCGACCCTGGCTTTTGTCTCCGGCTACTTCCCGGTGTTTGAAAGCTTTACCCTGACGCTGCCCGGCATCGCCGGCATCATCCTGGCCATCGGCATGGGCGTGGACGCCAACGTCATCACCGCCGAGCGCATCAAGGAAGAGCTGAAGAACGGCAGGTCGCTGGATGGTGCCCTCAAGAGCGGTTTTGCCCGCGGCCTGACCCCCATCATCGACGGCAATGTGACCATCGTCATCGTGGCCATCGTGCTGATGGGTGCCTTTGGCCCCTCGGACGGCCTGTTTGCCAAGGCGCTGCACTTTGTGTTCTTTGCCTTTGGCCCCTCTACCGCCGGCACCATTTACGCCTTCGGTTACACGCTGCTCACCGGCGTGCTGCTGAACTTTGTATTCGGCGTGTTCGCTACCCGCGTGATGATCCGCGGTGCGGCTTCCATCAAGACCCTGCGTAACCCGTGGCTGTACGGTGCGGCCAAACTGGGCAAGGATGAGACCGAGAAAAAGCAGATCGATTTTGTGGCCCTGCGCAAGCGCTTCCTGACCATTTCCGCCTGCCTGATGGCCGCCATCGTGCTGTGCGCGGTGGTGCTGGGGGTCCATCTGGACACTGAGTTCACCGGCGGCGCGATGATCACCCTGCGCTATGAGAACAGCCTGGATATGGCAGCAGTGCAGAAGATGGCTTCCACCGCCCTGGAAAACAACGGCCTGACCCTGCAGACCGGCGAGAACGTCGCCACCGGGGACCAGACCCTGAAGATCTCCATGCCCGGCACCGAGACCGTCACCACCGATCAGGTGCAGAATCTGCTGGATTCTCTGAACGAGACGTATCCGGACAACAACTTTGCACAGCTGTCCCTGAGCAACGTCAGTGCGGCCATGGGCACCAAGTTCCTGCAGAAGAGTCTGGTGGCTGTGGTGTTTGCTCTGGTGCTCATCCTGCTGTACATCGCTCTGCGCTTCAAGAACATCGGCGGCCTGACCGGCGGTATGATGGCAGTGCTGGCGCTGCTCAACGACCTGATGGTGGTGTTCGGTACCTTCGTACTGCTGCGCACCCCGCTGGACGGCAATTTCATCGCCGCCATGCTGACCATTCTGGGTTATTCCATCAACGACACCGTGGTGGTGTACGACCGCATCCGTGAGAACCGCCGCCTGATGGGCAAAAAGGCACCGTTTGAAGAAGTAGTCAACCGCTCGGTGAATCAGTCCGCCCGCCGCACGCTGATCACCACCATCACCACGGTAGTGGCGCTGGGTGTGCTGTGCATCGTGGCAAAGCTGTACGGCCTGGACAGCATCTTTACCTTCGCCTTCCCGCTGATGATGGGTATGGCCAGCGGCGTTTATACGTCCCTGTGCGTTTCCACCTCGGCCTGGATGCTGTGGAGCGAGCGCAAGCCCAAGAGCAAAGCCAACAAATAAGTCCCTGCAGGATTTCAGGAGGAACAGAATCATGAAGTGCCCCTATTGCGGTGCAGAAGAATCCAAAGTGATCGACTCCCGCCCCACCGAAGACAGCGAGCGCATCCGCCGCCGCCGTGAATGCCTGAGCTGCCATATGCGCTTTACGACCTATGAAGTCGTGGAGACTGTTCCGCTTGTGGTCATCAAGAAGGACAGCTCCCGCGAGCCGTTTGACCGGCAGAAGCTGCTCAACGCCATGCTGCGCGCCTGCGCCAAGCGCCCGGTGAGCTATGAAGCCATTGATCGCGCCGTCAGCAGCATTGAGCAGACCCTGCTCAGCTCCTATGACCGGGAGATCCCCAGCGTGCGCATCGGGGAGCTGACGATGCAGGAACTGAAGAAGATCGATGAAGTGGCCTATATCCGCTTTGCATCGGTTTACCGGCAGTTTGCCGATGTGGAGAGCTTCTTTACCGAGCTGAAAAAGCTGATGGGTGACCGGAAGGAAAATTCCTGAGTCCCATGTGCCAGAATACCGCTTCTCTGTGGTTTGCAGAGAGGCGGTATTTTTTTTTGTCAGATCAGCCGCCGGGACAGCCATTCCAGCGTTTCCACCTGTACCTGCGCCCGGCGCAGTTCGCCCAGGGCCTCTTCCGGAGCGCCCATTTCCAGGTGGCCGTCTGCCGCCCGCAGAGCGGCTTCCAGCTCGGTAAAGTCTGCGGTGCGCAGAAGATGGTTCATCTTCTCCCGCATGGCATCGCACCGGTCGGCACCATCGGCCAGCTCTTTCCGGGCGGTGGCAGGATCATCGTCCCGGATGGCAGCCACGGCACAGTCCAGATCCTCGGAAATTTCCCGGGCAAATTGCTGCACCTGCCAGCTGCTGAAGAATGCTGCCGCCAGCAGGATCGCCACAATGGCAAAACAGGCATAAATGCGTTTCATGAGACACCCCCTGCAGAAGATTTTTTGAGACGGCTCGGCTCCTTTTTCAGCAGAAAATAATCCTCTGTTTCATTGCCGATGAGCAGCAGGATCTCCGAGACCAGCAGGGTATTGGCTTCGGCGGTGGCTTCCAGCCAGGCGCGGTCCTTGCCGCACCAGTGCAGGTTGTCTTCCAGCACCTGCCCGTCCAGCACAAACGGAATGGTGGCGTTGCAGTGTTCTACTTTCAATTGAAGGTCCGCCAGCCGCACGGATTCCCGCTCCGGCCGCAGAGCCACCGATAGGGTGCCGTTCGTCTCAATGACGGCGTAGGACACCTCCCGGGGGTCAAAGACATTCTTGCCCCGCAGGGCTTCCATCAGGTCGGCGGTGGTCAGCCGCAGGGTGCGCAGGGCATTCTGGTCGATCTCTCCGTTCAGGATGACCGTCTTGGGCCGCCCGGACAGCACGTTGAAAAATTTCTGGTTCCGAAAACTCAGCGCCGACCCCAGAAGCTCCAGCGCCGCAATGAGAAACAGCGGGATGAGGCTGGTGGTCACCGGCACATCTTCGGACTCGATGGAGATGGACGCCAGATTGGAGATGAGGATGGTGGACACCAGTTCTTCGGGCTGCAGCTCGCCCAGCTGGCGTTTGCCCATCAGCCGCATGGCGAACAGGACGCACAGATAAATGAGAATGGTGCGGCAGATCAGAAGCTTCAATACAAACCCCTCCCATGGAATGGATGCGGCGCAAGCCGGGCATACTGCAGGGCAAAGAGGTGGAGCAGATGCCGTTATCCAAGTGTCTGGCAGAAAACCAGGCGGCACTGGACAAATTGTTCGGTGCCTCTGCGGATTATTATGCCAAGGAAATTTCGATTTATCATTGCAAGGGCTGTATTGTGCTGTTCGATGGCATGGCCAGCCTAGATTCGCTGTGGGAGCTGCTGCTGGACACCGCCAGCCGGCAGACCCCGCAGCAGGCGCATATCTGGACCGGCCCGGAGGTGTATGCACACATCCTGCAGGGGTCGGCCATCCCGGCGGAGAGCACGCCGGTGGGAGACATGACCGACCTTGTCAGGCGGCTGACGGCCGGCATGGCAGTGCTGCTGCTGGAAGGGTGCGAACAGGGCATTGCGTTCTCGGTGCAGGGGCTGAAGTTCCGCTCGGTGGAGGAACCGGCGGGGGAGGGGAACCTGCGCGGTTCCCGGGAGGGTTTTGCCGACCTTCTGCGGGTCAACCTGAGTCTTCTGCGGCGGCTCATCCGTACCGGAACGCTGGTGCAGGAGGTGGCCCAGGCCGACACGGATGCCTGCACCGAATATGCGGTCTGCTATTGCCGGGACAAGGCGGACCCTGCCATGGTGCAGAAGGTGAAAGACACGCTTGCCGCGGCCAAGCCGGAATTGCTGCTGGATTCCAGTTATTTTGTGCCGTGGCTGATGCCCAGCCCGGTGCGGCTGTTCACGCCGGCAGGGTATACCGAACGCCCGGCAGTGGCCGCGGCAAAGCTGTGTGAAGGCAAGATCGTGGTGCTGGTCAATGGGAGTCCGTCCGCGCTGATCCTGCCGTCTCTGTTCCGCGAAAACTTTGAATGTCTGGATGACTACGCTTCCACGGCAGTTTTCTCGTCCTTTCTGCGGGTGCTGAAATATGGAGCGTTCTGGCTCACGGTGTTTCTGCCGGGGGTGTTCGTCTGTCTGGCGGTCTACCTGCCGGAGCTGATCCCGCCCCAGCTGCTCTATAAGATCGAAGCGGCGGAAAAGGCCACGCCCCTGCCGCTGTTTGCGGAGATGGTGCTGGTCATCCTGCTGCTGGAGATCATCCGGGAAGCCGGTCTGCGGATGCCGCAGTCGCTGGGGCATTCGGTCAGTCTGGTGTCTGCGCTGATTCTGGGCGACGCCGCCATTGCCACCGGTCTGATGAGCACGCCGGTCATTTTTGTGGCCAGCATCACGTCCATTGCGGTGTTTGTGACGCCGTCGCTGTACGAGACCGCCACCTTGCTGCGGCTGGGCGTTGTGCTGGCAGCCGGGCTGGCCGGGCCGGTCGGGCTGGTCGGAGCTTTTTTCGCAGTGCTGCTCAGCCTGTCCGGCACCGGCGTGCTGGGGGTGCCATATCTGGAAGCCCACCCATTCCCGCAGAAGCCGCTGGCACAGGATGGGATCTTCCGCCGCAGTTACCGGAAACTTTCACAGAAACCGTTCAACATCTGGCAGAAACGGAGGGATCGTTCATGAAAGAACAGCAGGGGCTGGGGCAGATCCTTGCCCTCAGCGTTGTGACCGCTGCAGCGGCAGAACCGATGGGAACAGACTGCTCTGCCCGGGCGGCCGTCTTATCCGGGCTGGCCGGAGCCTTGGCGCTGACGGTTCTGGCGGCCTTGACCGCATTCCTTGCCCGGCGGGATCCCGGACGTGCGGGCCGGATGGTGGATGCAGCGCTGCTGGCCGGGTTTGCATGGGAATTGGTGCAGACAGCCGGGCAGGCGCAGGCCGTCTGCACCCAGGAATTTTCATCGATGGCATTGGTGGGGCTGCTACCGCTGCTGCTCTGGGCCAGCAGCCGGATGGCTCCGGCGGGCTGGGCAGCGCCTGCCCGGGTGCTGTGGTGGGGCGCTGCGCTGGGGTGCGGCGTGTATGTTCTGGGTCTGGCAGGACAGCTGCACTGGTATCCGCTGACGGATGCTGCTTCCCTGCAGGGGTGGGGCAGCTGGACACTGCCGGTCTATGCGGAATACTTTGCGGCCGGGCGGCTCTGCCCGGCAGAGAAAGGCCCGCACGCGGCGCTGCTGCCGCTGGCGGCATTTGCGGTGCAGGCGGCTGTCCTGCTGGGCAGAACCATGCTGTTCGGGGCGAAGGATTACCCCATCCAGGAGCTTCTGCGCGCCTGGGGCGTGGGAATGTTCTCCCGGCTGGATGCGGCGCTGCTGCTGCTCTGGCTGGCCTGTGCGATTTTTCGCATGGGGTTTCTCTGCACGGCAGTCTGTCAGATCGGGCGAAGGCTGCTTCCGGATGCTGAGAAAGGGGGGCAGCAGGCATGAGACCGCGGTTTCAGATCAAACGATGGGGAATCGTCCTTCTGGCAGCGTGGTGTCTGCTGTTCCTGCATGGAGAAAACACCCAGAAGAGCATGGTGCGGGCCGTGCTCCTGGAACAGCAGGGGACGCAGTGGCAGGTGGGGCTGCTGTATCAGGCGCCGGAAGCGGCTGCAGATGCCGCCGATGCATCGGCGGCGCTGCGGTTTGCGCTCGGGCAGGGAGAAACACTGGGACGTGCGGTTTCGGCAGCGGAGACCTTGCTGCCCGAGACGGCCAATTATCGTCTCTGCGACTATCTGCTGACCCCGGAAGATGTGCAGGACAGCGTGCTGTCTGCATATGAGACACTGGTGCTGGAACGGCAGTGCGGGCGCACAGCTGCCCGCTGGATGGCGATGCAGTTTGCGCTGGATAAGTTTGCGGAAACCTGCCGGGAGCAGGAGGGACTGCCGGAGAAACTGTTGGACAAACTCAAGGCCTGTTCCGACCGGATTCCCCGGCTGTATGCGCATGACGGACCGGTGCTTCTGCCGGTGCTGAAGGAGCCTGCTTCGCTGGCAGAGCGGTGCCTTCTGCGAGTCTCCGAAAAGCGGATCTTTCTGCCGCAGGAGGATGCGGAACTGTATTGCCTTCTGCAGGGAATGGGCACAGCGCAGAGTTTCTGGCTGGGCGGAAAACAGGTAAAGATCCGGCGCAGCACCGTTTCGGTCACGCTGGGCACGGCGGCGGTTTCTCTGCGGCTGGACTGCCAGCGCGCGTATGGGACCCCGACACCCGGCACCGCACAGCGGCAGGAACTGGAACGCCGCTGTGCCGCGCTGGTAACGGAGCTTTGGACGCAGGGCATTGATGTTCTGCACCTGCAGCAGCGGTATGCCCTGCAGGGCGAAACCAGCCGGGAAATGACCCCAACAAAAAACGCCTGCCCGCAGGTGCAGGCAGACGTACGATTTTTGCCGTTCTGATCAATCGGCGGTGGGGAAGATGACCGTGATGGTAGTGCCAACGTCCACCTGACTTTCCAGTTTGATGCGGGCGTTGTGGATGCGGGCAATGTGCTTGACGATGGCCAGGCCCAGGCCGGTGCCGCCGGTGGCTTTGCTCCGGCTTTTGTCTACCCGGTAAAAGCGTTCAAACACGCTGGACTGTGCTTCTTTGGGAATGCCGATGCCGTTGTCGGTCACAGTCAGGCTGCAGTGGCCGTCCCGCGTGCAGGAAGTGATGATCTGCACCTTGCCGCCGGGGCGGTTGTAGCGGATGGCGTTGTCGCACAGATTCTGGCAGAGTTCATCCAGCAGGCTGCGGCTGCCCCGCACCCGGGCGCTTTCACCCAGGTAGGTCAGGGAGATGTAAGCGTGGCGGGCGTTCAGCTTCTGGCGCTCAACGCATTCCCGCGCCACATCCAGCAGATCCACCACTTCCAGTTCCGGGGGTGTGTTGTTCTCGTCCATGTTGTCCAGGTGGGACAGCTGCAGGATGTCGTTCACGAGCTGGATCATGCGGCTGGCCTCTCCGTGGATCTTGCGGGCAAAGCCGGGCACATCCTCCGGCTTGGCGATGCCGGTCTCGATCAGCTCTGCGTAGCCGGAAATGCTGGTCAGCGGCGTTTTCAGCTCATGGCTGACATTGGCAGTGAATTCCTGCCGCATCTTCTCATTGTTCTCCCGCAGGATGCGGTCGGAATGAATGCTTTCCGCAAAGGGGATCAGCTCTTTGTAAGGAACATTGTCCTGGATGTGATCCAGATCCTCAGTCATGCGCAGCACCGGCTGCACCAGCACGCGGGTCAGCAGACCGGCCAGCACAGCCGCCGCCAGCATCAGCGCCACGCAGCTCAGCACGATGGCTGGAATGGCAGAATCATACACCGACCAGATGGTCTCGGCATCCTGTGCCACGCGCAGGATATCGCCGCCGGCCAGCTGTACGGCATAATAGTAGGTCTCATAACCCAGCGTTTCGGAATCGCGGATGTCCCGGCCGATGCCGCCGCTGCTGGCCTGAACGATCTCCGGGCGGGAAAGGTGATTCTCCAGCGGCTGGTCGGTGGCCGAATCAAAGATGACATCGCCGTCGGCAGAGATCAGTGTGATGCGCAGATCACCGGTGACGAACGCAGAGAGCTGCTGGGGATCCTCGGTCAGATCGTATCCGGCCTGCAGCAGGGCGGTCTCTTTTTCCAGCGAAGCCCACGCCTGTGCAGTGAACGCTTTGTGGAACACAAAGATGCACAGCGCGGCGGTGAGCAGAAGGCCCAGAAACCCCATCAGAAACAGACGATAGCTGATCTTTTCTTCCATGCTGCGGAGTTTCTTCATCCTTCGCAAGCCTCCTCTTCATCGGTCAGCTTGTAGCCGACCTTCCGCACGGTGCAGATGTAGCGCCCGGCATCCCCCATTTTTTTGCGCAGGGTACGGATGTGCATATCCACGGTGCGGCTCTCCACCGAAATGTCGGTGCCCCACACCACCTGCAGGATGGTCTCGCGGGTGACCACCAGATTGGTGTTTTCCAGCAAAAGCCGCAGAAGACTGTACTCCTTGTAGGTCAACTCCACGGGCAGGCCGTTCACGGTGACGCTGTGACGGGCGTTGTCCAGCAGGATCTCATGGAAACTGAGCACGTTGGGGCGGGCTTCCGGCGCAGAGCGGCGCAGGGCCGCCCGCACCCGGCTGAGAAATTCCATGATGCCGAAGGGCTTTGCAATGTAATCATCTGCACCGCAGTCCAAGCCGCGCACGGTGTCCAGCTCGCTGGACTTGGCCGTGACCATGATGATGGGCAGGCGGTGCAGGGAAGGTGTGTTGCGCAGCTTTTTCAGGATGGAGAAGCCGTCCTCTCCGGGCAGCATGACGTCCAGGATGACCAGTTCCGGTGCTGCATCCCGCATGGCGTCCCAGAAGGGTTCCGAGCTGGGGAAGCTGGCAACTTCATACCCGTTGGACTGCAGGGCATACTGTTCCAGTTCGCGGATGGCGTCATCGTCTTCTACAATGTAAATCATTTGTCAAAATCCTCCGTCGATGAATTTTCCGGGAACAGATACCGCTCACGGTATTTGTCCAGGCGGCGATGGAATTCTTCGCTTTCTTTGGTGTCGTTGCCGTTGCGCAGGTCGTTGAGATAGGCGTGGGTATCGAAGCTGTCCTGTGCCACCTCAATCTGCGCCACGGCCACATTGCTGCAGTGGTCGCAGATGCGCTCGTAGTTGGTCAGCAGGTCTTCCAGCACAAAGCCGTACTCGATGGAGCAGCTGCCGGTCTGCAGACGGGCGATGTGGTGGGATTTGATGGCACGCACCAGCTCGTTGACCACTGCTTCCAGCGGCTCGACCTTGCCGGCCAGATGCAGATCTCCTTTGCGGAAGGCGTCGGTGGTGCGGCTCAGGATATCCTGCACGGCATCTTCCAGTACCTGCAGTTCCTCCCGGGCATCTTTGGAAAACTCGATGCCTTTCTGGTGCATTTCCTCGGCAGAACCCAGCAGATTCACGGAGTGGTCGCTGATGCGCTCAAAATCGCTGATGGTGTGCAGCAGCGTGTTTACGCTCTGGCTGTCGGCATGGCTCAGCTCCCGGCTGGACAGCTTGACCAGGTAGGTGCCCAGGGCATCTTCGTAGCGGTCCACCTGGCACTCTTCGTCCCGCACCTTCTGCGCCAGTTCCTCGTTCCAGGTATGGGTCAGGCTCATGGCCTGCACCACGCCCACACGGGCCAGCTCGGCCATTTCCGCCGTAGCGTTGCGGGCACGTTCCACGGCCACGGCGGGGGTGTTCAGCAGGCGCTCATCCAGCAGCGCGAAGCTCTCCTTTTCCGGGGAGTCCGGGATGGTGAGGATGGCCAGCTTTTCCAGCACGTTTGCAAAGGGCAGCAGGACGAGGGTGGCCAGGATGTTGAACACCGAGTGCACTACAGCGATGCCCCAGGCCTCAATGGTGGTGTTCACGAATTCAAAATGGCATACGGCGTTCAGGCCGTAGAAGCCGGTCAGGAAGATCGTCACGCCGATGATGTTGAAGTACAGATGCACCATGGCGGCACGGCGGGCGTTCTTGTTGGCGCCCACCGAGGAGATCAGGGCGGTGACGCAGGTGCCGATGTTCTGACCCATGATGATGGGGATGGCGCTGCCGTAGGTGATGACGCCGGTGGCGCTCAACGCCTGCAGGATGCCGACGCTGGCGCTGGAACTCTGGATGATGCCGGTGACCAGTGCGCCCACCAGAACGCCCAGAATGGGGTTGGAGAAGCGGGTGAACAGACTGGTGAACCAGGCCTCGTCCTGCAGCGGAAGCACTGCATTGGACATGGTGGTCATACCGGTCATCAGCACGGCAAAGCCGATGAGGATGGTGCCGACGCCTTTTTTCTTCTCACTCTTACACATATACAGCAAAATGCCGATAAATGCAAGCAGCGGGCTGAAAGAAGTGGGTTTGAGCATCTTGATCAGCAGGCTGTCGCCCTGCAGGCCGGACAGGCTCAGCAGCCAGCTGGTGACGGTGGTGCCCACGTTGCTGCCCATGATGATGCCGATGGCCTGATGCAGCTCCATGATGCCGCTGTTGACAAAGCCGACCACCATGACGGTGGTGGCGCTGGAACTCTGGATCACGGCCGTGACGCACAGGCCCAGGAAAAAGCCCTTGAGCGGGTTGTCGGTGAGCTTGCTCAGGATCTTCTGCAGCTGGCCGCCGGCCTGCTTTTCCAGGGCTTTGCCCATGATATCCATGCCGAACAGGAACAGAGCCAGTCCGCCCAGCAGGGAAAAGACGTTGAAAATGGTCATAGGTGTTTCCTCACTTTGATTTGACGTGTTGTTCGCTTATTTTTCTCCTGCCCTGAGTATATAGGAGGCTATGTAAAATCCGAAATCGAATCTATGTAAAATCCATGTAAAACGAACGGAAATGTAAAATTCTTCGGCATGGCCTGCGCTGCAGCGTGGGATTCCCTGCCCGGCGGGAAATTGGACGTTGTAATTGCGGGCTGTTTCTACTATAATAAAAGGAAGTGAAGGACTGCGCCCTGCCGCGCAGAAGAAACAGGAGGAACGAGGATGGGTACGTTCAACGTCTCACTGAAAACGCTGACCGATCGCGTCAGCATGGAAGTTGTCTACACCCCCAGGGAGCTGGATCAGATCTGCGTGGAGATCGCAGAGGTCAACCGTCCGGGTCTGTTCCTGGCGGGCTATTACGATTATTTCGATAAGCTGCGCCTGCAGATCATGGGTCTGGCCGAAATGAATTTCCTGTCCGGCCTTTCTGCAGAAAAGCGCTATGAGGCACTGGATCAGCTGTTCCGGCAGCAGCCCCCCGCCGTCATCGTCTGCCGCAGTGAGGAGCTGACTCCTTTCCCTGAGATGCAGGAGCTGGCCAGGAAACACGGCGTTGCACTGCTGCGCTCCAATGAGACCACCTGCACCCTGATGGGCAGCCTGATCAGCGTGCTGAACCTGGAACTGGCGCCCCGCATCACCCGGCACGGCGTGCTGGTGGAAGTGTATGGCGAGGGCATTCTGATCCTGGGCGACAGCGGCATCGGCAAAAGCGAGCTGGCCATTGAGCTGGTCAAGCGCGGCCACCGTCTGGTGGCAGACGATGCCGTGGAACTGCGCAAGGTGTCCAACCGGCAGATCATGGGCACGGCACCGGAGAACATCCGCCACTTCATCGAGCTGCGCGGCATCGGCATCGTCAATGTGGCGCGCGTGTTCGGCGTGGGTGCGGTCAAGGTGAGTGAAAGCCTGGATCTGGTGGTGCAGCTGGAAGCCTGGGACCCCACCAAGAACTACCAGCGCACCGGCCTGGAAAACGAATACTACGACATTCTGGGTGTCAGCATTCCCAGCACCAGCATTCCGGTCTCGCCGGGACGCAACCTGGCGGTCGTGCTGGAAACGGCTGCCATCAACAACCGCCAGAAAAAGATGGGCTACAACGCCGCCAAGGAGCTGCTGATCCGTCTGGGTCTGGACGATAAAATGGACTAAGGAGCAGACGCATTTATGGAAGAACTCAAGCAGAAGCTGACCGGGGCCGGGATCCCCTGCCGGGAAAACGAGCCGCTGGCAGCCCACTGTACTTTTAAGATCGGCGGTGCGGCACAGCTGTTCGTGCAGCCGGAAACGGAACCCCAGCTCTGCCGCGCGGTCGCGCTGTGCCGGGAGACCGGCTCCCGCTTTTACCTGCTGGGAAACGGCAGCAACATCCTGTTTGCCGATGAAGGCTATGCCGGGGCGGTGATCGATGTTTCGGCGCTGCACAGCCCGGTGGAGGTCTCCGACGGCATTCTGCGGGTGGGGGCCGGTGCACGGCTTTCGGCGGTCTGCAAAGCGGCGCTGGAACACGGCCTGACCGGCCTGGAATTCGCATACGGCATCCCCGGCACCATCGGCGGGGCGGTTTACATGAACGCCGGTGCCTACGGCGGTGAGATGAAGGATGTGCTGGTATCGGTGCGCTGCCTGACCGCAGACGGCACAGTGGAAGAACTTCCGGCCGCTGCGCTGGACCTGAGCTATCGGCACAGCATTTTTGAGACCAACGGCAGCTGCATCCTGTCCGCGGTGCTGCAGCTGCAGCCCGGGGACCCGGAACAGATCCGCGCCCGGATGGATGAATTGATGGCCAAGCGGGTGGAGAAGCAGCCGCTGGACAAACCCAGCGCCGGCAGTACCTTCAAGCGCCCGGCGGGTGCTTTTGCGGCAGCGCTCATTGACCAGTGCGGCCTGCGGGGATACCGTCACGGCGGCGCGGCAGTCAGCGACAAGCACTGCGGCTTTGTGGTGAATCTGGGCGGTGCGACCTGCGCGGATGTGCTGGCACTGTGCGATGAGGTGCGTGCCATTGTAAAGGAAAAGACAGGCTACGACCTCGAAAAAGAGATCCGCGTGGTGAAGTGAAAAAAGAAACGGGGAATCGGAACATGGAGCTTTTGATCGTCAGCGGGCTTTCCGGCGCGGGAAAATCGGTCGCGATGAACGCGCTGGAAGATATCGGCTTTTTCTGCATCGACAACGTCCCGGCGGGACTGCTGCCCAGCATCACGGCGTTTTCCAAGGCGGGTGACAACCAGCTGGAACGGGTGGCGCTGTCCATGGACGTGCGTGGCTGCCGTACGCCGGAAGCCATTGAGCAGGCACTGGCACAGCTGGACGCACAGGAGACCCCCTACAAGATCCTGTTTCTGGATGCGCCGGACGATGTGCTGATGCGCCGGTACAGTGAGACCCGCCGCCGGCACCCCATCAGCATTTCGGAGGGCATCTCCACTCGGGAAGCTTTTTTGAAAGAACGGCAGATCTTGAAGCCGCTGCAGGAGCGGGCGGATTACGTCATCGATACGGCACTGCTTTCCACAGCCCAGAACAAAGAGCGCATCTGTGATCTGTTTGTGCAGAACGGCGGGGCCAAAAGCGCCATGCGGCTCACCATCATGTCCTTTGGCTTCAAGTTCGGCATCCCGCAGGAAGCAGATCTTGTGCTGGATGTGCGCTGCCTGCCCAACCCCTTCTATGTACCGGAACTCAAGCACAAGACCGGCCTGGAGCAGGAAGTGGTGGATTTTGTGATGAGCCACCCGGAAGCACAGGAACTGCTCAAACGCTATGAGCAGTTTCTGGAGTATGCCCTGCCGCTTTACGTCAAAGAGGGCAAAAGCCAGCTGACCATTGCGGTGGGCTGTACCGGCGGCAAACACCGTTCCATCACCTTTGCGCGTAAGATCGCGGAATACTGCCGCACGCTGGGCTATGAACCCGGCGTGCAGCACCGCGATTCCACCCGCTGATAGAATTGAGGCATCAGTATGAGTTTTGCATCCCGTGCACGGGAGGAGATCGCACAGCGCAGTCTGCAGAAGGACTGCTGTGTGCGGGCGGCGGCCTATGGCTTTGCCTGCTTTGCCAAATATTTTGACGCCCGGGGGTTGGTGCTGCAGACCGAACAGCCCCACACGGCACAGGCCGCACAGCAGTTGTTTGCGCGCTGTGGCGTGCAGGGCGAGATTCTGGAAAAACAGCGCCCCAGCGGGATCCTGTACGAGTTCAACATCCGCCGGCCGGAGCAGGTGCAGCGGATGCACGAGCTGTTCGGCACCACCGGCAGCGAGACCAGTCTGCAGATCGACCCGGCCATGATCCGCTGCCAGACCTGTGTCAGTGCGTACATTGGCGCGGCGTTTTTGTGCGGCGGCACCGTCACGGATCCGCAGAAGGAGTACAATCTGGAATTTCTGACCTCCCGTACCAATCTGGCACGGGACTTTGAGGCGTTGCTGGCCGAGCATGAGTTTGCCCCCCACCGCACCCGCCGCAATGGTGTCAACCTGATCTATGTCAAGACCAGCGCCAGCGTGGAGCGGCTGCTGCGTTTCATCGGCGCGGCCGATGCGGCAGAACAGATGCATGGACTCAAGCAGATCAAGCAGGTGCGCAATCTGAGCAACCGGCTCACAAATTGTGATACCGCCAACCTGAGCAAGACGGTTCGCGCCAATGCGCAGACCCGGAAGGCCATCTGCTACCTGAAAGAGCATGGGGCACTGGCACGCCTTTCGGAGCCGCTGCAGCAGGCGGCAGAGATGCGGCTCCGGTATCCGGATCTGTCCCTGACCGCACTGTGCAGCCGTTTTGATCCGCCGGTGAGCAAATCGGGGCTGTCCCATCGCATGAAAAAGCTGGAAGCGGAGGCGGAAGCCCTGCGCAGCCGGCTGAAACAGGAGGCAGAGCATTGAGCGAGATCAGCGAAAATAACCGGCTTGGCCGGG
The DNA here is from genome assembly GCA_934525845.1 of uncultured Faecalibacterium sp. Taxonomy (GTDB): domain Bacteria; phylum Bacillota; class Clostridia; order Oscillospirales; family Ruminococcaceae; genus Faecalibacterium. The sequence goes on along the minus strand of CAKSZS010000014.1, from coordinate 12,755 downwards.
ATTTTGTACATCTGCACATTCACACGGAGTACAGTCTGCTGGACGGCGCCTGCCGCATCGACCAGCTGATGGACCGGGTCAAGGAGTGCGGCCAGACCGCCATTGCCTGCACCGACCACGGCGTCATGTACGGCTGTGTGCAGTTTTATAAGGCAGCCAAAAAGGCGGGCATCAAACCCATCATTGGCTGCGAAGTCTATGTGGCGACCCGCAGCCGTTTTGACAAGGTCAACAAGATCGACGGCAACAACCATCTGATCCTGCTGTGTAAGAATGAGACCGGCTATAAGAACCTCATCAAGATGGTGTCGGCCGGCTTTGTGGAAGGATTTTATTCCAAACCCCGCATCGATAAGGAGCTGCTGCAGCAGTATCACGAGGGACTGATCTGCCTGTCCGCCTGTCTGGCCGGTGAAATTCCCCAGGCAATTCTGGCGGGCGACTATGACCACGCCAGGGAAGCTGCGCTGTGGTACCGAGATCTGTTCGGGGAGGGAAACTACTACATCGAACTGCAGGACCACGGCCTGAAGGAGGACAACGTCGTCCTGCCCCAGCTCATCAAGCTGGCGCGGGAGACGGGTATCCCCATGGTGGCCACAAACGACTCCCACTATCTGCGCAAAGAGGATGCCAAAATGCAGGGCATCCTGCTCTGCATCCAGACCGGCAAGACCATTCAGGATGCCGACCGCATGGAGTTTCAGACGGATGAGTTTTACGTCAAAACCACCGATGAAATGTACGACCTGTTTTCCATGGTGCCGGAAGCCTGTGAGAATACGGCAAAAATTGCAGAACAGTGCAATTTTGATTTTGATTTTGGCCATACCAAGATCCCGTACTATAAGGCTCCCGACGGGATGGACAACCAGAAATTCTTTGAGAAACTCTGCTGGGATGGTCTGGAGCGCCGCTACGGCCCCAACGTCCCGCAGGCCAACAAAGACCGCCTGGAATACGAGATCGGCGTGGTCAAGAAGATGGGCTATACCAACTACTACCTCATCGTCTGGGACTATGTCAACTACGCCAAGAGCCAGGGCATCCCGGTCGGGCCGGGCCGCGGCTCCGGTGCGGGCAGCATTGCAGCTTACAGCGTGGGCATCACCGACATCGACCCCATCCGCTACAACCTGATCTTCGAGCGGTTCCTGAACCCGGAGCGCGTCAGTATGCCCGATTTCGATGTGGACTTCTGTTACGAGCGCCGGCAGGAGGTCATTGACTACGTCAACCGCAAGTACGGGGCCGATCATGTGGCACAGATCGTCACCTTCGGCACCATGGCGGCCCGCAATGCCATCCGCGATGTGGGCCGCGTGATGGGCATTCCATACCAGCAGGTGGATACTGTGGCCAAGCTGGTGCCCATGGAGTTGAAAATGACCCTGAAGCGGGCGCTGGAAGTTTCCACGGAACTGAAAGCCCTGTACGACACCGATCCGCAGGTGACCGAGCTGATCGATACGGCCCTGAAGGTGGAAGGGATGCCGCGGCACGCGTCCACCCATGCGGCAGGCGTTGTGATCACCCCGGAACCCACGGATTACTATCTGCCGCTGGCCACCAACGACGGTCTGCCCGTGACCCAGTTCAACATGACCGAGATTGAAGAGCTGGGTCTGCTGAAGATGGACTTCCTCGGCCTGCGCACCCTGACGGTCATCCGGGATGCAGAGCTTGCCGTACAGAAGCAGCATCCGGAGTTCTCCATCCAGAAGCTGGACTATGATGATCCGGACACCTACAAGATGCTGGGGCAGGGAGACACGGAGGGCGTGTTCCAGCTGGAATCTTCCGGCATGAAGCAGGTTCTGGTAGGTCTGCAGCCGCAGAACCTGGAAGATGTCATCGCGCTCATCAGCCTGTACCGCCCCGGCCCCATGGACTCTATCCCGACCTATCTGCGCAACCGGCACGAACCGGATAAGATCAGCTATAAAACGCCCCAGCTGGCCCACATCCTGGACGTGACCAACGGCTGCATCGTCTACCAGGAACAGGTCATGCAGATCTTCCGGGAGCTGGCAGGCTTCTCCTTCGGGCAGGCAGACAATGTGCGCCGTGCCATGAGCAAAAAAAAGCACGCGGTCATGGAGGCCGAACGCGAACATTTCGTGCACGGCTGCACCGACCCCGGCAACGAATGTCCCGGCTGCGTGGCCAACGGCATCTCGGAGAAGGTGGCAAATGAGATCTACGACGAGATGTCCAGCTTCGCGTCCTACGCCTTTAACAAGAGCCATGCTGCCTGCTATGCCTATGTGGCATTCCAGACGGCCTACCTCAAGTGCCACTACCCCAGCGAGTTCATGGCCGCTCTGCTGACCAGTGTGCTGGACAACACCGACAAGGTCATTGAATATTCCGGCGAGTGCGCCCGGCTGGGCATCAAAGTGCTGCCCCCGGACGTCAACGTCTCCAACGGCGGCTTTACCGCAGATGACAAAGGCCAAATTCGTTTCGGCCTGAACGCCGTCAAAAACGTGGGCCGCAACCTGATTGAGCGGGTGGTGGAAGCGCGCAAAGAAAAGCCCTACACCAGCCTGTACGACTTCTGCAAGCGGATGCACGGCAACGAGCTGAACCGCCGCGCGGTGGAGTGTCTCATCAAGGCCGGTGCCTTTGACCATATGGGATACAACCGCCACAGTCTGGTGGAGGCCGTGGAAGGCATCCTGAAAAGCATTGAGAGCGACTCCCGCCGCAATCTGGAGGGACAGCTGGATCTGTTCTCGGTGATGAGCGGCGCGGCAGAAGAAGCCCCGGCGGATTCCTATGAGATCCGGACGCTGCCGGAATACAGCCACACTGAGCTGCTCCAGCAGGAAAAAGAGGTCAGCGGCCTGTACCTGTCCGGCCATCCGCTGGATGCCTACCGGGAAAAGTCTGCCCGCATCGGCTCGCACACCATCAAATCCCTGACCGGGGAAGATGCCCGTGTGCAGGATGGAGAAAAAGTGCGTGTGGTGTGTGCGGTGGTCAAAAACCGCATGATGACAACAAAGTCCAACAGCATGATGGCCTTTACCAGTGTGGAGGATCTGACCGGTACGATGGAAGTGATCGTATTTCCGAAGATCCTGGACGTTTTCCGGGATGCCATTCAGGAAAATGCGGTCGTGGTCATTGATGGCCGGCTGTCGGTGCGGGAAGATGAAGCGTCCAAGCTGGTGGCGGACAGCATTGTGCCCATCGATCAGTACGACCCGAGCCGTCCGCAGAATGGGCGGCAGGATCCGCTGAAAAAGGCGGCAAAACGGCTCTATATCCGGCTGCCGTCCCGCAATTGCCCGCAGTATGCCAAGGTGATCAACCTGCTGGAAATTTTTGATGGCAGTATGCCGGTCATCCTTTATCTGGAAGATACCAGGCAGAAACTGGCCGCACCGCGGCGTTTGTATACGTCTGGACATCCGTTGCTCTTTGAGGAACTGGAACGGTTGTTGGGAAATGGCAATGTTGCAACAAAATGACATTTCTGTGCACGAATCGCGACAGGATGAATGTTTTCAAACGGCCGAGATTGTGATATAATGATGCAAGGCAAGTCAATGCATAGCAAGCAAAGCGAGTGGGCGGTGTATAAAGAAGAAGGGCACCGGCTCATGGGTAAATGTAGAAACAAATTGGAGGGAATCTCTCGTATGGAAAAGCAAATCAAAACGATCGGCGTGCTGACAAGCGGCGGCGATGCGCCTGGCATGAACGCTGCTGTGCGCGCCGTGGTTCGTACCGGCCTGCACAAGGGTTATCGTATGATCGGCATTCAGCGCGGCTACAACGGCCTGCTGAACGGCGAGTGCTTCGAAATGAATCTGCGCAGTGTCTCGAATATTATTTCTGCCGGCGGCACCATCCTGTACACCGCCCGCTGCCTGGAGTTCAAGACCAAGGAAGGCCAGGACCGCGGTGCGGCCAAGTGCCGTGAGCTGGGCATTGATGCCCTGGTGGTCATTGGCGGCGACGGCTCTTACCGCGGTGCCCGCGAGCTGGCACACCGCGGCATCCCGATGATCGGCCTGCCCGGCACCATCGACAACGACATTGCCTGCACGGAATATACCATCGGCTACGATACGGCCATGAATACTGCCCTGGAAATGATCGACAAGCTGCGCGACACCACCCAGAGCCATGACCGCTGCAGCGTGGTCGAGGTCATGGGCCGCAACGCTGGTTACATCGCACTGAACGTTGCCATCGCATCCGGCGCAATGGCTGTGCTGCTGCCGGAGAAGGAATTCGATATGCAGCATGACATTCTGGACAAGATCGCGGAGACCCAGAAGACCGGCAAGCGCCACTTCATCATCATTGTGGCAGAGGGCGTCGGCCATGCACAGGAGATTGCGAACGAGATCCAGGCACGCACCGGCATCGACTCCCGTGCCACCATCCTGGGCCATGTCCAGCGCGGCGGTTCTCCCACCCTGCGTGACCGCGTGAACGCCTCTGCAATGGGCTACCAGGCGGTCTGCCTGCTGGAGCAGGGCAAGTACAACCGCATTGTCGGCATGAAGGGCGAGAAGCTGGTGGATTATCCTGTGGACGAGGCTCTGGAAATGACCAAGACCCTTGACCCGGTGCTGATCGATGTGTGCAACACCATTTCGATCTGATCGAAACATTAAAAAATCAGGTGCTGTCTTTCCGGACATTGGAAGGACGGCACCTTTTTCGTTCTCAGACCAAAGCCGCTCATCTGCAGAAAACGGCTCCGTAAAATGCAAGAAGACCTCGGCCGGAAAATACCGGCTGAGGTCTTCTTAAATTTATTCAGGAGGTACGGGGTTAGCGGGCCGCAATTTCCGCAGCCAGCACATCCATCCGGTCCTCCGAGTCTGCATTGACAGCACTGCGGATGGTGACAACGTTGTCGCACAGGGTCATGTTCTTCATGCCTTCCAGTTCCGCACGCATGAGCTTTGCCGCCATCGGCGCCCAGGTGCCGTTCTCGATCAGACCGACGGTGCGATTCTGGAAGTTCTTGGTCTTCAGGTGGGTCAGGAACGCTTCCATCGGCGGGAAGAGGAAGCCATCGTAGGTGGCGCAGGCCAGTACCATTTTGCCGTACCGGAAAGCGGCCTCCACGGCGTAGGACACATCCGTGCGGGTCAGGTCCATCTCCACCACCTTTGCGCCCTTGGCACGCAGCTTTTCGGCCATGGTGTGGGCCGCGGCGCGGGTATGGCCGTGGATGGAAGCACTGGCCACCAGGATCTTTTCCGGTTCTTCCGGCTTATAGCTGGACCAGGTATCATAATAGGCCAGATACTTGCCCAGGTCCCCGGTGAGCACCGGGCCGTGCAGCGGGCAGATGGTGGCAATATCCAGTGCGGCTGCCTTTTTGAGCAGTGCCTGCACCTGCGGGCCGTACTTGCCCACGATGTTCAGGTAATACCGGCGGGCTTCGCTGGCCCAGTCGGCCTTTTCGTCAAACTTTGCCACCGCCCCGAAGCGGCCGAAACCGTCGGCGGAGAACAGCACCTTTTCGCTGCTCTCATAGCTGACCATGACCTCCGGCCAGTGCACCATGGGTGCAAACACAAAGGTGAGGGTGTGGCTCCCCAGAGACAAGCTCTCGCCGTCCTTCACCACCACACGGCGCTCCTTGGCCACGGCATCCGGGCCGAAGAACTGCTCCATATACACAAAGGTCTTGGCGTTGCCCACCACCTTCATGTCCGGGTACTTAGCGGCCAGGCGGGCAATGTTGGCACCATGGTCCGGCTCCATGTGGGAGACCACCAGATATTCCGGCATGCGGTCGCCCAGCGCTTCGGTGAGGTTTGCCATCCATGCGTCGGTGGCGCGCTGATCCACGGTATCCAGAATGGCGGTCTTTTCGTCCAGAATGACGTAGGAATTGTAGCTGACGCCTGCAGGCACCGGGTACTGGCTTTCAAACAGGTCGAGGGTGGTATCGTCCACTCCAACGCCCAGAATGGACTTGCTGATGGTTTGTACGCTCATGGCTTGGCTCTCCTTTATGATATCGTGTGCCGTAAAACGACGGATGATTTTGAGAATTGTTCCTATCTAGAACACTGCCATTATAGCATATTGTGAAGGATTTGGCAAGAGAAAAACAAAAAAGCCCACGCTGCGGCAAAGCAAAACGCAGCGTGGGAAACGGAAATAGCGCTATGAAATTTTAACGAGCCAGGGTGTACTTGTGCAGGGTCTTGCGGACTGCGCCGTTGCCTGCATACAGCTCCTTGACCATGCCTTCGATCTGCTCACCCAGACCCACAGCGTACAGATCCACGCCGAACACATCGGCACGGCTGTACAGAGCCTTCAGGCAGCTGAAGTCCTGCTCGCCCTCCTTGACTTCCAGGGGGTTCACAATGGCCTGCAGTTCGGTCAGCAGCGGATCGGGAGAAATCTCGAAAGGCTGGCCGTTGTCATCGATGCCCTTCAGGTAGCGGGCATAGCCTGCCAGCACCAGCGGGATCAGCACCAGGTTGCTCTTGTCCAGACCGCGTGCCTCGTAAGCCTTGATGGTCTCGCCGAAGCGGATGGCCAGCTTCTGAGAGGTATCGGTGGCGATGCGCTGAGGTGCATCGGGCATGAACGGGTTGGGCAGACGGCGGTTGATGACTGCGCCGATGAACTCGTAGGGATTCAGGACACCCGGATCCACGACCACGGGCATTGCCTCAATGTAGCCGATCTTCTGGATGAAAGCACGCAGATCCTCGTCCGCCATCTCGGCAGAGATCAGGTCGTAGCCCAGCATACAGCCGTAGATGGACATGGCGGTGTGCAGGGGGTTCAGGCAGGTGCAGACCTTCATCTTCTCGATCTTGTCCACAGTCTCGCGGTCACAGTACAGCACGCCGCCCAGCTCCAGCGGGGGACGGCCATTGGTGTAGTGGTCCTCGATGCACAGGTACTGGGTCTCCTCGGCGTTGACGAAGGGAGCAGTGAAGGTGTGCTTCTCGGTCACGATGGTGTAGTTGTCCTCGAAGCCGTCGTCGGCCAGCATTTTCTGGACCTTGGCATCCGGACGCGGGGTAATCTTGTCGATCATGCTCCAGGGGAAGGTGACCTTGGTCTCGTCCTGCACATAAGCCAGGAACTCGGCGGGCACCAGGCCCTGCTCCACCCACTTGGAAGCATAGGCGTGAACGGCATTCTTGACCTTATCGCCGTTGTGAGAGCAGTTATCCATGCTCTGGACGGTCAGCGGCAGAGCGCCGGCCTTGAAGCGCTCGTACAGCAGAGCGGTGACCTTGCCCATGGCCAGCACGGGGGTCAGGCCGCGCTCCAGATCCGCAGGAGCAACGCCATAGCCCTTCTCGGTGATGGTGAAGGAGATCATTTGCAGGCTGGGGGCCTGGAAGATCTCCACCAGGCGTGCCCAGTCCTCACCGAAGGAGTAGTCGGCCTTCAGGCTCTCGGTAACGGAAGCGATGACCTTCTTCTCGATGTCGCCGGTGGACTTCAGGCAGACCAGCAGGCTCATGTTGTCGTAGGGGCGGTAAGCCTTGTCGATGATCTCGTAGTCGAAGCTCTCGGCCACGATGACGCCGCGGTCATACTTGCCGCTGTTCAGGGCCTCGTTCAGGATGGCAGCCGGGAACGCACGGAAGATGTTGCCTGCGCCGAAGTGCACCCAGGTGGGTTCGGCGTGGGTCTTGGCCTTGACGGCCTCGATGTCGAACTTGGGCAGCTCATAGCCCTTTTCTGCCCATTCGGCGGACAGATTGCCGTTTTTGATCTCAGACAGCTTCATGATAATCAGCCCTTCTTTTTCTCTTCATCCAGACGATCCAGCAGATCCCAGACGCCCAGCATATACTGGATGCCCAGTGCACGGTCATACTTGCCGTAACCGGGGCGGCAGCTGCCGGGGCCTTCCTCCCACAGCTGACGGCCGTGGTCGGGGCGGATGTAGCCCTCAAAGCCGCAGTCATGGTAAGCGCGCATCACCTCAATGATGCCGGTCTCGCCGCAGCAGTCGCGGTGAGCAGCCTCAGAGAAGTCGCCGTTGGGGAAGTGGTGGATGTTGCGGACGTGGCCGAAAGCAATGCGGTCGCAGTGCTTGCGGATGATCTCGGCACAGTTGTTGTTGGGGTTTGCGTTCAGGCTGCCGGTGCACAGGGTCAGGCAGTTGTACGGATCGTCCACCATCTTCAGGAAGCGGTCGATGCTGGGCTCGTCCACCAGCAGGCGGGGCAGGCCGAAGATATCCCAAGGGGGATCGTCCATGTGGATGGCCATCTTGATGTCACACTCGTGGCAGGTGGGCATCAGAGCTTCCAGGAAGTACTTCAGGTTCTCCCACAGCTTTTCCTTGGTGACAGGAGCATAGGCCTTGAACAGCTCGTCCAGCTTGGCCATGCGCTCCGGCTCCCAGCCGGGGAAGGTCATGTGGTACTTCTCGGTGAAGGACATGATGTACTCGGCCATAGCCTTGTAGTCGCCCTTGATCTTATCCTTCTCGTAGAACAGCGCAGTCGAGCCGTCGCCCACGGGGTGGAACAGGTCGGTGCGGGTCCAGTCGAAGATGGGCATGAAGTTGTAGCAGATGACCTTCACGCCGAACTTGGACAGGTTGCGGATGCACTGCTTGTAGTTCTCGATGTACTGGTCGCGGGTGGGCAGACCGATCTTGATGTCATCGTGGACGTTGACAGACTCGACCACGTCCATGTCGAAGCCGTAAGCGTGGATCTGGTCGGCGACCTTCTGGATCTCGTCGATCTCCCAGATCTCGCCGGGCATCTTGTTGTGCAGAGCCCAGACAATGCTGGTCACACCGGGAATCTGCTTGATGTCGCTGAGGCTGACGGGGTCGTTGCCCTCGCCATACCAGCGCCAACCCATTTTCATAGGCATAGTGGTTCCTCCTGTTATGTTTGCTTTGCTTTTGTGCACGGCCGGGTTGCCGTGTCTCTGTATTTATATTCTAATATATCAGTTGCAAAATGGCAATGGGCTGAATGCTGATTTTTAATATTTTTTCTTGTATACTTTATACAAAACATCAAAATGACGAACTTTTAACAATATTTTCGGCGGAGTGCACAGAGACGGTTACATTCTCCGGGAAACGGCCCGCAGGGCGCTTGCCGCCACCAGAATGCCCAGCACGGTCAGACCGGCACCGGCCTGGCCCAGGGCATCGCCCACGGCACCCACCAGCGGGCTGGCCGGGATCATCAGCAGGCTGTAGGCCATGCTGTCCACGCTGATGAGGGTCGCGCGCTGGTCGCTGGGAATGGCGTCGTTCAGCTGCTGCTCGGCATGGAGCAGCCACACCGACAGGCTCCCCTGCACCAGCATGGAACCGGCGATGGCACCCGGGGCAGGGGAACAGCCCACCAGCACCGCGCCCAGTCCGCACACCGGGGCGCAGACGGCATAAAGCTGCCGCAGGCTGTGCGGACACACCCGGCGGCCGAGTTCGGTGCCCAGTACTGCGGCCAGCCCGCTGCACAGCAGGGGCACGAACAGCAAGGCCGTGTTCCAGCCCAGCTCCACCAGCCGCTGCTGCAGGAACATCTTGGTCAGATAGCTGGGAATGCTGATGAAGGCATCCGCTGCAATGATGCGCACGGCGGCAGGGCTGGCATGGAGGGCGGCAGCGCTGTCCCGCATCAACTGTACAAACCGCGCGGGCAGGGTGCGCAGACTCTGTCGTTCTCTGCCGGCCTGCGCCTCGGTGACTACGGGTTCGGTCAGCAGCAAGGAAGCAAGGCCGGAGATGGTCTCAAATCCGGCACTGAGCAGATAGAAGCCGGTAAAATGCAGCCACCGGTGCAGCGTACTGGCCAGGGACCCCACGGCACCGGCCAGCATCTGCAGCTGGGAGCGGTCGGCGCTGATTGAAAGGTATTCTTCTTCCCGGCCGCACTGCTTCAGACTATCGTAGGCCAGGGCGGCATCGGTGCCGGAAAACATGGTGTTGGCCAGCGCGTTCAGCACCATGGCCAGAGAAACAAACCCGATGCTGGGGGCAAAGGCCATGAGCAGATTGCAGGTCACCACAAATACACTGCCCAGCAGCAGGGTCTTTTTGCGGCCCAGCAGGTCGGCGGCCATGCCGCTGGGCACCTCGCATACCAGGCTCACCGCGTGGAAGATGCCTTCCGCCAGACCAATCTGCCACAGCGGAAAGCCCCGGGCCGCCAGCAGTGCCACCCACACGGCATCCGTGATGCGCAGGCCGGAAAAGAAACTGGAAACATATAAACTGAAAAGCTGTCGCTTTAAATTCATGAGGGAACACCCTTTCCTTATTATAAAAGCAAAACGGTGCACCCAGGTTCCGGGCAAAACAAAAACGCCCCACGGCAAAGCCGCGCGGCGTACAAAAACACTTGCTCCACGCTTTGCCGGAAGGAGATTTGCAGGCCTTTGCCTGAAAATGGGCGCACTTCGAGCCGGAAAAGCTTAGGGGTTTCCTTTTTTAAAGAAAACGCAGCCGTTCCAACCCATACAGGTGCACCCTCCTTCCAGAAAAACGTTGTGCTGAGTATAGCATAGCTGAAAAGAAAATACAAGAAAAAGACCCGCCGCAGAAAAAATTTGTCTGCGGCGGGGTTGGTATTTTGTATTATAGCATATGATTTGATTTCGGATAAGGACGAATCCCATTGGGCATTGCAGATAAGCAGCAAGGTCCTTTTGAAGCAGGTCACGATCTTCCCGCAAAGAACGAATTCGATTGGATAGCATATTATTCTTCTACAATAATTTTGTCCTTGGCATAGTCGAGCGCTAACCCAATCAACTCATTGCGGGAGCGATTGGTTTTGCCGGCCAGATCATCATAAAAATCGAGAATCGATTTATCCACACGAATTGTCGTTGTAACAGGTTCTGTGAGCTTTTTGATTTTGAGTTCATCCATTTTTATCACCTTGAGTCTATTTTGATGCCTAAAATGGTAAAAAGATATAACACTAATATATTCACTTTATAATATAAAATTCCATAATAAAGATGACGCATTTCCACTTCAGAGAATGGAAACAAACGGTAGACAGGAGGAAAACGCAATGAAGAAGTATTTTGGCATTCTTGCAGCAGCGCTGGCGTTGTGCTTGAGCATAGCCTTTGTTCCGGCGGCATCCACAACATCCGAACGACCGGAATCTCTCCCAACGGGGCAGACTCCTGTGGTTCGGCAGATTTCTGTCAGCAGAAAAACCGAAGAGATGGTTTGGGTCCCGACCCATGGCGGAAAGAAGTACCACAAAAAATCCACTTGCAGCGGTATGAAAGACCCGGAAAAGGTTCCTCTTTCCGAGGCAAAAGAGGAAGGGTTTACGGCCTGTAAGAGGTGCTATCGATAAAAAGAACGCCCGGACGGCTTGCAAACCGGCGCGAAATGTGGTAACATACTATCTGGTTATAGAACCTGAATACTCCCAAACGCAGCGACGGAGAGAGTAAGTTTTTCCTGTACGGCAAAGAGAGAAGTTTCACCGGCTGAAAGGGCTTCCGGGTGCAGAAAAACTGAAGTTCGCTCCCGAGCGGCCTGCGCGAACGGCTGCAAGGCTCACTAGCACAGGACGGTTGCGCCCCGTTACGGCGTTTGAGCGCCGCCTGCATCCTGTGCAGACGGAAACCGGGTGGTACCGCGGAGACTGAAATTTGTTCAAGGCTTCGTCCCTTTTGTCTGGCTTTGGCCGGGCAGGGGACGGAGCCTTTTGTTGTCTCCGCTCATGAACACGAAGTAGTAAAAGGAGAGAACATCCATGCAAGCAATGATCGACGAGCTGGCAAAACAGGCCGAAGAGAGCCTTGGTCAGGTCTCCAGCAAGGAAACGCTGGCATCCTTCTGGCAGGAATACCTCAGCAAAAACGGCAAGATCCCTGCCCTGATGAAGAACCTGCGCACCGTCGCCCCCGAAGAGCGCCCCGCTATGGGCAAGATCATCAACGAACTGAAGCAGAAGGTGCAGGCCGAGTACGACGCTGCTGCTGAAAAAGTCAAGCAGGCCGAACTGGCTGCCCGCAACGCTGCCGAGACCGTGGACATCACCCTGCCCGCCAAGACCCGTCCCATGGGCGGCCTGCACCCGCTGACCCTGATCACCAACCAGATCATCGACGTGTTCTCCGGCATGGGCTTTTCGGTGGGCACCTTCCCGGAGATCGAGGACGATGACCACAACTTTACCCGCCTGAACGTGCCCAAGGATCACCCGGCACGCGACATGCAGGACACCTTCTACCTGTCGGAGGAGTTCCTGCTGCGTACCCAGACTTCCGGCGGCCAGATCCGCACCATGGACGTTCAGAAGCCGCCCATCAAGATCCTGATGCCCGGCCGTGTGTTCCGCTCCGACTCGGACGCTACCCACAGCCCCATGTTCCACCAGATGGAAGGTCTGGTCGTGGACAAGGGCATCACCCTGGGCGACCTGCAGGGCGCACTGAACACCTTCGTGCAGAAGCTGTTCGGTGCCGACACCCGCACCCGCCTGCGTCCTTCTTACTTCCCGTTCACCGAGCCCAGCGTGGAGGTGGACGTGAGCTGCTTCGAGTGCCACGGCAAGGGCTGCCCGCTGTGCAAGCACACCGGCTGGATCGAGGTGCTGGGCGGCGGCGTTGTCAACCGTAAGGTGCTGGAAAACTGCAACATTGACCCGGACGAGTACTCCGGTTTCGCCTTCGGCATCGGCATCGAGCGTATCGCCATGCTGAAGTACGGCATCAACAACATCGGCCTGATGTTCGAGAACAACCTGCAGTTCCTCAAGCAGTTCCACGAATAAGAGGGGAGAGAA
>CAKSZS010000013.1 GCA_934525845.1 uncultured Faecalibacterium sp. | reverse complement strand
TCTGAAAGGCATGATGCACTTTGTGGAGCTGTACCACGGCGAGTTCAGTGAAGAACGGCTGCTCCGTGCGCTGCGCAACATCCACCCGGTCGATATTTACCGCATCGGGCAGGACGACCCCGCAAAGCTGCGCGGATGGAAAAAATACGTTTTCCCCATCTACACCGCCTACAACGGCAAGTGCAGAAAAGACGCACTGCCGATGAAATTCTGATATTCACAGGCATTCCTCCCATATACACAAAGGGGCATCCGCAAGCCGCAGATGCCCCTTGTTACATATTAAGACCCTATTATTTAATTATTAAAATACACAGGAAGGGTGATTGAATGGTCGATAAATTTTCTCAGGTCGCATCCAACATCCCTGCGGCTAATGCTGATACCAACAAACAGTATTTGGTAATCAACAGCTATCCCGTTGTTTTCAGCTTCTCCAACGAACCGAACCCGGAAGCATTTGAACGTATCCGGGATATCCTGCTTGCCACAAGCTACACAAAGAAAGCGGGTTGACATCGTGGACGAAAACCTAAGCACTCGTTATACTGAGGATGGCTGTGGTGTTTTGGTCAGACAAAGAACCACGACCACCCGTTCTTTGGCAACCGAATAGTACCCATTCTCACTTCTATTATAAAGTGAGGAATCGAAAATGAATGAAATGAACAATCGCGTCTGCTGCCTGTACCGTGTTTCCACCGACAAACAGGTGGATTTCAACTCGAATCATGAAGCAGACCTTCCTATGCAGCGCAAGGCGTGTCACAAATTTGCCGAAGCGAAGGGCTGGGTCATCGTCCATGAGGAACAGGAAGAGGGCGTGTCTGGCCACAAAGTTCGTGCAGAAGCCCGTGACAAGCTGCAAATCATCAAGGATTATGCCCGAAAAGGCAAGTTTGACATTCTGCTGGTGTTCATGTTCGATCGAATCGGACGCATCGCAGATGAAACGCCGTTTGTTGTAGAATGGTTTGTGCGAAATGGCATCCGGGTGTGGAGTACCCAAGAGGGTGAGCAGCGATTCGACAACCACACTGACAAATTGCTGAACTATATCCGCTTCTGGCAGGCAGACGGTGAAAGCGAAAAAACTTCTGTCCGTACCCGTACCAGTCTGCGGCAGCTTGTGGAAGAAGGGCACTTCAAGGGCGGCAGCGCGCCGTATGGTTACGACCTTGTGAAAAGCGGGCGTATTAACAAACGCAAGCACGAACTGTATGAACTGCACATCAACGAGCGTGAAGCTGCCGTAGTTCGGATTATTTTCGACAAGTATGTGCATGAAGGCTATGGACCGCAGCATATCGCAACTTATCTGAATGATAACGGCTACCGTGCAAGGTCTGGGAAATGCTGGCATCCGGCAAGTATCCGTGGAATGGTTCGGAACCTGACCTATACAGGCGTTCTCCGCTGTGGGGATGCCCATTCGGAATTGCTGCAAGAGTTGCAGATCATCCCAGCGCAGCAGTTTGAAGCCGCCCAGCGTATCCGTGAAAATCGTTCTAACCGTGCAGCACAAGAATCCGAATATCGCGTTCCGCTGAACATTCACGGACAATCTCTGCTTTCGGGCAATGCTTATTGTGGACATTGCGGTGCAAAGCTGACCTTGACTTCCAGCCGGAAGTGGCGCAAACTCTCCGATGGAACACTGGACGATACGCTCCGTGTCCGTTATACCTGTTACGGAAAGCTCCGTAAGCAGACCGGCTGCACCGGGCAGACGGGTTACACGGTACATATTTTGGATGAGATCATTGATAAGTCAGTCCGTCAGGTCTTTTCCAAAATGAGAGGCATCCCGAAAGAGCAGATCATTACAAGGCGTTACGAGCGGGAAGTTGTCGAACGCAAGAATCATCTGCAAACGATTCAGGTAGAGCGGGATAAAGCCCAAAAAGACTTGATTTCCCTGAAAGCCGAGATTCTTGCCTGTATCAAAGGTGAGAGCGTCTTTCCAAAAGAAACCCTTGCCGAAATGATTACAGCGCAGGAGGAAAAATTTCGGGAATTGGATGCTCTCTATGAATCCTCCTACGCAGAAACGGAAAAAACTGCCGAACTGATGGACAGTGTATCAAAACGGTACGAAGAACTGATTTCTTTTTCTGATCTCTACGACAGTGCCAGTTTTGAAGCAAAGAAAATGATCGTCAGTCAGCTTATCCGCAGGGTAGATGTTTATCGTGGGTATCAGCTCAACATTACCTTCAACTTCGACCTTACGCCGTACATTGAAGGGGATGATGCAGCAGCCTGCTGAAAAACCGGGCGGCAAACATTCCTTTTTGAAAACGGTGTAAAGTCAAAAGTTGGGGGTTGTATAGGAACCGCCTGCAAAAGCCTGAAAACGGTGCAGGCGAAGCAATGCAGCCCCCAAAAATCGGCTTCAGCAAAAAGAAAAGCACCATACTTCCTACGAAGTACAGTGCTTTTTTGGTGGAGAATACCGGGATCGAACCGGTGACCTCTTGCATGCCATGCAAGCGCTCTCCCAGCTGAGCTAATCCCCCAGATGTTTGTGCCGTCTTGTGACTGCTCCAATATAATACCAGACGGTCCGGGTTTTGTCAACACTTTTTTGCAAAAAAATCCCGCAGGATGCGGGGTGCAGCCTGCGGGAAAGCGTAATGTACGATGGTGCGATGATCCGAAAGATCAAGACATGGAATACTGGCGGTCAAAGATCTGCGGAGCGGCCTTGCACAGGATCACGGCGGCCACGAGGGTCAGCAGGGTCTCGGGCAGCATATAGCTGCCGTTGTACACCAGGCTGTAGGTCCAGGCGGGCAGACCGTCCGTCAGGTTGCCCCAGATGAGCACGCCGGACAGGAAGCTGCACAGGAACCGCAGGAAGCCGGCCATGAAAGTGCCCACAGCCACACCGACAACACGGTTCTGGAAGGGGCGGGCAAAGAACTCTGCCAGGCCGAGCGCCATGAAGGCGAGGATGTAATCCAGCAGGACTTCGCCGGCATAAGCAAGGAAAGTCGGGGTGGGCGGTGCCCAGAGACCGCCGCCCAGCAGGATCTGCAGGCAGCCGTTGACAAATCCGGTGAACAGGCCCCACTTGATGCCGTGGCGGAAGGACACCAGCACAAACGGCAGCATACTCAGGGCAGTCACGCTGCCGCCGTTGGGCAGGGTGAAGAATTTGATGTTGGACAGCACGGTGCCGATGGCGATCATCAGCGCGCATTCCACCAACACGCGGGTCTTGGAGTAGGTTTTCGACATAGGGATTCCTCTCTTTTCTATAAGGTACACAAAAACAAAAATGCACCCGCTGAAATTACAGCAGGCGCATGGGTGTTTGTGAAACTGCAAAAAATTGCAAGGACTCCCGCAAACTCCCTACGCCGGCATTATCCGGATCAGGTTTAAGAAGCCGCCTTCATATTCCCACTGCACACCGTCTGGCGGCAAACTGCTGCACACATCCGGCGCACTCTGGGGTAAAAACAACTTCTAAGGGTCTCTGCGCAACGCAGATCTCAGCCTTTCGGCGCCCCTGTTTTTATGTCCGTGCTCAGTATAACGCGGCAGCAGGGCAAAAGTCAAGCCCCGGCGGGCATATTGTTCCGCCGGGGCGCATACGCTGTATCAGCTGAACGCAGGAGGGATCGGGTTATGAAGGGCGATCCGGAACAGCGGGCGGTACAGCTGGGGGCGTACATTGCCGCCCACGGTGCCACGGTGCGGGCAGCAGCTGCCGTGTTTGGGTGCAGCAAATCCACGGTGCACAAGGATGTCGCAGTGCGGCTGCGCAGACTGGACCCGGTGCTGTTCGTGCAGGTGCGCGCAGTGCTGGCCCGGAACAAGGCCGAGCGGCATCTGCGCGGAGGTGCCGCGACCCGCCGTAAATACCGCCGCTGAGCCCCCGGCTCGCGTCTCCGGAAAGGGGAGTGAGCCGGGGCATTTTGCGCGTCATGCACGGCGGAACTGTTCCAGTGCGCCCTTTTCCAGCCGGGAGACCTGCGCCTGGCTGATGCCGATCTCCTGCGCCACTTCCATCTGCGTTTTGCCCTGCAGGTAGCGCAGAGCCATGATCCGCTTTTCCCGCGGGGACAGGCCCTCCACCGTCTGCCGGAACTGCAGCCCGCTGATCCAGCTGTCCTCGCCGTCCGGGTCGCGCACCTGATCGATGACATACAGCACATCGCCCCCATCGGTGAACACCGGCTCTTCCAGGCTCAGCGGCTCCACCACCGATTCCAGCGCGGCGGTCACCTCCCGGCGGGACAGCCCGGCAGACTGGGCGATCTCGTCCATGGTCGGCGTGCGGTTCAGCTGCTTTTCCAGCTGCTCCCGCGCCTGCATGGCACGGTAAGCCGTGTCGCGCAGGCTGCGGCTCACCCGCAGGGCGTTGTTGTCCCGCAGGAACCGCCGGATCTCGCCCAGGATCATCGGTACGCCATAGGTGGAAAACCGCACGGGCTGAGCCGGATCGAAGTTGTCGATGGCCTTGATGAGACCGATGCAGCCCACCTGAAACAGATCGTCCAGATTCTCGCCCCGCTGGGCGAACCGCTGCACCACGCTGAGCACCAGCCGCAGGTTGCCCTCCACCATGCGCTCCCGGGCCTCCCGGTCGCCGGAATGTGCCCGCGTGAGCAGTTCGCGCTTTTCGGCCTCGGTGAGAACGGGCAGCTGTGCCGTGTTCACGCCGCAAAGCTCCACCTTGTTGTACATCCATACGCCCCCGGTCTGTTTTGGACTTTACCGGGAGTATGGCCGCGCGGGACAGGGACTATGCGTGGAAAAAATTACGCGCCCTCCCGGCGGGCGGGAGAACGCGCAGAATCGGTTGTATTTTTGCGGATTTTGTGATATGCTTATTGTTGCAGCGGAAACGCTGCAAGAGGCGCTGTGCCCACAAACGCAGGCGGCTTGACTTCTTACCGGTGGTTATGGCTCGTTTCAATGGAACGATGCTGGAGCGATTCCGGGAGGAGGTCCAATCTTTAAAGAGCGGCACTTCCTGGAGCTTCGGCGAAGGGAGGTGAGCAACCATGACGATCGGTGAGATCATCGCAGCGCTGGCGCTTGGCGTCAACGTTGTCCGCACGGTGTTTGACATCGCGTGGCAGATTTACATGGAGCATAAACACGCAAAAAAAGATTGACCGCCTAAGCCCTACCAAAGCTGCGGTCAATCTTTTGACAAACCGGTAAGGAGCTAGCCGTTGTTGGGCCGGCGCCTTTTGTAGTTCAAGTATAGCCGATGCGGCGGGATCTGTCAAGCATTCAGGGGACAAATCCTGCCGCTGATTTCGTTTTCAGGCTAATCGCTTTCCAGCTGCAGGCGCAGGGTCTGGATGATGCGCTTTTCCAGGCGGGAAATGTAACTCTGACTGATGCCCAGCGCATCGGCGGCTTCCTTCTGGGTGCGCTCGATGCCGTCGGCCAGGCCAAAGCGCAGTTCCATGATCTGCCGCTCCCGGGGGGACAGCCGTTCCACGGCGCGGCGCAGGACGGCGCGCTCGGAGGCCTGCTCCAGCTGCTGGCTGACCATATTTTCGTCGCTGCCCAGAATGTCGGAGAGCAGCAGCTCGTTGCCGTCGCCGTCCACGTTCAGCGGCTCGTCAATGCTGGTCTCCTGCCGGCGGTTGGAGGTCTTGCGCAGGTACATCAGGATCTCGTTGCCGATGCAGCGGCTGGCGTAGGTGGCCAGCTTGATGCTGCGCTCCGGCGTGAAGGTGTTGACCGCCTTGATCAGCCCGATGGTGCCGATGGAGATCATGTCCTCGGCGGGAACGCCGCTGCTCTCGTACTTTTTGGCCAGGTAGACCACCAGCCGCAGGTTGTGGGTGATGAGCGCATCCCGGGCGGCGGCATCGCCGCCGGCCATGCGGGTGAGCAGGGCTTTTTCCTGCTCGGGAGTCAGCGGCGGCGGCAGGCAGGGGGCGCCTGCCAGATAATGCGCCCCGCCGCAGAAGCGCAGCCGCGCCCGCAGGCGCTGCCAGAGTGCACGGAGAGATCGGAACATACAAAGCCTCGCTTTCTATATTATATAAAGCATTGCCGGAAAAAGTCTTACTTTTCCGGCCCGGCGGGTGCCGGAGCCGCTTCAGGAAAGCCCCAGCTGCTGTGCGGTGTCGGTGCCCAGCAGGAGCGTCCAGCTGCCGTCCGGCGGCGCGGCGGCGCAGAACGCCGTCCAGAGGGTCTGGGTGCGCGCCCGGCGGGTGCACAGCGCCTGTGCCGGAACGGCGGGCAGGAGACAATGCCCGGAAACCGTGCTGCAGGGCACCAGACGCACGCCAAGCTCCGGCGGGGGCAGGGCAGTGCCTGCCGCAAAATAAGCGTCCAGAAAGGCGCACAGCGGGGCAGGAAGCGATGCCTGCACGGCCGGGTAGACGGCCAGCACCACGGTGCGGCCGCTGAGCGGCTCCTGCAGGGAAAAGCCGGTGTCCCAGAACGCCCGCACCGGGATGCGCGCCCCGCCCAGCTCCAGCACGGCAGGAAAGCTGCGCCGCCCCGCGCGGCCAAAACAGTACAGCACCCCCTGCAGCAGGGCGTACACCCCGGCACAGCAGCCCAGCAGACGCCCGGGCGACAGCGGCAGGTAAAGGCAGAGGTTGTTGCTGTGCGCCCCGGGCAGCAGCACCGCCCCGCATAGCAGCAGATTGAGCAGCCCGTACCAGATGCACAGGCGGGCAAATCCGCGCAGGCCGGGCACACCGTAGGCGGCGGCGACCATCAGACATCCTGTGAAAATTCTATAAACAAATGCAAGGCCGGCGGGCAGGGCAGGCACCAGCAGGATGAGCGCCGAAGCGGCGGCACCCGCAGCACCCAGACACAGCCGGACGCCGGTGCAGGCGGTGCCGCACAGCAGCCCTGCGGCCAGCAAAAACAACGCAGAAATGACAAAGTTTACCAACAGAAGTTCGTCCAGCCAGATCACCTGCATCCTGCCGCACACCCCCTTCTGATTCCAGAATAGCCGCCGGGAGCGGAAAAAGTTGTCAAACCGGAAAATCCGCGCCGGACGTGCAAAAATACCATTTTTATAGGACGGAACTTTCACAATTTTTACACTTTTTGCAAAAAACCACTTGAACATTTCTGGAAAGTGTGGTATATTATTGCCATCCTAGTAAGGACGCGGACCGAGCGATCGGGACGCAAAAACATCTTTCTATTTTTGAAGGGAGTAATTCATTATGATGATGCCTGCAAACTTCACTGCAATCGCAGAGAACGAGCTGACCTACGTCAACGGCGGCGCTATCGCTCTGGGCGACATCCTGGCTGACAAGCTGGAAGTCTCCAACTGGAAGAAGTTCAACACCAACATGGTTACCCTGATCGGCAACGCTTTCATGGGCGGCTACATCGACAACACTCTGGGCAAGCTGTTCAGCGGCAGCTATGATCCCATCCACGGCAGCATGATCGGCGGTTGGTTCGGTCGGATGTCTGAAATCGGCGGCGAGGATGCAGCTTTCAGTGGCGGTCCCATCATCGCTGGTGCAAATAAGGCTCTGAACATCGGCCTGAACATCGTCGGCAATGCTGCTGCTATCTACAACCTGGCTACCGGTACCGTGAAGAACGGCGCTGAGGGTGCTAAGATTTCTGTCAAGGTTTCTTAATCGGAGATTCTGATTTGTATCAATCCCGAGGTTCTACCGAAGGGTTAATGAGTGCCCGGGGGTTTGCCCTCCGGGCATTTTTAGAATGAACAGTAAAAGGAGAATTCTATTATGATGATGCCTGCAAATTACTCTGCAATCGCAGAGAACGAGCTGACCTACGTCAACGGCGGCGCGATCGCTCTGGGCGACATTCTGGCTGACAAGCTGGAGGTCTCCAACTGGAAGAAGTTCAACACCAACATGGTCACCCTGATCGGCAACGCTTTCATGGGCGGCTACATCAACAACACTCTGGGCAAGCTGTTCAGCGGCAGCTATCATGTCGGCGATATGACCGGTACTTGGTTTGGCTCTTGGACTGATAAGTTCCAGCACTATACCGACCTCGATACCACCAAGGATGCGCTGAAGATCACTGCAAACAATGCAAACACTGCTCTGAACTGGGGTCTGAACATCGTTGGCAATGCTGCTGCTATCTACAACCTGGCTACCGGTACCGTGAAGAACGGCGCTGAGGGTGCTAAGATTTCTGTCAGCGTTTCTTAATCGGGAAGCCTGATTTAAAAACAGCTCTGCGGACTGACCGAAGGGCTGGCACGTTTCCGGCGCTTCGGCACCGGAGCGCATTGAAACGAATACAACAAAGGAGAACTCTATTATGATGATGCCTGCAAATTACTCTGCCATCGCAGAGAATGAGATGACCTACGTCGTCGGCGGTACTCTGGGCGATATCCTGGCTCCGAAGCTGGAAGTCGCTGACTGGAAGCGCTTCAACACCAACATGGTCACCCTGATCGGCAACGCTTTCATGGGCAGCTACATCGACAATACCCTGGGCAAGCTGTTCGGCGGCAACTACGTCCCCGGCATGATGACCGGCAGCTGGGCCAAGAAGATGGGCGAGAAGTTCGTCATTGACGACGATGCAAACTTCACTTGGGGCTACACTGCTCTGCACAGCGCAAATGCTCTGCTGAACGTTGGCCTGAACATCGCTGGCAACGCTGCTGCCATCTACAACCTGGCTACCGGCACTGTGAAGAACAAGGCAAGCTCCACCATTGTGCCCGGCTGGCTGAACTAATTTCCGCCGCTGAGGGACCCCCCAAAGGGCAGAACAGAACCCCCCGGAGACATCACGTCTCCGGGGGGTTCTTGTTTTTGCGGTGGAGGGGGGCGGCGGGCAGGCGGAAAAATGCCTTTAAAATTCAAAGGTTATTCATAATTCCTGTATTGACGGTGTACAAACAACGTATTATAACAAAGACGAAAGGAGCGTGCAGAATATGACAACTGTAAGTGTCCGTATGGATGATAATTTGAAAAGGGACTTTGATTCCATCTGCAATGAACTCGGACTCTCCATGACGACTGCAATCACGATGCTTGCAAAGAAGATGACCCGGGAAAAGCGCCTGCCATTTGAAGTATCGCTTGACCCATTTTACAGCGCCTCCAACATGGCGGCGCTGAACGATAGCATTGAGGAAATGCGGCAGGGGAAAACGGTCACAAAGACACTGGAAGAGCTCGAGGCAATGGCCGATGAGTAAGATAACCTTTACAGAACGAGGATTTGCAGAGTATCTTTATTGGCAGACGCAGGACAAAAAGCCCGTCCGACAGATCGTCGGACGGGCTTTGACATTTATGCATTAAAATTTTAGTAGCCGCTGACGTGAAGCCGCTCTTTCAAACTTTCCTGCAAGATCTGCGAGAAGTTCACGCCGTTCTTTTCCGCGAGGTCGTTCAGCCACGAGGGCAGGGTAACGTTTTTGCGGACGGTGCGCAGGTCGTTGGCCCGGCGGTATGCCGCAAAGTCAATGTCAACCAGTGTCACGATCTCATTGTCCGCCGGGTGGGGCATTGTGCCGGACGCCTGAGGAATCTTACGGCCTGCATCTTCTTCCGTAATGCCCCAAATGCCGATTGCGTCCCGGGCCATTTCGATGGCATCCGCAAGGTCGTCTCCCTCGGTGTTGATATCCAGATCAGGGACAAAGACAACATAACCGCGCTCTGCAGGGGTTAGAATGATGGGATAAACTGCTTTCATGCTGGCTTTTCTCCTTTCAGTTTCCCAATAACGAGGGCTTATTTCAGCCCCCGGCGCTTGATGATGGCTTTTGCCAGAAGTTCGTTGACCTCTTTGTGGCGCGGAACAGTTTCGATTTCACTGCCGTTCGTAAACACCATGTGATTGCTGCCCTGCCGCACCAGCCACCAGCCGTTGCGCTTAAAGAGGTTCATCAAGTCTTTCTGTTTCATGGTTTCACCTCTTAAATCTATTATACGCATTCTGTGCGCATTCGTCAAGAGCGCATCCGCAAAGAAATAAAAAAGCGCCGATGAAAACTTCACCGTCGCCTTTTTTCTGGAGCAGGATACGGGACTCGAACCCGCCGCCTACTGCTTGGGAAGCAGTCGCTCTACCGGATGAGCTAACCCTGCAAGTGCCCCTTTATTGTAGCAAAGGGGACGCGGATTGTCAAGGGGAAAGCGGTCAATTTTTCTGCGTGTAAGTCAGGTCGAGCACCGGGGTAAAGGGGTCGAACACCAGCCCGTCGATGCCGTCCGCGATCAGCAGGCGCTTCTGCTGGGCAAACAGCGGCACCACGGTGCCGCTTTCCAGCAGCTGGCGCTCGCACTGAGCCAACAGCTGACAGCGGGCGCTGCCGGTCTGCTGGGCGCTCAGTGCCAGACGCTCGGTGTATACGGGGTCGGTATAGCCGGTCAGGCCGCCGCCTTCGGCAGAGAACTGCTGCAGCATCTGGTACACACTGCCGCCCTCGGCGTGGATGGGGGCAAAGGCGATGGTGTATTGGCCGGCGGCGATGCGGGCGTCAAACTCTTCCTGCTCGACCTCCTCCACCGAGAAGAACAGGGAACATTCCTTCTGCCAGGCACCGTTGATCTGCTCCACTAGCTCGGTCAGGCCGGTCCCTTTGGGCACCAGAATGCTCACGCCGTTGAAGTCCGAGCTGGCCATGCCCTGCCGCGCGGCAAGGTACAGCGCCTTGGGGGCGGAAAGGGCGGGGGTCGGGTCTCCGGCGGCGGTGCGGTAGTCGATGCCGTCCACGGTCAGGCCGTCCGGCACCAGGCCGGAGGCGGCGGTGTACAGGCCGGAATCCGGCACCCCGGCATTTTCCCGCGCAATGCCGGCCAGCGCCTGCCGGAGCGGCTCGTTCGCGAAGACGGAATCCTCACCGGCGTTGAACAGCAGTGCCCAGGTGGTGTCCGAATAGTTCACCGTCTGCAGGCTGGTCTCCTCGTCGGTATCGTCCAGCGCGGCAGAGCATTTTTCGTCCGCGATGAGCTGGGCGGCGCTTTTGCCGGAATTGCTGGTGTTCTGCACCAGACGCAGGTTGTCGATGTAGGCGCCGTTGGCCGCCCGCCGCAGGAACAGGCCGTTGGCCGTCCAGTTGTAAATGTAAAAGCTGCCGCTGGCCAGCGTGGTGGAGGTGCTCAGGCCGTAGGTGCCCTTCGTGCTGTTGAAGAATTCCTCATCGCAGGGCATGGCTCCCGGCAGGGTGAGCTTGGCAAGGAAGTTGTCATCCTTTTCGCTCAGGCGGAACACCAGCGTGTTCTCTCCGGAAGCGGAAACGCCCAGCGCACTTTCGTCCAGCTCCCCGGCCAGCACGGCGGCGCTGTTTTCAATGGCTGCAAAATCCACGGCATAGGGGGATCTCGTCTGCGCCTGAAAAATGCGCCGGAACGCGAACACGAAGTCCTGCGCCGTGATGGCGTAAGCGGTGGCGCTGCCCTTGGCGGCGGTGTAGGTCAGGCCACTTTTGATCGTGAAGGTGTAGGTTTTGCCGTCCGGGGAGACCGTCCAGCCCTCGCACAGGTCGGGCACCAGCTCTCCGTCCGCATTGCGGCGCACCAGCCCGCCGTACAGGTTCTCGCAGGCGATGACGTCCGATGCGGCGGATGCCACCTGCGGGTCCAGATTCGTGGGGATGGTGTCCACGAACCAGGTAAAGCTGCCGCCGCCGGAACCGCCGCCGCAGCCGGTCAGCGCAAAAACAAACGCAGCAGCCAGCACTGCTGCGATACTACGCAGAAAACGCTTCAAGGAAAAGTACCTCATTCTCTCATTGTCCGGGCAGGTTGTGTACAAGATACCTGCCGTCCCGACAAGTGTAGCAGAAAAAAATGCAAAAGACAATTGCTTTTTTGTGAATTTCCCGGACTTTTGCCGCAAAGTGTATGCTTTTCCGTTGCCAATTGCCGCCAAATGGACTATAATGGTACAGCAAAACCATCCTGCGCCCGCCAGAAAGGCGCATTCTGAATACGATATATGGAGGAGGAACTGTTTTTATGCAGAAGGAACAACAGCAGCTGGAGCAGCTCATCAAAGGCAAAAAGGTGGCGTTCATCGGTGCCGGTGTCAGCCACAAGACCCTCATCAAAGAGTTCGTGGAGCTGGGCGCGCAGGTGACCCTGTGCGACCAGAAAAAGAGCGTGGAGGATTTCGGCGATTATGCCGCCACCATCCGGGAACTGGGCATCGGCCTGAGCCTGGGCGAAAATTATCTGGACGGCTTCAAGGGGCAGGACATCATCATGCGCACCCCGGGCTTTGTGGGCTACTTCGAAAAGCCCCTGCAGGACGCCATGGCCGCCGGCACCATGGTCACCAGCGAGGTGGAGCTGTTCTTTGATTTCTGCCCCTGCGAGATCGTGGCCGTGACCGGCTCGGACGGCAAGACCACCACCACTACCCTGATCTCCGAGTTCTTCAAGGCCGCCGGCCGCAAGGTGCACCTGGGCGGCAACATCGGCGCGGCCCTGCTGCCCATGCTGCCCGAGGTCAGCCCGGACGATGTGGCCGTGGTGGAGCTGTCCAGCTTCCAGCTCATCAGTATGCACTCCAGCCCCAACGTGGCGGTGGTGACCAACGTCACCCCGAACCACCTGGATCACCACAAGGATATGCAGGAGTACATCGATGCCAAGCGCAACATCCTGCTGTACCAGAACCCGCCCTGCCGCGCCGTGCTGGGCTACGAGAACGAGATCAGCCGCTCCATGCAGAAGGACTGCAAGGGCAAGCAGGTGTGGTTCACCCGCCTGCACGACACCGACAACGGTGCCTTCCTGCGCAAGGACGGAATGCTCTGCATGGCCGAGGACGGCGTGGTGACCCCGTTCCTGGCCCAGAAGGATGTGAAACTGCGGGGCCTGCACAACATCGAGAACCTGCTGGCTGCTGCCGCTGCCGTGTGGGGCCAGGTGCCCGTGGAAGCCATCCAGCGGGTGGGCAGCACCTTTACCGGCGTGGAACACCGCATCGAGCCGGTGCGCACCCTGGACGGCGTGCTGTACTACAACGACTCCATCGGCACCAGCCCCACCCGCACCATTGCCGGCCTGCGCAGCTTCAATCAGAAGGTCATTCTGATCGCGGGCGGCTACGACAAGCACATCCCGTATGAGCCGCTGGCACCGGAAGTGGTGGCCCACGTCAAGAACCTGATCCTGATGGGTGCCACCGGCCCCCGCATCGAGAAGGCTGTCCGCGAGGATCCGAACTTCAACGAGGCCGAGCTGCCCATCCAGCACGCGGACAATATGCAGCACGCCGTGGAGCTGGCCCGTGCCTGCGCAAAGCCCGGGGACATCATCATCCTGTCCCCGGCCAGCGCGTCCTTCGACCTGTACCCCAATTTTGAGGTGCGCGGCCGCGAATTCAAGAAGATCGTGAACGACCTCAAGTGATCGCACAGGTCAACACCCCGAAACGCCGGGCGCAGTTTGCGAACGCCTGCCGGGACAAGTGGGCGCTGGACGCCATCCTGCCGCTGGACCGTGCGTTGTTCGGCAAAAGCCAGCCGTGGCGGTTCTATGCCGCGCCCACGCTGGCGCTGGAACTGAACGGCACCACGGCCTGGGCGGCGGGCCACGCCAACCCCGAGGAGCTGGCGGGCTTTCTGAGCTTCTGCGGCTGTGAGAGCATCGTGCTGGACGAGGCAGAGTGCCCGCCGCCCGCCGGCTGGCACAAGGCCGAGACGCTGACCGTGTTCGGTCTGACTCCCGGCAGAGCGCTGCCCCGGCCCGCCGCCGATGAAGCCCTTTGGAAGCAACTGACCTTTGACCGGGAACCCTCTGCCGCCCGTGCGGCCAAAGCACTGTTCCCGGCGGACTCCGCCCGGCAGGAAGACTTTTACTCCGAACTGTGCACCAAGCGCGTCCGGGGCCGGGCGATGGTCTGGACGCTGGAACAGGGCGGGGAAGTCGTGTGCACGGTGAGCGCCTGCGCGCTGTACAACGGGCAGGCCTATATGGCCTGCGGCCAGACCGCAGAACCTCTGCGGGGAAAGGGCATCGGCGGGCGGCTCATCGTGCAGATGGCCAACGAGCTGGCCGCCCAGGGCCTGCACCCCGTCTTCCTCTGCGCCCCGGAACGAGTGCCCTTTTATGCCCGCCTGGGCTTTGCAAAACTTGCAGAGTATGCAAAATACGCCTCGCCGTGAACTTTTCCAATGGGAGAAGCGAGAAAAAAGCGTGAAGCGCAGCGCTAGCTTTTTTCCGCTTTGACTTCAACTTTGGGATTATCAAGGGCGAGCAGCCCTTGATTCGTGGGTCCAGCGCGTCGAAATCGCTGGCGCTTTTCTGGTTCTCTTTTGTGCGGCAAAAGAGAACATCCCTTGGCGGAGATGCCGCTGACAAAAGCCATCAGACAAAATCCACGCGAACGCATCCTTCCGGGATGCACAAAATAATTAAGGAATTATCAGAATGTCAATTTTAAACCACTTTTTTGATTACAAACCCGAGGTGCTGGCCCTGGACGAAAAGGCCATGGAGCTGTGCCAGCCCTACTTCCGCCATATGGAAGAGATCCGGGACTTCAACCAGCTCAAGATGCTCAAGGCCTTTGCGGATACCCAGATGTCCTCCACCGATATGCTGGGCACCACCGGCTACGGCCTGTGGGATACCGGCCGCGCTAAGCTGGAGCAGATCTTTGCAGAAGTGATGGGGGCCGAGGACGCCCTCGTCCGCAGCCAGTTCCAGAGCGGCACCCATACGCTGGCCGTGGCCCTGTTCGGCCTGCTGCGGGCAGGGGACACCCTGCTGGCTGCCACCGGCCGCCCCTACGATACGCTGGAAGGCGTCATCGGTCTGGACGGCAAGGGCAAGGGCACCGGCACCCTGATGGACTACGGCATCCGGTACGATGAAGCTCCCCTCAAGGCCGACTTCACCCCGGATTACGACCTCATTGCAAAAAAGGCTCCCGGGGCCAAGGTGTGCCACATCCAGCGCAGCCGCGGCTACCTGCAGCGCAATGCCTTTGATTTGGACACCATCCAGAAGATCGCTGACACCGCCCGCGCGGCCAACCCGGACATCATCATCTTTGTGGACAACTGCTACGGCGAGTTCACTCAGATGAAGGAGCCATGCCAGGCCGGGGCCGACCTGGTGGTGGGCAGCCTCATCAAGAACCCCGGCGGCGGCATCGCCCCCACCGGCGGCTACATCGCGGGCCGCAAAGACCTGGTGGAGCTGTGCGCTTACCGCCTGAACGCTCCCGGCCTGGGCAAGGAACTGGGCTGCACGCTGGAAACGCCCCGGGATATGTACCTGGGCTTCTACTACGCCCCCGGCGTGGTGTGCGAAGCCATCAAGACGGCTATCTATGCCCAGTGTATGCTGGAACTGGTGGGCAAAAAGCCCATCCCGCGCTACTGCGAGGACCACAACGACATCGTGACCTGCTTTGACGCCGACACCGCCGATGCCCTCATCGGCTTCTGCCGCGGCATCCAGGCCGCCAGCCCGGTGGACAGCTACGCCGCCCCGGAACCTTCCCCGGAACCGGGCTACACCGATGAGGTCATCATGGCCAGCGGCAGCTTTACCCAGGGCAGCACCATCGAGCTGTCCTGTGACGGCCCCCTGCGTGAGCCGTACACCTGCTATCTGCAGGGCGGTCTGAACTTTGCCGCCAGCCGTGCCGGTGTCCTGCTGGCCATCCAGAACGCGTATTTTAAATGATGTGCGCCTGCGGCGCATGATGTACTGCCCTGCGGGCATAGGATGCAGTCTGCTGTGCAGACCATGATGTGTGCCTTACGGCACATACTCCATGGCCGAAGGCTGCATCATGGCGCAAGCCACATCGTGCACCCGGAACGGGCGTGCATCATTTGTTCGGAACGAACGACATCATTCTCTCAAGGGGAGGAACCTTATGCCACAGCTCAGTGACCGTGTGGGCACCTTCACGGATTCGGTCATCCGCCGCATGACCCGCATCAACAATCAGTACGATTCCATCAACCTGTCCCAGGGCTTCCCGGACTTTGACCCGCCCAAGCAGCTGCTGGACGCCCTGGCCGAGACCGCATACAAAGGGCCGCACCAGTATGCCGTGACCTTCGGTGCCCAGAACTTCCGCGAGGCGCTGGCCAAAAAGACCAGTCCCGCCCTGCATCACGAAGTGGACCCCAACACCGAGATCTGCGTGACCTGCGGCGGCACGGAAGCCATGATGGCCGCGATGATGACCATCTGCAACCCCGGCGACAAGGTGATGATCTTCTCGCCCTTTTACGAGAATTACGGCGCGGACGCCATCCTGTCCGGCGCGGAACCCATCTACATCCCGCTGGTGCCGCCCACCTATGAGTTCGACCTTTCCCTGATTGAAAAGGGCTTTGCCGAGGGTGCCAAGGCGCTGATCCTCTGCAACCCCTCCAACCCCTGCGGCAAGGTGTTCCGCCGGGACGAGCTGGAAGCCATTGCAAAGCTGGCGATCCGATATGACGCTTTTGTGGTCACCGATGAAGTGTATGAGCACATCGTGTATGCTCCGGCCCAGCACATCTGTATGGCCAGCCTGCCCGGAATGTTCGAGCACACCATCACCTGCAATTCGCTGTCCAAGACCTACTCCATCACCGGCTGGCGTCTGGGCTACCTCATCGGACCGGCTTCGGTCATCGAGGGGGCACGCAAGGTGCACGACTTCCTCACCGTGGGTGCGGCTGCACCGCTGCAGGAAGCCGCTGTGGCCGGGCTGGAACTGCCCGCCGACTACTACGAGAGCCTGTGCGCCCTCTACACCGAGAAGCGGGACCACTTTCTGGCAGGGCTGGACCGCATCGGCCTGAAGCACAATGTCCCGCAAGGCACCTACTTCATCCTCATCGACATCTCGGACTTCCTGGCCCTGCCGCAGTTTGCGGGCTGGACCGACCTGCAGTTCTGCGAGTGGATGATCCGGGAGATCGGTGTGGCCGCCGTGCCGGGTTCCAGCTTCTTCCGGGAGCCGGTGAACCACCTGATCCGGATGCACTTTGCCCGCGGCACCGAGGTGCTGGACGAGGCGCTGCACCGTCTGGAAAAACTGGCCGCTCTGCTGAAACACGAATAATACGACACCCCGGCATTTTCCGTTGCGAAAGTGCCGGGGTTTTGTGTTGCCGGGGCGGTTGCACTTTGGCCCGAAAGCCAGTATACTAAAGGAAAGATTCGGAGACAGGGGGGAAGCGGTGTGTACAGCCGGACGGAAAAGCGGAAAGGGCTTTCGCTGCACGCCAAGGTCACCGGGTGGGGCATTGCCATCCTGCTGGTGACCCTGCTGTCGGTGGGCATTGCCACGGTGGCGGGCCGCTGGACGGTGCGGGCCTTTGACACCCTGCTGTCGGACAAC
This sequence comes from uncultured Faecalibacterium sp., assembly GCA_934525845.1. GTDB lineage: Bacteria > Bacillota > Clostridia > Oscillospirales > Ruminococcaceae > Faecalibacterium. Next base: position 36,912 of record CAKSZS010000013.1, on the reverse strand, counting down.
GCGTCCTGCTATGCGGTGCAGGACGCCATCAAGGCGGAAACGAAAGCCTTTGCCCGCTATGTCCGGGAACCCTCGCAGGAGAGCGCACAGAGCTATCTGGAAGCCTGTGCGGCAGCGGAAAAAAGTCTGGACGCGCTGCCTTTTGATTACAGCCAGATCGGAGAAGAACGCTATGCCCGCACCTGGAATCTGCTGCAGGGCTATGCGGGCTACCAGGAAGCCCGGGATGCCTTTTTGCAGCTGTCCATGTCGGCGGAGGGCTATGTGGAACAGACGTACCACATCATGACCCTGCAGGACTATCTGGCGGAGTACGCTCTGCGGCTGACCCAGGCAACACTGGAACAGGAGAGCACCGTGTACCACGACCGGACGGTCTGGCTGGAGCGCCTGCCGGTGCTGTATCTGGCGCTGCTTGCATTGGCCTTGGCGCTGGTGCTGGTGCTGCTGCAAGTGTTGTCTTCCACCGTGGTGCGGCCCCTGCTGCAGCTGGCGCAGGCTTCCCGCAGCATCGCGGAAAACGATTTTTCCGGGGCCGACCTGCCCGTGCGCAGTCAGGATGAGGTGGGCCGTCTGACCCGCACCTTCAACCAGATGAAGCACGCCATGGCGGAGTACCTCTCCACCCAGGAGGCTCTGCACCGGGAAGAGGTGCGCAACCTGGCCCTGGAAAAGGACCTGGAGCACACCCGGCTGGAAGTGCTGAAAAGCCAGGTGAACCCGCACTTTCTGTTCAACACCCTGAACATGATCTCCTGCATGGCGCGGCTGGAAGATGCCGGGACCACCGATGAGATGATCGTGAGGCTGGGCAGTCTGTTCCGGCACAACCTGCGCACCAAGCAGCAGGAGATCACGCTGGAAGAAGAGCTGGAGGGGCTGGACGACTACATTTACTTGCAGCAGATGCGGTTCGATGGGCGCATCACCGTGGAAAAGAAGATCGAGGTAGACCCGGCGGCGGTGCGGCTGCCCTCCTTCACCTTGCAGCCGGTGGTGGAAAACGCTTTTTCCCACGGCCTGAAATCCTGTGAAGAGGGCGGGCGCATCCTGCTGCGGGTTTGGCAGAAGGACGGAATGCTGATCCTGACCGTGGCGGACAACGGCAGGGGCATGGATGCCGCAGAGCTGAAAGCCCTGCAGCAGAAGATCCGGCAGAGCGAGCAGACCGGCCGGAGCATCGGCCTGGGCAATATTTTCCGGCGCATCACGATGCTGTACCCGGCGGGCGGAATGCAGGTGTACAGCCGACCGGGCCACGGCACAGTGATCCGGTTCGAGATCCCACAACGACAGGAGGAAGCGGAATGAAGTGCAAAGTGCTGGTGGCAGAGGATGAGCTGATCGAGCGCAAGGTGCTGTGCAAGACCCTGCAGAAGTATCTGGGGGACCTGATCTTGCTTTACGAGGCCCGGAACGGCCGGGAAGCCATTGCGCTGTTCGAGCGGGAAGCGCCCCAGGTGGCGATCCTGGACATCGAGATGCCAGGCGTGACCGGGCTGGATGTGGCCCGGAAGATCCGGGAGACGGACAAAAACTGCGCCATCCTCTTTCTGACCGGGTTTGACAAGTTCTCCTATGCCAAACAGGCCATCTCGGTGCGGGCGATGGATTATCTGCTCAAGCCGTATAAAGAGCAGGAGCTGGTGTTTGCGGTGGAGGAAGCCATCCGGCAGGTGTCCCAGCCGGTGGTGCGCCCGGCAGAGACCGTCCGGGAAGAGCCGGCGCGGCAGGAGGAGACCGACGATATCCGCACAGCAGTCATCCGTGCCGAGATGCAGGCGTTCATTGAGCGGCACTATCCGGAGGACATCTCCATGCAGGATGCCGCCGCGGCCCTGCGCTACTCGGATGCCTATTTCTGCAAGCTGTTCAAACAGTGCTTCAAGGTGAACTTTTCCGCCTACCTGAACGAGTTCCGGGTGCGCAAGGCCCAGCAGCTCATGCAGGATCCCCGCCTGAACCTGAAGGATATCAGCACCGCCTGCGGCTACAGCGACTCAAACTATTTTACCCGGGTGTTCAAGCGCATCACGGGCAAAACGCCCTCGGAATACCGTCTGGATGCGGCGGGAAAAACGATACAGTGAAAGATGAGAAAAAGCCATCGTCTGCGCGTCAGCGCGGACGATGGCTTTCTTTTTTGCCAGTTTCTTTCGTCTGGAAAAGCATAAATTTGTACTTGGATACAACAAAGACAAAATCGTCCTGCCTATCGCAAAAAATTCCGGTTTCGCAAAATTTTACGATTTGTTACAATTATTTCACAAAGTATGACGATCCGGCGGGACGGCGTGCAGGCGCTGCCCCGCCGGGTCTCGGAAGGCAGCTGTGCTGCAAAACTGGAAAAGAGAGGACGCAATTCATGAAGAGAAGAAAGTTCCTGTCGCTGATGGGCGCAGCAGCTCTGACCAGCGGTCTGATGCTGACGGGCTGCGGTGCAGGCTCGGACAAGGATGACCGCAAGATCATCCGCATTGGCCATGTGCAGTCCCAGACCCACCCGGATCACCTGGGTCTGGAAGCGTTTGCGGCCCACATCAACGACAAACTGGGCGATAAATACCGCGTGGAAGTGTACCCCAGCGAATTGCTGGGTTCCCAGACCGAGATGGTGCAGCTGACCCAGACCGGCGCCATCGACTTCGTCGTGGCTTCCACCGCCATTATGGAGACCTTCAGCTCCAAGTACCAGATCTTCAACCTGCCGTATCTGTTCTCCAGCGTGGAAGCATACCACGAAGCCATGGATGATCCCGAGGTCACCGACCCCATCTTCAAGACCACCTCCAAGGCCGGTCTGGAGACCGTGGCCTGGCTGGATGCCGGCACCCGCAACTTCTACACCGTCAAGACCCCCATCAACCAGCCCTCCGACCTGAAGGGCCTGAAGATCCGCGTGCAGCAGTCGCCCACCAACGTGGAGATGATGCGCCTGCTGGGCGGCACGGCTACCCCCATGGGCTTCGGTGATGTGTACACCGCGCTGCAGGCCGGCATTCTGGACGGCGCAGAGAACAACGAGCTGGCCCTGACCGACAACGGCCACGGCGATATCTGCAAGTACTACTCCTACGATATGCACCAGATGGTGCCCGACCTGCTGGTGGCCAACTATGAATTCCTGCAGGAGCTGAGCGACGAAGAACGCGCCATTTTTGACGAAGGCTTCGAGATCGTCAAGCAGGTCGAGCAGGACGCCTGGGAGGATGCTGTGGCGGCCGCCAAGGATAAGGCAGAGAACGAGCAGCACGTCAACTTCCTGTATCCGGACACCGCTCCGTTCCAGGAGGCCATGGCGCCCCTGCACGAGTCGGTGCTGTCCGCGAATCCGGAGCTGCAGTCCATCTACGACCGCATCCAGGAGCACAATGCGGCAGCGACTGCTGCAGCGGAACAGTAAGGAGGAACGAGCATGGAAAAACTGAGAAAGGCTCTGGATAAACTCCTGAGCGTTCTGGCCGGCGGCAGCATGGCCGTTATGGTCATCCTGACCACCTATCAGGTCATTACCCGCTACATCTTCAAGGCACCGTCCACCTGGTCCGAAGAACTGGTCGGCTATCTGTTCGGCTGGAGCACCATGTTCGGTGCCACCATCGTGTCCGGCGAGCGCGGTCATATGCGCATTCCCATCATCATCGACCGCTTCAGCCCCACCCTGCGCAAGGCCTTCCACATCTTCGGTGAGGTCATTGCCTTCCTGTTCTCCGCCACCATTCTGGTGTTCGGCGGCTATCAGGTGTCCAACCTGGCCATGGGTCAGCAGACCTCTTCCCTGGGCGTGGCCGTGGGCGTGTTCTACTGGGTCATGCCCATCTGCGGCGTGGTCATCCTGCTGTATTCCGTCATGAACATCATCGGCATCGCCAACGGTAGCATCAATCTGGATGCGTCCGACGAGGCCACCGAGGCCATCGCCAAGGTGGAAGCCGAGAAGCAAGCAAGCAAGAAGGAGGGCTAAGCTGTGGCAATTCAATCTCTGTTGGTCATTCTGGTGGTGCTGCTGGCACTGCTGTTCCTGGGTGTGCCCATTTCGTACGCCATCGCGGTCTCTTCGCTGACCGCCATCGTCTCGACCATTGACCTGAACGTGGCGGTGCTGACCGCTGCCCAGCGCACCTTCGTGGGCATGAGCAAGTTCAGCCTGACCGCTATCCCGTTCTTCATCCTGGCCGGCAACATCATGAACCAGGGCGGCATCGCCAAGCGCCTGGTGGACTTCGTGATGTCCATCCTGGGCAAGCTGCCCGGCGCTCTGCTCATCACCAACATCGGCACCAACGCTCTGTTCGGCGCCATTTCCGGTTCCGCTTCTGCCGCCGCTGCGGCCGTCGGTTCCATGATCCGCGACGGTGCCGAGGAGCAGGGCTATGACCCCGCTGTCACCGCCGCCACCAACGCGGCTTCCTCCTGCTCCGGCCTGCTGATCCCTCCGTCCAACGCGCTGATCACCTACTCGCTGGCCTCCGGCGGCACCTCCGTGGCCGCCCTGTTCATGGCCGGTTACATCCCGGGCATCATCTGGGCCGTGGCCTGCGCCGTCGTCGGCGTCATCCTGGCCAAGAAGCTGGGCTATAAGGGCACCCCGGGCAAGTTCGACTGGAAGAACCTGGGCGTCTGCACCCTGCGTGCTCTGCCCTCCCTGTCCCTGATCATCGTGGTCATCGGCGGCATCGTGGGCGGCGTCTTCTCCGCCACCGAGGGTTCCGCCATCGCCGTGGTGTATTCTCTGGTGCTGGCCTTCTGCTACCGCTCCATCAACCTGAAGAGCCTGTGGAAGATCATCGTGGACTCCGCCAAGATGTCCGGCATGGTCGTCTTCCTGGTGGGCGTGTCCAACATCCTGGGCTGGGTCATGGCCTTCCTGCAGATCCCCGATGCCGTGGCCACTGCCCTGCTGAGCCTGACCAGCAACAAGTATGTCATCCTGCTGATCATGAACGTGATCCTGCTGGTGTCCGGCACCTTCATGGACGTGACCCCGGCCATCCTGATCTTCACCCCGCTGTTCCTGCCCATCTGCCAGAGCTTTGGCATGAGCACCATCCAGTTCGGTATGATCCTGGTGTACAACCTGTGCATCGGCAACATCACCCCGCCCGTCGGCAATGCGCTGTTCGTCGGCGTCAAGGTGGGCCGCACCTCGCTGGAAAAGATCATGCCCTATATGCTCATGTACTATGTGGCCATCATTGCAGGTCTGCTGCTGGTCACCTACGTCCCGGCGGTCTCCCTGGTTCTGCCCCAGGTGACCGGTCTGGCTTGACTCTGACATTTTCGATCTTCTCCTAAAAAGAAGCGGCACCCCGCAAAGGGTGCCGCTTCTTTGCGTCCCGGGGTTGCACAGAGCGCGGCAGGTGCGGTATACTACCCTCGGGAGGGATGGCAATGCACAGACGAAACTTTCTGGCCCTGACGGGGCTGCTGGCTCTGCAGCTGGCCGGATGCAGGGCGGAACCGGCCGCGCCGCCGGAGTATGTGCTGACCTATGCGGACAATCAGCCTGCCGGGTACCCCACTACAGAGGGTGCCCAGCGTTTTGCGGATCTGGTACGGGAGCGCACCGATGGAAAAGTGGTCATTCAGGTCCAGGCAGGCGGGGAGTTCGGCACGGAGGAAGAAGTCTGGGAACAGCTGGCCATCGGCGGAGTGGACTTTGCCCGGGTGTCCCTGTCCATCATCGCGGATGACCTGCCCAAGCTGAATGTTCTGCTGCTGCCGTATCTGTACCGGGATGCGGCGCATATGCGGCGGGTGCTGGACGGCGCCATCGGGGAAGAATTCCTGCAGGTGGTGGAGCAGAAGCACATGGTGGGTCTGAGCTGGTACGATGCCGGTGCCCGGTCGTTTTATTCCAACCGTCCCATCCGCAGCCTGCAGGATCTGCAGGGGCGCACGATCCGTGTGCAGGACAGCCAGATCGTGCTGGATATGATCCGCCTGCTGGGTGCTCAGCCGGTGACGCTGGCCTACAGCGATGTCTATGCAGCCCTGGAGACGGGGCAGATCGATGCCGCCGAAAACAGCTGGCCGGCCTATTACAGTATGGAGCACTACAAGGTGGCACGATACTACACCGCCGACGAACACAGCCGCATCCCGGAAATTCAGCTGGCCAGCGGCAGGACCTGGGCCAAGCTGCCGGAGGAATACCAGCAGATCGTGCGGGAGTGCGCCAAGGAATCCGCCCAGTATGAGCGGGAACTGTGGGCGGAGCAGGAGACCACAGACCGGGCCGCCGCGCTGGCCGCAGGGAGCCGGGAGATCACTCTTTCGGAAGAGGAACTGGAGGATTTCCGTGCGCTGGTGCAGCCGCTGTATACCCAGTACGGCGGGGCCTACCTGGATCTGGTGGAGCGCATCCAGAACCAGTGAATTGTAAAAATTTTCAAAAACATCCCGGAGAGCATCCCGCTGTCCGGGAATTTGTGTTAGAATAGAGCGGAACGATTCAAAGAAACGAGGAGACCATCATGGCATCTTACCGCTACGAACGGGACATCAGACCCGAGGATCTTGTCCCGGCCCCCCCGGGAACTGACCAAAGCCGAAGCACGGGCCAACTGGTGGCATTATCACTGGTACTATGTGCTGCTCATCGCCTGCGCGGTGCTGGGGGCGGCCTACTTTGCATGGCATCGGCTCACCGAGGTGCAGCCGGACTATCGGGTGGCGGTCGTAGGCAGACAGGATCCGTCCGCCGAGCTGCTGGCGGATCTGGAAACTGCGCTGGAAGCCGCCGGCACCGATGTGAATGGGGACGGGAGCGTTCATGCTGCGGTCAAAAGCATCTGGCTGGATCTGCGCTACAACGGGCAGGATACGTCCATCCAGGAGCTGATGATGTCCAGCCAGGAGAAGCTGAACGCGGATTTCTTCACCAAGGAGAGTCTGCTGTTTGTGACGGATGACCCGGAGGCACTGGAAGCGGCCTACGGCTGCTTCCGCCGTCTGGATGGAACAGACCCGGGGGAGGGGGAAACGATCACCCGGACGGAGTTTGCGGTGCCGCTGAAGGACACCGCCCTGTCTGCTCTGGCCGAGGCAGACGGAAGAACGTGGTATCTCTGCCGCCGGATCACCGATGGTGTGGACGCCGACGCACTGGCAGCGGCCGATGCGCTGTGGGAAGATCTGTTGCAAAAATGAATAAATTTTGACCGCCTGCAGAGCGGATTTTCGGTCGATGCGGAAAGAAATCCGCCCAAACCCTACCAACATATTGACATTCTGGGTAAATCGGTATATGATACGGGCATCGGGTCAGAACAGGACCGGAACAAATTGGTAAGGAGGAAGCTGTCATGATGGAAAGCGCACGGTGTTGTCCCTGTTGTCACACAAGCCTCTCCCAGACAGTCCGCCTTGCAGCAGGCAGCCTGTAAAAAGGTGCACCTGCAGATCGGCACGCCGGGCGTGCACGACCTTGAATGCAGTCCGCCTGGGAGCTTTGCAGAAGCTTCCGGGCTTTTTGTTTTGAGCCGCATTTTTCAGGAGAGAGGGAGGGGTCCGGCAATGGACTGGAATGCCATCCAGCAATATTTGCCGTTATACCAGAAAGCAGCCGTGCTTACCCTGCGGCTGGGCGTGGCAGGCATCCTGTGCGCCATCGTCATCGGCCTTGTCTGCGCAGTGATCCAGTACGACAAGATCCCCGTGCTGCGGCAGATCGTGGGCGTGTACATTCAGATCAGCCGCAACACGCCGCTGCTGGTGCAGCTGTTCTTTATCTACTATGGCCTGCCCAAGGTGGGCATCCGCACCAACGCGGAGATCTGCGGCATCGCGGGTCTGGCCTTTCTGGGCGGCAGCTACATGGCCGAGGCATTCCGCAGCGGACTGGAAGCCATTGAGCCGATCCAGACCGAGAGCGCCTACAGCCTGGGCATGAACAAGATGCAGACCATGCGCTACATCATTCTGCCGCAGGCCATGTCCACCAGTATGCCGGCGTTCATGGCCAACGTGATCTTCCTGCTCAAGGAGACCAGCGTGTTCAGCGCCATCAGCCTGATGGATCTGATGTTCACGGCCAAGGATCTCATCGGAATGTACTCCAAGACCACCGAGTGTCTGTTCCTGCTGGTGGTCTTCTACCTCATCATTCTGCTGCCGGTGTCCATCGTGGGCAGCCTGATCGAAAGGAGGCTGCGCTATGCTGGATTTGGGTCTTGACGTCCTGTTCAAGGGCAAAAACATGATCCGCCTGCTGGGCGGTCTGGGCGTGGCCCTGAAGATCAGCCTGACCTCGGTGCTCATCAGCCTGCCGCTGGGCATCCTGCTGGGCGTGCTGATGACCTTCCGCAATCCTATCCTCAAAGCCGTCCTGCGGCTGTATCTGGAAGCCATCCGCATCTTGCCCCAGATGGTGCTGCTGTTCCTGGTCTACTTCGGCACCACCCGTGCCTGGGGCTGGAACTTGTCTGGTGAGACCGCTTCGGTCATCGTGTTCGTGCTGTGGGGCGCGGCGGAGATGAGCGACCTGGTGCGCGGCGCACTGATCGCCATTCCAAAGCACCAGTACGAGAGCGCCGAAGCGCTGGGCATGAGCCGGGCGCAGACCTACTGGTACATCATCATCCCGCAGACGGTGCGGCGGCTGATCCCGCTGTCCATCAACCTCATCACCCGTATGATCAAGACCACCAGCCTGGTGCTGATGATCGGCGTGGTGGAGGTGCTGAAGGTCTCCCAGCAGATCATCGAGGCCAACCGCACCGCCAGCCCCAACGCGGCCTTTGGCCTGTATCTTACGGTGTTCGTCTTATACTTCTTTGCCTGCTGGCCCATCAGCCTGCTGGCATCCTACCTGGAAAAGAAATGGAAGTGACCGATATGGCAGAACCTATTTTGACCGTGGAGCACCTGATCAAAGCCTATGGCGAGACCCCGGTGCTGGACGATATCAGCTTTGCCGTCAAGCCCGGTGAGGTCATCGTGGTGGTCGGCCCCTCCGGCTGCGGCAAGAGCACCCTGCTGCGCTGTCTGAACGGTCTGGAACCCACCCAGAGCGGCCGTGTCCGGCTGGGCAATGAGACCATCGCTTACGGCGGCAAGAACCTGACCCAGCTGCGCCAGCGCATCGGCATGGTGTTCCAGAGCTACGAGCTGTTCCCGCACCTGACCGTGCTGGACAACATCCTGCTGGCCCCCACCAAGGTGCAGAAGCGCCCCAAGGACGAGGTGCAGAAGGAGGCTGAAGCCCTGCTGGACCGCGTGGGCCTGCTGGCCAAGAAAAACAGCTACCCGCGGGAGCTTTCCGGCGGCCAGAAGCAGCGTGTCGCCATTGTGCGCGCCCTGTGTATGCACCCGGAGATCCTGCTGTTCGATGAAGTGACCGCCGCATTGGACCCCGAAATGGTCCGCGAGGTGCTGGACGTGATGCTGGACCTGGCCAAGCAGGGCCGCACCATGATCATCGTCACCCACGAGATGCAGTTTGCCCGCGCCATTGCCAACCGGGTCATTTTCCTAGATGGCGGCAAGATCGTGGAAGAAGCCGCCCCGGCGGACTTCTTCGACCACCCCAAGACGGAGCGCGCACAGCGCTTCCTGCGTACCTTCACGTTTGATGCTGTGAAATGAGTCACAGATCATATAAAGGCCCCGGATTCGCCGGAGCCGTTGGGAAAGATTTGTAAAGGAGAATCCATTATGAAACAGTCCAAAATTTCGCGTCGTTCCTTCCTGCTGGGTCTGGGTGCTGTGTCTGCAGCCGTCGTTCTGAGCGCCTGCGGCGGTTCCTCTGCTTCCAGCAGTGCCGCATCGGGCAGCACCGCCGCTTCCGGCAGCAGCGTGGTCTACCGCACTCTGGACGAGATCAAGGCCGCAGGCACCATCAACCTGGGTGTCTTCTCCGACAAGAACCCGTTCGGCTATGTGGATGAGAACGGCGAGTACCAGGGCTACGACATCTACTTTGCCCGCCGCCTGGCCGAAGACTTGGGCGTGGAAGCAAACTTTGTCTCCACCGAGGCTGCCAACCGCATCGAGTATCTGCAGACCGGCAAGGTGGACGTCATCCTGGCAAACTTCACCGTGACCCCCGAGCGTGCCGAGGAAGTGGACTTCGCGCTGCCCTATATGAACGTGGCCCTGGGCGTCATCTCTCCGGACAGCAACGTCATCACCACCCTGGACAACTGGAACGCGGACGACCAGATGATCGTCATCTCCGGCACCACTGCTGAGACCTACCTGACCAAGGAGTACCCCGACATCCCGCTGCAGAAGTACGATTCCTATGCAACCGCCAAGAACGCTCTGGAGAACGGCAACGGCGTGGCATGGGCCAACGACAACACCGAGGTCATCGCATTTGCAAACCAGAACCCCGGCTACACCGTGGGCATCCCCTCTCTGGGCAGCAATGACACCATCGCTCCCGCCGTCAGCCAGGGCAACACCACTGTGCTGGATTGGCTGAACGAGGAGATCCAGAAGCTGGGCGAGGAGAACTTCTTCCACAAGGACTACGAGGAGACTCTGGTGGACACCTACGGCCTGGACTACGAGGACGAGCTGGTCGTGGAGGGCGGCGTTGTCGGCGGCTCCGACGATGCTGCTTCCAGCGAGGCAGCTTCTTCCGAGGCTGCTGCATCCAGTGCGGCCGCACAGTAAACCGCAGATATTTTTACAGGGGCTGCTGCACAAGGGATTGTGCAGCGGCCCCTTTTTCTATGGATGATTGCACCCGGCGCGGGAACGTGCTATACTGAAGAAAAATGACAGGGGGGACACCGCATGAAACTGACGTCCGCAGGCGCAAATAAAATGATCAAGGCGCTGAATGAAGACCTGGAAGGTCTGCTGAAGAAAGAAGAAACCGAAAGCACAACGACCTATGGAATCAATGAGGAACCGCTTCCTACAGACTACGACTTTGCCCGGATGCAGCAGCAGATGGATGCGCTGAACCAGAAGATCGCTGTGCTGCGCCATGCAGTGAATGTGTTCAACACCACAACGGTGCTGGAGGGATTTGGGTTTACCATCGACGAGGCACTGGTGCGCATGGCGATGCTGACGAAAAAGAAACAGCGCTTGGCACGGATGAAGGAAGTACCGCCGCTGGTGCGTACTTCTCCTAGCTATGGCAGTAATACTCCGGAACTGACCCGCCGCAACTATGACGCAGAACAGGTGGAACAGGAATACCGCCGTGTCAGTGATCAGTTGACCGCATTGCAGCTGACACTGGACCGTGCCAATCTGCTTTCGGAGTTTGAAGTGGACCTGGACGATTGAGCGGGATCTTCCGGGGTGTGCGCATTTTTATTTGAATCTGGGAGAGCCATAAGGTTCAGGTACAAAGGTTACAAATTTGGGTTGTTTTGTTGTTTATCAAGGTCATGGAATAAGGTTAAGGCTTTGATGAAATGCCGCAAGGCGATCGCGCGTGCACCCAAAAGCCTCCGCACAGTTTCGGCTGATGCGGGCGGGGAGGCTCGGTCTCAGCCGCATTTGAGTACGATACGGGCAGGCAGGAAGCTTCCTTTGCCTGCCCATTTGATTGCTCTGATTGCACCCGGCGCGGGAACGTGCTATACTGGAGAAAAACCAACGGAAGTTGCATAAAGAGAGGACACGACCATGAAGCGGGCATATACAAATGGCATTCTGCTGGACGGCACCGAGCACATGGTGCCGCAGACGCATAAAATTCTGCTGACCAAGGATGACACCATCACGGCCATTGCCGACGAGGGCACCGACCTGGACGGCTATGAGGTCATCGACCTGCACGGGGCTTACCTGATGCCGGGTCTCATCAACCTGCACGTCCATCTGGCCGGCAACGGCAAGCCAAGCGCCAAGCCCCGGGACAATGCCGCGCTGGTGCGCAAGATCCTGAGCAACCCCATCACCCGGGCTGTGGCCTATAAGCTGGTGTGCAGCTACGCCAAGCAGGAACTGCTGGGCGGCGTGACCACCATCCGCACCGTGGGCGGCATCGCGGATTTTGACACCCGCTGCCGGGACGATGCCGCCAAGGGGAAAATCGCGGCCCCGCGCATCCTGGCCGCCAACGAGGGCATTTCGGTGCCGGGCGGACACATGGCCGGGTCGGTGGCCGTTGCCGCCAAGAGCACGGCGGAAGCCCTGACCCAGCTCAGCAAGGCCAGCACCCAGGGTGTGGACCTCATCAAGCTGATGATCACCGGCGGCGTGCTGGATGCCACCGAAAAAGGCACCCCCGGCGAGCTGAAAATGCCGCCGGAGATGGTCAAAGCCGTCTGTGAGCAGGCCCACCGCATGGGCTACCTCGTGGCGGCTCACACCGAGTCCCCGGAGGGCGTGAAGGTGGCGCTGGAAAACGGCGTGGACTCCATTGAGCACGGCGCGAAAATGGACGAAGAAACCATCAATCTGTACAAAGAACGGGGAGCGTTTTTGTGCACCACCATCTCTCCGGCCCTGCCCTATGCGCTGTTTGACACGGCTGTGTCCGGCGCCTCCGAAAAAGACCAGTACAACGGCAAAATCGTCTTTGAGGGCATCGTGGAAAGCGCCAAGACGGCGCTGGCCAACGGCATCCCGGTGGGGCTGGGCAACGATGTGGGCTGCCCCTACATCACCCAGTACGATTTCTGGCGGGAGCTGTGCTACTTCCACAAGTACTGCGGCGTGAGCAACCAGTTTGCGCTCTACACGGCCACTTTGCGCAACGCACAGCTGGCCGGGCTGGGCGGCGTGACCGGCTCGCTGGAACCGGGCAAGAGCGCGGACTTCATCGTGACGAAGAAAAATCCGTTGGAAGACCTGACCGCCCTGCGTCAGCTGGAACTGGTGGTCTGCCGGGGCCGGGTCGTGAAAAAGCCTGCGCCTAAGCGCAAAAAAGAGGTGGACGCCCTGCTGGACCCGTATCTGGTTTAAAGAAGATGCAAATCCCCCTGCGAACGCTCGTTTGCAGGGGGATTTTATTGTAATACTCCTTCCGTCTCGCATTCGCTCGACACCTCCCTCATGGAGGGAGGCTTGCCGTACGGTAAGGCCCCTCCATGAGGGGGCTGTCGCCGTAGGCGACTGGGGGAGTTTTTCACATACTCGCCATCACAATGAGGATACTCTGCCAGCTTTTGCTGTGAGCGCAGGCACGGGCCGGGCGGGAAACTGCGGCAGAGGTAGGTACTGCCGGGCGAAAGAACTGATAGAGATTATCCGTCCGCCACTGTGCCGCCAATTGAGCGGCCTGCGGGTCCGCCTGCAAAAGGCGGCGTTCGCCGCCGGACAGAGGGTCGGCCAGCAGATACAGGACCGCCGCCAGCGGCAGGCAGAGAGCGGGCTGCTGGGTCCAATAGCACCAGTGGGCGCCGCTGCCCACAAAGCTGTCCACCGTGATCTGTGCGGCGGTGCGGGTGTTCTGTGGGGCACGGCTCTGGAAATCGGTGCCGGACAGCCCTTTCAACTCTTGCAGGATGCGCTGGGAGAGGGTGGCATCCAGGCGCTCGTCCCGGCAGTGGGCGCGAAAATCGACCTCTTCCAACAATTGGTCCGCCCGGGACGGAAAGCGTCCGGTCAGCTGGCCGTCGGCGTTGTGACACTGCAGCCAGCCTTTGCGGAACAGCTGAAAATCCAGCTCCCGGCGGCCGATCGTGGAGTAGCACAGAACAAGGCTCTGCTCCCCGGGCAGGCTCCGAAGTTCCAGATAGGCATCTTTGCCGCAGGCGTCCAGCAGCTGGACGGTGAGCAGCAGCTGGGAACCGGCGTGCTGGGCCGACATGGCGTTGTGCAGGGCATCAAAGTAACGGGTGGAATCCATCGTGTGTTCCTCCTTGCGGTTGCGGTACAGCGAAACGTTGTACAGGAAATGAAAAAGAGACACCGCCTGCCGTGCACAACAGGTCTGGTCTGATGCGAATTCGGTTTAGCTGAACATAGTATAGCATATTTCGATGAAGAAAACAACTAATAGTTTGTAAAAACAACAAGAAATTTTCAAAAGACAAAAGAATCAGGTCGAAATATGGTTGTAAGATAATTTGAGAGGTTGTATTTCGCGAAACAAAAAATGCGAACCATCGCCCGGAAAAGCGGTGGTTCGCACGGGGAAAACAGGGGAAGGCTCAGTCACCCAATTCGCGGATCTCGTTCTGGATCAGGCGTCCGGCGGCACGGGCCAGCTGGTCCATGCCCCGGATGCGGGCCATGTTCTTGCCGTAGATGCGGGCGGCGTCGGCAGCGGAGCGGTCCTCGCCCATGAACACCGCCGACACCCGGATGCCTTTGCGCTGCAGCGCCCGCACCTGGGTAGCGGCGTCGGCGACCCCGGCGGCGTCCTCGTAGCCGCAGCCTAGCGGGTTCTCCGGGCTGGGCGGGATGCGGCGGCTGTCGTTGGGGGAAGCGTCCGTCAGCACAATGAGCAGATGCCACCCCGCCGGGCCGGGGGCAAAGTCCAGCAGATCGCCCGCCGCCAGCAGGGCCAGACCATCCCGGTTCCAGCCCGAGGCAAAGTAGCGGTTGATGTTCTGGCGGTTTTTGTCGGCAAAGTCCTTGAGCACCCGCAGGACCGTGTAGCCCCGCAGGCTGCTGAAGCTGGACACCCGCACCGGGATGCCACAGTTGGCCAGGCTTTCGGCTAAAATGGACCCCTGTGCGGCAATGACCTCCTGACAGTGCAGGCGGGAAGCCGAAGCGTCCAGCAGTAGGTCCACCGTAAAGGAGGGGTGATTCTCCTCCTCAGCGCACAAAAACACCCGGTCATCGTTCAAAAGGGGCGCACGCCACACCCGCTCGGCGTCCACGCTGCCGCTGCGGGCCACCCGCGCGTTGGGCTGCTGATGCACCAGAATGCAGTTGCGGATCTGCTCGGTGAGCCGCAGGACCACACTGCGGTGCAGCTCCCGGTTTTTGGCGTAGTAGGCGCGGTTGCGGTCGGCCTGCAGCTCGGCCTGTTTGGCCAGATGCCGGGCCTCCGGGGTGGGGGCCTGCTCCGGGCTGGGCACGCCCGCACTGAACCACAGATGACAGCCCAGATGCACCCCGGTGCACAGCTCCTGCTCCGCCTTGCGCAGCCGTTCCGGCGGGTAGAGGGAGCGGCCAAAGCAGCTCTCGATGTAGGCGCGGTCCTGCGCCGCGTTCTGCTTTAACGTAATGTGGGCCTGCCGCTTGTCCACGGCCAGCCCGCCGCCCGTGGCATCCACAGAGCCGGAGTGCTCCACGGTCACCCGGTCGGTCTTGATCATCTGGGTGGGCAAAGCCTTGGTGGCCAGTTTGGCCAGCAGCCCGTCCAGATGCAGGTGCAGCGCCGCCTTTTCGTGCACGGTGCCGTCAAACAGGTCAAACTTGGCATACACGGCCAGCAGAGCGTCCTGCAATTGAGCCGGTTCCGGTGCGGTGTCCGGAGCCAGCGCCTGGAACAGCCCGCTCTCGTAGGGGGTCATCACGGGCAGGCTGCGCCCCAGCACGCCGCGCCAGCGGGCCGCCTGCATGGTGTACACCAGCTGGTTCTTCGCCATCCACTCCTGCCGCGACAGCTTGTACTGGATGGCAAAAAAGTAGTCCGCGTGGTTATTGCGCAGCGCTTCCAGCACTGGGCGGCGGGGCAGTTCCAGCCGGTAGGCCGCGTTTTCGAGGTACAGCCAGGCCAGATCGTCCAGCATCGCTTGACGCATATCGCCCGCCCAGCGGTCAAAGATGCTGTTTACCAGCGTGTCCCCGTAGTATTTGTGCACAAGGCCCACAATGGTGTTCATGTAAAAATCCACAGTGCCATCGGTGTTGTGGGCCAGAAACAGCGGCTCAAAGCCATAGGCGCCCGCAGCCGCCCAGACCTGATTGGCCGCCCGCCGCTCCTGTGCGGTGTAGCTCTGGGCTTCCATCAGCCGAACAGCTTGGCCGCATCCAGTTTGGCCGGGATGCGGGCCGCGATCACGTCACGGATCAGGCCCTGCTCGTAGCTGTCAAAGGCCTTGTTGGTGATGCCCATGTCCAGCGCGGCCCCTGCGGGGATGCCGCGGCGGATCAGGCGCAGCGCGTCCAGCATGCCGCGCAGGTCCAGTGCCTTGGTGGAAATTTCCGCACTGTCGCACTTTTTCTGCAAGTCGAGGAACAGCAGGGCGAACTGGTGGGCGTACTTCGCAGCAAGATCCGGGAACTGTGCCCGCAGCAGCTTTTCCAGGTTGTCCTGGGTGATGGTGGGCATCTGGATGACCACGAAGCGGGAGGTCAGGGCCTCGTTCAGCTCCCGGGTACCGGCGTAGCCGTAGTTCATGGTGGCGATGAAGCGGGTCTCCTCGGCCAGCGGGATGCGGTCGTAGCCGGGCACGTCAATGGCGCGGCGGAAGTCCAGCACCGCGTGCAGCACGGCCAGCGCCTCGTTCTTGGCCATGTTGATCTCGTCCAGCACGCCAAAGCCGCCGCACTGGGCGCAGCGATACACCGGTCCGGGGCGGAACACCACCTTGCCGTCGGCAAAGGTGTCCATGCCGATGAGGGAGGCCGCGTCCATGTTCACATGGAACGAGATGTCCCACGCGGGGCGGCCGAAGGCGGCGGAGAGGTTCTCGGCCAGCACGTTTTTGCCGGTGGCCTTGCCGCCGGCCAGCAGCAGGTTCTCGCCGCAGAGCAGAGCGGCCAGCGCCTGCTCCCACACCTCTTTGCCGTAGTAGGTAAAAGCAGGGGAGGGGATGCGGGGCTGCAATTCTGCCGCCAGCGGGTGGGCGGCACGGTATTGCTGCACTGCTTCCAGCAGGGCCGGGTCCACGCCCTCCTGCCGTAACGTCTCGATGAGTTCAGACATTCTACAAAACACCTCGATGTCTGCCGGTTCGGTTTTGGACAACTGACCGGCTGTTCAGCCTTATCATAGCACAATTGAAGGGGTTTGTGTAGGGTTTTGAACGGGAAAGAAGCGGCAAAAAAGAGGACCCTCTCAGTCTGCTCCCGTTGGTCGCATCCAGCTCTCCCTTTCGGGAGAGCTGGCATTGCGCAAGCAATGACTGAGAGGGTTTCTTATAGGGCGTAATTCAATCGGGGAAAAGCCGTTTAATCCACCACGTCCTCGAACTGGCTGTTGTACAGGTCGGCATAGAAGCCGCCGGCTTCCAGCAGCTGGTCGTGGGTGCCCTGCTCCACAATGTCGCCGTCCCGCATCACAAGGATGAGATCGGCGTCCTTGATGGTGGACAGGCGGTGGGCGATGACAAAGCTGGTACGGCCCTCCATCAGGCGGTCCATAGCGGTCTGGATGCGCTGCTCGGTGCGGGTGTCCACACTGCTGGTGGCCTCGTCCAGAATGAGGATGCGGTTGTCGGCCAGAATGGTGCGGGCGATGGTGAGCAGCTGCTTCTGGCCCTGGCTCACGTTGGAGGCGTCCTCGTTCAGCTCCATCTGGTAGCCGCCGGGCAGAGTGCGGATGAAGTGGTCGGCGTTGGCGGCCTTGGCGGCGGCGACCACTTCTTCGTCGGTGGCATCCAGACGGCCATAGCGGATGTTCTCCATGATGGTGCCCTTGAACAGCCAGGTGTCCTGCAGCACCATGCCAAAGCCTTCGCGCAGGGCACTGCGGTCAAAGTCGCGCACGTCGTGGCCGTTCAGGGTGATGGAACCGGCGTCCACATCGTAAAACCGCATCAGCAGCTTGACCATGGTGGTCTTGCCCGCGCCGGTGGGGCCTACGATGGCCACCTTCTGGCCGGGCTGGACCTCACAGCTGAAGTCGTGGATGATGGTCTTGTCCGGGGTGTAGCCAAAGCGCACATGGTCGAAGGTCACCTGACCGTCGATGCAGGCGGGGTCTGCCCGGCGGGCCGGGTCGGCGGTCTGGTCCTCTTCCGGCTCGTTCAGGAACTCGAACACCCGCTCGGCGGCAGCAGCCATGCTCTGCAGCATGTTGGACACCTGCGACAGCTGCTGAATGGGCTGGGTGAAGTTCTTGACGTACTGGATGAAGGCCTGGATGTCGCCGATGGTGATGGTACCGTTGGCGGCAAAGATGCTGCCCACGATGGCCACCGCCACATAGCCCAGGTTGCCCACAAAGTTCAGGATGGGCATCATCAGGCCGGAGAGGAACTGGCTCTTCCAGGCGGATTCGTACAGCTTGTCGTTGGCGGCGTTGAAGTCTGCCAGCACCACGGCCTCGCGGTTGAAGGCCTTGACCACGTTGTGGCCGGAGTAGACCTCTTCCACCTGACCGTTCACGACGCCCAGGGTGGCCTGCTGGGCCTTGAAGTACTTCTGGCTGAACTTGACCACGATGAGCACCAATGCCAGCGACACCGGCAGGATCAGCAGGGCGATGAGGGTCATGCGGGGGCTGATGGACAGCATCATGATCAGCACGCCGATCATGGTGGTGACGCTGGTGATGAGCTGGGTGATGCTCTGGTTCAGGCTCTGGCCCAGGGTGTCCACGTCGTTGGTGATGCGGGACAGCACCTCGCCCACGGTGCGCTTTTCAAAGTAGGCAAGCGGCAGGCGGTTGATCTTTTCGCTGATCTGCTTGCGGAAGTCGTAGCAGACCTTCTGGGAAAGGCCGGTCATCAGCCAGCCCTGAATGAAGCTGAAAGCACTGCTCAGCAGGTACATCCCAAGCAGAAACAGCAGGATGCGGCCGATATAGACAAAGTCGATGCTGCCGGTGCCCCGCAGCTTGGCGATCCAGCCGGTGGCAAGGGCGGTGGTGGCCTTGGCCAGCACCTTGGGGCCGGCAATGTTGAAGATGGTGGACAGGATGGCAAACACAATGGCGGTGATGAGCGGCAGTTTGTAACGGCTCATGGTGCCAAGCAGCTGCCGCAGCGTGCCCTTGAAGTCCTTGGCGCGCTCGGTGGTCATGCGTCCGGGTCTTGGCATATCACGCACCCTCCTTTTCCGTATTCAGTTGTTCAAGGTCCAGTTCCTTCTGGCTCAGCTGGCTGCGGGCGATCTCCTGATACTCGGGGCAGCTGGCCATGAGCTGGGCATGGGTGCCCTTGCCCACGAGACACCCCTCGTCCAGCACCAAAATCTGGTTTGCGTGCAGCACGGTGGAGATGCGCTGTGCCACGATGATGACGGTGGCGTTGTCGGTCTGGGCCTTCAGGGCGCGGCGCAGGGCCACGTCGGTCTTGTAGTCCAGCGCGGAAAAACTGTCATCAAACAGATAGATTTTGGGGTTCTTGGCAATGGCGCGGGCGATGGACAGGCGCTGTTTCTGGCCGCCGGACACGTTGGAGCCGCCCTGTGCGATGGGGCTTGCATAGCCCTCGGGCTTGGTGTCGATGAACTCGGTGGCCTGCGCGATGGCTGCGGCCTTGTGCACGTCGGCGTCGGTGATGTGGTCCCCGCCGAACTTCAGGTTGCTGTCGATGGTGCCGCTGAACAGCACGCCCTTCTGGGGCACATAGCCAAGCAGGTCGTGCAGCTGTGCCTGGGGCATCTGGCGCACGTCGATGCCGTCCACGGTCACGCTGCCGCCGGTCACGTCGTAGAAGCGGGGGATGAGGTTGAGCAGGGTGGATTTGCCGCAGCCGGTGGAGCCGATGATGGCGGTGGTCTCGCCGGGCTTGGCGATAAAGCTGATGTGCTCCAGCGCGTCGCTGTCGGCCCCGGGGAAGCGGAAGCTCACATCGTGGAACTCCACGACGCCATTCCAGTTCTTGTGCTCCTGTGCGGCTTTGGCCGTGGTCTCGTCCGGGTCGTGAATGGTGGCCTGGGTGCGGATCACCTCGTCAATGCGGTCGGCGGCCACACCGGCGCGGGGCAGCATGACGGCCACCATGGCCAGCATCAGGAAGGACATGACGATCTGCATGGTGTAGGTGATAAAGGCGATCATCTCGCCCACCTGCATGGTGCCGGCGTCCATGGCCTTGCCGCCGAACCAGACGATGAGCAGGCTGGTGCCATTCATGATGAGGGTCATAAAGGGCATCATGGCCACCATGGCCCGGTTGGTGAACAGCTGGGTGCCCATCAGGTCCTTGTTGGCCTTGTCGAAGCGCTGCTCCTCAAAGGATTCGCGGCTGAAGGCACGCACCGGCATGATGCCGGTCAGGATCTCGCGGCTGACGAGGTTCAGCCGGTCCACCAGATTCTGCATGATCTTGAATTTCGGCATGGCAACGTTCATCAGGAAGAGGATGAGCAGCAGCAGAACAGCCACGTCCAGCACGATGATCCAGGACAGGCCAGTGCTGCTGTTGATGACGTGCAGCACGCCGCCGATGCCCAGGATGGGGGCGTAAGCCACCATGCGCAGCAGCATCACGCAGACGAACTGCACCTGCTGGATGTCGTTGGTGGTGCGGGTGATGAGGGACGCAGTGGAGAAGTTCTCGATCTCTGCGTTGGAGAAGTGGATGACGGAAGAGAAGGTCTCCCGGCGCAGGTCGCGGCCGATGGCGGCGGACACCCGGGAAGCCAGGAAGCCCACTGCAATGGATACCGCCACCATCAAAAGGGTCAAGGCCAGCATCTGACCGCCGACCTTATAAAGGTAGTGCATCTGCACGTCGTGGGCGATGCCCTGAGCCTCGTATTCCAGCCCCACCAGCAGCAAAGACTGGCTCTTCAGGTTCTCTACCACGGTGTCGTCCAGGCTGGCAAAAGCACCGGCCAGCTGCTGCTGGACCATCTCACGACTGAAGCCGGGCATCTGGCTCATGGCGGCAAACTGGGCGCACACGGTGTCCAGATCGTCCGCCGTGGGGGCCACGGTCTCGGCTTCCGCGTCAGTGCTGTCCGCAGAAGCAGCCTGCAGATCGGCAAGGCCCGTCATGCCCATGGACGTCTGCCCGGCGGGAGCGTTGGCGGTTTGCGCCGCGGCCAGATACAGCACGATGTCCGGCGTGGTGATGGCATCTTCCAGAGATGCACGCTCATCGGCGGTCAGGTCACTGCGGAGTTTCAGC
Source organism: uncultured Faecalibacterium sp. (assembly GCA_934525845.1). Classification (GTDB taxonomy): domain Bacteria; phylum Bacillota; class Clostridia; order Oscillospirales; family Ruminococcaceae; genus Faecalibacterium. The sequence continues at coordinate 16,072 of CAKSZS010000013.1, read as the reverse complement.
ACACCGTCATCCTGAATGTAATACGCGTAGGCATTCTGGAGCGCATCGGCGTCCTCTTCGCTCATCAGCAGCGACAGCGCGTCCAGGGTGCTCCTGCGCAGAGTGTCGGGCAGGGGGCTTTCAATGCCGCCCTGCTGAATGCCGGTGTCCACGATCTTGCTGGTGTAGTCCGGCAGCGAAAGGTCGCAGTACGCCTGCACGAACAGCAGCGCGAACACCACAAGGCAGACAGCCCAGTGGCGGGCCAGCTGCTTAAAGATTTTCGTCATGGTTCGGTTCTCCCTTCTTGGTCATACGCGCGGCGTTTTCGGCTAGGATGGCGTCCATCAGTGCGTCGCGCAGGGCATTCAGCTGAGCCACCTGTTCCGGCTCCAGCCGTGCCATCACACAGGCAAAGTAGTCGCTCAAAGCGTCCTCGCATTGCCGGCAGGCTTCGCAGCCTTTGGGCGTGACGCGCACCAGCGTTTTGCGGCGGTCATCCGGGGCGGTTTCCCGGGCAATGAGGCCGTCCGCTTCCAGCTGGCGCAGTCCCCGGCTGATGGCCGGCAGCGGCTGGTGCACCTCCCGGGCCAGATCGGACACCGAGATGGCACCATCCTGCCCATGGCAGTGGATGGTGTGCAGCAGGGCTTCCAGCATATGAAAATGGCATTTGGGGCTGTCGGCCAGGGCAGCTTTCATACCGGCCTTGGATGCCTTGCTCAGCCGCCCCAGAAAGTGGCACAGGCCTTGAAAGTTCAAAGCTTCTTCGGTTTCGGCAGACACAGGATCCCTCCTTTTTTGCAAATACTTAACAGCTGTTAATAATTAACGCTTGATAATAATATACCTGCTGCATCCCGATTGCAAGCACATTTTGAAATGTTCAATGAAAGTTCACAAAAGGGGAGGGGGTTCTGCATACACATAAGCAGGCAGAGAAAGGAGCGGGGAGGATGGAACAGAACATGCAGCGCATCCTACAGATGTTTGGCGGTCTGGCGCTGTTTTTATACGCGATGGAAGAGATGAGTGCTCCGCTGCAGCACGCGGCGGAGACCCGCCTGCGCACCAGCCTGCAGCGGCTGACGAAGCATCCCGTGTCCGGGCTTCTGGCCGGGGCGCTGGTCACGGCGGTGCTGCAGAGCAGCTCCGTGGTTACGGTGGTGGTGGTCGGGCTGGTGAGCGCAGGGCTGCTGGATCTGCGGCAGGCGCTGCCGGTCATCTTCGGCGCCAACATCGGCACCGCGATCACGGCACAGCTGCTGGCATTCCGGCTGGAAGATGCCCGGTACGGCATTCTGTTCGCGGGGCTTCTGGCGGGCTTTTTCTGGAAGGACGGTGCGGCGCATCAGACCGGGCGGGCTGTGTTTGCGTTTGGTCTGCTGCTGGAAGGCATTGCCGTGATGGACGCCGCCGCGGCACCGCTGGCGCAAAGCCCGGTGTTCCGGCACTGGATGCTGCAGGTGCGGCAGAAACCGCTACTGGGGGCGGCGGTGGGCACCGGCATGACCCTGCTGGTGCAGAGCAGTTCGGCTACCATTGCGGTGCTGCAGGATCTGGCGTCTCAGCCCGGCCCGGACGGTGCCAGTCTGCTGGGTCTGGCGGGGGCACTGCCCATTCTGCTGGGGGACAACCTCGGCACGACCATTACGGCGGTGCTGGCCTCGCTTGGCCAGAGCCGGGACGCCAAACGCACGGCGCTGGCACACTGCATCTTCAACCTGTCCGGGGCGGTCGTGTTCGGGCTGGGGCTGCCATGGTTCATCCGGGTGGTGCAGGCTGTGTCGCCGCAGGGAGCCGAACGGGTGGTCATTGCGCGGCAGATCGCCAATGCACACACCTTATTCAATGGGGTGTGCGCACTGTGCTGGCTTCCGCTGACCGGCTGTCTGGCAGATGCGGTGAATCATCTGCTGCCGGAGCACAGAGAATAATGCCCGGAAAAGCAAGGAAACAAGCGCAAAAAAGAGATTTTTTGGTTGAACATCCTGTGGGCGGATGGTATAATAATGTATGAGTTTGAAAAGATACACGTTTGTTGCACTTCTGTGCGGCAGAACAAAAATAAAGAGGAAGCGAAGCATGAAAGACATTATAACAAATCTGACGGAACAGTTCCGGCAGCGGCACCGGGAGGCGCGGCGCTATGTGGCCATGCTGCTGGTACTGGCGCTGGTGACGACGCTGTTTGTCAACTGGCAGCTGCATGGCGTGGGCATTTCCATGACGGCAGACTATCACTGCGGCTATGAGGAACACCAGCACACCGAGGCCTGCTACGAAAAGGTGCTGACCTGCGGTTACGAGGAGGGCGAGCCGGAAGACCCGGAGGCTTCCAGCCTGCCGGAGGAAGCGGATCTGGATCCCGATTTTGGTGTGGATGCAGAACCGGAGTATGAACTGCAGACCCAGACCATTCTGGTGCCGCACATCCATACCGATGCGTGCTATGAGGAACAGCAGGAGCTGACCTGCTTCGAGGAAGAGCACGAGCACACGGATGACTGCTTTGACGAAGAAGGCGCTCTGATCTGCGGCAAGTTTGAGCACGTCCACGATGACAGCTGCTACACCACGGAGGATGTGCTGGTCTGCGGCAAGGAAGACGGCGAGCTGGACGAGGAAGAGGTCACCTACGAGGTGCCGGTGTCCACCCGCCCGATCGTGATCGAGCCGGCCGCCCCGGCAGAGGATACGAACGAGGAAACCGTTCATCACCACACCGACGCCTGCTACACCGAAGAGCTGGTGTGCACCATCCCGGAGCACCACCACACGGTGGAGTGCCTGGCGGACGAGCAGGTCGATGTGGAGACCCCGGAAGAGTGGCAGGCTGCAGCCAACGTCACCCTGAACGGCAGCTGGCCGGAAGATCTGGTCGCGGTGGCGAAGAGCCAGCTGGGCTATCAGGAAAGTGAGAAAAACTTCAAATTGGATACCGAAGATCAGGCGACCGTGCGCGGCTATTCCCGTTACGGTGCCTGGTACGGCAACCCTTACGGAGAATGGGATGTGATGTTCCTGTCCTACTGCCTGCAGTTTGCCGGTGTGCCCCAGACCGCCGTGCCCCAGCGTGCCGGTGTGCAGGCCCTCCACAGTGAGCTCCGGGGCTCCCCCTGGCTCACGGATGGGGACGGCACCACCGCTCAGGTGGGAGACCTGGTCATCTACAACCTTACCAGCACCGAGCAGGTGGTGGTAAACGAGGATGCCGGCATCGCCCTGCTGGACCTGGATACAGGCCTGGATGCGGACACCAATATGGCCCCGGACCTGGATGCAGATATGGCAGTGGAAACGGCCCAGCCGGAGGTACAAGACCGGGTGGTCACCGACGAGACCGTGGGCATCGTGGTGGGCCTGGACCCGGATACCGGGGACCTGACGGTGATCTCCGGTGACGTGGAGGGCCAGGTGGCCCAGCTGACCCTTACCCCTGGGGAGGTCACCAGTGTGATCTCGGTGACCGGAGCCTATGCCGCCGAGGACAGCATCCAGCAGCCGGTGAGCACTGAGGACGAGGATGTTTCCGCAACGGTGACCATCGCTGGGGAGTCCAGCGGCATTGCGCAGGTCGCGCTTTACAGCGGCGACAGAGCTTTGGACAGCCACATCACTTCCCTGCAGGTGCAGAAGCTGTCGGACGACGGAAAGACCTGGGAGACCATTTCCAGCGGTGCTACCCTGAAGGACGGCGACCAGATCCGCTTGACCATCGATTATTCTTTGGCGAAGGATGTCATCAGCCAAGACAACCCCAGCCTGACCTACCAGCTGCCGACAAAAGGTCTGCAGCTGAACGAGACCAAGACCGGCCCCATCAAACAAAAGGGCACCGACAAAGAGGTTGGTCAGTTTACCATTGACGAAAACGGTCTGGTGACCTTGACCTTTACGGATCAGACGTTTTTGAATGGTGCACCGTTTGACGGTACCTTCCAGTTCAAGGCCACCCTGCACCACGAAGGCGACAAGGAGACCTTTGAGGTGAACTTTGGCGATAAGTTTACGATGGAAATCGAGAAGGTAAAGGACCTGACCCTGACAAAGACCTATGCAAACTCCAAAGAGGTAACGCCCGGCCAGCTCTACTACGATGACAACGGCAATGTCTGCATCTGGTTTGATGTGACCGCCAGTTCGGTACACGGCACCGATAAGGAAAAGGTAAACCTGACCGACACGCTGCTGGGCACAGTGGAGAGCAGATTTTATCTGGCGGACGGCAGCTATGACGAAAGCAGCATCCAGCTGTATAAGGTGGATAGCAAAGGCACAAAGACTCCGATGGACAACAATAACTGGGAGCTGACCACGAACAGTGACGGCCGGCCGACGATCGAAGCCAACGGCCTGCCTGCCCTGGAAGCAGGAGAGAGCTATCTGCTGCGCTACATGGTCAAGATCCCGCGGGAGAATCTGGAAAAGGACGCTGCAAAGTACCCGCAGATCCGCAACACCGCACACGCCGAGGCGGGCGAGATCACGGCAAATATAACGCAGAAGGTGTCGTTTGACAAAAAGCGCATCGAGAAATCGGGTAACTACGATGCCAGCACAGGTCTAATCGAATGGACGATCATCGTCCGTACGCCGCTTGCCAGTATTTCGGGCAGTTACCTGGCCGGAACGACCCTGCGGGATGACCTGCCGGAGGGCATCACCATCCCTGCAGGTGAAAATGTCGTGATCTCGGTGGGCAGCTTCCGCGATGAAGTGAACGGGCAGAAGTTCTTGGAGGATGGTTATACGTTCCCGGAGAGAGTAACTACCAGCCAGTACACCATCACCTTCCGCAGCACGGTCCCGGCAGACGGCAGTTCTGTGACCAACAAGGCCACCCTGAAGCGCGGTGAAAATGGCACGGTATACGAAGCCGACGATACCGTAAAGAACTATGCGGGCAAGTGGGGCCTGACCAAGACCCATGTAAAGACCGAGGGCGATATTGCTTACTGGAACCTGACCGCGACCAACAGCACCGGTGACAGCAGCTTTACGCTGGTGGACACCCTGCACAATGCGGTGGATACCGCAGGCAAAACGATCGACGGCAGTCATTATGCCTACGCCGACGAGCTGCAGCTGGCCCTGAAGCGGTACTTGCAGCTCACCCTGCTGGACAACACCACGCTGGATTACAGCGAGGCAAAGCAGTATTTGACCGTGACCTATTACAACGCCGACGGCAGCACTGTACAGCCGGAGGACCACAAGACGAAGGTCATGAGCTTTGCAATAGCGGTAGATATGGGAACGGCCAGCCCGGCGCGTATCCTGACGCTGACGGAGATCCCCACGCGGGAGGACCGCACAAACACGCCAGAGGGCGAGACTTGGACCTACAAAAACGAGGCCGAGGTTCGCAAGGACAGCAAAACCGTGGCCCACGATTCGGCCGAGGACAGCTACAAGAGCTACAAAAAGTTTGAGAAGCTGGTGTCTACCGATAATCGGGAAACTTACAACGAGGGCAGTACCGTTGATTATAAAGAGGTAAAGGATCAGCGCCTGCGCTATAAGATCGAGCTGACCACGGATGCGAACCCCACTGAGAATATCGAGATCGTGGACACGCTGCCGGATGGCCCCTCTTTTGATGCAACGAGTTCAAAGAACAATGCTCTGTACATTGACGATGTGCAGATCCCGTTTTCCGGCCAAACCGATAACCACTGGACATTGAAATATGACGAGAGAACCCGTACCGTTACGGTGACGGTGAATAAAGACAGCACGGCCCTGCAGGACGGAAAACCGCACCAGATCCGCTATGAGTACGAAGCGCGCTTCAAAGATGACCCTGCGTGGAACGATCCCTCGACCTCGCAGGTGACCTACACCAACAACGCCTCCTGGGGCAAGGAGCACGACTCCACCAGAACTACCGTTACCCGCGAAGCCACGGTTCTGACCAAGACCGGTGAGCAGGTGGGCAATACCAACCGGATCAAGTACCGGGTGGTCATCAACCCCACGGGCGCAGACCTGTCGGCGAACGGCGGTGATACAGTGACCCTGCGGGATAAGCTGTCTCCCTCCCAGGGTGCGCAGGCGTCGGGCATCCGCAGCACGGTCAAATTGTACGAGTTCGAGTACGAAAACGACAAGGTGCAGCTGGGTGCACAGCTCAGTTCCAGCCGATACACCATTGAGGAACCTGCTGCCGGAGAGGAAGCCTGGCTGGTGATGAAGATCCCCAACCACACGGCCCTCGTTCTGGAATACGAGTGCGAGGTGGACCCCGGCGATGCTGTTACGCCTTCGGTGACGAATGAAGTTACCATTGAGGACAAGTATACAAGCGGCGACTATAAGCCGTCGCTGAGCATTGACGCCAGCGCCACCGCCAGCCGCGGTCAGCTGCTGCTGAACAAGACCAACAGCTACACCGGTGCCCCGTTGGCAGGGGCCACCTTCCAGGTGAGTGAGTATGTGGCAGGGACCGGCTGGAAGACCGTAAATGCCAAAACCACTGAAGCGGATGGACAGCTGCTGTGGTACATCACGGGAAGCGGAAACGATGGAAGTCTCCAGCCGGATAAGCTTTACCGCATTGTGGAGACCAAGGAGCCGGATGGTTATCTGCTGGACAGCAAGCCCCGGTATTTCATCTTCAACATGAAGGATGAGACGGAAGAGATCGCGTTCCAGAAAGCCACTGGCGCAGACAGCGAACTGACCGTGGACGGTATATCGATCAAAGCGGAAGATGTGATCTTCAACACTTCCAGCAGCATGACCACGGTGAATGTGCCCAACAGTTACAACAAGCTCACTGTTCACAAGGTCTGGCTGGATCAGGCCACCAACCATGAGATCAACGCCCCGGTGGACGAAATCGAAGTGCAGTTGTACTCTTATCGGAAGGACAGTCCGGACGTTAAAACGGCTGTGGGCAGCCTGGTGACCCTGAAAGCGACCGAAGGCTGGTCCTACACTTGGGAAAAGCAGGACATCCCCGCCAAAGATACGGACGGCACACCACTGTACTATGTGGTGCAGGAAGTGACCACCGGAAACTGGATTGTGACTGACCGCAACAACGAGGGCATCTCGACCGGTGAGATCGTTCTGACCAACACCGTTTTTGACGGTTACGAGCTGCCCTCCACCGGCGGCATGGGCACTGCGCCCTTTGCCGTTCTGGGCGGTCTGACCGCTGCCGGTGCGGCGCTGCTGCTGGTACGCAGACGCAAAAAAGACCTGCCCGTGCAGGAAAAGGAAAGCGAGGAGTGAGCGGACGATGAAACAGAATTGGAAACAGCGGTTTGCCGCTCTGCTGCTGACCCTCTGCCTGCTGGCGGGCTGTGCGCTGTCCGCGCTGGCCACCAGCGCCAACATCGTGCTGAGCCGGAAAGGCTCCATTGAAGTCACCCTGTATGACCACCAGAATGACACCGCCTTGCGCGGCGGCAAGCTGACGCTGTACAAGGTGGCGGATGTGACCCGGAGCAACGGGGACCTGAAGTTCTCCTATATGGAGGACTTCAAGGGGTGCGGTATCACGCTGGGAGACCTGACCGACAGCAGTCTGGCTTCCAGGCTGGAAGCGAAGCTGCCGCTGACTGCGGAAGGCATTACCCGTACGGTCAGCGAAGACGGAAAGGTGACCTTCAGCAATCTGCCGCTGGGCCTGTACCTTGTGGTGCAGACGGAAAACTCCAAGGGCTATGAGGCCATCAATTCCTTCCTGGTGTCTCTGCCGCTGAAGGATGGAAACAGCTGGATCTACGAGGTGGACGCTACCCCGAAGGTGGGAGCACCCACGGTGGAGATCCCGCCGGAAGAGCCGGATACGCCGACAACACCGGACAAGCCCACGGAGCCAGACAAGCCGACCGAGCCGGAGAATCCGGATACCCCGGAAAACCCCGACAATCCGGACGATCCCGTTTCGCCGGGAAACCCGGATGAACCTGTGTCCCCTGGTACGCCGGACAATCCCCAAGCTCCGGGCAATCCGGGTGCTCCGGTGGCACCTGGCACGCCGGACGCTCCGGTTCTGCCGCAGTCCGGCCAGCTGAACTGGCCCATCCCGGTCATGGCCTGCAGCGGGCTGCTGCTGTTTGCGGCAGGCTGGGTGCTGAATAAAAAGGAGACGGCATTGTGAGACAGAAAATCGGCAAGATCTGCATGATTTTGGGTGCGCTGCTCATTCTGGGCGCGCTTGGCCTGTTGGCCTACAACGAATGGGATGCTTCCCGGGCGGACAAAGCTTCCCAGGAGGCTCTGGGCAAGCTGGAGGAGACCCTTAACGAGACCATTGAGGAAAAGGCGGACAGCGAGGTGATCCAGCCGGAGCTGGACCCTGAGCAGGAAATGACCGTCACCGACATTGACGGCTGGGGCTACATCGGCTACCTGTCCATCCCGTCCATCGGGCTGGAGCTGCCCGTGATGAGCGAGTGGAGCTATGCAGGACTGAAGGTGGCTCCGGGCCGCTACAGCGGCTCTACCTATGCGGATGACATGGTGGTCTGTGCCCACAACTACGCCAAGCATTTCAGCCCCATCAAGTGGCTGCAGGCGGGTGCAGAAGTGTACTTTACCGACATGGACGGTATGCGCTGGAGTTATGAGGTGGACAATGTAGAGACCCTGCAGCCCACCCAGATCGAAAAAATGACCACGGTGACAGAAGAGGACAACTGGGATCTGACCCTGTTTACCTGTACTACCGGCGGCAGTGCCCGCTGTGCAGTGCGCTGTGTGCGCACGGCCTATCCTACCGCTGCGGTGGATATCGCGGCATAAACCCATCCCCAAAACCAAAGCACCCGGCAGCAAAAACACTGCCGGGTGCCTTTTTTGCGCAAAAAAGCAGGGCCGCCGCACGATCTCTCGTACAACGGCCCCGCTGGAAATGCAGGAACGTTAGTGGGTGGTGCCCATGTTGACAGCGATGTCGGTATCGTTCTCCACGATGGCCTCAACGGCCTTTTCCAGACCGCGGGCGATCTGATGCAGATCCATGCTGGGGGTGCCCAGGGGCTTGTTCACGACCTGCTCCATGGCGTAGGGCACATGGATGAAGCCGCCGCGCACGCCGGGGAACTTCTTGTCGATGAGGTACAGCAGGGTGTACATCAGGTAGTTGCAGACGTAGGAACCAGCGGTGTAGGACAGGGCGGCGGGGATGCCGGCGTCCTTCATCTTCTGCACCATGGCCTTGACCGGCAGGGAGGTGAAGTAGGCGGTCTCGCCGTCCTCCTGAATGGTCACGTCCACGGGCTGATAGCCTGCGTTGTCGGGGATGCGGCCATCCATGATGTTGATGCCGACCTTCTCCGGGGTAATGGCAGAGCGGCCGCCTGCCTGGCCGATGCAGATGACCACATCCGGCTTGTTGGCGTTCATGGCAGCTTCCAGCACCTCACCGGCACGGATAAACTCGGTGGGGATCTCCTGCTTGACGATCTCGGCACCGGCGATGGTGTCGGGCAGCAGCTTGACCGCCTCGAAAGCGGGGTTGACGGATTCGCCGCCGAACGGATTGAATCCAGTGAGCAGAATCTTCATAGTAAAAAGCCTCGATTCTCAGATATAAATGGACGGCTCCAGAACAGTGAGCTGTCCGTGATCCATGATCATGCGGTTGTCCACATAGATGCAGGGAGCGTGGGTGACCAGATCGTAATGGCCGGAAGCATCCTGCACACCGCCCAACGCGATGTTGCGCCCGAACCCGATATGGAAGGTGCCATAGGTGGATTCGTCCTCGATGTAGCAGTTGCCTGCACAGCGGGAGTGGGTGTTGAGCCCGATGCCGAACTCCGCCGCCACCACCATGTTTTCCGGGTCGTGGAAGCGGGCCAGAAACTGCTTGAGCCGCCTGCCGCTGGCATTGTCCTCGATCTCCACGATGCGGCCGCCGCGCAGCTCCACCCGCACGGGGCTGTCCACGATGCCGATATAGCCCATGGAGCCGTCCAGGATCAGGGTGCCGTTGGTGTCGCTCTCCACCGGTGCCACATACACTTCCACGCTGGCAGAGGAAAGGCCCTTGCCGTCGTGGCAGCAGCCGTTGAAGAAGCCGGGCACACGCCCTTCGATGTTGAGATCCAGGTTCGTGCCAAGCTCCGTGGTCACATGGATGTGGCTGGCGTTCTGGTAGCAGGCCATGATGATGCTGGCCATGATCCTGCTTTTGGGCAGGCTCATGTTCAGGAAGTCGTAGCTCAGCAGGGACTGCCCGTTGCTGGTGCTCAGCGGCAGCGACAAAAACCGGTTGCGGCGGGCAATGACCCGCTTGACGGCCCGTGTGGTGATGAGGGAATACTCGGCAGCACCGATCACGGCGTTGTAGGGGTCAAAGGCGTCCTCGCGGTCGTCGAAATACTGGCCCACCTGCTCGTGCAGGTCGTCCAGCATCAAAACATCCGCCACGCTGCCCATCGCCTGTGCGGCTTTCTGCATGGCTGCCACCTCGACAGCATACTTCTGGCTGGATACGATCAGGATGCGTTCGCCTGCACGGAGCCGGACCCAGTCGCGAATAATGATATCGGCTCCGTGCTGAATTGCCTGTTCCATTGAATCACTCAATCTAACAAAAAAATCACTTCAGGAGGATCATCATCACGATCTGGACCACCATCATGATGATGGCGACAGGAACCTGATTCTTGATGACGCCCATGGGCTTCTTCATATCCAGCAGTGCCACGGGCACGGTGTTGAAGTTTGCAGCCATGGGGGTGCACAGGGTGCCGCAGAAGCCGCAGGTCAAAGCCAGCATGCCGATGACCACCGGGTTTGCGCCGTGGGCCAGCACGAACGGGTAGCCGATGCCCACGGTCATCACGGTGATGGCGGCGTAGGCGTTGCCCATGATCATGGTGAACAGCATCATGCCGATGGCGTACACCACAATACCGGCGTTCACATTGCCCTCGGGGATGATGTGGCTGACCAGGTCAGAGATCACATCGCCGACACCGGCAGCGGTGAAGACGGAGCCAAGGCAGGCCAGCAGCATGGGCAGCATGGACAGGGGGCCCACGGTGGACAGCATGCGCTCGGAATCGTTCAGGAAGGTGGAGGGCTTGTTGTCGCGGTTCATGATCATCAGCAGGATAACGGCCAGGGCCACACCCAAGGCCACGCCGTTCAGGGCAGAAAGGCCGATGCCCATGCCGGTGATGGCGCAGATAACGGCCAGCACGCCGATGCTCAGGGTGGGGACAAAGATCTTCATGCCGATCTTCTCATAGGTAGCCTCGGTCTCGGCTTTGGTGGCGGCAGAGACAGCGCCCTTCTTGACCTTCTTGAGGATGGCGGGGATGCACATCACCACCACCAGGATGCCGCTCACCAGAGCGGGCAGCCAGCGGCCCAGGGCAAGCACGACGCCCAGCACGGCCCAGAAGATAAAGGTGCCCACGGGTTCCGGGTTCTCCTTATCCTTCAGGTTCTTCACACCGCAGTAGATGCACAGCAGGCCGATGATAAAGTAGATGATCTCCATCACCTTGGTGGACAGGCTGTAATCAGCACTCATAAAAAAGCTCATTCTTCTGTCCTCCCTTACTTATAGTACTTCTGGATCATCTTGCGATCCTTGATCACATAGAATACGATGGCGACCACAGTGGCAATGATGCACACGGGGATCTCGATGGCAGCCAGCTGGGCCAGCTCCACCTCGATGCCCAGGCCGGCCAAAGTGCTCTGCACCAGCAGGCCGCCGGAGCCGCCCACGAACAGGACCTGACCGAAGAACCAGGTGATGTTCTCCATGCCGGCAGCCATACCCTTCAGCTCCTCGACATGCTCCTCATTGGGCTCATAGCCCTGTGCTACAATGGCACCTTCGGCCATGGGCATGATGACGGGGCGCACGAAACCGGCCACGCCGCCAAAGCCCACGTTGAAGGCTGCAAAGACCGAGCGCATCACGCCGTAGATGCCGATGACCAGGCCGGAGGTGGCACCCTTGAACTTGCCGATCAGGGCAGCGGCTGCTTCACGCAGGCCGTTGCGCTCCAGCGTGCCGGTGACCAGCATCACGATGATGAAGATGGCCATGCTGCGGTTTGCCACAAAGGTGCTGCCCAGCGTTTCCAGCAGAGTGACCGGGCCCAGACCGCCAACCAGTGCAGTCACAACGGCTGCCACCAGAATGACCAGAATGGAGTCCAGCTTCAGTGCAAAGCCAGCGATGACGATGACAATGCCAAGTAGTTTCAGTAGTTCCATAATTGCCTTCCTTTATACTTATATTTTTCCGGCATCGTACCGCGCCCCGGCAGCCTGTGGGTCAGAGGGCCGCAGGGAAAAAGCCGTGTGCCGAAAAGACGAGAAGGGGAAAAGAGCCTGCTCAGAGGCGGACGAAAGCCGCCAGCAGAGCCGAGAATGCGGCCACCGTGATCCACAGCGGGACAAGGCGGCGGCGCAGGTGGGCGGCGATGTCGCACTGCTCCAGCACACCGGAGGACTTGAGGGGCACCACGGTGGTGGAAGCGGGCACGGCGGCCTCGCTGCCATAGGGATTTGAAGAGGTGAACTCGCCGGTACCGTCCTTGGCCGGGCAGGCGTACACGCCGTACCAGGAAGCCAGGATGCCGCCCTTCCCGGCGGCGGCCTTCTGCACCCGTACCCGCTGCACGGTCAGTGCCTCGGCCCTGCGCTCCTCCACCATCAGGTTGACGCGCATCATGTTCACAAGGTTCAGCACCGAGGACACGGCGATGAGTACATCGAAAATCAGAACCAGTACGATCAGCGGATGCATGGGACTCTCCTCCAAAATCGGGCAGCTGCGCCGGAAACCGCGCAAAACCTTCAAAGATAAACCTATTATATCATAAATGAACCATTCTTGTAAATGAAATGCCAATAAAACTGCGAAAATCTATCAAAAAGAAAAAATCCCCCGTTTCCAGGCGGAAACAGGGGATTGTAGGTTTGAAAAAACTTACTTGTTCCGGATGTATTCGTCAATGGCCTTGGCGGCTGCCTTGCCGGCACCCATGGCCTTGATGACGGTGGCGGCACCGGTCACGGCATCGCCGCCGGCGTACACGCCGTCACGGCTGGTCTTGCCGTCGTCGCCGTCGGTGACGATGCAGCCGTGCTTGTTGGTCTCCAGACCGGGCGTGGTAGAGCGGATCAGCGGGTTGGGGCTGGTGCCCAGGCTCATGATCACGGTGTCCACGTCCAGCTCAAACTCGCTGCCCTTCTTCTCGATGGGGCGGCGGCGGCCGGAAGCATCGGGCTCGCCCAGCTCCATCTCCACGCAGGTGATGGACTTGACGAAGCCTTCGTCGTTGGGGTGGATCTCCACGGGGTTGCACAGGGTCTTGAAGATGATGCCCTCTTCCTCGGCGTGCTCGACCTCCTCCTTACGGGCAGGCAGCTCGGCCATGCCGCGGCGGTAGACGATGTACACGGTCTCGGCACCCAGGCGCAGGGCACTGCGGGCAGCATCCATGGCCACGTTGCCGCCGCCCACGACGGCGACCTTCTTGCCGGTGCGGATGGGGGTCTTGCTGGTGGGCAGGTAAGCCTTCATCAGGTTGGAACGGGTCAGGAACTCGTTGGCAGAGTACACGCCCTTCAGGCTCTCGCCGGGGATGCCCATGAAGCGGGGCAGACCGGCACCGGAGCCCACGAACACGGCCTCGTAGCCGTACTCGCCCATCAGCTCGTCGATGGTCAGCACCTTGCCGATGACCATGTTGCACTCAAAATCCACGCCCATCTTCTTCAGGCCGTCGATCTCCTGCTGCACGATGGCCTTGGGCAGACGGAACTCGGGAATGCCGTACATCAGCACGCCGCCGGCCACATGCAGGGCCTCGTACACGGTCACCTTGTAGCCCAGCTTGGCCAGGTCGCCTGCAGCGGTCAGGCCGGCAGGGCCTGCACCGATGATGGCCACCTTGTGGCCGTTCCACTCCGGAACGACGGGTGCGGTGTGCACGTTCTCGCGGTGCCAGTCGGCCACAAAGCGCTCCAGGCGGCCGATGCCCACGGGCTCGTTCTTGATGCCGCGGGTGCACTTGCCCTCGCACTGGCTCTCCTGCGGGCAGACACGGCCGCAGACAGCGGGCAGGGAAGAGGAGCGGTTGATGACCTGATAAGCGGCCTCAAAGTCGCCCTCGGCCACATGTGCGATGAACTCCGGGATGTCGATGCCCACCGGGCAGCCGGACTGGCAGGGCTTGTTCTTGCAGTGGATGCAGCGCTTGGCCTCGTTGATGGCCATTTCTTCGGTGTAGCCCAGAGCAACTTCCTTGAAGTTCTTGTTGCGGACGTTGGGGTCCTGGGTGGGCATGGGGCACTTTTTGGGATCCATATTGAAAGCCATCTTACATTCCCTCCTGAGTCTTGAACAGATTGCAGGCTGCCTCACGGGCATGTGCCTCAAACGGGCGGTACATGGTGCCGCGGGCCATGGCCTCGTCAAAGTCCACCAGGTCGCCGTCAAAGTCGGGGCCGTCCACGCAGGCAAACTTGGTCTGGCCGCCCACGGTCAGGCGGCAGCCGCCGCACATGCCGGTGCCGTCGATCATGATGGGGTTCATGGAAACGATGCTCTTCAGGCCGTGCTTCTGGCAGGTCTTGACCACGAACTTCATCATGATCAGCGGGCCGATGGTGATGACCAGATCGTACTGGTTGCCGGCTTCCACCAGCTCGTCCAGTGCGGCGGTGACCACACCCTTGGTGCCGTAGCTGCCGTCATCGGTCATGATGCGCAGCTCGTCGCTGCAGGCGTTGAACTCGTCCTCCAGGATCAGCAGATCCTTGTTGCGGAAGCCGATGACGCTGTGCACCACACAGCCCTGATCGTGCAGTTCCTTGGCAATGGGCAGGGCAATGGCGCAGCCCACGCCGCCGCCGACCACGCACACCTTCTTCAGGCCGTCCACCTCGGTGGCACGGCCCAGCGGGCCGACGAAATCATGGACGCTGTCGCCCACCTTCAGGCTGTTCAGCTCCATGGTGGTGCCGCCGACGATCTGGAAGATGATCTCCACGGTACCGGCCTCGCGGTCGTAACCGGCGACCGTCAGGGGGATGCGCTCGCTGTCCTCAAACGGGCGGACAATGATGAACTGACCCGGCTTTGCCTTTTTGGCGATCAGCGGGGCTTCAATGACCATCTTTGTCACGGTGGGGTTCAGCGCGACCTTTTCAGTGATCTTATACATCGTGTATGCTCCTTTATGCTGACATTTCCATCTCCGCGCAAGAAAACGCGCCTGTCTGCCCCGGCGGAGCCACAGACGCCTGACTTCAAGCGACATATTGACCATTCTATTATAATAGCAGTGCCCGGAGAAAGCAAATCAATTTTCTTCGTGTATGCCATGGCAAACTTGAAGCTGCCCGCCCCGCCGGTAAAAGCGGCCGGGAGAGACTTTGCACGATGGAATGCGGAAACTTTGAAAAATAGAAGATTTTTTCAAAAAATGCAAATTTGTGGTTGACAACCCGGGAGGGATGCGGTATAATAATCGACGTCGCCGGGAGACAAGCCCGGGACGCCACATGGAGTATGCGGCCGTAGCTCATCTGGTAGAGCGCCACCTTGCCAAGGTGGAGGTAGCGAGTTCGAGCCTCGTCGGCCGCTCCATTTATGTGGAAGTTTAGCTCAGCTGGGAGAGCATCTGCCTTACAAGCAGAGGGTCAGCGGTTCGAGCCCGTTAACTTCCACCATGTGGCCCGGTAGCTCAGTTGGTTAGAGCACCAGCCTGTCACGCTGGGGGTCGTCGGTTCGAGCCCGATCCGGGTCGCTTCGTCGGAATGTCAGCGGTTTGCCTGGCAGTCCTGCACGCAGGACCGCCGCAGCAAACGCTGAAATTCCTCCTCTTCCCCACAAACCTCTGCTTCGCAGATCTTTGCGGGGGCCCCGATTCATGAGAATTCGGGAGGGTGCAGGGACAAATGCACCGGTTATGCCTCTGTAGCTCAGTTGGTAGAGCAGGGGACTGAAAATCCCCGTGTCATTGGTTCGATTCCGATCGGAGGCACCAAAATCGGCACAGTGAATACTATGCCGTATATGCGGCCGTAGCTCATCTGGTAGAGCGCCACCTTGCCAAGGTGGAGGTAGCGAGTTCGAGCCTCGTCGGCCGCT